>NZ_JBEFZF010000005.1:0-388711 GCF_046524175.1 Spongiivirga sp. MCCC 1A20706
AATGTTCTTGTTGCAATCCCACAATTATCAGCACTACCATTATCGATGTCATTGGGTGTAATGCTAGCCTGACCATTACTATCTAGCTGTACTGTAATGACTTGGGGGATTACACTTGGAGCTACATTGTCTTTTATAGTTACTATCGCTGTTGCGGTCTCGGTATCGATACCATCTGTTACAGTCAGCTCTACAGTATTTGGTCCCAAATTGCTACAATCAAAAGCCGTTTGATCTAGGCTTAGAGTTACATTTCTACAACCAGCACTAGACCCGTTATCAATATCTTCAGGGGTTATGGTCACTTGACCATTGGTGTCCAACTGCACGGTAATGTCCTGCGTTTCCACTTTCACAGACCCCACAGTTTCGTCCTCAATATTCAAATCTAAAGATTGTGATGTTGAATTACCACTGGGATCGGTCATGGTCACCGTTATGGTATTCAATCCTATATCGGAGCAAGTGAAAAGAGTTTGAGACAATGTAAAGGTATTTCCACCACTACCACAATTATCATTGGACGTTCCTATTATGTCGCCAGGATCCACTTCGACTTCAAGATTTCCACTCTCTCTTAGCGTAAAAGTGGGTGTTCCGCCTATCAAACTAAAGGTTGGTGGAATATTATCCACTACAGTTACGGTAACATCTTGACTGGCTCGGTTACCTGCTAAATCGATAGCTTCGACCGTTATCGTATTCTGTCCTAAATCAGTGCAATCAAAATTCAACTGGCTAAAACTCCAGGTATCAATACCGCAATTGTCAGTAGAACCATTATCTACATCGATGGAAGCTATTGTAACTTGACCGCTGACGTTCAGTTGCAACGTAGTATCTTGAAGAACCAAGACTGGGTCGGTAGTGTCCACCACGTTAAATGTTTCTTGCGCTGAAGTATTCCCCTGGCCAGAATTTGAACCTATAACACTGCCTTGAGCAATGAAAACATCAACGTCATTACAGTTGATGGAGTTAAGTTCGATGGTGAACGTTCTCGGGCCAACTTTGACCGCATTAGATCCAGCAGGTTTAGTTGCGTTATTGACAGTCACATCTTGAAGTGCCAATTGACCTGATATATCTTCGGAAAATTCAATGGTGATTGTAAATTCCTCTCCGGCAGAGGGGTTTACCGGCATTGAGGTAATAGTTGTTGAAGGTGCACACATGCTACTATAAAAGGCAGCAGCATCCTTTTGCCAACTACTAGGAATACTACCAGGATCATCAACTTCAATACAGGACAGATTTGGATTATTGATAGCCCGCATTATTGTCATGTTGGCGTTGTTACCATTTTTAATATTCAAGGATGTTAGCAACGAATTGTTTTCAACAAAGAGCGCTCTTAAATTATTCAAATTGCTTAGATCTAAAGAGGCGAACTGGTTAGAGCCCATGGTGAGAATTTCAATTGCCGTATTCCGAGAAATGTCGACGGTCGCAAATTGATTCTCGGAGAGTCCTAGTGAGATCAATAAAGTATTCTGCGAAACATCCAAGCTGGAAAAATTGTTATCGTCTAGTGTTAAGAATTCAAGACCAGTTAAAGAACTTACATCTAGTGTAGATAAGTTGTTGTCATTTAATTGCAAACTAGTAAGATTGGTGTTTTGGCTTATATCAATTGATGTAAAGGAGTGGTTGCGTAATTGAAGTACCTCTAAAGCGGGAAGGTTAGAGACATCTACACTACTCAAACTAGAATTGGTTTGACCATTGGTAGACCCAACAATTCTCAAACTTGTTAAATTTGGTAGTGATCCTAATACCAACGTTTGTATATCATCTAATTGAAAACCTTCAACCGTGATTAAGTTTTGATTAAAACTTAGGTTGAGATCCACAATATCATTGTCGGTGACAATTAGATTTTCCAAAGCAGAAAAATCTTCCAATCCAAGAAGACCAACAATGCCTTGTCCAGAAATATCTAAGGAAGTAACACCTGATATGTCTGCAGTTAACACTTGTCCCTCTAAGGTTCCTTCAGAATCAATTCCTAAATTAATGAGCGCCTGTTCGAAATTAGCGTCTGGTATTTGAGTGTATTGGGCTAACGTAGTGCCAGTCATTAAAAAAACAAGACCGAAGCACCAAAGTAGGTTATGTTTCGTTTTCATAAAAATTGAGTTTTCTATTCAGGTTCAAAAGTCAATTATTTACAAAGTGACTGTACTACCCAAAATGGGTGGGAGACGAAATACCAAACAATTCCAATTTGTTTTATTTATAACAATTCATTGAATGTTTGTTGTATTTCTTTAAGTATCTTTGTCGAAAATTGACAAACACGCTATGAAACCAGACCTTTTTGAAGCACCCGATTACTATAACCTAGATGACCTTTTAAACGACGAACATAAACTTGTTAGAGATGCCGCACGGCAGTGGGTAAAGCGTGATGTGTCACCCATCATCGAGGAGTATGCACAAAAAGCGGAGTTCCCAAAACAAATTATTGGAGGACTTGCAGAAATTGGTGCTTTTGGACCATATATTCCTGAGGAATATGGCGGGGCAGGCCTAGATCAGATTTCGTATGGTTTGATCATGCAAGAGATTGAACGGGGAGATAGTGGAGTGCGTTCTACAGCATCAGTGCAATCTTCTTTAGTGATGTATCCTATTTACACCTATGGAACGGAGGAGCAACGTAAGAAATACTTGCCAAAATTAGCCAGTGGCGAATGGATGGGCTGTTTTGGATTGACAGAACCGAATCATGGTTCTAATCCTGGAGGAATGGAAACCAAATATGAAGATAAAGGGGATCACTTTTTACTAAACGGAGCCAAATTATGGATCTCAAACTCACCATTTGCTGATGTTGCCGTGGTATGGGCAAAAAATGAAGAAGGCCGTATTCATGGCCTTATTGTTGAGCGCGGGATGGAAGGTTTTAGCACACCGGAAACGCATAATAAATGGTCATTGCGTGCGTCGGCTACGGGAGAGTTGGTTTTTAATGATGTGAAGGTGCCTAAAGAAAATTTATTACCAGGAAAAAGCGGACTCGGTGCACCACTCGGGTGTTTAGATTCTGCTCGATATGGAATTTCATGGGGAGCTATTGGTGCAGCGATGGATTGTTATGATACGGCATTAAGATATGCTAAAGAACGTATTCAATTTGGAAAGCCTATTGCAGCCACTCAACTTCAACAGAAAAAACTGGCCGAGATGATCACCGAGATTACCAAAGCACAGTTATTGGCTTTCCGATTAGGTCAACTTAAAAATGAAGGAAGAGCGACCACCGCTCAAATATCCATGGCCAAACGTAATAATGTGGAGATGGCCATCAACATCGCAAGAGAAGCGAGACAAGTTTTAGGAGGAATGGGTATTACTGGGGAATACAGTATTATGCGCCATATGATGAACCTTGAATCAGTGATTACTTATGAAGGCACTCATGATATTCATTTACTGATCACAGGAATGGATATTACCGGACACGCAGCATTTAAATAATGAACTACCCATATTAACTGAAAAAGCCGCTTAATAAAAAAGCGGCTTTTCCAGTTAATTTTTAGAAGACATCCATTTTGCCATTACATAACGGTGGAAACCAATGCCAATGCTACAGCAATTAAAAAGAAGCCAACGCTTCTTAAAACGGATGAACTTATATTTTTCCGGGGGATTCTAAGCTTCATAATACGAATTTATACTTATTAACATGTTGAAAATGGCATGTGCTATATTTTCAATAAAAATAAATAGCTATACACTACAAATATAGGTTAAAATAATCAAAAAAACCGATGTAATGCCAATTAAGGTAATTATTTGTTAGAAGACAATGTCAGTTCGAGTACTCCACTATCAGTAAATATGTACCGAGAACAATAATTTTCTTATGAAAATCGAATTCAAGTTGTATGTTAGTTATTGGCTTACAATTACAAATTCCGATCGTCGGTTCAGCTCATGATCTGCTTTAGAACATGGGACTCCATTTGCACACTGATTGATTAATTGTGATTCTCCATATCCTTTTCCACTAAGTCGGCTGGCATCGACACCTTTGCTAACCAAATATTTCACAGTAGATTCAGCACGTCTATTAGATAATGCCATATTATAGGAGTCATCCGCCCTACTATCGGTATGTGATCGCACCTCAATTGTAATTTGAGGATATAAATTCATTACTTCAACTACCTTATCTAGTTGCGCCTTGGAACTACCTTCTTGAATTTTTGCTGAATCGAATTCAAAATATATAACCTGAAGTTGTAAAATCTTACTTAAATCGTCATTGACATCGGTAATTGCTTTGTCAGCATCTAACAACATATCTACGGTGGTTGAAGCTGCCTTATTGGTTTTATTCACCAAAACTTCATTCATTAAATAGTCAGCAGCTGTAGCGCGTATACGATGATTTTTAGTAGCATCAACAGTGAAGGAATATGTTCCATCATCCGTAGTTATCTCTTCAATCAAAGTTCCGGCCTCATCCAATAGTTGAATAGTAGCAACCTTAATGGTGTCGTCTGATTCTTTAGCTTTTACTTGACCGGATACGATGAGATCAATTTTTTCGATCAAAGGCTTTGTCTCCGTAAAACTATAAATATCATCGCCGCCTTTACCTCCTTCACGATTTGAAGAATAATACCCTTTTTTAGTTTCATCATTAATAGTAAAACTAAAGTCATCGTTTGGTGAATTCACAGGTCTACCTACATTCACCACATTGGTGATAGGGTTACTGTCTGCATCAAGCTGAACGGTAAACACATCTAAACCTCCAAGGCCTAAATGGCCATCAGAAGCGAAATATAATTTATTATCCATTGAGATATAAGGGAAGGTTTCACGTCCTTCCGTATTGATCATATCACCAAGGTTTTTAGGTTTACTAAAAGTGCCATCTTCATATACATCTACCACAAAAATATCTCCATATCCTTTTGTCCCCTTCATGTCCGATGCGAAATATAGCTTTGTACCATCTTTACTTAGTGATGGATGTGCATAGGTATAGTTATCATCAGTAAAAGGCAGCGCTTCTACATCTACCCAACGCCCTTTCTTTTTAATTGCTTTGTAAAGTTTTAGTCGGTTAAGCGTACCGGCTTGTTCTTTTCTCTTACTGTTTCTTGTAAAATAAACAGTATTCCCGTCAGCAGTAAATGTGGTAGACGATTCATGAAAACTGGTGTTTATCCGACCTTTAAGCTTTTTAGGAGTATTCTCTTCTTCGGTATTACCGTTTATTGACACCTCATACAAATCTATAAATGGCTTCTCATCCCATTCATGTATAAATTTGGTGAAAAGGCTTTTATTCAATGAAGATGAAAACACCAGCTTGTCACCAACAACTGTGGGAGAAAAATCGGCATTTGGTGTATTAAACGCTACGGGGGTTACTTCATATCTCCCCGATTGAAGTTCAATATCATTTAAGTAATCCGGATTTTCATTAAAAAGGATGGCCCGTTTGTCGTTCGCATTTAACAAGGTGAACTTTTCCATATAGGCATTTGCCTTGTCATATTTTTTAATGGACTTTAGCGTTTGAGCATATCGATATAAGTATTCAGGTTCCACCTCCGAACCCAGATTAATTAACTGCTCATACCATTTATTCGCTTCCGCAAGTTTAGCATTAAAATAATAACTATCTCCTAACCGCTTGAAAATCTTAGCAGACTTCTCTCCGTTTTCTACTTCGCGCTCGTAAGCATTAATTGCTTTTTTATAGTTATAGTTGTCAAAAGCTTTATCGCCTTCGGTTTGTTTCTGCTGAGAAAAAAGCGGGAAGCTGAATATTAAAAATAGAAAAGGGGCAACAAGTTTCATATGTTGAGTGTTTGTGCAGCAAATATGATGTTTTGCTCGCCTTAAAATTATTAAAAAAATCGCGGAGATAAACTATTTCCGGTGCTTCTAAATAACTCAAATCGAATAAAAAACTCGTGTGAACCGGAATTTGAACCTCCTAATGTGGAGAGTTCAGCATCATAAGCGTATCCTATTAACAACGAATCGTTTAGCTGAAAACCTACTAAACCACTTAAAGCATTACCCCATCGATATGCCAAGCCAGCCCTAAATTTTTCAGAAAACAATACATTTACAGACAGATCAACCTGTAAAGGGGCTCCTTGAACTGTCTTCACTAATATGGTTGGTTTAACTTTAGTGAAGTAGTTAACATCAAAAACATAACCTCCTATCAAATAAAGATTAGCACGCTCCTCAGCAAGTAGGGATACAGCCTCTCCTTCTACAAAAATACCTTCATCAAAATGTTTGGTCTCTAGTAAATTTGGAACGGATAATCCGACATATGCCTTATCGCTATGTACATAAAACCCAACGCCAATATTAGGAGAAAACCTATTATCTATATTATTTTGAAATTTTGGATCGACATCTACGCCTTCAAGCCTTGAAAAGTCAACATCTAATAAACTACCTCCCGCCTTTAAACCTAAATTTAGCTGAAAGTCCTGGTTTAATCTTAGACTATATGCAAAATCAGCGAAAAGATACGTCTCATTCGATGGGCCAATTTTATCATTAACTATTGAAACACCAAGGCCAACATTTTTAGCAACCGGAGTATTCATAGTAAGAGTTTGTGTTTCAGGTGCACCATCAAAACCAGCCCATTGTGACCTATATAATCCGGTAAGACTAAAATAGCCTCTAGAACCAGCGTATGCCGGGTTAACACTTACCGTATTGTACATATATTGTGTATACTGAGCATCTTGTTGCCCCAACAGGGAGTGCGCCGAAAGTAGCACCAACACAATACTATAACCTATTCTTACATTCATTAGCAACACAAAGTAAGCCTTTTCCTATTGATTTAAACGTATGTTTTCACTTTTTGTACAACGAAAAATAATCAACTATCGCATTTAGTTGTCTCATGATTCAACTAAAAATATCAACTTTCGACAAAAAACACATTATTATCTTTTAATTAAACATTCGTATACCTTTAACTACGTTTATTTTAATTAGTAAGTTTGTTCAAATGAAACGATTCACATTTTTATTCGTATTTGGGCTATATTTTGGGGGTACTTTTGTGGTTTTAGGTCAAAAGAAAGATCCGGTAATAGAAACCATTAAAAAACGTCCTATTAAAACAGTTGCATTTGAACTTGTACATAATGCACCTCAGCACCCGGAATGTGATGATACTTCTTATGATCCGCAAGGACGAAGATGCCTTACTCAAACTCTTGTAAAAAAAATAAGCTCAGAATTTAATACCCGTCTGCTGAGCGAAACAGAAAATGGACAGCGGCGTATTATTATCACTATGCTCATTGACGAAAACGGAAAAATTCTCTTTACTAATACAAACTCAAAAGATTCGATTTTTAATAAAGAGATTAAAAGAATTATAGCAACACTTCCTAAACTAAAAGCAGCTACCCACATGAGAGGGCCAGCCAAAGTTAGATTACGGCTACCGATGACCTTTGTTGTTAGTGATTAAAATGTATCGCGAATTTTTTTAGGCAAGCTTTTTACAATTAGATCGTATGAATGATCGATAAGATCGATTACCAAATCAGGTGGAAGTTGTTCGGGAAAAATGGTATTCCAGTGTTTTTTGTTCATATGGTATCCCGGAATAATCAAACCATCATAGGTTTCCCTCAATTCAATGGCTCTTTCAGGATCACACTTTAGATTAATTTGAAAAGGAACACGTTCCAATCCACAAATGGTGAAGATTTTTCCTGCAACCTTAAAAACCAAGGTCACCTCATCAAAAGGAAAATGCTCAGTTACCTGTGACTTTGACAAACAATATTCCCGATAGTGTTCTACATTCATACCTCTAAGGTAGTCTTTTCAATATTTCTTGGTACTTAGGATGTTTAAGAAGTCCGCCATAAGATACGTCAGACATCAGAATACCAGGCTGAGTATTCCCTTCAATAATAACAGGACCAGTGGATGCAATTGCAATATCCCAACCCACAAATCCGTCCGGCAATAATTTCATTAATCTATGCACTAGATCAGTTGCTTCCTTAAAAAACGGTATTTTGAATCCTTCAAATGCCACTCCTGTATCAGGATGAGTATCATAGCTTCTAGCTCCATAACTGAATAGCTGCTGACCCTCTTTCTTTAATGTTCCAGACTCCATATCTATGCCCACGTAAAAACCTCCTGAACTTGCGTTATCGACAACCGAATCGCCTACACCAAAACGCATGAGTGCTGTAAGAATATGGCCTTGCTGTTGCTGATCTACATATGTGTCAAATCGAATTGAGTTTACACATCTGGGACTAATTGTATTAATATCATCATGCTGTTGAATGCATTCTTGAATAAAAAAATTACCATTGAGCATTTGATTAAGACCCTCTTGCCTTAAAGAGCGATCATTATTTTCAACCTTATAACATCCTGCCCCACCATAATTATCAACTTCTTTTATAAAAAGTGAACTTAAGTGTTGTTTGGCCATTAGCCATTTTAGATAGTCCATCAATTTTTCGTTACTATCAATACATACTTCGCCTTCAAAATTATTAAACCGTGTTTTGTAATTAACTGCTAAAATTTTGGGGTAGGGAAGTCCATTTTTCTCACAAAACATTCCTAAAACAGGTTTGTTTTCAAAAAAAGGCAGCATCGCCGGCTCATTGAAAAATCTGGAAAAAGATATCTTTTTAACCTGTGCAGTAGTTAGATAATCGTTAATGTTAGCTCTATCTTTTCTGTACAAATACTTGGCAAAGTAATGGGTAGGAAGCGTTCTCTTTTTTAAGAAAAGATACAGCAATTCCCATATAATCTTAGGATAGCTTTTTTTAGCGGTATCGTTTAAAAAGTAGGTAAGTTTTCGCATTAGCTTAAAATCAGGAGCATTCAATCTATTTTAATCGTTTGGTATCTTCCATTTTTAGAGCAGTATAATCCAGTTTCCAACCGATTGTTTCAACAATTTGTTCCATTAATAAAATAGTATCTAAAGCTTCTTTTTCAGCAGATGTATACAATCCGCTTTCTGGAACTTTTGCCTTAATATGGGCCTTTGCTTCATTACTTAATTCAGTAAGGTCTTCTGCTTCAAACTTATTAAAAAAACCGTCCTTCTTATCATAATACTGTACGTTAGTATCAATACTTAGCACCTCAGGTCTAGGAAAGGCTTTTAAAACAATAGTGCGATTATCATCATGTGCCTGCATTTTCAATTTCGTAAGATCGAATCCCACATAGGCTTTCGCATTAATAATAACCAGCGCCTTTTTTTTGCTAGATATAAGTTTTAGCAATTTTTCCTTCGTATTTTCATAATGGTATATCTCGGCAAAATCACCCTCAACAGTAATCAATTTACAAACCCGCTTTATTTTTTCAAGTAGCATTACCGACTGCTGATTGGTAACAGAATCTTTTCGTTTCTTTTCTATGTATTTAGAAATAGCATACACCAAAACACCTCCCAGAATGAGACTTAATATTGATATTAAAATTGACTCCATATTACCTTGATGACTTCCCGATTTTACCCAAGTGCGTATTATTAAAACTGTCACTGTACTTTAGCCCATAACCCAATATTCTATCGAAACAAGAATGGGAAAATAAAATAATTCCCGCAAACAGTATCCATTGGTTAGATGAATAAGCTCCAATAAAATAAATAACAAGTGCTATACCTTTATGATGAAAAATATTGTAACACAACGCCCCAAACTTGGGGTTAACTGCGTATCCAAGCATACCTATATCCGGAAGTAAAAAGAACACCACAAAATGCCACCAAGCAAAATCAAGTTGATTAAACATGAAAACTCCCAGCAAGAACATGGCTAGCTCTTCTATTTTAACAATCGATTTCATAACTACATTATTTCGTACAAAATGGGCCTACTTGGTGCCGCGTTATTTACAAAAGGTGCTATTTGTAAGTTCAAAAAATAAGGCCCATCAACAATGGAATTTGGCACATAAATAAATTCGGTTATAGTAGCAATAACACGCGGGTTATTAGGCAAATCCCAGAATGCTTTATGTGCTGAAAGAGCACCTTCGTCTTTTTCTTTATCGATACTTGGTAGATCGATCAATACATGCTCAATACCTTGTTTGCAAATAAACGCAGCCGCTTCTTCAAGTAAATATGGTGGATTTTCTCCTGAATAGGTTTTCGTTAACTTATCTTTCAGGTTAGGCATCGTACGTATGACCAAGGCCGCTGGTTTTTTATTCTTTAAATGATATTGTAATTGTTTCTTAGAAATCACAAAGTCTTCTCCTTGCTTTTCCGGCGCAACCGTAATCAATTCCGTTTTAAAGAAATGAGATTTTAGTACTTGGTGCATACCAATAAATGTAGGATCAACGTGACTCAAACTTTCGGTATGTGTACCATGCGCGTGCGGCACAATTGTTAGCTCATTAAAATTAACAGGGTCACCACGTTCAATTGACAATAGTTTTTTTAGATGGGGGTAATCCGTACCCCAAGCTTTTACGCTTTCCTCATCAAATTGAAGTGGAATTGAAATATCGATAGGCTGTAACAAGTCGATTTTATATTTTCTGGATCTTAGGGTAATTTCTGCGATCATACAATCGTGCTATTTATTTAGGTCAACCAAAAAAAGATCGGCTGCTATACCGTCACTCAGAAAACGCCCTTTTTTAGACGTTATTAGTTTGTCATTATCAATATACAACAAATGTTCATCAACGTATCGTTTGCTTTGTTGTAAAAGGTATTCCTTAAATCGTTCGCCATATTCCTCTTGCACTTTGCTTAGCGACACTCCCCAAATGGTTCTAAGTCCGGTCATCACATATTCGTTATACCGATCTACCGTACTAAGCCGCTCGCGTTCTATTGGTAATTTATTAGCGGTAAGCGCTTTTATGTACTTAGGATTGTTATTAATGTTCCAACTACGTTGTTCACCATCAAAAGAATGCGCTGAAGGTCCAATACCCAAATACGGTTTGTGCTGCCAGTATGCTGAATTATTCTTTGAAAAAAATCCTGGCAGTGCAAAATTGGAAGTCTCATAATGTTGGTAGCCTTTTTGCTCTGTAGTATCAATGAGTATATTGAAATGACGTTGGGCTGCTTCATCATCTACCGGATCGACAATCCCTTTTTCAATAAAAGAGTATAAGGCCGTTTTAGGTTCAACTGTTAAGGCATAGCTTGATAGATGCGGCACGTTAAATTGAATTGCCGTATTCAAATTCTCTCGCCAGTTTGCATCAGTCATTCCAGGGATCCCGTAAATAAGATCAATTGAAATATTTTTAAAATACGCCAATGCATCTTCTAAACACTGCCTAGCCTCGATGGCGTTATGGGCTCGATTCATCAACTTTAAATCAGCTTCAAAAAACGACTGAATACCAATGCTTAATCGATTAATTGGAGATTGCGCTAAGGCCTCTATGGTTTCCTGATCAAGATCATCCGGATTCGCCTCTAGTGTAATTTCGGGATCCGCTATTATCTCATATTCTTTATAAATAGTATCAATTATTGATCTGATCTCGTTTTCTTCTAAAATAGAAGGAGTTCCACCGCCAAAATAGATCGTTTCGACCACGGATGACAACTCATTTTTACGAAGTTCTAGTTCTTTTTTTATTGCAAATACCATTTCATTTTTCTTCGACAGTGAAGTTGAAAAATGAAAATCGCAATAATAACAGGCTTGCTTACAGAACGGTATGTGAATATAAATGCCGGACACCTTGGGTTACGGTTATTGGTTAAAATTAGAAAAACGAAATACTAAAAATGAGTATAGGCCTAATTATTTTTTACAGTGAAATTGTTAAGGCATCCTTATTTTTGCTATATGAGTCGAAAATTAAAGAATAGCGAGTTAGACAGACTTACCAATGATGCTTATAAGAATGCAAAGAAAACTCCTCTTGTTATTATACTTGACAATATTAGAAGTCTGAATAATATTGGGTCGGTATTTCGTACCTCGGATGCTTTTTTGGTCGAAAAAATATATTTATGTGGTATCACTGCCACACCACCTCATAAAGACATTCATAAAACAGCGCTTGGGGCGACCGATTCTGTTGATTGGGAATATCAAAAAGATACCTTAACGCTGGTAGAAGAATTGAAGAGAAAAGGGGTCGAAATTGTGTCTATAGAGCAAGCTGAAAATGCAACCATGCTTGATGAGTTTGTGCCCAGAACAAACACCAAATATGCGCTAGTGTTTGGAAATGAGGTAAAAGGTGTTGATCAGGCGGTAGTTTCTGCTAGTAACCACATCATAGAAATTCCGCAATTTGGAACCAAACACTCTCTAAATATTTCCGTTAGCACCGGTATTGTGGTTTGGGATCTTTTTAGTAAGATGAAATAGCATCAAGACTCCCTTTTTATTGCATCATTTATTTGCCTTAGCAGAAATTCATAATCGCTATTATTGCTTAAAAAATCAATTTCTGATACATCAATGATTGCTACTTTTTTTTCAGTTTGTGTCTTAATATAATCCAGATACCCATTATTGATTTTTACCAAATACTCAGGTGAAATATCTTGTTCGTATCCGCGACCTCTTTTTTTGATATTCTGCAATAAACGCTTCGTATTCTGATACAAATAAATGTAAAGATCAGGCTTCACTACTTCTTTATACATGATATTGAAGATAGTCCTGTATAAACTAAATTCTTCTTCAGCAAGGGTCACCTTAGCAAAAATTAGTGATTTATAAATATCGTAATCTGCAACCACAAAATCAGAAAACAAATCGAATTGCGAAAGGTCATCGGAAAACTGTTGATATCGATCGGCTAAAAATGACATTTCTAATGGAAATGCGTAGCGACTTTGATCTTTATAAAACTTTGGGAGAAAGGGATTATCTGCAAAACGTTCCAGTACTAATTTTCCATTATAATCGTTGGCTATTTTAGTAGCTAAGGATGTTTTGCCTGCGCCTATATTACCTTCGATCACCAAATAATTGAGTTTTGAGGTTTGTAAGATGTTGTTCTTTAAGGAAAGATCAGTTTGCGCTATAGTATCTGTATCCTTGCAGTCATCCAACAGTTGCTTTACTGTTTTACTGAGAACGGGGTGCACTTTACTTGGTGCAATATTAGCTAACGGCTTCAGAACAAAAAGTCGATCTTGTAATTTAGGATGTGGTACTTTCAGCAATTGCTCATTTATAATTTCATCTTCATAAAACAAAATATCTAGATCGATCGTACGCGAACTATATCCCGTTTCATTGCTTCTTACTCTGCCAAGTCTCTTTTCAATAGTAAGCAACTTTTCTAAAAGCCGACTTGGCGATAAGTCGGTTTTTACACGCAATGCGGCATTCAAAAAAGGCGCGCCTTTAAAACCCCATGCAGGAGTTTCATACACCACAGAAGTAGCTTCAACGTTTCCCACTTCATCCTCAATTGCTGAGACAGCAGCATTTAAATGTTGGTGCCTGTTACCTAAATTACTACCGATTGATATGTATGCCTGCTGTTGTTTCATGCATTGGCAAAATACGGAAAAGTAGTAGGAAGTTTCAAGGAAAACTCCAGTCGTTTCAACTTAAAAATCTAGATACTCAATATATTTTTGTTTAGGTAATAACTGCTTAAGGGTATCTACAGTTGTATTTGTATAAAAGTAATGCGTAGCAGGCTTAATATCCTTGTTTAGCAAGTCATATTGACTTAAAACAGCTTGTACTTGTCTTGCGACTGCCTCCCCCGAATCAATAATGGTGATATGGTTCGGTAAAACCTTTTTTAAAGGCGTAATTAAGTATGGGTAGTGACTACAGCCCAAAACCAGATAATCGATATTGGCATCTAACATTGGTTTGGTGTATTTTTCAAGCAGATTAAGGGTTTCTTTATGATTGATCTTTCCCGCCTCAACCAAAGGAACTAACCCCTCGCCTACTTGTTCGATTACTTGAATACCACTAGTATGTAAACTGCTTGTTTTATGAAATAATGCGCTAGACAATGTTCCTTTTGTAGCTAAAACTCCAATCGAATTTGTTTTGGTTTGTAGTGCTGCCGGTTTAATAGCCGGCTCAATGCCTACAAAAGGAATATCGTACGTTGACCGAAGCACATCAATAGCATTGGTGGTAGCGGTATTGCATGGTACTGCAATGAGTTTACAGCCCTTTTTTAAAAGAAGCTCGGTATTTTTAATGCTAAGTTCAATAATGCGGTCTTTCCCTTTTGGCCCATAAGGGGCATTTTTACTGTCTGCCAAGTAAACAGAATGTTCATTTGGCAACAAGCTGTTTACCTCACTCCACACAGAGGTCCCTCCAACGCCTGAATCGAAAAAGCCTAAAGGTGCTTTACTCATGGTTTAAAAATAAAAAAAGACCGCCTTATTGGACGGTCTTTTCTTCTTTATCTTTAAAGAATATTAGAATCCTAATTCCTTCTTTACATCTGCATACAAATCAGTACCGTCAGCGAGTAATACACCACCGCCAGCGGTAGCATCTAATACATACTGAATACCTTTTGCTCTAGCCACTTTCTGGATAGCAGTACGTGCTTTTTCCTGGATTGGCTTGATTAAATCGATTTGTTTTTGCTGTAATTGCTTGTCTGCATTTACTTGAAACTCACGAATGTTGTTTTCCATTCCAACTACTTCCTTCTGGCGAGTTTCGTTCATAGTTGCAGTAACTGTTTCTGCTTCCGCTTGATATTGCTTAATCTTCGCTTGGTACGAATCCATTAAGCTTTTCATATCAGCTTGAAAAGTCTTAGATACCTGCTCTAATTGTTTCTTAGCAGCAATCATCTCCGGCATCTCACTTATTAACTTTTGAGTATCAATATGGGCTACTTTGCTTTGTGCATTTACAAAACTGGTAGCGCCAACAAATAATACTACAGCTACTAATAACGTCTTGAATTGTTTCATGGTAATGTTAAAAATTATTATTAATTGTTATTGTTGTTCTTAATTATTCTCCTTCTCCTTCGCCTTTTTTCTTTTCGGCCTTTTTCTTGCGTTCTTCTTCCTTTTTCTTTCTAGCTGCTGCGCGCTCTGCTAACAACTTCTTGCGCCGCTCTTCAAACTCCTTTTTCTTTGCTTCACGTTCTGCAAGTTTCCGCTTTCTATTTTCTTCTATTAGCTTTTGCCTTGCAGATACTTTGTCATTACTCTCCGTCTTACGAGCCTCAATTTTCTTTTGAGCCTCAGCAGTTTTAGCACTACTTACAGCATCTACTTTTCCACTCGTACTATCTTCAAACTTATCTTTTGAGCTATCGATCTTTCTACCAATATTTCGTTTTTTAGCTTCTCGATTAAGCCTTCTTAAAATAAGGTCGCTAATATCGTGTTTTTTAGCGGAAAATAACATGCTACCTTCAGCTGATTTATCAAAAATATAATCATACTTTTTTGTAGCAGCAATTTCTTGAACTGCATTAAAAACCTGATCCTGAATAGGCTTTACCAGTTGTATACGCTGCAGGATCAAATCGCCTTTAGGACCAAATCGATCTTGCTGGTATTGCAACATTTCCTTTTCTTTCACCAAAATGTCTTCCTCGCGCTCCTCAATCAGTTCTTTGGTAAGCAACACTTTTTCAACACTTAGGTTTTGTCGCATTTGTTCAATACTACTTTGTTGCTGCTCAATTTCTGTTTTCCATTTTTGCACCTTACTATCTAGTTGAGCATTCGCTTGATTATATTCTTCTATATTCTCAAGAATGTACTCCATATCAAAATAACCAATTCGTGGTCCGCGTTGTGCGTTGATAACAAATGAGCCTGCAACAAGGCTTGTCAGTAAAAAAAGAACTCTAACATTCATGCTCTTAGTGTTTTAATCATTAGTTTGATTGACTGTTGCAACCGTAAAAATGACAACTTTCAGAACCTGAACTACAGCAATTTATTGTCATTTTTAGATTTCCCAAATAAACGAATATTTCGTGAGAAATGATAATACCAATAAATGCCATCAGACTGGTAATAGAAAATATCGTGCCAAAATTAAAATTGCTGCCCGATAATGAAATGTGTTTCCCATCCATTTCTTTGTGTTTGCCCTGGTAGCGGATCGAAACCGTAACCAAAGTCAATACCTAGCAAACCAAAGGCTGGCATGAAAATACGCACCCCAAGACCGGCAGATCGTTTTAATTCAAACGGATTATAGTCTTTAAAAGTATTAAATGCGGCTCCTGCCTCTAAAAAAGTTAACCCATAAATAGAAGCTGCTGGTTTTAATGTTAGTGGATAGCGCAATTCTAAAGAGAATTTATTATAAATAGTAGATCCATCAGTATTCGACTGACGCCCATCAGTACCGATTATAATTGGGTTTAATGATTGGTTAGGATACCCACGTAATCCGATAGCTTCAGTACCCCCGATATTAAATTGACCAAGTCCGTCACCCCCAAGCGAAAAACGCTCAAATGGAATCACACCACGATCTTGGTTATATGCGCCTAAGAACGCAAACTCTGCAGATGACTTCAGCACCAATTTATCAACTAAACGAGTATACCAATCTCCTTTAAACTTAATCTTATAAAATTCGAGCCATTTTACTTTTTCTTGCTGAATCTTCTCCGCATCAGCTAAAGGAACACCTTGGGCATCTGTTAAGATATTACCATTAGCATCCTTTTGCTGAAACTCTTCTTGGTTTTCTAAATCACCATAATCAACACCGTTCCACAATGAATACGGTAGCGTAAATTTCGCACTTACCGAAAATTTAGATCCATACAATGGGAATATCAAGTTACCACTTAATGCCTGTCTGGTTAAGTCAATCGTATAAGCCAAGTTATTCGCAAAACCGGTAGATCCAATATTGAATAATCCTGTTCCAAAATTGTCGAACTCATAACTTTGAAATGATAATGATTGTGACAAAATAAAGTTATCATCCGGCACCTGTAATTGTTTAGCAAGTCCAACAGTAATACCAGAGATTATGAACTTACGATCTTTATCAGCACGTCGTGTACGTTGGTTAAATTGAAATTGGGTTGTTCTCGATAATGATGTTGAAAAGGAAACCGGCTGTTTACCTCCTAACCAAGGTTCAGAAAATGAGAAACTATAAGTTTGAAAAAATTGACTTGCCTGTAATCTAAGCGACAACGTTTGACCATCACCCATTGGTAAAGGCTTATATGCCTCTTTATTAAATAGGTCTTTAACGGCAAAGTTATTAAACGATAGTCCCAGCGTACCGATGAAACCGCCACCACCAAAACCACCTTGTAGCTCAATCTGACTAGACCCTCTTTCTACCAAACCGTATTCAATATCGATGGTGCCATCATTAGGATTTGGATTTTTAAAGTCTGGCGAAACCTGTTCAGGATCAAAAAATCCTAACTGTCCAAGTTCACGAACCGAACGCACCACATCATCTTTACGGTATAACGCTCCAGGTTTTGTACGTATTTCTCTAAAAATTACATGATCATTAGTTTTATCATTTCCAACAACCGTGATTTTATTAAACTTCGCCCGCTTTCCCTCTATAATTCTGATCTCAAAATTAATGGTATCATTCTCCGCACTCACCTCAACTGGGTTAATACTTGAAAATAAATACCCGCTATTTTGATACAAATTGGTTAGATCATTTGCGTCAGGCTTAGAATTGTCTGCTATTTGCTTTTTAAGCAATACCCCATTGTATACATCGCCCTTTCTAATACCTAATACTTGATTCAACTGCGCATTGGTATAGGCCGAATTACCTAAGTAATTGATATCACCAAAAAAGTACCGGCTACCCTCTTGCACCTTTATATTAAGATCTAAAGTATTTTCTTCTTTATTAAAGGCCACAGTATCTGTAATGATCCTTGCATCTCGGTAGCCTTTTTCTTTGTATTTATCGATTACACTAACTAAATCTTCTTTGTAATCATCTTCAATAAATTTTGATTTCTTCCAGAAACGACCAAATGCCTTCTTTTTGGTATTCTTCATTTGCTTACGCAGCTTCCCATCAGATAGGACTTCATTACCCTCAAAATCAATATTGCCAATCTTTACCTTATCACCTAGATCGACATTTACTATCATATTTACCGCATTAGTAGCCGTGGTGTCTTTTGATGTTAACAACGATGTTTTTACGTTGAGATAACCCACTTTCCGGTACTTATTTTCAATAAAGTTCTTCGTATTTGTAAGGAAGCTTTCGGTTAGCTTCTTTCCTTTTTTAAGGTCAGTTTCCTTAACAATATCGTCGATTTTACCTTGTTTTTTAATCCCTTGGAATTTTACTTCAGATAAAGTAGGAAGCTCTTTAATAGCCAATTCAAGGAATGCTTTATCCCCCTGCACATCGGTTAAAAAAATCTCGATATCACTAAACAATTCTAATTTCCAAAGCTTGTTAATCACTTCTGTAATTCGCTCTCCAGGAATTGAGATAACCTCGCCTTTTCTAAGACCGGTAAACGTAAGTACAGTTTGTTTGTTGTAACTCACTATACCGGTAACTTCTATGCCCCCTATAACGTATTTTTTACCATTATCGAAGGTAGCCTCTTGCGCATTTACTTGATTAAAACCAATACAAAAAAGAAGTAATAGGAATAGTTTAAGGTAATTTTTTTGCATTAAGGTGCTAGTTAAGTTGTTCACTCGTTTTTCCAAATCTACGCTCTCTTTTTTGATAATTGATAATGGCCTCAACCAAATGTTCTTTTTTAAAATCGGGCCAAAGTACCTCGGTAAAATATAACTCAGCATATGCAATTTGCCACAACAAAAAGTTACTGATCCGGCATTCCCCACTAGTACGAATTAACAAATCGACATCCGGTAAATTTTGCGTGTAAAGATGCTTATTTATGACTGCTTCGTCAATCACATCGGGCGAAATTATATTATTTTTAACTTTAATACTAATTTCTTTAACAGCATTACTTAATTCTTCCCGAGACCCATAACTTAAGGCTAAAGAAAGGGTCATATGGGTGTGATGTTTCGTTTTGTCAATTACCTCTAGTAATTCACGCCTTGCCTTTGATGGCAGCGCATTCAGGTTACCAATTGCATTGAGTTTTATGTTGTTGTCGGTAAGTGTTTTTAATTCTTTTTTCAGAGAAGTGACCAATAACTTCATTAAGGTATCGACCTCTAGTTTTGGACGATTCCAGTTTTCGGTACTAAAGGCATATAACGTTAAATTTTTAACGCCAAGTTCGGCACACGCTTCTACTGTTCCGCGCACAGCCTTAGTACCTTTTTCGTGACCAAAAACCCGCATTTTGCCTTGCTTTTTGGCCCACCTGCCATTACCATCCATAATAATAGCAATGTGTTTCGGTATGTTAGTGTTGTCTATTTGATCTGCTATGTCCATTTCATCTTCAATAATCCCTGCAATAGCATGGTCTTCTTCCGAAGGTATAGGTAAGTGTGGCGCCAGTAAAAACATACCAATCATCGCTATTGGTATTTCCAAAGGTAACAATCCCTGTGTCATTACCTTCAAGATTATCCGTTAATGTGTAGCGTGCGCCAATTTCAGCACCAAGTACTAGATGTTTTGCAATACTTGCTTTCACACCTAAAGTCATTGGTATTGAAAAATCCCAATCTGTTTCTGTAGCTAAGCTGCTATTAACAACTCGATACGAGAAATAAGAAACACCACCATATATATAAGGACTCACCACCCTTCGTTCGTTATGTAAGTTAAACTCTAAAAAGTTAAATTCCATCCCAAGCGAAAATTCTGATATCCTATTTGAAAATGAGAACCCTCTTGCTTGTCGTCTTCGATCATCAGAGTTTCTATCTATTCCTTGAATATCAGCGTATGTATACGATGCTCTCCAGGCGTAACGAGGACTCCGATTCCATTTATAAAGCACTCCCAGAGCAAGCTGATTCGGTTTTATGTATGATGTACTACCTACATCACCTATAAAATTACTTCCACCAGCAAAAAGTCCAAGTTCATGTATTTGTGCTATTCCCACTTGTGTAGTCAAGACCACAAAAAGAACTACAAACGCTTTTTTCATACTTTATAAAGTTTGCAAATATAACAATTCTCACTTCACATAACGAAGCACTATTCATGAAGTAGCTTAGTGCCTGGGAATATGATTCAAGAATTTGACAACAAGGTGTTTTTTCAACACTATTTTTAAACTGTATTTAAAGGTATTTATTGTGCACTGCAAGCCACAATACAAGAAAGACTGATTAATAAAACTAGTTACGTTTATCTTCGCCCCAAAGTAATTTATTTCTAAGCGTTTTCAGGAAGCTTTGAGCCTTGAGCTCGATTAAATTAATATCAAAAGGTGCCCTCTTTATAATAAGATCGGTATGGTTAGGCACTGTAGCAATTCGCGAATCTAATGATACCAAATAGGTATCCTCCCTACCCGATACTCGTAATTTAATTTCAGTAGAATCAGGAATTACCAGTGGGCGTGCATTCAAATTATGAGGGGCAATTGGTGTTAATACAATACTTTTTGCGTCGGGTGCAATTACCGGACCTGCACAGCTCAAACTATATCCGGTAGAACCAGTTGGTGTAGCCACAATTAAACCATCGGCCCAATAACTAGTAAGGTACTCTTCATTTAAATAGGTTTCAACAGTAATCATACTCGTTGTATTCTTCCGACTGATCGCGATCTCATTTAAAGCGAAATCTAAATCTCCCACACTTTCAATTTCGGGAGAAGCGCTTATCTGCAGTAAACTTCTGTTTACTATGTTGTAATCTTTGTTAATAATTTGACTGACAGACTCTTCTATTTTGTCTTTTTGAATAGTCGCCAAAAAACCCAACCTTCCTGTATTAATACCTATAATGGGCAAACCACAATTACGAACATAGGTAACTGTTCTCAAAATAGTACCATCTCCTCCAATACTGAACAATAAATCGAAAGAAGGGTCGACAGGATCGTCAACAGAAAAAGTGGCGAATGCTTTGGACAAGTTCACCTCTTCTTTCACAATTGCATAAAAGCTCTCTTCTACAACTGCTTCCACTCCGTTTTCAACAAGAGCATCAATCAATAATTTGACATATTTACCCGAATTGTTGCGATAGGTTTGTCCGTAAATAGCAACTTTCATGTGTGTATCTGGTTTGAGTATTGAATTACATATTTAAGTATCGATCTAAATAAGCCGACCGATCTTTTAAGGTGTCTATAAACACATCATCATCGTTACCAAAAATAACGTTGTAACTATAACGTCTAAAGGTTTGTAAAACCTCGTTCAAGTTGCTGTTGTTTATTTTTAAAGTTATCTGCACCATATCATCTTTCGCTTCGGAGATAAAAGCACCAAGTAACTTACCGTTATTCGATTCAACAATTTGGGCAATTTCACCAAATGAGTAATCTTTCAAGCCTTTTTCAACCACAAGAATACCTCCAGGTTCACTTAAAAAAGGAGTAGCATGAAAAAGGTCGAGCACCTCGGTTAACTCATAATACCCAATATATTTATTGTCACTGTTAAGTACTGGCATAATGTTGCTTTCATTTTTAGCAAAAGCTTCAATAACATCTAACCAGTTAGTATGCTCCTTAACAAAAAATAAATCTAATTCATATTGATAATCACTAAGCACATTATTACTATCGTAGTTTTTGGCATCATCTTCAAAAACTGCCCCAAGTAACACATCATTTTCAATTACCGGTAAATGCGAATAGGTAAGTTGATTAAACAGCTGATGTACCTGCGTTATGGGCGTTTGTAAATTTAAAGGATGAATCCTTTTTGATATAAGTTGATTGATCTCCATCTGATTGCAAATTAATTAAAATTAATGATAACCACCCGTGGGTGAGTTCGTATTTTTGCACTGCTTTTAATCGTTTTCAATTTTAAAAGATTATGACCAAACTAAGTGTAAACGTAAACAAAATTGCCACTTTACGTAATGCCCGTGGTGGCGATGTTCCAAATTTAGTTGCAATGTCAAAGGATATTGAAAAATTTGGTGCTCAGGGTATCACTATTCATCCAAGACCAGATGAAAGACATATTAGATACCAAGATGCTTATGATCTTAAAAAAGTGGTGACCACCGAATTGAATATAGAAGGAAATCCGATTAAGAAGTTTATTGACCTTGTTTTGGAAGTAAAGCCCGAACAGGTAACCTTGGTACCTGATGCCGTTGATGCAATAACAAGTAATGCAGGATGGGACACTGTAGCAAACAAAGCTTTTTTACAAGAGGTAATAACGGAATTTAAACGAAATAATATCCGAACTTCCATTTTTGTAGATCCTGTTCTTAAAATGGTTGAAGGTGCAAAAGAAACAGGAACCGATCGTATTGAGTTATACACGGAAGAATTTGCCACTGAATATGACAAAGGAAACACCGCCGCCGTAAAATCATATACCTACGCATCGGTACTGGCAAATGAGCTCAACTTGGGAGTGAATGCAGGACACGATCTCAGTTTAAAAAACATTAAATTCTTTAAAGACGAAGTGCCTAACGTATTAGAAGTATCTATCGGTCATGCCCTTATTGCAGAATCATTATATATGGGTATTGAAACAGTCATAACATCATACTTACAAAAACTTAGTTAATGCTATTACATTCTAAGATTTTAGGGGAAGGAACTCCGCTGGTCATTTTGCATGGTTTCCTCGGAATGTCAGATAATTGGAAAACATTGGGTAGCCGATTTTCCGAAAGTGGTTTTCAGGTACATTTGGTTGATCAGCGAAATCATGGTAGAAGCTTTCATAGTGCCGATTTCTCTTATCAACACATGGCCGATGATATTCTATACTATTGTGATCATTATCAACTGGAAAAAACACATATTATTGGCCACTCGATGGGTGGCAAAACCGCCATGCTTTTTGCTACCGACAATGCAGAAAAAGTAGAAAAATTATTAGTGGCAGATATCGGCCCACAACAGTACCCACCACATCATCAAGAAATATTAAATGGCCTGAGTGCACTTGATTTTTCGAAGATCACTTCTAGAAAAGAAGCTGACGAATCACTTTCGAAATATATTCAGGATCAAGGCATTAGAATGTTTCTTCTTAAAAATATTTATCGCACCGATAAAAACACCCTTGGGCTTAGAATTAATTTAGAAGTGTTAAAAGAGTCGGCTGAAGATATCGGAGAAGCTTTACCAAACACTTCTATTTTTCATGGAAAAACCTTATTTTTAAAAGGAGAAAAATCCGGATACATAACCCCAAACAACACCGCACTGATCAAATTACACTTTCCGGAGGCATCTGTTCAAACAGTTAGCAATGCCGGACATTGGCTACATGCTGAAAATCAGCAAGAATTTTATGATAAGGCTGCTGCTTTTTTAACAGCATAAGTAATAATCGAATATTATTTATAAGGTGCTTTTGCATCAAAACCTACTATACCCAATACTATGAACATTAAAAAAATCTGTTTTATTATTTGTGTATTTCTTAGCGGAACCATCATATATGCAGGTGGGTACCGCATAAGCGTACAAGGCAATAAACAACTAGCGATGGGCCATACAGGTGTTGCCGTAATCTCAAGCGCTGAAAACATATTTTTCAACCCGGCTTCTATGTCGTTTTTAAATGGCGAGTTAAATGTTTCTTTAGGAGTAAGCGGGGTCTTTTCAAATGTTGCTTTTCAAAATCAAGACTTAGGCATTAGTACTGCAACTGATAATAGTATACGCACGCCTGTTTATGCTTATGGAACATATAAAATTAATAATTGGTTATCAGCAGGACTGGCGGTTTATACACCTTATGGGAGCAGTGTTACCTGGCCAACAGACTGGGCCGGATCTCATTTGGTTAATAATATCGAGTTACAATCAATATTTATCCAACCTACTGTTTCCGTTAAATTAAGCGACCATTTAAGTATTGGTGGTGGTCCCATTTATGCTATCGGATCGGTTAATTTCAATAGGAATTTAAGTCGAACCTTATCCAACACCGAAGGAGCGCGTACTAATGTAACCATTGACGATAAGGGGATTACCGCTTGGGGGTATAATGTTGGTTTGTTATTCCGGGCAAGTGGTAAATTAAACGTTGGTATTAGCTATAGGTCTGAAATAATTGTTGAAGCAGAAAATGGAGATGCTGATTTTGAGAATGTACCATCGGCATTGCCTGGTGATTTTTCAGACACCACTTTTGATGCTTCCTTGCCGCTTCCTGCAGAACTTACCGTAGGACTTTCTTATCAAATAAATAATAAAGTTTTGGTCGCTTTCGACTTTAATCGCGCCTACTGGAATGTGTACAAAAGTTTGGATGTTCAATTTGATAACAGTGCTGGCTTATCTCGAAACCCTCGTAACTATAAAAATGCATCGACCTATAGGTTTGGCTTACAATATACAGCTAACCAGCGATTTGTGTTAAGGGGTGGTTTTTATTTTGATGAATCGCCAATTCAAGACGGGTTTTACGCTCCAGAAACCCCTCGAAATGATTCCGTTGGTTTTACTGGAGGATTTACCATTAACATCAACCCGCGCTTAGCGGTCGACACTTCCTTCTTGTATTTACGCTTCGCAGAGGTAACGAATTCATACGACTTTTTTGATGACGGATCTTCATTTGGAGGCACTTATAAATCGAATGCTTTTATTCCTGGAATCGGACTTTCCTACAAACTATAACCCAACAAAACCATGAAAAAATATATTCAATATATAGTAGCCAGTTGCATTTTTTTGATTAGTGCCTCTTGCGATCCAGAATTTGAACGCGCCATCGAAGATCCCGGATTTTACCAAGCTGGCGAAGCTAATTTTGGTACTGTAATAGCCGTTGGAAATTCATTAACAGCAGGCTTCGCTGATGGGGCTTTGTATCAATTGGGACAAGAAAACTCATTTCCAAACATCCTTGCAAAACAGATCGCATTGATAGAAAGATCTGATTTTTCACAACCCTTAGTCGCTGATAATATTGGAGGACTTATCTTAAACGGAACACAGATAGCCGATAAAAGACGAGTATTAACACAAGATGCAACAGGAAACCTAGGTACAGTAAAATTTATAGAGGGAATGCCGACCACTGAGGTATCTACATCATTAGAAGGCCCCTTTAACAATATGGGGGTTCCTGGTGCAAAAAGCTATCATTTATTAGCAAATGGTTATGGAAACGTGGCGGATATACCAACCGGGACAGCGAATCCCTACTTTGCTCGGTTTGCATCCACCCCTAACGCCTCTATTTTGGAAGACGCCGTTGCACTGGATCCAACTTTTTTTAGTCTTTGGATTGGCAATAATGATATATTATCATATGCCACTTCCGGTGGTATAGGAACCGATCAAACGGGAAATTTAGATGCTAGCAGTTACGGTCCAAATGACATTACAGATCCAAGTGTTTTTGCATCAATATATCAAACTGTTATATCTACTCTGACTCAAAATGATGTAAAAGGAGTAGTCTTAAATATCCCGGATGTTACTTCTATTCCTTTTTTTACCACCGTACCCAATAATGCGTTGGTACTTTCCTTGGAAAACGCAGCAAACTTAACAGCAGCTTTTCAAGCGGTTAGTGGAGTTTTTACCCAAGTTCTTATCCAACAAGGAGTTTCAGCGCCGCAAGCACAAGCCATAGCAGCACAATACGCCTTTACCTTTAACGAAGGTCCTAATCGGCTTTTAATCGATGTTCCGGTAACCGATACCAACCCACTAGGTATTCGTCAAATGAGTGAAAAAGAGCTGCTATTGCTAACTATTGATCAAGCAGCCTTGGGTCAAGGCTATGGATCAATCATTTTAAATGATCAGGTATTGCAAGTTCTTGGCCTGTTACAACAAGGGGGAACACCGAATACCGAACAGACACAAACATTACTTAGTGCAGTTAGCGGAATTAAAGACGAAGATGTCCTTGATAGCAATGAATTAGTAGCAATTAATACAGCTCAAATGGCCTATAACACGACCATTCAAAACCTTGCTATGGCCAACAATCTTGCTTTTTTTGATGTTAAAAGCCTATTAGCTCAAGCTGCAAGTAGCGGTATAATGACCGATGCCGGTTTGATAACCTCTACTTTCGCCACAGGTGGTGCATTTTCGTTAGATGGTGTACACCCAACCGCTAGAGGGTATGCGATTGTAACCAATGGAGTTATTGATGCTATTAATGCGCAATACGAATCGACTATCCCAAAGGTTAATCCCAGTTCCTTTCCTACCGTTTATATCGAATAGATGGCCCCGTTTTAAAAGAAAGCGCATTAGATCATATTTACCAAAAACACTATATTCATAGTATCATTAAAAATCTAAATAATGAATTGGCTTCTTAAATTATTACTTACTGGCGTAGCCGTTTTTATCCTGTCATATGTACTTCCAGGTGTTTCGGTAGACTCCTATATAACCGCTCTTATTGTCGCATTAGTACTCGGGTTACTAAACTTAATTGTTAAGCCTATTTTGGTGATATTAACTTTACCAATTACCATTCTTACCTTAGGTTTATTTTTAATCATTATTAATGGTTTGATCATATTACTCGCCGATAAACTCATTGACGGTTTTGCGGTATCAGGATTACTTTACGCATTAATTTTTAGTTTCCTTTTATCTATTTTACAATCCATTTTACATTCGATGCTTAAGAAGGATAAGTAGTAGGGTAAAGCGGTAAGCAGTTTTATCCTGCTGTATCTTCAAGATTGAACTTTACAATCTCAACTTTTTTGCTGTTAACTTTCGACTAGCAAAGCAAAACTCGATCTTAAACCCTTGTACAATAGGAAAAAACACAGTACTTTTGCAGCCCGTTTTAAAGAAAGAAACAGACAATGAATATTACAAGAGAAAACATCGATGCTTTAAACGCTGTTGTAAAGGTTGATATTGCTAAAGACGATTATGCTGACAAGGTAAATACAGTACTTAGTGATTATCGTAAAAACGCCAATATTCCGGGCTTTAGAAAAGGTCATGTGCCAATGGGCTTGGTAAAAAAGCAATATGGCAAGGCCGTTTTGGTTGATGAGGTAAACAAATTGCTTCAAGATGCTTTAAACAAGTATTTAACCGAAGAAAAATTAGATGTACTTGGTAATCCGCTTCCTAAACCACAAGACGACCTAAACTGGGATGCTGATGAATTTTCTTTTGAATTCGAATTAGGTCTTGCTCCTGAGTTTGACGTCAAAGTCAAAAGTAAAAAAGCAATTACCCACTATAATATTCAGGCAACTGATAAGATGATCGATGATCAGATCGAAAACATTGCTAACCAATACGGTAAGTTAATTGCAAAAGACACTGTTGAAAAAGGTCATGAAATAACTGGTCGTTTTTTTAGTGAAGAAAATGAGATTGATAAAACCACAACGTTTAGTTTAGATAAGATAAAAGGAAAGAAAAACACCGATTCATTTTTAGGAGCAAAAGTAGACGACGTGTTGACATTAAAAACAAAAAACTTGTTTGATGAAACGCATAGCCTTGTTTCTTATGTTGGTGTAAATGCCGAAGGTGCTGATAAATTGAATGTTGAAGTTACCTTCACAATCACTGAGATTAACGAAAGAGAAGGTGCAGATCTTGATCAAGACCTTTTTGATAAACTATTCGGAAAGGATGTTGTAAAATCTGTAACTGAAGTAAAAGCGAAATTAAAAGAAGATGCTGAAAAGCAATTCGCGCAGCAATCAGATCAGAAACTATTAAACGATGTAACAGAAAACCTGATCGAGAATACCAAGTTCGATCTTCCGGCTGATTTTCTTAAAAAATGGATTCAGACTTCTGGTGAGAATCCACTTTCTGCTGATGAAGCTAGCGAAGAATATGAAAAGTCAGAAAAGGGATTACGTTATCAATTAATTGAAGGTAAAATAATAGCAGATAACAATCTTCAAGTAACTTTTGACGAGATCAAAGACGGTACTAAAGAAATGATTAAAGGGCAAATGGCCCAGTTTGGCCAGTTAAACCCTTCTGAAGAGGAGCTCGATAATATCGCTGCACGTGTATTGGGTAATCAAGATGAGATCAAACGAATCAACGAACAGTTGCTCAGCAAAAAGTTGATCGAGTTCTACAAAGAAAATGCTAATTTAAAGGTAAAGAACATTAGCTATGACGACTTCATTAAAGAAGTATATAGTTAATTACTAAATAAAACATAAAAGATGTTTAAGGCGTGATTCAAAAATGAGTCGCGCCTTACTTGTTTACTAGAGAATCATTATTTTTGATATTCATAAATTATTTAGATTGCTTAGCAAATGAATTACGGAAAAGAATTTCAAAATTTCGCAATTAAAGATCAAGGTATTAATAGCATGGTGTATGACCAGGTTATTAGTAGTATGTATCCCATGGCGATGACACCTAATATAATCGAAGAACGTCAAATGAACGCTGTAGCGATGGATGTGTTTTCAAGATTGATGATGGATCGCATTATTTTTATGGGTACCGGCATCAATGATCAAATTGCAAATATTATACAGGCACAGTTGCTTTTTTTAGCAAGTGTAGACGACTCAAAAGACATTCAAATTTATATCAACTCGCCCGGTGGTAGCGTTTATGCAGGCTTAGGCATTTACGACACCATGCAATTTATCAATCCTGATGTAGCAACTATTTGCACAGGTATGGCGGCTTCAATGGGCGCTGTATTATTATGTGCGGGTGAAAAAGGAAAGCGCTCTGCTTTACCACATGCCCGTGTTATGATTCACCAACCCATGAGTGGTGCGCGTGGTCAAGCCAGCGATATTGAAATTGCTGCTAAGGAGGTCTTAGATATTAAAGAAGAATTATACAATATTATCGCTAAGCATTCCGGTCAAACTTATGAGAAAGTATATGAAGACAGTGATCGTGATTACTGGATGAAGGCTCCTCAGGCAAAAGAATACGGAATGATTGATGAGTTACTAACTAAAAGCTAAACTCATTGTAATTAATTACAACTAGTACCTACTAAAACAAAACCACAGTACTAACAGGAAGAAGATAATCATGGCTAAAGAAGAATTAGAGTGTTCGTTTTGTGGGCGTAAAAAGCCTGAAACAAATTTGCTGATAGCGGGACTCGATGCACATATTTGCGATCGATGTATTGAGCAAGCACATGGTATTGTTATCGAAGAATCAAAACAGACGGAGAGCGATGAACTATCTGCGGAGCTTATTTTAAAGAAGCCAAAAGAGATAAAAAGCTTTTTAGACCAATTTATAATTGGTCAAGAGTTTACCAAACGCGTAATGTCTGTTGCCGTATATAACCACTACAAAAGGTTATTACAACCACCATCTAAAGATGATATTGAAATTCAAAAAAGTAATATCATAATGGTGGGGCAAACTGGTACCGGTAAAACTTTGATGGCTAAAACAGTTGCTAAAATGCTAAACGTACCATTAGCAATTGTAGATGCAACGGTGCTTACAGAAGCAGGATACGTTGGTGAGGATGTTGAGAGTATCCTAACTCGTTTGCTTCAAGCTGCCGATTACAATCTGGAAAAAGCCGAACGCGGTATTGTATTTATTGATGAGATAGATAAAATAGCCCGTAAAAGTGACAATCCATCAATCACTCGTGATGTATCGGGTGAAGGCGTACAACAGGCCCTTCTAAAGCTTCTAGAGGGTACTACTGTAAATGTCCCGCCAAAAGGAGGACGCAAGCACCCGGATCAAAAGTTTATCGAAGTAAATACCGAAAATATCTTATTTATTGCTGGTGGTGCTTTTGATGGTATTGAAAGACATATTACCAAACGATTAAACATGCAAGCTATCGGCTACAGTGCTTCTAAAAAAGAAAGCCGCTATGACGATGACAACATGTTACAATATATCATTCCGCGAGATTTAAAAGATTTCGGATTGATCCCTGAAATTATAGGGCGACTTCCAGTACTTACGTATATGAATCCGTTAGACTCGGGTACATTAAGAGCCATTTTAACTGAACCTCGTAATGCCATTATCAAGCAGTACAAGAAATTATTTGAAATGGATGAGATTAAGTTTTCAATCACCGAAGGCGCATTAGATTACATCGTTGAACAAGCAATCGAATATAAGCTGGGTGCACGCGGATTACGTTCATTATGTGAAGCGGTATTAACGGATGCGATGTTTGACTTACCAGGCTCTGATGAAAAAGAACTAAAAGTTACCAAAGCATATGCGGAAGAGAAGTTGACTAAAGATGCTATTAAGAAGTTGAAAGCGGTTTCTTAACTTTAAATCTTCTTTTTGAAAAAATGGCCTTTAGTGTAGCAATACCTAAAGGCTTTTTCTTTTCTAAAAAATAAGCGCAAAAAAAAGCCACTTCCTTAGCAATAAAGTGGCTTTATTTGGTCTTAATTTAGTTTGTAAAACACCTTAACACATTAAAGTTAGGCGATTACTGGTTTTTTACCTTTTATAATTGATAAGTTACGCTATTCTTCGTTTAAAAGGGCTTAATTACCGAAATTGTATCGTAAAGTAAACCCACTTCTGATAGTAGTTTGCGGGAAAGCAGTAGAAATAGCAAATTCCGAGAACGCATGATCATAGAAAAACAAAGTAGTCAGGTTCTTAGTTAATGCATAATCAGCAGTAAACTTTAAAGACCATTGTTTCTGACCTGCTGTTACTTGATTATTTTCAACATCCAGACTTCTAATTACTGTAATATTATCCCGTAGGGTGACATCTGCTTTAAAATTTAAGTCTCCTTTAAAGGTCTGCCTTCTTCCGCCAAGGGTCATGGTAAATGGCACATTAGCTACTCGATATCCAAGACCAAACACATACTCTTGTCCGGTAGCCTCTGTTAATAATTGATTATCTAAACTTAGAGATAAAGCACGATCTCTTTTAACTTCAGCTAAAATTTTAAGGGAGCTCTTCAACTCAAAATCCACACGAACTAGCGGATTAAATTGCTCTACCAAATTTACGTTAGAATACAATACCGGATTTAAGAAATTACCCGCCTGATCAAACGCTTGATTATTAGCAGGATCATACTCTAGGTTGGTTGTAAAATTATTAATGGTGTATGAAGAACGATAGCCATGTTGAATTGAGAAACGTCTAAACTTCTTTTTAAACCATGGAATCTTCATGAACCCTGTATACTTCAATTGCCAATTAGGAATCGGAATATCCCTAAATACGCCAAGACTTACTTTTTCAGCATCTTGCCCTGTATATGCAGATACAAAGGCTGGTATGAGTACCGATTGGTTGGTCTTTCCAAGTCCGACAGGGAAACCGTCTCCATCAACATCATTGGGATTCAGTCCTCTTTCTGCAGCTAAACGTTGCGCCACAACAAGTCTATTATCTCTAAACGTCTGGAACACCTCTGAAAAGTCCTGATCACTGGTTTTAAAGGCGGTTTTTAACATAAAGTTCGAGATTTCGAAATTCCCGAAACGGTTCTCTAATAACTTATTATAAAATAATTCATTATCGCCATTGACATCGACCCTAAAGTTCTCTGCTATATTTTCATTATAAAGCCTGTTCGCTGTAAGATCAATAGTTAGATCAGGTAATAATTGAATATTACCAGTAAAAGCTAGTGTCCTTCTCCTCGTTTCTAAAAACTGCTGATTAAACTCAGGAAACGTGGTCAACCACCCTTGTTTTGCCGCTTCAAAACGAACGTCGGATTGCGAACCAAACACAAAACCTACTGAAGGTCTAAGCGTTCCTATAAAACCTATAGATTGCGTGTACCCAGGGAGTGTTTTACTATTGGTTTCCGAATAATCAACCCCTAAGCGCTTCACAGCAGTTAACAAACCAACAATGGTATTTGTAAACTTATTCCCCGCACTTAAACCCGTTTTTTTCTTTTGGTTATTAACAGTAGGATTACTGGCTAAAGGATTATTTTTTGGATTACGGGTACCTCGAGTAGCCCCACTTCTTGTACCTGTATTGCTTGCTTTTTTCTTTACCAACCCTAAATATTGATATAACCTATCCATATTAAAAGTGGTATTCAATCGATGCGTATTCGCATTTTGAATTGTATTGATTCGCTCACCAACGACTTCCTCAACTGCTAGACCTTCTCGTTGCCAATCAAAATCACCAGTATAGGCATAATTAGAATCGATAAAACTAAATATAGGTATCTTTTTTAACGGGAGTTCATAGTTAGCTTCCAATCGTTGGCTATGCCTATTAGGTTCTCCAATATCCCAGAAACCGCTCCAAATATTATTATCACGAAGTACTTCGCCATCTTCATCAAAATAGTTGCGTATGATGTTGTTATTGCTGGCCGTAAAATTAACCTGTAATGACCTACTCAAATTATAGTTCAAACTATAGGCCCAATCGAATAAAAAGTTACGTTGTTGGATTGAAGGAAGCGGAATATTATTCGGATTCACATCACCAGAGAAGTCCACTTCTCGAAAACGTTGATCACTAAAAGCCCTTGTCAAGTTTGATGTAACAGCAATACTAGTTGGTAACGGATTAAAGTTAATCTCTTTCAACCAATCCCAGTACTTTCCTTTCAACGAATCTAACTTTTTAAAAGGTTCAATATTCAAGGGTTTAAATGCATAACCATAATTCATCCCTAACCGTACATTTTGATCGGTTCTTTGTTCTATCTCATAATCCCGATGGAACGTTTCGTTATAGGAGTAGGAAAAATCAAAATTTTCAATATCATAAATGCGTTCTTTTTGTTCAGGAGCTCTATTTTTTCGTACACCAATAAAGTTAATACTCGTTCTTTTGGTATAATCTTCTGCTCTGTTTAAAATCGCATCTTCTTCATCTTGAGAAGCAGCAGTATCTAACCTGTCTTTGAGCTTCAGATCTTCATAAAAAGGATCATATTGCGGTGTAATAATTTCTTCCGAAATGTTATAATTAAAAGGAATTTGCACACCCCATTTTTTTGGTAGTAATTGCCCCACATTTAAATTGGTGGTAACATCATACTGCCTTGAATCTTCAAGATTACGTTCGCGAGGGCCTTGCTCGATAGTACCAAACCCAATAGTACTCATTCTACCGGTTGCAGATACTGAAGCAAAATCGGCTAAATTTGTATCAATCTGACCGATTGCCGCCCAACCTCCTTGACTGTCTAATCCGGATAGTCTAAGTTCGTTAAACCACACTTCAGCGCAAATACCTTTAGCATCCGTATTTTTAACCCCAACCATTAGTGCACGAACACTTCCTACCGTAGGGTTCCCTTTTATTGCAACGCGAAGTTCACCAGCTTGCCTAGGATCAAATTCGTTGACAACATCACCATTTTCATTATAAAAAACAGCATTGGGGTTTCCTAAAGTGCCATCAGAAATACCTTGTGATTTAATTTGGGACAGCAAATCTAAAGGAAGTAATATTTCATTGTCGGCTGGCCAAATTTCACTTTCTGAAGTCGCACCAAACTGCGTGAGCTGTAACGGAATCTCTACCTGATAATAGTTATTAGTAAAGTCGGTACCAAAACGAATAAAAGCTACCAAAGTATTAGCATTGGGTACCGGTCTTCCCTGTATCGCTTCAGCATGTAAAAACATTCGTAAGCGCTCATACTGACGCATATCGATATCAATATTTTTAAATACTGCTCTGGAATCGTTATTGTTTAATCCATTATCCCCGCAAACGGTTAGTGCTAAAGACTGCTCATTCTGTCGAATAATATTATTGGTATTATTTAATCGCTCTCGTTGCACACCTGGTGGCAATACATAAGGTATTGGTACACGATCAGAGTTTTCTTCAATATTTACTGACAACACGTCGACTTCGGTACCGTCACCTTCTTCTGGATCCAGGTTTTCTTCTAGACTTTGCGTATAACGACGCCAATCTCCACGAATAAGGTCTAATGTACCAAAGCGAAGCACTGTAGGATCTTCAAACTCCTTCATATACATCCGTATAAAACGTATGGAGCGAAGGTCAGTAATACCTCCTACTCTACTTAGAATGGTATTAGGATCAGTTTCATCATAATTTGAGGGGTTGATAGGAATTTTGAATTGCAGCCATCTAGCCGTTAATGTCCTGCCGTTAGGAAGCGTAATCTCCCGCTCTTTCTCGTCCGTAATAAAACGATTATTGACGGCACTCATGTTAGGCACTATTGGGATAGTATATTCAAAATAACTATCAATAGTATTCATAGTTAAATCCCGGTTCACATCTTCCACATCTGGAAGTGTAATAGCGCCTCGATTGGTATCGCTTACATCGATAGGTGAGTTACCATCAAGTCCATTGTATTTTTTGTAACGATCTAGAATACTTCCTGTAGCGTCTAAAAAGTATTGGTAGTTATCAGATGCGGGATCATCAGCCGGACCGTTAGTATAAAATGGTGATTGGGCTTCCTCAGTATCATTCAAACCATCTAAACCAACATCTTGCACATTTCTATTAGCATCAACAGCATCAAAAGCATATACCAATGACTGATTCGCAGGTACCTGACCCCAAGGGGTTGGTCTTACTTCTAAATTATTTGTCGCCCCTGCCTCTGGCAGGCCGTTTTCGTATTGCTTACGCCCATCTTTTAGAACATCTTCCGAGATGTTACCTAAATTAAACACAAGCTCACCGCCAGTATTGGTATTTCCAGGCTGATTAAAGGGATCAAGTATCCAAAACTGTATGTACTCTACATTCGATTGCTCGAAGTTGGTTGCAGTAATCGATCGGGTAATTCCTGCCCACTTATCAGAATTGGGTTCAGCATCGAATCCTGGATTGTTGTTATAAGGCCCACGTTCATCAGGATAATATGCCAAATCGAGCGTAAACTGCACAGTTGTTTGGCCTTGCGCAAGATCAGTTCGCGGAAAAATCTCATTTACAAAAACACGACGGGTCTCATTTAGTGAGACGTCATCATCGCTAATGTCGCCTGGACGCTGGTTATTATAAAATATCGGGTCGATGGTATACCAAGCCAACTTCGCACGGTTATACCCATTTTCTAGAATATTCGGATCTCCTGTTTGAATATCACCCCCTTGAACTCCTAAAGGTGTACTTGATAAACTCCAGGCTAATGGAGATTTTATATCAATGGTCGATTGGGCTCCTTCAAAGTCATCAACATATACAGTCGCTTCGCCATTAAAATCGGCTGTTTTTGGTGCGTTTGGAAACAAATAAGCCGCTTCAGCTCGTATCGAAAAATTGGATTTAGCATCCGTATCAATATTTGGTAATTTATTAGCCAATCGGGTTAAGAATGGCGCCTCGGTAGAAAAATTTAGGCGTGCCCCTAAAATGGTATTACTAACTGGTTCAACACCATAATTCGCTTTTTGGGTTAGCGGGCGTTCATTAAGGTTTAAAAAAGTACCTCCGATCAGAAAATTATCGTTGAATTTATGTTCAATATCAATACCGGCAAAGCGTTTATTTTGCTGTCTGAATAATGAATTATTTTCCGTAGAAATTTCAATAGGCGTGTTCGATGCCTTTAACGATTCATCCAACAACTGAACACGTCCTGCTTGATAGTTTACGGTATAATCTATTCCTTCTTGAAGTACTCGACCACCTGCGGTCACCTTTACTGAACCGGGAGGTAAGTTAAAAGCTCCGACTGAAATACCATCACCTCCAGTTGACTTATAGCGTATTTTTATTTGAAAAACGTTCTTGCTAGCTACATCTAATGCATCGGCTTTTGTACTTTCATACATTTCACGATATACGTAGCGTGCTTGATTTGGGTTATAAGTAGTGGCAAGATCATAGTCTTCAGCAGGCGTTCCTGTACGAGAAGTTGACAGTTTATTAAATAATGACTCACCGAAAGGTTCTACAGATGGGAAAATAATACTCCCGTTTCTAGTATCAACCGTATAACCATCAACAAAATCAAAAAAACCATCACCCCCACTTTGCGGATCATTGTAAATATTTAAGCGATCCAACCCAAATAAGTTGATCAAAATAGTTTCTTCAATCTCAGCTTTTTCCTGAGCATTCGGAAAGCCTCCTGATGCTCCTTCGCTTACTTCGATAAAATTGATTGGAGAAGGGTTGGCGTATAGTATATTTAATCTAAAATCTTCCGGACTTAATTGAAAAGCACCTGTTGAGTAGATATTTTTCATCATCAAATCCCAAATAGGTTCGTTCACATTGGTCAAACTACTTTTCAGCATTTTAACCACCAAGTTGTTATTGTTAATGACCTCAATATTCGAGTTTGGAAGTGTTCCGACTGTGGTTGCATCTACGCCATCATTGGCAAATTCTCCTACCTGAAATACCTGACCGCCAACGGTATATTGATAAGCAACTCCAAGTACCTCATCATTGCTTAGTCGTTGGTTTAAAGAAATATACCCTAACTGTGCATTCAAACGATACTCATTAGGTTGTAATTTTCTGGCATTTTCAAGGATTGCATAATCAAACCCTTCGTTAACTGCTCGACCACCAAAACCGGATTGTACAGAGGCAATATCACGAATGGCCTCAGTAAGGTCCGAAGTAGCTGGATTACCAATTGTTGAAGGATCAAATTTGTTATTGCTATTATCAGGAAAAGCTCCTGGAAGCACCCCTGCATTGATAAAATTTGCATTATTATCTACCCCAATTTTCGCAAGATCAGATTCTCCGATATCTTGCAAAGCAACTAGGTTCCTAACATTATCGGTGCGCTGGCCACGATTCGTTACCCATACTTCGATTCTGGTTACTTGCACCTGTGTATTAGGATATGGATATGTTTTAGCAGCCTCATCATAAACATCTCTAAAATACTGTGATAAGAAAAAGTGACGATCTTCTTCGTAATCTAAGGCAAACAATTTAACATCCTCTAAGGTTCCATTCCCTTGTGCAACCACTGTTCTGGTCTGAGAACGTTGTTCAGAAAACACTCCAGTTACCGTGGTTTTACCAAATTGAAGCTCAGTTTTTACACCAAATAAACTTTGCGCCCCGGTTATAAGCGAGCTATTTAAGGGCATTGCTACATTACCAACTTCTATCTTGCGGATAATGTCATCCTCCGTAGGAGTATATTCCAGCTTAATCAAATTTTGAAAATCGAAGGTTGTTTCTGTATTGTAGTTGGCAGCTATTTGTAAGCGTTCACCCACTTTTCCCAACAAACTAAGCTCTATACGTTGTTGAAAATCAAAACTGATATTTCTTCTGTTTCTTGGTGATAATGAAGGATTATCATTTTTTTGAAAACGAAGGCCTAAATCCATAGAAACGGAGCCTTGCGGCACCACACTAATAACATCACCTCCAAAGATGGATTGAAAAAGCCCGGACTTAATATAAAAATCCGGCAATAAATTTTTTTGCGCTTCTTCACTGCCTGCCTTTTTACCTGATACCGCATCAAGTTTTTCCTTAAAGTATGCTTTCATACTTTCTTTTAAAACAAGATCTTGGTACTGTTTGGGTGTTAAAATTCTTGGATATGAGATATTAAAATCACCAACGCTTTCTGTATAAATATATCGATCGGTTTTAGGATCGTATTTATATTTTGAGATGATACTTTGCGGGTTTTTTAAAAGTAAAGTACCTGCGCTATACCCAACAGCGGTCGAATCTTGAGCTTCAACTTTTAAGGAAGAGACCACCATTACAAAAAATGTAAGAATGGTAATTACGGCATTTCTCGGAGCGTAAAATTTCAACTCAATCATAGATTTTTTAGCGCAAGTTTTATCAGCTGCTCAACATTTAAATCTGGTGTCTTTTTCAATAGCCCGTCAACTACTTTTTCAGACGCTCGTCTGGTAAAACCTAAAACTTCTAAAGCTGATAACGCTTCATCCTTAACAGTATTGCTTTGAACAAGGGAAACTTCATCAATATCATATACTTTTAGCACTTTATCTTTTAAATCGAGAATAACCCGTTGTGCCGTTTTAGCCCCGATACCTTTTACTGATTGAATAGTTGGCACATCACCGGATGCAATTGCATCGCGAATTTGAGTCGGATCTAATGAAGACAACATGGTTCTGGCCGTACTCGCTCCTATACCTGAAACCGAGATTAACAACCTAAAAATTTCTCGCTCAGCCGCTGAGATAAATCCAAATAACGTATGGCTATCTTCTTTTACCTGAAGATGAGTCAATAACTTAATCGCTTCTGAATTGGGTAGGTTGGAATATGTAAACAGTGAGATATGTACTTCATACCCTACACCGTTGCAATCAATGACAACATTTGTCGGATTTTTCTCGACAAGTTTTCCTTGTAATTGGGTGATCATTTAAATACCGGTTAGGGGGTAAATGTAATGAAATTATTGGTTCTCGATGCAATTTTAACCACATCGATTTTGACTTGATCAAACTGCCCTAAAAACCTAAAATGAGACTCTCATTTCTAGCGGTATAAATGCGAAAAAGATGGTACTGAAACGCTTTTTAACCTACGCATTCATGTTTTGGCGCTCTCTTTTTTCTTTCTCTTGGGCATCAACGACTGCTACGGCGGTCATATTCACGATTTCCTCTACGCTAGCACCTAATTGTAATATATGAACCGGTTTACGCATCCCCAGCATAATCGGCCCAACTGATTGAGTATTATTCAACTGTTTCATCAGTTTATAGGTGATGTTGGCTGCATCCAAATTTGGGAAAATTAAGGTATTGACCTTTTTACCATTCAACTTTGAGAACGGGAAATTACTTTTTCGCAATTCAGGATCTAGTGCAAAGTCAGATTGAAGAGCCCCGTCGACCTGAATATAATCGAATCGTTTATGTAAAATATGAACCGCTTGCCTCACTTTCTCAGCCTTTTCATGACTTGACGAGCCAAAATTGGAATACGATAACATCGCAATATTTGCTTCTACCCCAAACATTTTCACCATGTGAGCAGTCATTCGAGCAATTTTTACCAAGTCTCTGGTGGTCGGGTCAATATTAATTGAAGTATCTGCCAAAAACATCGGCCCTCTTTCAGTAAGCATCAGGTTACAAGTCGCAACTCTATCTGTACCCGGATAAGTTCCTATAAGTTCTAGCATTGGTTTTAATGTAGCAGGATAACTCCTTGAATAACCTGTAATCAAGCCGTCGGCATCTCCTTCATTTACCATCATAGCCGCAAAGTAGTTACGTTCCCTTAGCTTTTTTTGTGCGTCATACAAGGTCACACCACGACGCTTTCGCTCTTCAAAATATACTTGAGCGTACTTATTTTTCTGCGGATTGAACTCATCTGTTTTAGGATCAATAATCTCTACATCAGCATCAAAACCGATCTCTTGTTTCAACTCTTCAATTACATCTTTTCTACCCAATAAAATAGGAATTGCAACTCCTTCTTCATATACAATTTGAGCTGCTTTTAGAACATCTAAATGATCGGCTTCTGCAAAAACTACACGTTTCGGATCGCGCTTAGCTCTATCGATGAGTAGTCGTAATATTTTGTTATCAGAACCTAATCGCTCATATAATTCATCTTCATAGGCCGCCCAGTTGGTAATTTCTTCAGTAGCCACACCTGACTCCATCGCAGCTTTAGCCACTGCAGGTGGAATCTTGGTGATAAGTCTGGGATCAAACGGTTTTGGAATTATGTAATCTTTGCCAAAAGCAAGTTTTGTCTCGCCGTAAGCAATGTTCACTTGCTCCGGAACGGGATCTTTAGCCAAAGAAGCGAGGGCCTTTACTGCTGCCATTTTCATCGCTTCATTTATTTTGGTAGCACGTACGTCGAGCGCCCCTCTAAAAATAAATGGAAACCCTAATACATTATTTACCTGATTAGGATGATCTGATCTACCTGTGGCCATAATAATATCATCTCGCGTTTTGCACGCTAAATCATATGCAATTTCAGGATCAGGATTTGCCATCGCAAATACAATAGGATTCGAAGCCATACTTTTAAGCATAGCCGGGTTTACAATATTACCCATGGATAGCCCTATAAAAACATCGGCATCAACAAATGCATCTTCAAGGGTATGGAGATCTCTATCGGTAGCAAACTCTGCTTTCTGAGAAGTAAGATTGTCGCGATCTTTTCTAATGATCCCTTTGCTATCGGTCATAACAATGTTTTCTGTCTTTGCACCGAACGCTTTATACAAACGTGTACAAGAAACCGCCGCGGCACCAGCACCGCTGACTACAATCTTGATATCTTCCATTTTCTTACCCGCAATTTCTACCGCATTTAATAAAGCAGCTGCAGAAATAATAGCGGTACCATGCTGATCATCATGCATGACTGGAATATCTAATTCCTCTTTTAGACGCTGTTCGATTTCAAAGGCTTCAGGCGCCTTAATATCTTCAAGATTAATCCCACCAAAAGTGGGTGCAATATTTTTTACGGTTTCAATAAAAGTATCCACATCCTTAGCATCAACTTCAATATCAAACACGTCTATATCAGCAAAAATTTTAAAGAGTAAGCCCTTTCCTTCCATGACCGGCTTTGAAGCCTCAGGACCGATATCTCCCAAGCCCAAAACAGCAGTACCATTAGAAATTACGGCTACTAGATTTCCTTTATTAGTATATCGATATACATCAGATTTCTTTTTTTCGATTGCCAAACAAGGCTCAGCTACACCAGGTGAATAGGCTAGGCTAAGGTCGCGTTGGCTGGAATAGCTTTTGGTAGGTATAACTTTAATTTTCCCAGGCTTAGGAAATTCGTGATAATCGAGTGCTTGCTGCTTTTTTGACTTTTCTCTCATATAGGAATTTGATATAGTTAACAAAGTTAACTAATTTGATATCTTAGATCATTCAAAAATAATCTAATTACAATAGTCAGCCTTTATTCTATCTTCAATAATTCGGATAAAACATCGACATTTTCGGGAAGCCTACCTACATTCTGAAGCTTTAAAGCTGCTAACCTCAGGGCAGTTTTTAAACAATGCTCAAGTGGATTTTTCTTAATATAAGCAAATAAAAAACCGGACCAGAATGCATCTCCGGCCCCGGTAGCGTCCATTATTTTTTCAATCTTAATTGCTGGTAGACTTATAATCGTATTATTATGCGATGCTTTCACCCCTTTACTGCCCAATGTTAAACAAACGATTTCAACTCCCAATTCATGAAAAAATTCAAAGATCTCTGTATGATTTAGTTTCTTTTTAAATAACCGTTGCATATCATCTTCGCTAATTTTTACTAACGGATTCAATGCGCAGTATTCTTTGATACACTGAATTGCATTCTGACGATCAGGCCATATTTTTTCAGAATAATTAATATCGATGCTCAATTTCACTCCTACCCTAGATGCTCGTTTGGCGGCATCGAGAATAGTATGTTGGGCAGGTTGTTTACTAAGTGCAAAACAGGTGGTGTGAAACACTTTTATGTGTGATAATAACTCATCTGGCAACTGATCGGGACCAATCATGGCATCGGCTTGGCGATAGGCTATAAAATCAGGTGTTTCGGTTGTTCTGGAAACAAAAATTACCGTAGTCGGCACATCTTCTAGCGCTTTAATGTAATTGGTATTTATCCTGGCCTGATTCAATTTCTCTAACACATATTTGCCAAAGCCATCGTTACCAACGCTAGCAACTAAACAGGTACCCACACCGAGTCTAGCCATATTCATTGCTACATTAGTAGGCGATCCTCCTAAATATCGATGATAGTCTTTGGTCTCAGCTAAACTAGGCGCGGTTTGATGACCGATATAATCGATAAGGGTTTCGCCAACACACAGTATCTCTATTTTAGTATTCATTAAGAATGCAATAGTTTTTTGGTTAGGATAATAGTTTTTTACCTTGAAGTGATTGGCCTAGAATAACAGCCCCGGCAGCACTCCACGCGCAGTGCGGTACTCCGGTAGGCTCTGATGTTTCTGTATTAAAGTTTTCATAGAAACTCCAGCTTTCTTTTTCATTTAAAAGATCGATCTGGGTCAAGACGTCTTTTGCTTCATTTACTTTATTGTGTACTAGCAACCCTAAACCATAAAAACCGTTAACCATTTGCCAGGTACCCCCATTATGAAACTCATAAGGGACATTTCTAAACTCGTACTTCCTATTATTCTCAAGCATACTCCATTCAATATCACCTTCTTTAATAGGAGGCCAAAAAGCAGGTAATAATTTTAAGGCTAGCGATTTTCTTAACGTTTCAGAATACGCTATCAATTCATTTTCGAAGCCTTCGGAATCAATATCTAAAAATAAGGCTAGTGAATTGGCAAAAGCATCGTATTGTTTTTGGTATCCGGAAGGATTAAATGAAGCCACCCAATAATCTTTCTTTCTCATTCTGGAAAATGCCTTTGGATGATAAGGATCATTTTTAATCTTATGTTTACGGTAATTTTCTGTTACTTTTTGCTGAATTCTATTTGCCTTACGATGTATTACTTCATTCGGAAAAAGTTTATCAAAACATCGAAGTGCCCACAACCTTAATAATTGGTCATACAAAATATACCCTTCAGTAATATATTCATCGGCCCAGTTACCAGATCTAGGCACATACATTAAATGGTTATGATTAAACTCCCATGCTTCCATCAAGTTCAAGCCTCGATTAATATGTTCTAAATGTGCCTTTGCAAAATCAATATCTCCAGTAAAATGAGCATAATTACACAAACCGATAATGAACCAAGGAATGGTATCTACGCGACCAGCGAGTCCACCAAAACTTAATATTGTTTTCGGTTCGTCATAAAATACGTTAGATGGAATATTACCAAGATAGTGCTGATGATCGGCCAATGTTTGAAGCGTTGCTTTGCAAGTAGCAACCAATTTTTTATCACCATCTAACAACGCTGCTAGCCCACAGATAACGCCGTCACGTGCCCAAATTCTGCGATAATTACTAATATCGTTGGCGCTTGCCAAGAATCCTTTATCGGTAGAAACATCATGTAAAAGCTGTATCGCGTATTGATAGGAATTCATTAACTACCGGTCTTAGTGGGTCGATTTAAGTTTTAAAGATAATTGATATTTCAATGGATTTTAAGCAATTCTAAAACAGTTTATCCGGATCTTTTAAACTGTCTAAATGCTTTTTTAAATCATCTGACAATAATGACAAACCGCATTGATATGAAGCGTTCATCCACCCAAAACCACTGGTAGTTATGTATTCAAAATCAGTTCCAACATTACCGTATTCGGCATATACCTTGTGAGTACAGTTAACCACGTCATACTTCTCTGGAATTGTACCATTATAATCGACTGCATTTCTAGTAATCATCCAGAGCCAACGATAAATAAGTTCTTGCATTTCTTTATGATAACTATACTGCATTAACCCTTTCCAGATTAGCATCTGATGAGGAGCCCAACCATTAGGATAATCCCATTGACGCTGATGCTTTCCAGCAGCAATAGTACTTGCCATTTTTTTTGACGTACCCGCAACGCCCCCTTTTTCTTTTAGATTGAACAATAAATTCCTTACCATTACCGCCGCCTGATGATCATCACATAATCCGGACCATAACGGAAAATAATTGGAAGCTGACTCGAAACCGGTTCGTTCTTTAGTCTTAAAGTTATAGTCATAGTAAACTCCATCGTCCTCATCCCAAAGAAACTTATTCATCAATGATTTTCTTTTTGATGCTTGCGAATTCCAGTACTCAGTTGTTTTACCTTCGAATTCTCCGTTAAAGTAAGAAGTTATTAAGTGGGCAAAATCAACTTCATATTTATATAATAGCGCGTTTAAATCGACGGTATTTAGATCGGCACATACATTATCTAAACGCCAAGTTGTATCATGACCATTTTCACGTACACTTCGATCGTGCACAAAGTATTCGTCAAGATCTTTGTCTATCAATCTTCTTTCTGCATATTGTTTTTCAAACTCTGCTACAGTAAGCTTGTATTTTGCAGCAAACTCACTTAAAACCTCATCAAAATGCCCTGCTTCGGTTTCCGGAGGAATTCCAATTCCTTCCGCTAAATACCTATTGAGTCCGTTATCGCAAAGACGCTTTCCTTCAACCATCCAGACTGTTTCGTATTCTTTAATAGCAACCGACAGGGTTTCAGCTAACCATGTTTTGTCTTTAGAAGAATCAGCTTCGTAAACTTCTCGGATGTAAGAACTTAAAAAGGGAGGCTGTGTTCTAGTAAGGTAATAGGTACGATTGGCGTTTAAAATCTTACCATAATGTGTTATTTGATAACAGAAATTATCTACCATTGCTTTTGCAAGATCTATTCTGTTGTCTAATAACAAACCAACACCTTCAAAATATGAATCCCAGCCATACATTTCATTAAAACGTCCGCCTGGCACTACAAAAGGGACTCCTTTTTCACCAACTAACTTTAATGAAAGGATTCCTGGTTTTGAATTGATAGATTGCACATATTCAGCAGTAATATCTTTTGGTAGTATTACCACTTCAAGCTGAACACTTTCTTGTTGAAGTTGTTGATAGTACGAAATCGCTTTTTCATCAGTCGTAGGGACATATACTCTTTGTGTTTGGTCCGCTGACTTCTCATCACCTACTATTCTCGCCAATCCTTCTTTATCAATTGTTCTTGTTAAATCATCCCAGAAATAATCTTTGATCATTCGAGATATTCTATCGCTAGGCGCCTCTTCAATATGTGATAAAGGAATGATTGCTTCCTGTTTTCCTTCTCTTTCCTGAATGACTAATTCTTGCATTAAATTAGATAAGAAATACGTTCCTATTACTTCGTAAGAATTCCCATTTTCATCTAGAATTGTAAAAGCTTTAGGGCCTTTATCTTCCTTGGTTATTTTTTTATCACCATCGGTATCTTCTTGTAAGAGAAGTTTTGAAAGGGTATTCTGGATGTTAAGCTTGAATACTTTTTTCATTGGTCAATCTTTTTAGAATAAAGTAACAAATGAGAAGAACAGTCATTGGTATCAAGGTAAAATAAAAAGCTTTTTGAGCCCCAACTTCTTTAAATAAGTAACCGATTATTCTGCTACCTAAAGTTCCACCAAGTGCTGAAAATATTACAATTAATCCAGTCATCGGACTATGAACATTTTTGGGCAAAGCCGATAACACTACTGAATTCAAAAGTGGATATATAGGAGCGATAAATAATCCAATAATAGGAAAGGCAAAACCAAGAAACGGAATATCTGCAAGGCTACTTATTTCCTGAACTTCTAAACTTAGAAGTCTTGGTAAAACAAAAACCACTAATAGCATTGCAATAATAGTACATGCAGATAGTACATAAATCCAATTTATTTTACGAGTTAGTGCTCCGGCTAACAATCTTCCAATTCCCAATGAAATTGCAAGAATACTTGCCATCATGATTGCCAAGTTTTCTGTCAACCCCAAAACTCTTTCATTAAAGGTAGGCAACCACGTCATGATTCCCTGTTCGATCATCACAAAAAGAAATGCACTAATAACAAATACTATAATTAGTAATTTACTAAGCAATTTGAACATTTCTATAAAATCTTCTTTGACATTGCTTCCTGCTGGTTTCGGTGGATTTTCAAATTTTGTAAAAAGCAAAATCAAAAATGAAACAGTAGTCATTGCCGCAAGTAACCAATAAACGTTTAACCAGGCATCCGGTTTTCCTTCGGTGTTAAATGCCGGAAACAAATAATATGCTAATGCTATTCCGAACATGAAAACCCCTTCAACAGAGCTCATTAAAGAATTGTGTTCTTTTGTTCCGTTAGTTACAAGTCCTATTACCGAATAAACTGACACTTTTATTAATGCAAAGGATGCTCCCACAGTGGCAAACAATACTTTTGCAGTATCAAAAGAATTACCAAAATACATAGTAATACACCCTACAGTCACAAGAGCCAAAGCAATTAGCATCGCTTTTTTATAACCTAGTCTCGGTAAGAACGACGCAACTACAAAAGAGACAATCGCTATAGGAAGATCCTTAAAGGCCTCTAAAATACTGGCCGTATCTTCTGCAACACCATAGTTATTAAGTGACTTCAGAATAACAATTCCAACACTGTTCAATAGTATTGCAAAAACAAAATAGTTAAGAAATAAGGATAGTTTAACACCGATATTTTTCATAAAGTACAGTTTAAAAAGAAAGAGCGAATTGCATAACCCTTCAAAGACTGTGCATTTCGCTCTTTTTCATAATTTATGTTCCTGCTACCAGAACCATCCTACCAACAGGGCCGTTAGAATTAGCAAGATAATTGACAGTATTCGATAATTTTTATACCAAGGTAGTGATTTAAGCTCTTCGGTTTCTTCTGTGAATAAACTCTTCTTATATGTATAATCAGCTATTTGACTCATATCTGGCGCCTTTGTAGCCAGACTAATCACTACATGTACAAAAACACTTATAACAAATAAAATATTTGCTTTCATTAAAAAGTGAAGTTCGTTTAATTCTGGTGAAATTTCAAACACCATAGATAAAACCATAAATAGTGCAATAGCGCCACCAATTAAAAGGCTAATAAAAGCTCCTGATGAAGTTGCTCTTTTCCAGAACATTCCCAATAAGAAGGCCGACACCACCGGTGGGCACGTAAATGCAATTACAGCTTGCAAGTACCCCCAAAGCGAATCACTTACTTTTTCAATAAATGGCACCCAAAGTGATGCCAAAATTACCAGTACTAAAGTTGCTATTTGTCCAGCTCTTACCAGCTGCTTGCTAGTCATTTCTGGGCGTAGTTGCTTTACAAAATCCATTGTAATAAGAGTAGAAGCTGAATTGAACGTTGCCGAAACCGACGACATCATTGCAGCCAGTAAGCCAGCTACCACCAATCCTAGAATTCCTGTAGGTAACAATTGGAACAATAAAACTGGATATGTCAAATTGGGACAATCGGCTAGATTAGCACACATTTCGCCATTCGGTAATGGATAATTCAAATTAGAAATATCTAATGTATTAAAGAGAATAAGAGCTAAAACACCAGGAACAATCATAATAAAAATCACAGGAAGTTTCAGCAGTCCTGCAAACAATGCACCCCAACGACCGTGGTTCAAATCTTTTGCTCCTAATACACGCTGTACCATAAACTGATTATTTGCCCAGAAATAAAACCCTAGTAAAGGCACACCGGTAAGTAGCCCCCACCAAGGCATAAACTCATCATTTATTGGTCGTACCAGACTAAATACCTCATCAGAATTAGCTGGAATATACTTACCATTTGCAGCGCGATCTTTAAAGTTAACATCGCCATTATCTAGCATAACGTTTAATTTATCCATCATGGCTTCCCAACCTCCTCCGAGTTCTTGAAAAGCAAAATAGGTGAGTAAACATGAGCCTATTATTAAAAGTACTGCTTGAATGACCTCGGTTTGAATTACTGAGTTCAATCCTCCAGGAATGGTGTAGGCTGCTGCCGCAATTGCAAGACCAATAATAATTACCGTTGAACTTGTTTCAGGAAAAAGTAGCTTTAAAACAATACTACCCACATACAGACTTGCTGCTGTATCGACCATTACATTACCAATTATGGTTACGAATGAAAAATAATACCTTGATCTACGGTCATAGCGGCGCTCTAAAAACTCAGGCATTGTATACACCTTAGATTTTAAATAAAATGGTAAAAAGAAAATAGAAAAGAATATCAGAATTACCACTGCAAACCATTCATAGTTAAAGACATTTATATTGGTTTGAAAACCATCGGAAGCTAATCCTACCAATGTAGAGCTAGAAATATTGGCAGAGAACAATGCAATCCCCACAATGGGCCACGTCATAGTACGACCCCCTAAAAAATAGTCTTCAGAACTGTCTCTTTTTGATTTTGAAATTCCATAGATAACAATACCGATTAGGTAAAATGCAATTACCACTAAATCGATGGTAGATAATCCTTCCATTTGCTAGTTGAGTTTTGATGCTTTTAAGACAAGTGCCTCAAGAGCAACTATTTAATAAAAATGACCTAATTTCATAGAAGAAACCTAAGATATCTTTATCATTTTTAAGAAATATATAAATAATTAGGTTTGAATTTGCCGAATATACATTTTTATCCCTGTAAATGAAATATCATCTTTTAAATACTATACATATAGCTTACGAAAACGTTTTGGGAAGCTCTTAACAAATAGTTGTTTTACACAATATTTTTGGTACAAGTATTTGCTATTTGTATATAAATAGTCTTATTTAGTCGCCACAATGGCACAGGTTACATTAAAAGAAATAGCGGATATTTTAGGGATTTCTGTCACTACAGTTTCGAAAGCCTTAAAAGATTATAAGGATGTAAGTGAGGAAACCAAGAAAAAGGTTCGTGAACTTGCTGCTGAATTAGATTATCAGCCCAACGCTATGGCATTGAGTTTACGTAACCAAGAATCGCGCACAATTGGGTTAATTATTCCTGAAATTGCACATCACTTTTTTGCCAACATCATTAATGGGATCATCTTAGAAGCCGAAAAACACGGTTATCTAGTTATCATCCTTCAATCAAACGAATCTTTTGATCTTGAAACAAAACAGATCGATCTTTTACTAAACAAACGAGTCGATGGTATCTTAATGTCATTATCGAATGAAACTGATTCACTGGATGCTATCAGAAAAATTATTAACAACGGCACCCCTCTTGTGCTATTTGATAAGATTTCTAAAATGGTCAATTGCAGTAAAGTGATTATTGACGACCAAAAAGCGGCCTATGAAGCTACCGAACACCTCATCAAAGCAGGTTGCAAAAAAATAGCGCACTTTAGAGGACCTTTGAATCCTCAAGGATCCATCGATCGATTTCTAGGATATAAGCGTGCTTTGGAAGATCACAATATAGCCTATGACCAATCTTTAGTATTTATATGTAATCGTATTTCGTCTCAAGAAGGTTTTGACTATGCACAGCAAGTTATCAAAGATCATCCTGATGTAGACGGTATTTTTTGTATTACGGATCTTGTTGCTGCTGGGGCCATGTCGTATTTTAATAAGAATGGTATTAAAGTTCCCGAGCAAATTGCCATTATTGGGTTTAGCAACTGGCCCATATCGTCTTTATTAACCCCTTCATTATCTACGGTCGATCAACCGGGAACCAGAATGGGAAAAGAAGCGCTTGGCATTCTAGTTGATGAAATAAATGCTAAAAAGAAAAAAGATCCTATAGAGCATCATTTAGTGCAATTACCCACTAAACTTATTGCCAGAAATTCTTCGAATAAAGCTTAAAGTAAGAGCGCAAAAGTCACTCCTTCAAAAATTGAATATTTCTGGTTAATCCCTTAAACTTAGTTCGTTTTACTGCTGACTTTTTGAATACCTTTCTAAAAACATCTTCGGTAATTTCTTCCCAATCTTTTTTGGTCATCGACAACAACTCGGGATGCGGATCGAACAAGGGTTCATTATGTGATTTAGAAAACCGATTCCATGGGCAAACATCTTGACAAACATCACAACCAAACATCCAATCATCGAATTGACCTTTTACTGAATTCGGAATTTCATTCTTAAGTTCGATGGTAAAATAAGAGATACACTTACTGCCATCAACAACATATGGTTCAACAATTGCTTGCGTTGGGCAAGCATCAATACACGCTGTGCACGTACCACAGTGATCCGTTACCTTGTGATCATAATCCAGTTCTAAATCAATAATTAATTCAGCTATAAAATAGAAAGAACCCATTTTTTGGGTTAGTACATTACTATGTTTTCCCATCCAACCAAGTCCGCTTTTTACAGCCCATGCTTTGTCTAAAACTGGGGCTGAATCGACAAAAGCGCGCCCGTTTACTGCACCTATCTCTTCATGAATAAATTCATGTAATTTCCTTAATTTCGACTTGATAACATGATGATAATCCTGACCGTAAGCGTACTTGCTTATTTTATAAGAGTCCTCGCCTTGTATTTTTTCCGGATAATAATTCAGTAACACAGACACCACACTTTTTGCATCATCAACCAGCTTAGTAGGATCTAGCCGCTTGTCGAAATGGTTTTCCATATAACTCATTTCACCATGCATGTTTTGATTGAGCCATTTTTCAAGCCGTGGTGCTTCTTCTTCTAAAAATGCTGCTTTACTTATACCACAGGACAAGAACCCTAAGCGTTTGGCTTCTTGTTTTATTAAGTTGGTATATTTGGTTTTTGAATCTATCTGCATTAGGTACTGCAACGTATAACACTAAGGATCACATTTACATCAAATTAAATTTTCATAATAAATGTAACAAAAACTACTTTTCTTACACTAACCTTCATGAACAAACTAAACTAACATGATACAAGTTCAAAATTTGACAAAATCCTTTACCTCTAAAGTCAAAAAAGGATTTAAAACCGAAACCACAACTGTAAATGCAGTAAATGACGTTTCTTTTGAATGTAAACCAGGCAGAATCTTTTCGCTACTTGGCCCCAACGGAGCAGGAAAAACTACAACGCTTAGAATGATTGCCGGAATTATTAATCCAACCTCAGGAACTGCGGTCGTTGACGGTATTGACCTAGGTAAAAGTAGTGATGCAGTAAAGAGTAGAATCGGTTTTTTGACAGGTTCGACCGGACTATATGAGCGATTGAACGCCGATGAGACCCTAGACTTTTTTGGTAAGGTGTATAAGTTAGAAAAGAATGCCGCTAAAGAACGAAAGGAATATTTATTTGAAAAACTAGGTATCAACGAGTTTCGAAAAAAACGAATTGGCCAAATGAGCACCGGTATGAAACAAAAAGTTTCTATTGCCAGAACCTTGCTTCACGATCCCGAGGTACTCATTTTTGACGAACCAACTAGCGGACTCGATGTTATTACAGCCGATAGTATTATCGACCTGATTAGAGAGTCAAAAGAAAACAACAAGACGGTGATTTTTTCATCACATATTATGAGTGAAGTCGATTTGCTTTGCGACGACTTAGCCATTATTAATAAAGGTTCGATCATTTTTAATGATTCCTTCGATACTTTCAAAAAAGAAATGAAGGCCAATACCCTAACACAAGAATTTATTAATCGCGTTAAAAACTCATAATCATGAACGATATCATTTTAATCATAAAAAAAGAACTTACTGAGTTATTGCGCGACAAGAAAACGGTTATTAACTCAATTTTACTTCCGGTACTTATAACTCCCATACTCATTATAGTTGCAACACAAGTGATGGAGTTTGTAAATAAGAAAGATGCCGCAAAAACTATTAAAATTGGTCTTTTAAATGCCCCAGATGATTTTAATCAACTGGTAAAAAACGATACCTTAAATAAGATTACCACCTTTACGGAAGAAGCTGATTTTAAAAAATTAATTAATGATGGTGATGTGCAAACCGTTTTGGTTTTTCCTGAAGATTGGAATACACAAATGGACAGTTTACGCACAGGCGAAATTAAAATATACCGCAACGAGGCGAAACGCAACGTAAATACCCGGGTAGGCAGAGTGGTTACCGCCTATACCGAAAGTATTAAAAATAACCGTATTGCCACCCTTCAAATACCAATGGAAAAACTGACTCCGGTTAAAAGAAGTTATGTAGAGGTTGGTGAGAAAAAAGAGGCAATAGGAAAAGCCATTGGCGGATTCATACCTTATATCTTTATACTCGGTATGTGGGGTGGTTGTTTGCTTGCTGCAATTGATTTGGTTACCGGTGAAAAAGAACGTAAAACCATTGAAACGACCTTATCACAACCAATATCGAAATTTAATGTGTTGATTGGCAAGACCATAGTAGCAGCATTATTAGGTTTACTGCCTGCTGTTTTTAATGTAATAGGACTTGTAGTTGGACTTCAATTTATTGATATCCCTCCTGCATTTGATAGCTTTATTAGTGAATTAGTTACGTTTGAGTCTCTAAGTATGATTCTACTGTTGTTAGTCCCATTTTCTATTTTCTTAGCGGCCTTTTTGATATCACTTATCGTTGGTGCCACCTCGTTCAAAGAGGCGCAAAGCAAAGCGGCCCCTATTATTATGGTTATTTTAATTCCGCTGGTTCTGGCATTATTACCAGGTATAGAACTTACTTGGGCAACTGTTTTTGTACCAGTATTAAACATTGGTCTTGCTGTTAAAGAAATTACCGCAGGAACAATGGATGGACTACAATATGTAGTTATTTTACTGTCTTTATTACTATTCTCGATAGGAGCCATTTACTTAAGTTATAAGCGTTTTTCTGATGAGAATGCTATTCTAAAATAAGTTCCCGTTTTTGGTTTATAACATTAAACTATATAGCTGAAACGAGAAATTTCAAACCAAATTTGTTAGTTGGTCACGAAAAGCGATGTACTTTTAATAAAGTAGGTCGCTTTTCAATTTTATAACTACCTTACGATAATAAAGAAAACTTAGTTTTATGAAAAGAATAGTGCTATTCGCTTTTTCCTTGATGTTACTTATCAGTTGTTCAAAAAAAGAGACTGTTGAATATGCATTATTTTCAGGGCAAGTAACAGGGGGCGTGGCGAAAGAAGTCATTGTAAGTGGTCCTAATTTTGAAAAGAAAATTCCCTTAAACGCCAATAACACTTTTGCTGACACATTACATATTACAGTCAAAGGGTATTATGAATTCTTTATTGGCCAGGAACGATCAGAAATATATTTTGACAAGGGAGATAACATTAATCTAACAATTAACCTTAATCTATTTGATGAATCGATAGCATATACCGGGGATGGATCAGAGAGAAATAATTTTCTTGCAGAAAAATACATGCTTAATGAAAAATCTATCGGAGAAGAGATGGCACATTATTCATTAAACCCAACTGCTTTTAAAGATAAAATCTCAAAAATTACAGAAGACAAAATTGCTTTACTGGAATCGAAGAATGTAAGTACAGATTTTAAGACTGTAGAAACGCAAAATATAAGATTTTCTTATCTTTCTTCATTACAAGAATACCCAACTGCACATAACTATTTTGTAAAGGGAGATACACTTCATTTACCCAATAATTTCTCCGAAGAACTTGACACTTTAGATCTTTACAACGACCATAACTATAAAAACTTTTCAAGTTACAGAAATCTTGTAGCCCTTAGACTATCTGAAAAAATGGGCAATATAGCAGAAACAAATGGAGGGAATTATAATGCTGCTTTCATGAAGGTAGCTAACGATATCCCTAAGGGTTATGTAAAGAATGAGTATTTACATCTTTTGGCTTTTGCAATGTTGAGTCCGTCATCAGATTTAGATGAAATGTATGCCATGTTTATGGAAAACACCTCCAATCAGGCGTATAAAGAGGAATATAAGGAAAAGTACGAAAGATTAACTGCTTTAGCAAAAGGTAGAACTTCGCCGACATTTAACTATGAAAATCACAAAGGCGGAAAAACCTCGCTCGCAGATTTAAAAGGAAAATATGTGTATATCGATGTTTGGGCAACCTGGTGTCAGCCTTGTATTGCGGAAATCCCTTCACTTAAAAAGATGGAAAGTCTATATCATAATAAAGATATTGCTTTTGTAAGTATTTCGGTCGATCGTAAAAATGCCTATGACACTTGGAAACAAATGGTAGTGGACAAAGATCTTGGCGGTATACAATTATATGCCGATAATGCGTTTCAATCGGAATTCATAACCGCGTATAGCATCGATGCGATTCCACGTTTCATTTTGATCGACCCTGAAGGAAAAATCGTCAATGCGGATGCTCCTAGACCATCTAGTACCGAGTTAGTCGCTTTGTTTGAGGAGTTAAAGATTTAATTGGGAATTAAGCGGCATCAACGTTAGCTCCCGATTTTCGCTTAGCCCATTGAATAGCTGTACTAAGATTGGTAAAGGTTCTTAAGCGGCTCTTCATAAACAACTTTTCAAAAATTGCTTTCTTAATCCCTTTTGGACGGGTATTCACCACTGCATAACCTTTAAGGCTAAAACCACTATTGTAGAATTTAATCCAGTCGGCGGGTTTTATTGAATACTGTTCAACACGGTTAGAAATATAGGTGATGTTTTTTCCATTACAATCATACAAATCACTTATCTCCTCAACCAATAACTTCGCATGCATGTCCCAGCTAAAAATAGTTCCTTCTTTAATTTCCCCTACCACAAAACCGTCACATAAGTAGAAAGTACCAAATGAAAAATTAAGTACCTGAATGGCCTCTTTGTAATATTTTGTATCTCTAAAAAGTTGCATGATCTTTTCCTACAACAATAAAACAATATTCTTACGGTTCTCCCTAATTAAATTAAGGGCTTATCGTTCAATAACTTATAAAATAGACTATTAACGCTTTTTGAACGTCAAAGTAGATTGTTCAGGTTTTAAAGTAATCATTGGCTTAATCTCGATAGATGAAAGTGAAGTACTAATTTCATACTGTTCAATAATGTGTTTTAGTACAAGAACCATTTCGTAGATAGCAAACCCATTACCAATACATAATCGAGGTCCTGCTCCGAACGGAAAGTAATAACCACTTCGACTCTTTTTATTCTCAGGAAGAAAACGATCTGGGTTGAACTGTTCTGGCTCATCCCAAAATTCGGGAGCTCGATGTATTTCGTAAAATGAAATCAAAATTTCAGACCCTTTTCTAATCTTTAAACCGTTAAATTCATCAGCTTCAAAATTAATGCGGTCGGTAAAATAAGCAGGAGGATATAACCTCATGGTTTCTTCTAAACACTGTTTGGTATATGGTAATCGTTTTATGATTTCCATATGATCTATTCCAGATGCTAAAGCATTGATTTCAGTCCATACTTGCTCCTGAATTTCAGGATGTTTTGCTAACAACAGCAGGGCAAAGCTCAGTGCGTTGGCGGTGGTTTCATGTCCAGCTGTAAATAATACCAGAATTTCATCAATAAGCTGCTCATTACTCATATGACTCCCATCTTCATATTCAGCCTGTAATAACATATCTAAAAGATCGTCATATTCAGTTTCAGAAGTTCTTCTGGTTTCGATCATTTCTTCCAAAATAGCGCGAACCTCTTTTGTATTTTTACTTGCTCTTCTAAAATCCCCTTTCAAATGAAACCACCACTTTTTGAATGGTTGTCGCAGCTCTTTAACTAACATTTCCTGATTAGAATCTGTTATATGCTTTATTCTGGCCACCTTTCCTTTTTTATCATAATAACTAAATAGTGACCTTGCTACTACATTAAATGCCAAATCACCCATTAAGTCCCATGCTTCTATTGGTTTTTCTATGGTAATCTCTGCTAGCTGTTCTTCTATGGTTTTGTTGATAATCGCCAGAAGACCTTCAATCTTCTTTTTATGAAAAGCGGGTTGTATTAAACGGCGCTGTCGCAACCAATGATCTTTATTAATTGTTAGAAGCCCTTTCCCCAAATATTTAGCAAGCTCTTCTGTTTGTAATCTAGATTTACCATAATTACGATGGTTCTTTTGTAGCATGTATTGTACAAAAGCAGCATCTCTTGTAAAGATAACATCACCCTTTCTAGGTAAATCAACCATGAATGAATCACCAAACTTTGCGAAATTCTCACGATGAAATGGCAATGGATTATTAAGAATCTGCTTGGTCTTTAAAACAACTTTGTAAAATGGGACTTTAGGGAGTTTTTTATGGTCCATTTATGCGATTTTGAGTACGACTTTTTCCTAAAATAAAGATACGGACTAACTACAGGAAAACCGCTTTAAAAAAGCATCTAAACTTCTATAAGGTTATATGATCTCGATATTTTTTTTATGATGCCGATTACATCGACTTCATGAACATATGATATATCTAAAATAATCCGCCTTGGGTGCCTCCTTTTATTCTACCCAAATGCTTGTAGGCAGCCTCTGTAACTTCTCGACCTCTTGGAGTACGGACGATGAATCCTTGTTGAATTAAAAAAGGCTCATACACCTCTTCAATCGTTTCACCGCTTTCAGAAACTGCAGTTGCTAGTGTGGTAATTCCCACAGGACCCCCTTTAAACTTATCGATAATGGTAGATAGAATTTTATTATCCATTTCATCCAGCCCATGTGCATCGACATTAAGCGCTTCTAGGGCGAATTTGGCAATTTTGATGTCAATATTACCATCGCCTTTTATTTGAGCAAAATCTCGCACTCTGCGCAATAATGCGTTAGCAATACGTGGCGTACCTCTACTTCGGCCTGCAATTTCAATTGCCGCTTCCATGCTAATGGGTACATCTAGAATACCAGCACTTCGTTGCACGATGGTTGTAAGCAACTCAGTATTATAATACTGTAGTCTGCTACTAATACCAAACCGAGCACGCATTGGTGAGGTCAGTAAGCCAGATCTTGTTGTCGCTCCTACTAAAGTAAACGGGTTTAGATTAATTTGTACAGTACGTGCATTGGGACCTGTTTCGATCATGATGTCAATCTTATAGTCCTCCATTGCAGAGTACAAATATTCCTCAACTATGGGACTTAAGCGATGAATCTCATCAATAAACAATACGTCACGCTCACTTAAATTAGTAAGTAAACCTGCAAGATCTCCTGGTTTATCTAATACCGGGCCAGAAGTGACTTTTACATCGACATCAAGTTCATTTGCTAAGATATGTGCCAAGGTGGTTTTACCTAAACCCGGAGGGCCATGCAATAAAGTATGATCAAGTGCTTCGCCTCTTAGGTTAGCAGCTTTTACAAATATCTGGAGGTTTTCAAGTACATTTTCCTGGCCTGTAAAATCATCAAAGGACAATGGGCGCAATTTGCGCTCTACATCCATTTCCTCAGGAGAAAAATGCTCGTTTGTTGGATCTAAATTCTCGTTCATAGCCGATAACACAAATATAAGGGAAATTGGGTTTCGATTTTGGTTACTATGGCGAGCAGATTACCCCAATACTAAAATAAAAAGGCTCCCAATTTCTTGAGAGCCCTTGCTTACTATTAGGTTTTAAAATATACTAGTGTTGTAATTCCTCTTCGCCGTCTTTAAGCGGTATATGTTGAGGAACAAAGTCTTCTTCATGCCCCGGTTTACTATAATCATATGCCCAACGGTGTACATGTGGTATCTCGCCCGGCCAGTTACCGTGCATATGTTCAATAGGTGCTGTCCATTCTAACGTATTCGATCTCCATGGGTTTTGCTCTGTTCTTTTACCATAGAAAATACTATAGAAGAAATTGAATAGGAATACCAATTGGAACAACCCACCAAACAAAGCGAACATGGTAATAATCACATTTACATCTTGCAAATCATCAAATAACGGGAAAGCGGTGTTTTCATAATAACGTCTTGGTAAGCCTGCCATACCGATAAAGTGCATCGGGAAGAATACCCCATACGCAGCAATCGCTGTTGTCCAGAAATGCACGTACCCCATATTCTTGTTCATCATACGACCAAACATTTTAGGGAACCAGTGATATACCCCGGCGAATAACCCGTATAAAGCCGAGATACCCATTACTAAATGGAAATGCGCCACAACGAAATACGTATCATGGACATTAATGTCTAAGGCAGAATCTCCAAGAATAATACCTGTTAAACCACCCGTAATGAACGTCGATACTAATCCAATAGAAAACAACATCCCGGGGTTCATCTGAAGATTACCCTTCCAGAGCGTGGTGATATAATTAAAAGCCTTTACTGCTGATGGAATTGCAATTAATAGGGTGGTAAACGTAAATACAGATCCTAAGAATGGGTTCATCCCTGATATAAACATATGGTGACCCCAAACAATCGTTGATAAAAATGCAATAGCCAATATAGAAGCTACCATTGCGCGGTATCCAAAAATTGGTTTACGTGAGTTGGTAGAAATAATTTCTGACGTTATACCTAGTGCTGGTAATAATACGATATATACTTCTGGATGCCCTAAGAACCAGAATAGGTGCTCAAATAATACCGGTGATCCTCCTTGGTAGTGCAACACTTCTCCTTTTAAGAAAATATCAGATAAGAAGAATGATGTACCGAAGCTTCTATCCATTATTAACAACAACGCAGCTGATAATAATACAGGGAATGAAACCACACCAATAATCGCTGTCACAAAAAACGCCCAAATGGTGAGCGGCAAACGTGTCATCGACATTCCCTTTGTACGCAGGTTCAATACCGTAACAATATAATTCAGCGATCCCAACAGCGATGAAGCAATAAATATCGCCATTGATACCAGCCATAGGGTCATACCAAGTCCCGAACCTCCTTGCGCTTCTTCTAACGCTGAAAGCGGAGGATAGATGGTCCAACCAGCTGCTGCAGGCCCTTTTGCCACAAAGAACGACGACACCATGATTACTGATGATGTAAAGAACAACCAGTATGAGACCATGTTAAGAAAACCAGATGCCATATCGCGTGCACCTATTTGCAATGGAATTAGAAGGTTACTAAATGTACCACTTAACCCAGCCGTTAGTACGAAAAATACCATAATCGTACCATGAATGGTCACTAACGCCAAATAGATATTTGGATCCATAACACCACCTTCTGCCCATTTTCCTAGGAAAAATGACATTACAGCATTAGGTTCTCCTGGATATGCTAATTGTAAACGCATTAATAAAGACATACCAATACCAATAACACCCATGATGATACCGGTAATAAGATATTGCTTTGCAATCATCTTATGGTCCTGACTAAAAATGTATTTAGTTATAAATGTTTCTTTGTGATGATGTCCGTGATCGTCGTGATCATGATCGTGCATATTGTTTGCGTGTTCTGACATAATCTTAAGGTCTTAAATTTTCTTTTTTCTTTATTCTAGCAATTACTGAATTACCTGTGCAAATGTTTGCTGTTCTGACAACCACTTGTTGAAATCTTCCTCTTCTTCAACAACTATTTTAAGTTGCATATTATAATGAGAAGTCCCACAAATCTTATTACACAATAATAGGTAATCAAAAGTATAAGGATCCAGCTCTGATTTTTGATCTTCAGGTGCTTTACCTATGTTAAATTCTCTAATTTCTTTATTCTTATCTCTTCTGATCTCGTTAATGTCTTCTACCTTTTTTGATATTTTATCAGTAGCTCTCATTTCCTCTGTTGTTTTACTAGGCGTAAATGAGAATTGAGTAATCATACCCGGAACACAGTTCATTTGTGCTCTAAAGTGAGGCATATAAGCTGAGTGTAAGACATCTTGTGAACGCATTTTGAATAACACCTTTCTACCCTTAGGCAAACGAAGCTCCGTAGTAGAAACTACATCATCCATTCCACTTGGGTCTGAATCATCGATACCAGTTACATTCTTCCCTTCATAATCATTTAAGAAACGAACATTTGCTGAGCCTAATGTATTATCAGCTCCTGCATACCGAACCTTCCAGTTAAACTGCTGAGCATATAACTCTACTACCAAAGGATCGTCTTCTTCTATATCGACATCCATAATTTCCGTCCACGTAAATAATCCATACAAGATTAATCCAGCTAAGGTAATTACAGGAATAATAGTCCAAATAAACTCTAACCGGTCATTATCAGCGTAGAATAATGCTTTCTTGCCTTTTTCACCTCGGTATTTAAAGGCAAAATAATATAGTAATGCCTGCGTGATAATTTGAACTACAAATATTAAAGCCATTGATATTTGCATCAAAGTATCAAGACCAGCTCCGTGTTCTGAAGCTGCATTACCAATTAAAGGCAAATGCCCATACTTAGCAAAACAAATAATAGTAATGACATAAATGAAGACTAAAAAGCCAAACATTAAATAGCCATTTATCTTATTATCTTTATCATTAGCTATCTGTGAGTTATCAGCACCAACTTGAGATAATTCAAATATCTTAGTGATTTGCCATACAGAAATGGCCACTAAAATCAATACTATAAAAATTAAGAAACTAGTCATCCTTTTTCTTTCCTGTTTTCTTTACTCGATAATCGAGATTTAAATTATCCGGGGTTTAGCCCGAAATCAAAAATTATTTTTCTCAATATTCCTTTTGGAATTAACCGCAAGGTAGTTTTATTAATAGTGAAAATGTTTACTTTCTTCAAGCAGCGGGTTGCGTTTTACAATAAGTGGATGTTTAGCAATAGAGTTAAACACTACTAAAATGAACAATCCTAAAAACAATAACACTGCACCTATTTCACCTGCACCAATGAACCAACGGTCACCTACCGTAGCTGGCATTACCATATTAAATATATCAATATAATGACCTGCTAAAATTACCAACCCTGCCATAATAACAAACCAGTTCATACGCTTGTAATCACTATTCATCAATATTAATAATGGGAAGATAAAGTTCATTACTAACATACCAAAGAATGGTAATTTATAATCTTCGATTCTAGTAACAAAATACGTTACCTCTTCCGGTATGTTTGAATACCATATAAGCATGAATTGCGAAAACCAAAGGTACGTCCAGAAAATACTAATTCCGAACATAAACTTTGCTAAATCATGAATGTGGCTATCATTTACCTGTTCTAAATATCCTCTTGATTTTAAGTATATCGTTACTAAAGCAATTACCGTAATACCTGACACAAACATACTAGCAAATACATACCAACCGAATAAAGTACTAAACCAGTGCGGGTCGAATGACATGATCCAGTCCCAAGACATCATTGATTCGGTATAAATGAAAAATACTAAGAAACCGGCAGCCCATCTAAAGTTCTTTTTGAAATTACTATTGTCACTCGCATTATCTTGCGCTACTGAAAGTTTTCTAGAAATCCAACGATAGAAGTTCCATCCTAAAATGAATATCGCCGCACGAATTAAAAAGAAGGGTATATTTAAGAATCCAGATTTACCTGCAATTAATTTATCATAATGATCACTTTCAGGATTTATCAATTCTGGATCCATCCAATGAAAAATATGGTTTATACCTACACTTGAAAGTACCAGTAGTAATAATACGATCAATGTTCCTGGCAACAGGTAACCTGTAATCCCTTCCATTACTCTAAACAATAATGGAGACCATCCTGCTTGCGCAGCACGTTGTATTGCATAAAATGCCAACACCCCTAAAGGTATCATCATAAAGAAGAATGCGGCCACATATAATGCAGACCAAGGCTTATTTTTTAATTGATGATATACATGCTCAGCATGTTCATCAGCATTACCGTGTCCCGCTTCACCATGTCCTGCTTTTTCACCATGACTATTATCGCCATGCTCTTGAGTAACATCAAAGCTGCCCCCTCCGTGTCCTCCACCATGTGAAGCTTCTTCAGCAAGCATTACTTTTACATCATCAATCGATCCAGGAGCTGAAACATATGCCCAACCCCACAATAGCACTCCTAACACTATTGAAGCAAAGGCAAACATTTTAAGTCTATTAGAAAACGTATACATATCTTACTGTCTCTCTTTAAATCTTATTTGGTTAATTCAGCTCTTAATTGTTGAACGTACATCGTTACTTGCCAACGTTCTTTCTGATTCATTTGAGATGCATATGATCCCATCGAGTTAATACCATGTTGCATTACATGGTAAATACTACCTTCAGTAATTTCTCTTGCAGCATAGCTTGGTACACCCAATATTTTTTCGCGCTGCATTAAAATTCCTTGACCGTCACCTTTAGCACCATGGCACACAGCACAATAAATGTTATAAAGCTCTTTACCTATCTTCATATTATCCTCAATCGCCAAGGTATCAGTAGCCATCGGATTTTTAAGCTCCGCTTTCGCTAGCTCATATCCCTCGTTTGAATTTGCATATTCATAAGGTACATAACCTCTTTTAATAGCACCTTTTGCCGGGATCATTGCTTCTTGACCACCCGGGAAAACCGCATATTCGCCATATGCTTCATATCCCACCGGCTCATACATATTAGGCATGTATTGATAGTTTGGCTTTGCCTTATCTTGACAAGCTACTATCACTAATAGTGCACTTATAAGTAATGATATATTAACTAATCGCTTCATATTTTTATTAATGGTCAGAATCAACAATATTTACTTCAACTGCTCCCGTTGATTGCAATAAGGCAACAACTTCTGCCTCGTTACCATGAGTACTCACTTCCATTAAAAAGTGATCGTCAGTTGTACGAACATCTGGGTTTTCAGCTTTTTTAAACGGCCATAACTTACTGCGCATATAGAAGGTTATTACCATTAAGTGCGCTGCGAAAAACACAGTAAGCTCGAACATAATAGGCACAAAGGCCGGCATATTCTCGATATAACTAAAACTTGGTTTACCTCCAATGTCCTGAGGCCAGTCTTCTATCATGATATAATTCATCATCAAAATAGCTACTGTTAAACCAACGCAACCATACATGAAAGACGTAATTGCTATTCGAGTTCCTTCTAAGCCCATTGCTTTGTCCAGCCCATGCACGGGAAACGGACAATATACTTCTTCAATATGATGCTTTTCAGCCTTTACTTTTTTAACGGCGTTCATAAGTACGTCGTCGTCATTGTATAATGCTTGAACTACTTTATCACTCATAGTTACCCGTTATTATTATTTAGTTCTCTTGCTTGACCTGCCCAGTCATCACGTTGTGCTCTACCAGGGAATGAACCGGTAATTGAGTCTAGCAAGTTGTATTCTTTTTCTGTCATTTTACTCACCTGAGCAAAAGTAAAAATCCCGATTTGATTTAATGTTTTTTCCATTTGAGGACCAATACCCTTTACTTTCTTAAGGTCGTCAGCAGTTTGTGTAGCCGAATCAAAAGTCCCAATACTAGCTAGTAAACTATTGGTCATTTCGTCACTACTCTCTGCTACTGCCTCCACCAAGACTTCCTCTTGCTCGACTTTTTCTGTAGGGGTAACAACTGCACCTCCCGAAGTACGATCATCTGCACCAGTACCTACTAAACTTTGACCCGAATCTCGCAGATCTTTATACTTATCTCCTGATGATTTTAGAATAGTTTTTACTTCCGCCTGCGCAATTACCGGGAATGTTCTTGAGTACAATAAAAATAGTACAAAGAAGAATCCGATAGTACCGATAAATATTCCGATATCAACAAAGGTTGGCTGGAACATGGTCCAAGAAGATGGAAGGTAATCACGGTGCAACGAGGTTACAATAATCACGAAACGCTCGAACCACATACCGATATTTACGACAATCGAAATAAAGAAAGAGAACATGATACTTGTACGCAGTTTCTTAAACCACATAAATTGTGGTGAGAATACATTACAAATCATCATAGACCAATACGCCCAAAGGTAAGGCCCTGTTGCTCTATTCAAAAATGCATATTGCTCATACTCTACTCCTGAATACCAAGCAACAAATAACTCGGTAATATAGGCTACACCAACAATAGAACCTGTAATCATGATTACAATGTTCATTAATTCGATGTGCTGTACTGTAATATAATCTTCCAAATGACATACCTTTCTCATAATAATAAGAAGGGTATTTACCATTGCGAATCCAGAGAAAATTGCCCCTGCAACGAAGTAAGGCGGGAAGATAGTAGTATGCCAACCTGGAATAACCGAAGTCGCAAAGTCAAACGATACAATGGTGTGTACAGAAAGTACAAGTGGTGTAGCAAGACCAGCAAGCACCAATGATACTTCTTCAAAACGCTGCCAATCTTTAGCGCGGCCTGACCAACCAAATGACAAAATACTATATACTCTTTTCTGAAATGGCTTAATCGCGCGATCACGAATCATTGCGAAATCGGGCAATAAACCAGTCCACCAAAATACCAATGAAACCGATAAATAGGTAGAGATGGCAAATACATCCCAAAGTAGTGGTGAGTTAAAATTCACCCAAAGTGAGCCAAATTGGTTAGGAATGGGAAGTACCCAATATGCTAACCACGGGCGACCCATATGAATAATCGGGAACAATCCTGCTTGAATTACCGAGAAAATGGTCATTGCCTCTGCTGAGCGATTGATCGCCATACGCCATTTTTGACGGAATAATAACAATACTGCAGAAATAAGTGTACCTGCGTGACCAATACCTACCCACCAAACGAAGTTGGTAATATCCCAAGCCCAGTTAACGGTTGGATTTAATCCCCACACACCAATACCAGTAGAAATTGTGTAAACAATACACCCTAATCCCCATAAGAATGCCACTAAGGCGATTGAAAAGACAATCCACCACTGACGGTTAGCACGACCCTCAACTGGTGCAGCAATATCGACTGTTACGTCATGATATGACTTACCACCGGTTACTAATGGCCTTCTAATAGGAGCTTCGTAATGCGACGCCATATATAGTTAATTAGATTTTTTAATCAGTTTGTTTATTATGCTTCTTTATCCGTATTTCTCACCTTTACATGGTAAAATACATTTGGCTCAGTCCCTACATGCTCTAACAAGTGGTACATACGATCACTTTCTTTAAGCTTAGCAACTTCGCTTTCTTTATTATTTATGTCACCAAACACTAATGCGTTGCTGCTACATGCAGCCGAACATGCGGTTTGGAATTCGCTATCCTTAACGGTGCGACCCTCTCTCTTGGCATCGAGAATACTCTTTTGTGTCATTTGAATACACATAGAACATTTTTCCATCACCCCGCGAGAACGTACCACAACATCTGGGTTTAATACCATGCGTCCAAGATCATCATTCATATGATAATCAAACTCATCATTCTCATTATATAAGAACCAGTTAAAACGACGTACTTTATAAGGACAGTTGTTCGCACAGTAACGTGTACCTACACAGCGGTTATATGCCATGTGATTTTGTCCTTGACGACCGTGTGCTGTTGCAGCAACCGGACAAACAGTTTCGCAAGGAGCATGATTACAGTGCTGACACATTACCGGCTGAAAAGCAACCTGAGGATTATCAGCTGGATTTTCCATTTCACCAAATCCGCTTAATGAACCATTATCACCCCAAAGTCCGTCTAAGTTGTCTTTTTTCTGATTGTCTCCTTCAAAAGTTTCTTCAGATGAGTAGTAACGGTCAATACGCAACCAATGCATATTACGGCTTCGTCTCATCTCAGACTTACCTACAACAGGCACATTATTTTCAGCATGACATGCTACAACACAAGCACCACAACCGGTACAAGCATTTAAATCAATTGACAAATTGAAATGATGCCCCACAGAACGATCAAAAGAATCCCATAAATCAGCATCAGGCGATGTCACTGGAATTTCCTGATGGTCTTTAGATACCATAGGAATCACGTTCCAACCATTTTTATGGTCATGAGCGTCTACCGTTGCAAATGTATCTAAGGTAGTTTCGCGAATAATATCACCACGCCCCATCAATGTGTTTTGCAGCTGTACACAAGCAAACTCATGCCAGCCATTTCCGGGAGCAGAGACAGTTGCTGTTTGCACATTGTCAAAACCATCATAAATGCTATACGCATTTTGTCCGGTTTGCAATTCATCTTTTACACCTGCTTTACGACCATACCCAAGGGCTACACCAATGGTTCCTTTTGCTTGACCTGGCTGAATAATAACAGGTAACGTAAGTGCCTCGGCACCCTCAACATTCACTGTCGCATAATGACCATTAAGAGCCCCATTTGCAACGTTTTCATTTTTTATACCTAAAGCGGCAGCATCGGAAGCATTCATGGTAACATAGTTATCCCATGAAGCACGAGTAATCGGATCCGGGAATTCTTGCAACCAAGGGTTGTTGGCTTGCTGACCATCACCCATTCCTGTTTTGGTATACAATACTATCTGAGTACCACTTACATCTTTTGCACTTCGCGCAAGCTCGCTTGCCATATTGTAAGCAGATGCTGTCGTTGTGTCACCTTCTATCTCATCGGCGGCAGCTGCAACAACAACTTCCTCTTGAGCAATCGCAGGAGTTTGAAATACACCATCATGCAATGCTTGATTCCATGAAGAATCCACCAATATGGATTCATTCCAGTTATCTTTTACGTAGTCGTAATAGTTTTTATTGCTTAGCGTTAACTGCAATAGTCCGTCTTGAAATTGTCTTGTATCGAACAACGGGCGGATTGTTGGTTGCGTTAAGCTGTAATGTCCTTTTTTGATTTGTGCATCACCCCATGACTCTAAGTAGTGAGGAGCCGCAGCTACAAATTCACATGCATTCGCTGTTTCGTCGGCTTTCATGGCATAGGTCATTCTAAAACCTACTTTAGAAAGTGCATCTTCAAAACCAAGTTTAGACGGCATTGAATACACAGGATTGATACCTGCCATTATAATACCACCTACCTGTCCTGAATGCATTTGCGCCACTAAACTTTCAATCTCTTTATTTGATGAAGAACGAACCATTTTAGGAGCATCAGTGTCGAACGCTTCGCTACCTAACATTTCGTTAATCTCTAAAACTAACGCTTGTGCTGTTGCATCCTGAATACCTGAAACAACAACCGTTTTATTTTTTCCTGCTTCTTTAGCTCGAGCTACCACAGTTTTAATCGCTTTTTCCGCAGATTCCGGAAGGTCTCCTGAAATTGAAGGACCACCTGCAAGCGCAGCATATATTTTAGCCAAGGCTCTTTTCTGTTGCACAGGCGTTAATGGAACACGGTTATCTGCATTTGCGCCAGAAAGGGTCATGTTTGCCTCAAACTGTGCATGATAAGACATTTTACCTTTACCATGATCATTATGCGGCACTCTTCCTTTGGCATAACCAGCATCATACCCTCCACCTTGCCAATCACCAAGAATGTCAGCACCTACTGAAATAATTACATCAGCCTTCGAGAAATCGTAATCAGCTAATGCACGAACACCATATTTGTTTTGAAAAGCGTCTAAGGCAGCTGATTCTGAAACAGCATCATATGTAACATGTCGAACGTTTCCAAAGTTTTCTTTAAACTCATTAATTAACTTCGCAGTTGAAGGACTTGCAAATGTTTGTGTAAGCAACACTAGCTCTTTGCCAGTAGATTTAATATCGACTAGTTGTTTTGCAACCGCGTTATCAAAATCATTCCAAGAAACAGCTTCACCACCTACCGTAGGTCCTTGCAAACGACCACTATCATACAAATCTAAAACCGAGGCAATCACACGCCCATTAGCACTTGCATTTGTCGCTGCTTTATCGTGATTTTTTACAAAAATTGGTCGACCTTCTCTTGTCTTTACCAATACACTTGCAAAATCAAATCCGTTTGCGATGGTCGTTGCGTAATGATTTGCGACTCCCGGAACAATACTATCTGGCTGTACCACATAAGGAATCGACTTAATAACCGGGCCCTCACAAGCAGCAAGTGATGCTGCTGCAGTACTAAAACCAACATACTTTAAAAAGTCTCTTCGAGATGTCGATGACGATTCTAAAACTTCCTTGTCTCCTAGAAATTCATCGGTTGGAATTTCTTCAACAAACTCATTTTGTTTTAAAGCCTCAACAAGGGTGCTGTTTGTATCCAGCTCCTCAACACTTTTCCAGTATTTTTTGTTTGATGCCATATTTGCTATTTACGATTTTAGATTTTCGGAATTCAACCTCCGTTATGCTAAAATTTTTACTCTTTAATTAATTATTCATTTGGTGCTTGTTTCCACTTTATTGGAAAAGAAAACTAAGCCAAGCCTAGTAGTGACACTTACCACATTCTAAACCACCCATTTGGGCCGCAGTAAGTTTTTCAACACCATATTTTTTAGATAATTCTTCGTGAATTTTTGCGTAATATTCGTTGCCCTCTGTCTTCACATTGGTCTCGCGGTGACAGTTAATACACCAACCCATAGTCAATGAAGAATGCTGTGCTAAGATTTCCATTTCCTCAACAGGACCGTGACAGGTTTGACACTCTACTCCCGCAACCTCAACATGTTGGGAGTGGTTGAAATACACAAAATCAGGCAGATTATGAATACGAACCCAATCTACTGGCTTCGTTTCGCCAGTGTATCGCTGGTTTTCAACATCCCAACCGACAGCAGCATACAACTTTTCGATTTCTTTGTTGTAGTCTATACCATACTCATTTTTACCCTCAGCCAATGTTTCAGGTGCTACTTCGGCAATATTTTTATGACAGTTCATACAAACATTGAGTGAAGGTATACCTGAATGCTTACTTACTCGTGCAGACGAGTGACAATATTTACACTCTATCTGGTTATCACCAGCATGTATTCTATGTGAATAGTGAATAGGTTGTTTAGGCGCATACCCTTGATCAACTCCAACTTGCATCATCCAGCCATAAGCAAAATAAGCACTACCCAACAATAAGAATATTGCAGTAACCAATACTAAAAATTGATTTTGAGCAAATGCTTTCCAGATCGGTGTACGCTCTTCTTTTTCCACTACGACTCCGTTAGCCGCAGCAATTTTTCTAAGTGTTTTATTTACCAGCACCAACATGATAACCAGTACCGCAAGGACCAATCCTAAGACAGCAAGAATAATATTATTGGGCACCCCAGATTCCACAGGTTGAGCCACCACTGCTGGACCCGCCTCAACCACAGGTGCAGGTGGCGGTGCCATTGTGTAGGCAATAATATTGTCAATATCTTCATTAGTCAATAACGGGAATGAAGTCATTACCGATTGATTGTACTCATTGTAGATAGCAACAGCGCGCTCATCACCCGACTTTACCATTGCAGAACTGTTCTTAATCCAGCTATACAACCATTCGCGTTCGTATTTATCACCTACTCCAGCCAATGCAGGACCTGTCATTTTTCGATTCAACGCGTGACACGCAGCACAATTAGCTTTAAAAAGCTTTTCGCCCACTGCAGGATCACCATCTTGCGCATTCAATGAAAATGAAAAAGTAACTAATAAAGAAAAAGCGAAACCGAGGAATCGCATACTAGCATTTTGGTAAGAAACCTTCTTCATAATGAAATAAGAATTTTGGGTTTTTTGTGGCATGATTTTTTCTAAAATATTGATGCACATGCATTCAATCAAGCCTCCGCAAATTCGACGACAAAAGTACGACATAGAGACGATTTTGGAAATGTTAGAAAAGCGTTAATATCTAATTTATAATTGTTCTAAATAATAAATGAAGCCCTGTTTAAGTTATTATAATTTACTTTTGTACGTATATAGATTATGATGAAAGCAATTTACACACGAAAACCACTTTTTACTGCAGCTTGTTTGCTGATATTTAGCTTTTTAGGTTTTGCTCAAACTTCTGAAGAAACTCCTCAACAAACTGAAGAGACCATGATCGCTTCCCAAGGAACAGTAAACATTGTTCAAGATGAGAAATTGGCCAAAGTATTAGAACTAAAGAAGCAAGTAAATAAAAATCAAGGCTCTAGAAATATATATCGAATTCAGATTTATAGCGGTTCGCTAAGTGGGGCACAAAATGCCATTAAAAACTTCAGAAAAGACTTTCCTAATGTATCGAATATGTCAGATTGGGATTATCCTAATTACAAAGTATACGTAGGTAGTTTTAGAACATCCATCGAAGCAGACAAGATGCTTATTGAAATCAGAAAGAAATACCCTATTGCATTTAAGCTAAAACCAAAAGGGTAGTCCGTATATTAACTTTAATTTATTAATCAAGTAAAAAACCCACAAGGAACGCTCTTTATTTGAGCTCACCCCCTTGTAGGTTTGAAATAAGTTTCCGCCTTCAGCCTTTTAATTTTTATTTATTAGCTTACCTCTTTCGCATACGTACTCATCGTACAATTATACTCATCGACAAAGAAGTCATCAAGATCATCAGCTTTTAAAGCCAATGCTTTGATTTTATTTTTAATATCGGCCTTTGTTTCATCATCTTTAAAAATGTCACTCATGTGAATTCTATAGCTCACAAAAATGGTATTCTTATAGACTCCTAAATTGAACTCACCTTGGTCACTACTAATCAAATACTCATACAACTTTTCAAGATTTTCCTTAGGCAAATTATTCAATGGTGAAGTGAGGTATAGATAGTTTCGATCCATCACAAAAACACGAATAAGCGAACTACCTTGATGAAATTCCCAAAACTCATGTCCAGCTCTAGTCAATACCGGATTAATTTCTAATGCCGATAACGAATCTTCAATAAACTGAGAGAATTCTGTTAAACTAAGTACGTCGAAAACATCCTTTTGTAGGGTTGCACCACAATTATCGCAGAATTCCTTTACTTCATAACTTAAATTACCGCAACTAGCGCATTGCAATGAAAACTTATCCTCTGCATTATTCTTTACGCTCTCAACAGCTTCCTTTACCGCTTTGGTGGGAATTGCAAAACCTACATTGTCTGCATTATTAAATTTAGAAGAATTTATCCCAACTAATTTCCCATCTTGGGTAACTAAAGGCCCGCCACTATTTCCAGGATTAATCGCTGCATCAGTTTGCACAAAGTGCTTCCCGTTCATATGTTGCTCTGGGTTGGACACAATACCTTCGGTTATTGTAAACGGCATTCCAAAAGGATACCCCAGAGCGAACACTTTCTGTTGTCTTGATGGAATAAGCGTATCGTCGATATCGATTGCATGTTGCACCTCTAACTTTTTCTCAGTACGCAAAATGGCGATATCCATATCAGGATTGGTCAAGATCACCTTGCCTAATATTCTGTTCTTATTATCATCTTCAATTGCCACTTCATGACAGCCTTCAATTACATGATGGTTGGTTAAAATAAGATTTTCATCTTTTAAGTAGAATCCGCTCCCTGTACCTCTTGAAGTTAAAATCTTGAAGGTTGCATCTTTTAATATTTCTAATGTTTGCATTGTTTTTCTTTTAAAATTTTAACCAAATAGTTTCGAGAAGAATCCTTTTTTAGCTGATGATTTAACCGGTTTATTTTCTAAAATAGCGGTCATACCATTATGTAGGGTGGTTGCAGCAATATGCCAATCTTGCCCGCTTGCATTTTGTAAAACAGTTTCAACCTTTTGGTTAATATCATCGGGAATATTGTTGTAGTAATACATATCATAAAAACCAACTAATAAAGTTAAGGTTGCACCCGTGAACTGTTTATCTTGAATTTCTTTTGATGAATTTTCATAAGCGCGCTTCCAGTTTTGCTTTAACGCCTCATGTTCTAATCTTGATTTGATCGAAATGAACGATTCAGCCACATAAATATCTTCTAAATACTCCTCTTTCGTTTTCGCCTTTAGTTTTGCTAAGAAAGTCTTTGCGCGCTGAATACGATCTTGCATATGATCTTTACTATATAGATCACTTATTTGCTTCTCGATATCAGTACGTAATTTACCATTTGGCATAATTAGATACTCAATCTTCTTAAAAGTAATGTTCAGAATATCCCAGTTAAAATACTCCATCCTGTTTTGGTCGAAGTATTGAATGTACGCTTCAGCTTCTTTAATAATACCGTTGTATGTATTCCACGCCTGATCTAAGGTAGCCGCATCATAATTCGTGATCTGTGGCTCGTGTAGCGGACTCACATCAAAAAGATCGATAAATTCGTCATCAAAATTATCGGCATTATGACAAATTTCCTGCAGTATATAATAAATTTTATAAGGCTCGCACAAGTGCCAAGGACAACTATAATGAAAGTTTAGTTGATCGTCTTCCAATTTGATTTGCGCTAGATTTAATGGAGCGAAATTCACCTCGGCCACCTTTCTAAAAAGTGGAATACGTTTTTCTGATCCTACTTTTAAAAAAGGAGCTTTCACCTTAAAATGGGTGTCAGTAAATTCAACCTCAACGACTACACTACCATGTGGTACTTTAAAGTAGGTTTCATTTTCATTTGCATATTTTTTTCTGATATCGAGGTTAACGTAGTCAAAGAGTTCCAAAATAGCCTCTTTGTATTTGTTTTCGTCATACCTGTCTTTTGCATCGTACCATTTAGATACGGTTACCTTAGTGTTTAATGAAGACATTAAGGTTTTGTCAAAACTTAAAGCTTGCCTCATGCGTTGGTTTTTAATGGCACATCGTGCCGATTTTTCGTTTGGTAAAATAGATATCTAAAAGAACACAAATTGAATAACAATATCAAATTTATTCTTTAATATCCTCTACAATACAAATGTATGGTGATGATAGCTTGCTTGTTACCCCGGTAAACCGTGAAAGTGAATGTCCGGTTTTCAGTCAACAGTTTTCGATAATTGTTATTTCTATTGGAATATCTCAATGAAGTAAATCTCAAATTCTAACCGCTTTTTTAAGATTTGAGTTTTAAGTATTAAAACAAAAAAAAGCCCCAGATTTCTCCGAGGCTTTTATTTTATATTGAGTTGATTATTACTTCAACTTCTTTTTCACCGCCACTTCTTGGTAGGCTTCTACTACATCACCTTCCTTGATGTCATTATAACCTTTAATTTGAAGTCCACAATCGTATCCTTTAGCAACTTCTTTCACATCGTCTTTAAAACGTTTAAGTGACGCTAGTTCTCCTGTAAACACCACAACACCTTCACGAATTAATCGAATGCTAGAGTTTCTAAATATCTTACCATCTGTTACCATACAACCTGCAATAGTACCGATCTTGGAGATCTTAAAGGTTTCACGAATCTCCGCATTTCCTGTAATCTCTTCCTTCATCTCAGGAGACAACATACCTTCCATCGCATCTTTCAGATCGTTGATAGCATCATAGATGATCGAGTAGTTTCTAATATCGATTTCTTCTTTTTCAGCTAATTGTCTTGCGTTACCCATTGGGCGCACATTAAATCCAATAACAATCGCGTCAGAAGCCGATGCTAAAAGCACATCACTTTCAGTAATGGCACCTACACCTTTATGTATAATGTTTACCTGAATTTCTTCAGTAGATAGCTTCTGGAACGAATCTGTCAATGCTTCTACCGAGCCATCTACATCACCCTTAAGGATAATGTTCAATTCTTTAAAGTCACCTAATGCAATACGACGACCTATTTCATCAAGTGTTATATGGCGTTGCGTACGTACAGATTGCTCCCGTTGTAACTGTGTACGTTTTGCAGCAATTTGTTTTGCCTCGCGTTCGTCCTCAAATACGTTAAACTTATCACCGGCCTGTGGCGCACCATCTAAACCTAATATCGATACCGGAGTTGATGGTCCTGCTTCTTGCACTTCGTGACCACGCTCATCATGCATTGCTTTCACCTTACCACTGTGCTTACCAGCCAGTACATAGTCCCCTACTCGCAACGTACCTGCTTGCACCATAATGGTAGCAACATAACCACGACCCTTGTCTAGGAATGCCTCTACAATGGTACCATTTGCACGTCTATCTGGGTTTGCTTTTAACTCTAGTAATTCTGCTTCAAGAAGTACCTTTTCCAATAACTCTTTTACACCAAGACCTGTTTTCGCTGAAATATCGTGTGATTGTATTTTACCACCCCAGTCTTCAACCAACAGGTTCATTCCGGCTAACTTCTCTTTAATCTTATCAGGATTCGCCGTTGGCTTGTCAATTTTATTAATTGCAAAAACAATTGGAACCGATGCTGCTTGTGCGTGACTAATTGCTTCTTTTGTTTGAGGCATGATATCATCATCAGCCGCAATTACAATAATCGCCAAATCGGTTACTTGAGCACCACGAGCACGCATAGCGGTAAAGGCTTCGTGACCCGGCGTATCAAGAAATGCTATTTTTTGTCCGCTCTCTAGCTGAACTCCATAAGCACCAATATGCTGTGTAATACCCCCTGATTCACCTGCGATTACATTTTCTTCACGAATATAATCTAGTAAAGAGGTCTTACCATGGTCAACGTGACCCATTACAGTAACGATCGGCGCCCTTGGCTTTAGGTCTTCTTCCTTATCTTCTACCTCTTGAATTTGCTCTTCAATATCTGCCGTAACAAACTCTACTTCATAACCAAACTCTTCAGCAACAATACTTAAGGTTTCAGCATCCAAGCGTTGATTTTGTGTTACCATCATTCCTAAGCTCATACAAGCCGAAATAATATCAGTGATACCAACATCCATCATGGTAGCCACTTCGCCTGCAGTAACAAACTCGGTTACTTTTAATATTTTACTTTCTGCTTCTTGCGCAGCTAGTTCTTCTGCTGTTTTTTGACGGTGAATATCTCTTTTCTCACGACGATATTTAGCACCTTTACCTCTAGAAGATTTCCCTTGAAGTTTTTCAAGCGTCTCTCGTACTTGTTTTTGTACTTCTTCTTCAGTAGGCTCTACTTTTGCTACAGGAGCATTACGACGTCCGCGTCCTTTTCTGTTATCGTTATTACCAAAACGTCTTTGTCCTCCACCTTGTTGGTTATTACCTCCTCCAGGTGTTTCCTTGCTAATGCGCCTTCTTTTCTTTTTACGATCGCCCGCAGCATCTCCCGATTTTGCTTCTTCCTTCTTCTTTTTGGGCTTATCGAATTTTGAAAGATCGATTTTCTTTCCAACCATTTTAGGCCCGGAAAGTTTTTGATATTGTGTAGTAAGCGTTTCTTCTTTTGGCTCAGTAGATTCTTGTACAACTGGCTCTTCTTTTGCCTTAGCTGGTTCTTCTTTTTTGGCAACAACCTCCTTTTTCGGAGCTGTTTCCTTTTTAGCTACGGGCTCTTTTTTAGCTTCTTTCTTTTCTTCTTTAGGCTGCGCAACTGGCTCTTGTGCTTTTGGCTTTTCAACAGCGGCTGCTTCCTCCTTCTTTTTAGGATCAAGGTCAATTTTACCAACCGTCTTAGGACCGCTAAGTGTTGCCTTCGCTTTTACAACTTCTCGCTGCTCTTTAGCTATGCGTTTTTCTTCAAGCTCCTGCTCCATTTGAAGACGTAGTGCTTCCTTCTCCTTGCGCTTTTCCTCGCCAACTTCTTTGGATGCTACTTTCTTCTTTCTGTCAACCTGAAACTCATCCAATAGCACTTCGTACACTTCACTAGAAATCTTGGCAGTCGGGCGCGCTTCAATCTCATGTCCTTTGGATTGAAGATGCTCGACCGCGCGATCTAACGAAATGTTTAGTTCGCGTAGTACTTTGTTAAGTCTCATTACTTTGTTTTCAGCCATACTTTGTTTAAAAAATTTACGCTGTGAAAAATGCTTAAGCCTTTCTCAAATTACAACAAAAATACAATTGCTGCGCTTTCTAGCTAATTATTGTTCAAATTCTTCTTTAAGAATTCGTCTCACCTCATTAATTGTTTCCTCTTCAAGGTCAGTTCGTTTTACAAGATCATCTACATCTTGCTCTAAAACACTCTTCGCGGTGTCTAATCCTACTTTACTAAATTCCTCAATTACCCAAGCATCAATTTCATCAGCAAATTCGGTTAATTCTACATCTTCCTCAACACCTTCTCTAAATACATCAATCTCGTATCCGGTAAGCTGACCTGCCAAACGAATATTGAATCCCCCTTTACCAATAGCCTTAGAAACCTCTTCTGGTTTTAAGAACACCTCAACATGTTTGCGCTCGTCATCAATTTTAAGTGATGTAATACGTGCCGGACTTAATGCTCTGGTGATGAATAATTGTGTATTATCAGTATAATTAATTACATCGATATTCTCATTACCTAACTCACGAACAATACCGTGAATACGCGATCCTTTCATCCCTACACAGGCGCCAACAGGATCGATGCGATCATCATATGAATCAACTGCCACCTTTGCCTTTTCTCCAGGTACACGCACTACCTTCTTCACGTTAATCAAACCGTCAAAAACCTCCGGAATTTCTTGCTCAAACAACTTCTCCAAAAATTCAGGAGCCGTACGAGACATGATAATACTCGGTTTATTGCCTTTAAGATCTACGTTCTCGATAATCCCGCGCACATTTTCTCCTTTTCTAAAGAAGTCAGATGGTATTTGCTTGTCTTTCGGTAAAATGATCTCATTGCCTTCATCATCTAACAAAATAACTGCACGATGACGAATATGATGCACCTCAGCAGTATAAATTTCACCGATCAGGTCTTTAAACTGTTTATAAATATTGGTATTATCGTGTTCGTGAATTTTAGCAATCAAATTTTGACGTAGTGCCAAAATAGACCGTCGTCCAAGGTCAATTAACTTCACCTCTTCTGATACATCTTCCCCAATTTCAAAATCTGGTTCGATCTTTTGTGCTTCGCTAAGTGCTATTTCTTCGTTCTCATCTTCAACCTCACCATCAGCAACCACAATACGGTTACGCCATATTTCTAAATCTCCTTTATCGGGATTAATAATGATATCAAAATTCTCATCACTACCAAATCGTTTTTTTAGTGCATTTCTAAAAACCTCCTCTAAAATCGCCATTAGCGTTACACGATCTATGAGTTTATCGTCTTTAAACTCCGAAAATGATTCGATCAATGCAATATTTTCCATGTCAACGTTTAATTAAAATGTTATCATCACTTTTGCTTCAACAATATCTGTATACAGGATTTCCTGTTGTTTTTCTACGGTCACCTTTCCTTTACCAATTGGCTTAGGTTCTCTGGTTTTCCATTTCAGTGCTATTTTGTTGTCGTCGGCACTTACCAATTCGCCTTCAACTTTGTCATTCACTAGTTTTACGCTTAGCTTACGACCAATGTTTTTTTTATACTGTCGCGGTATTTGTAAAGGTGCTGTAGCCCCTGCACTTGTTACCTCAAGACCAAAATCGACCGTATCCCGATCTAAATTGTGCTCAATACCACGGCTTATGTTCATACAATCTTGAAGGGTCACCCCTTTATCACCGTCGATGGTAACCAGAATCTTATGATCACTGCTTATTGTAAAGTCGATCAAAAACAACTCAGGTTGCTTATCTAGTGCATCTTGTAATAATTGTCTGACTTCTTTTTCGAACATAAGTCTATAAAAAGAGGGGACTTTAGGTCCCCTCGTAATTCGTTTTTTCTCTTACAGCGGTGCAAATATACAACTTTTATTAAGAAATATAGCCGGATGATATTGTTTTAAATGGTTATTTTTTTGGAGAATTACTTAAATGCCTACCATAAGAACATTACTATTCATGTTTTTGGTAAATAGTTTATGTACAGATACTTTTTTATCCTGCATTTTTGTACCAAATTGATCATATACCTTCACTTTCACATAGGTGGGTGTAAGGCTTTTATTGCCTAAATATTTAATATTCATTTTCCAACGACCTCTGACCGATTGATCAATAAAAAAGTCTTTTTGATTAAAGCCTATCTGCTTCTCAGCCTTTATGGTTTCTGGCTCGTTTAACATGGTATGATCCCAAGTGACATATTGGTTTTTCGGATTCACAAACTGCACCACAAACTCCGCCTCATTGTCGTTCCACTCTAAAACCACACGGGTGTCTCCAGGATGATACTGACTCATATCAAGTTCACCTTCAACGGGAATTTCAACCCTATTAGCGCTATTAAACCCAACTATTTCATGCTGCAGCATTTGATGAAAGTCAGCATCGGTTTGTAACCAATCACGATTGATCAAATCGAGCATACGCATCATCAGTAATCTGGATTGCTTCGTTTCTCCATTATCTTGAAAATTATCAACTAAGTCCAGATAAGACTGATTGTATTCTGGTCTGAGTATAAAAACGTCTTTATAAATATCCCGAGCCTCTTTATACATTTTACCAGACTCCAGTTGATAGGCCAATGCCTTTAACAAAACCGGATTTGTATTAAGCTTGCTGTAGTGTTTTCTCAAAAAGTCTTTAGCCCCGGACTTATCATTCCATTTGTTTAGATACAAACCAACAACGTCTACATAAAAATAAGCGGATTGATTTGTTTTTGTAAAATCACTCAAAGCCGTCTCAAAAGCATTCTTATTTGCAGTATTTGCTAAACTCTTATAATATTCCGGCGCATAGCGAACCATTTCAGCACTTTCGACCGCATCATTTTCGTAGGTCTTAGCATTGGTATATTGGGCTTGTTTTTGCGCGTTACTTAATACCGGATTATTGACTTTTGTGTTGATCACTATTACACCTGCCCGGCCTAAATTGCCATAGGCATTTGTCAAAGACATACTTCTCAACACAGCAATTCTTCTAATATTTTGTACTGGAATCCAAAAAGGAGTTTGCTCAACTAGTAGCCCATCTACATCGAATAATGCCCCCTGTGATCGATTGCCAATAACAGCATCGGCTTCTGTATTACTGGTACCACCTATAGTCACACCTCTACTTTGACCTCTTATGAAAACATCGCCACCTTGACTGCAATTGCCCTTAATCGTAACCCCGGAAAATTTTCCATTAAGCAAATCGAGAAGACAGACATAATCAGAGATGTAATCTTCTTCGTCTAACACGGCCATAGATCCCGACGAAGTTTCTTGATCGATATACCCGAAAGTTGTACGAACAATTGATTTTTTGCGTTCGTAATCAATAGCATCAATTTTTTTTCTTCGTATTGATCCCTCAACCACAACCTCATCTAATATATCTACCTCTGGGTTCAACTGTACATTCAAAAACTTTGTCACATCCTGAACCAATATTTCTATTGATGTTTTACCTGAATAAGAATAAACCAACGTCTCATTTTCATCGGCCGTTATTTCATAAAAACCTTTAGCGTTAGAGGTTGTAGTGACATCAGAATTTTTCACCGAAATAGTTGCATTGGTTAATGGCATTACACCATCAGAAACATAACCTGTGATTTTTCTAATAGAATCTTGCGCACGCAAACCAAAGCACAACAAAAAAGTGAACAACGTGATCATTAGTTTAATTTTCATAGTAACCTTATTAAAATATTGAACAATAGGACTTAACAAATGAATAAGCGGAAATCAAAAACCTGTTAAATCAGAGGAAAACCATCATCAATATAACTTCCAATCTAAAAGTAGTAATTAATATATGTTTAACCATTTAAAGAAAAGTTAAAACAAAACGCATTGTTTAAAAGAATAAAACTGTATGCCCCAACTATATTTTACAGATGTTTTTATCAAACTCATTCTTTAAACGCGTCCAAACTGATTGGAAGATGAAACAAGCAAACCAATCATAATAGCATGAATAACATTTCCATTTGACAACAGATAAATAATCAATAGCAGTAAAAATCAACTAATTTGTTTGTGCAACTAAAAGTTTGTTTTAAATTTGCACTCGCAATTCTCAAAAGAGATTTGAGGATGGCCCATGGTGTAACTGGCAACACGTCTGGTTTTGGTCCAGAAGAGTCTAGGTTCGAGCCCTAGTGGGCCAACAAAAATCCCGATCATACGATCGGGATTTTTTAGTTTTCAGTATTCAGTTACCAGTAAGCAGTCGTTTTGTTGGCACACTACCGTGGGTGCGGAGTGAGACAAAATGATTAATTTTTCTTAAGTATTTTGACCAATGGAGTGCTCCCCTTAATTCATTAACCTTAGCTATAAAGTACTTCGTGGAGATACGTATAAGAATGAAATTTTAGTTTTCAGTATTCAGTTACCAGTAAGCAGTCGTTTTGTTGGCACACTACCGTGGGTGCGGAGTGAGACAAAATGATTTATTTTTCTTAAGTATTTTGACGAACGGAGTGCTACCCTTAATTCATTAACCCTAGCTATAAAGTACTTTGTGGAGATACGTATAAGAATGAAATTTTAGTTTTCAGTATTCAGTTACCAGTAAGCAGTCGTTTTGTTGGCACAGTACCGTGGGTGCGAGGTCAAGAAAAAGAATTAGCTTTTTTAGAAATTGTTTAAATTGACCGAGTGCTTCCTATTACACTCCGATTAGATTAGCATTTTAATGAACAGTATATTCCCAAGAAAACTTCAACCAAATTAACTAATATATAGGTTCATTGCTTCGTTATCCTAAAACGATCCTATTCTACAGGAAATTTTATAACCGCTACATTATCCCTAAACCAATACTTGTTTTCTATTTTAATACACTTCATCTGCGCCCGGTATGACTCTTTTTTATCGTTTTCTAAAAAAACATAAAATTCAAAAAACTCAAATTTTTTACCTCCATAAACCCGTTGCGATAGTCTAGGTACCAGTTCAGTTACATCGGTAATTTTAAAATCTTCAATTTTAAGTCCTTTACGTTCAAAACTGCCAATACTTTTAGTGAAAGAATTTGAAACAAATTTGTAATATTCAGCTTCATCTACTCCGTCTGCTTGTAACCCATTCACTTTGTGAGGCATAAAAAATAATTGAAACTTGTTAAAATCATCTTGTCTCAATGTTTCGAAAACGCTATATGCAAGCTGTACATGATCATCTTTTTTGCTATTTGATTGACAGCTAAAAACAAGTAATACGATTAGAATTTTTTTCATTAGGATTTGGTTCGTTACGTTGTTTGCAGATCTATTGGGTCTAAAATTTTTATAACATCTCAAAAGTACCACCTAAAAAATAACTGGCAATTAACCCCCCACCAAGTTTTTACACTGGGCCAATTCGTCGAGCTTACTAGATCACCGCTAGGTTTTGTTCAAAAACGTATTACATCTGTTTCTGAAAGATGAAGCTGCTTTTTCTCATTTCAAAGTGTTCAAAACAACGAATTCCAATACCATCATCAAGACGGAACTATTTTATAATGACGAAGGAAGGAAAATGAACGAGTATTTAAGCCTAATTTAAGAGTTGATTTGGTATTAATTACTAAATTCGCCCAAATGCTTCTAAAAACCTTTTGATGAGCGAGCAACAATATAAAAAGTGGAACATTATCGTAGGCTGGATCGCATTTGCGATAGCCTTGATTACCTATATGTTAACCGTTGAACCTACGGCCAGTTTCTGGGATGCGGGCGAGTACATTTCAACAAGTGCAAAATTGCAAGTTGGGCACCCTCCGGGAGCCCCACTTTTTCAGATGATTGGTGCATTTTTTGCATGGTTCGCCATGGAGCCAGAGCAAGTTGCCTTGATGGTTAATCACATGTCAGTATTTGCCAGTGCATTTACTATTTTATTTATGTTCTGGACTATCACACAGTTTGTTAAAAAATTCGTGATCAAAGAAGGTGAATTAACGATGGGTAAAGCGCAAGCCATATTGGGCAGCGGACTCGTAGGTGCACTCGCTTTCACCTTTACCGATAGTTTTTGGTTTAATGCCGTAGAGACTGAAGTATATGCCATGGCAAGTTTTATGATGGCGCTGTTACTCTATCTAGGGCTTCGATGGGAACAGGACATGCATACTCCTAGAGGCAACAAATGGCTAATTCTAATCGCCTTTTTAATCGGCTGTACCTTCGGTATACAGTTTATGGGTATGTTGGCTATTCCTTCCATCGGGCTGATCTATTTTTTCAAGAATTATAAGGACTACGATCTTAAAACATTTTTAATTGCCAACGTCGCGGTTGTGGTAATATTGATGATTATCTATCGATTTATGCTCACCACTATTTTGACCATTTTTAGTGGACTTGAAGTATTTTTTGTCAACACCATCGGACTACCTTTTAATTCAGGAACAATCATTACCGGGCTTCTATTTATCGGCTTATTTTATTACGGTTTGAATTATACCCGTAAAAAGAAATGGGTGCACTTAAATACTGCAGTCCTCTGTTTTCTTTTTATGTGCGTTGGTTTTTCGTCCTGGTTAATGATCCCTATTCGAGCGAACGCACAGGTCGTAATTAACGAGAACAATCCCGCTAGTGCACGTGAGCTGCTGGCATATTACAATCGCGAGCAATACCCTAGTGTGGGTATTGTATACGGACCAATGTATACCGAATTATATGCGCTGGTTGATGATGATAACCAGTATGTAGATGACAAACCAAAATACGAGCAGGACAAAAAATTAGGGAAGTATGTGGTTGTAAACGATTGGAAAGATGCGCGCCAGAACTATGACGACCGCCATAAGGGCTTCCTACCAAGAATGTGGAGCTCAGAACACGCTGTCAATTACATGGTACACGCTGGCGTACCTGAATTTAAATTGAAACCCGAATATCGCTTTGAACCCAATGCACGTAAAGCGGTAGATCAGTTTCTGGCGGCTTACGATGCAGGTGAAGTCGATTATGAAGGGTATCACAATTTCCTGCGTCAAATGGAGCGGTATATTGACATTGAAAAACCCGGGTTTTTTCAGAATATGAAGTTTATGCTACAATACCAATTGGGTTATATGTATTGGCGCTATTTTATGTGGAATTTTGCTGGGCGCCAAAACGATATACAAGGAAAATACGACATGCAAAATGGGAACTGGCTCAGTGGTATCCCTTTTATAGATGAAAATATATCGAATGTTCAACCACAAGACAATTTACCAAGCGATGTGCTGAATAATAAAGGTAGAAATACCTACTTCATGCTCCCTTTGTTACTAGGAGTAATCGGATTGGTATTTCACTTTAAAAAATCAAAAAGTGATTGGTGGGTGCTGCTCGTATTTTTCCTATTTACGGGTATCGCTATTCAAATTTACACCAACATACGACCCTACGAACCAAGGGAACGGGATTACTCGTTGGTTGGTTCTTTTTACATATTTGCCATATGGATCGGAATTGGTGTATATGCATTATTCGACCAGTTAAAAAACATCGTTCCGCAAAAAATATTGGCACCATTACTCACCGTGGCACTACTGGGAATTCCGGCCTTAATGGCTTCCCAAAATTGGGATGATCATGACCGATCAGGACGGTATACCGCGCAATCGATGCCCAAGTCTTATCTGGATTCGTTAGAAGAAAATGCCATTATTTTTACGATTGGCGACAACGACACTTTCGCACTTTGGTACGCACAGGAAATTGAAGGCTACCGTACCGATGTACGGGTCATTAATACTAGTTTATTATACACCGACTGGTACATTGACCAGATGAAACGGGCCGCTTATGAAAGTAAGCCCATTCCGTCACAGCTGACGCATGAGCAATACCGATATGGTACTAGAGATCAAATATTGCATCAGCCGTTGACTGAAGAAGCATGGAGCATTCAGCGATTTATGTCATGGGTACAAGATGACGACCCACGAAAACAATATGGCGAAATACTAAAACGCCAAGCGCAAGAATTTGAATTTGATCTGGATGCAATTCCGTCAGCGCAAAAAAGCATGGTATACTATCCCACGCGGAATATATACATCCCGGTAGATAAGGAAGCCGCAGTGCGAAATGGGGCAGTTTCACCAGAAGATGCGGATGAAATTGTAGACACTATTAATATCAGACTTCCTGGATCAATTACCAAAAATCAATTGTTAATGCTCGATATCGTAGCAAACAACAACTGGGAACGCCCTATTTATTTCTCTGGTGGTAGTTTTGATGCCAAGGAGTATATCTGGATGAAGGATTATCTGCAGCTTGATGGCATGGCCTACAAGCTAGTCCCTATTAAAACGCCGGTTGACAGTAGCAATCCGTTTGAAATGGGACGTGTAAATGCCGATGTCATTTATAAGAATATCAAAAAATGGACCTGGGGCAACTCAGAAAGAGAAGATATTTATCACGATCCGGAGACGCGTCGCAATAGTATTACCTATCGAAGCAATATGGCCCGTGCCATGGAAAAGTTATTGGAAGAAGGTAAGACCCAAGAAGCTAAAGAAGTAATTGATTTGGCGGTAAACAAAATGCCTATTGAATACTTTGGGTACTATGTGTTTGTAGAACCTTTTGCCGATGGATATTATAAAGTAGGTGAAAAAGAAAAAGCTCGTGAATTGCTAACCAAGATCATCGGTAAGTACCAGGAAAGTCTTATTTATTATAGCGGACTAGAACCAGAGCAGCAAATTGCTTTTGGAGAAGATATTTTTTCTGACATTGAATATTACCGCCGACTCGTTTTGGTCATGGTTGAAAACGGAGATGATGAAGCTGCAGAACGCGCGCTATTAGAATTTAGAGAATATGCAAAGTTGTTTTATCCTGATGAAGAAGCGCCGCAAATTCCGCCAATAGAATCACAAGTACCAGAAGATGCTCCAGTGGAAATCAACGATTCTGTAGCAGACGATACCATAAATTAAACGTTCTTTTGCCTGGCTCCATTATCAGTGCGCATACGCGCACCTGAAGTTGTATCGCTAGCACAAGGAGAACCCTTTTTTGCGGGTATGGGTAACAGTGTAATTGATGATCGTTAAATGAAATTTATTCCGGCAAAAACACCCCATTGGATTCAATTACTGTTGCCTAATTATGTGTGGCGCATTTCCGGCACGGATAAAACCATGTACCTCACATTTGACGACGGCCCTATTCCTGGAGTAACAGAATGGGTGTTAGATATACTACACCAATACAATGCAAAGGCGACCTTTTTTTGCATCGGTGATAACGTCAGGAAACATCCTGATATTTTTAATCGGTTGTTAGAAGAGCAGCATCGTGCCGCCAATCATACTTTTCATCATATTAAGGGATGGAAAACCAACACCAAAGACTATTTAGAAAATATTGCGTTGGCTGAAGCAGAAATGGCAAAACATTCGCTATATCTACAGCAAAAGAAAAAACTATTTCGCCCACCCTATGGTGAGATCACCATACCCAAAGGAAAAGCCTTGCGCAAAATAGGATATGACATTATCATGTGGGAAGCGCTAGCCATTGATTGGAAAGCCGAAATTCCGGTTGAAAAAAGCGCTTCAAACATCATAAACAATGCAAAACCGGGTAGTATTGTGGTTTTTCATGATAGTGTAAAAGCGGAACGCAATATGAAATATGCGTTAGAAAAAACCCTAGAGCACTTTTCAGAAAAAGGCTTCTCGTTTAACGCATTGTAACCCCTCACACACTTCGCCATAGTTATGCAACACATTTATTAGAAAATGGCATTGACATTCGATACACACAAGAACTTTTAGGGCATGCAAAACCAGAAACGACCATGATTTATACACATGTTGTAAAAAAGGATTTATTGAGTATTGAAGGTTCGATTGATGCGTTGGTCCAAGCACTTTCGGATCCGGATAAAAACAATAATAACCTACTCTTATCCGGAAACTTATAACCGGATATCAGTATATTTGATTCTGATATAACAAGTTGTATGCAATATCAAAAAAAAAGAAATATGATTAAAAAATTAATTGTTCTCGCGTTTATTCTAAGCTCTATTTATTTACAAGGGCAAAGCCCTAAAAGAGTTTTAAAAAAAATTGGAGATAATCCGATATATTTTATCGATAGTATTAATGTTTCTGGAGAAGAATTAAAAAAATACAATCCCAATCAAATTGCTTCTGTTACGGTATTTAAAGGTAAAGAGGCGATTGAACTTTTAGGCGAAAATGGTAAAGACGGAGCCATTTATATCGAAACTGTAAATTTTTCAAGATTAAGATATTGGAAATTTTTCAGTTCAAAATCATCATCTTACAGTGAGTTAGTCCCCAGTTTTGACTCCGACTCTAATATTCAATATATCCTTAATGATCGAGTTCTAACTGATAATTTTGAAGGTGACTTAGCAACAATAAATGATGATATTTTCAAGGATATTAAGATAATTGACAAAAAAACTCTGCAAAAAGAGTATGAAATCCACGATAAAGACTACGGAGTTGTAATACTATCGAATAAGCCTAAAGATTTGTATAAAGCAAGAAAGAAATTTTAAATGCTACTGCATACAACAATGGCTATAATTCATTGTGGTTTTGTGCCGCACCAAAATAATAGTATAAATCAAACGGCTGGATTTCAGCGGAATAATCCTGCCTTGGCCAACGCTGCAGCTGGCCCATGGCAGTGCCATGTCCTCACAACGAAATCATAGCCGGGACCGTTTTAAAACATTTAAAAAAAATCACGAACTGAATTGGGAACTTGGGGAACCGCAATAAAAAGTAACGATACTTCAGCAGATATTTATGCTGATTTTTTTGACTTATACAATGATGGAAAAGAGCCTAACAAAATCAAAAACAAACTGATTTCTGAAAACCCAAACGGAACAAATGATTTTTGGTTTGCTTTGGCTTTGGCTCTCTGGGAAACGAAAAGTTTATCGAATGACATTTTAGAAAAAATTCGTGGAATAATAGAAAGTGAATCTGATTTAAAATTGTGGAAAGAACTTGATGCAAGTGAATCGGACATTAAAAAAAGAAAAATTGTCCTTGATAAATTTTTAGTAAAATTAGAATCAGAAAAAGCAAAACCAAAAGCACGCAAACGAATTGTAAAAAAAGAGCCGATTTTTAAAAAAGGAACTTGTTTAACATTCAGATTAGAAAACGGAAATTATGGTGGTGGAATAGTTTTAGAATCTGACTTGGAAACAGGTTTTGGATATAATTTAATTGTTACTACACGAATAAACCAAGCTGAAAAGCCAACAATTTTGGACTTTAAAAAGTGTAATGTTTTAGTTGCAAGTTTTGGACATTGGAAAAATGAACCGAAAGTAACTTGGTATTTACCCAAGCAATTTAAAAAAGAATTTTCAGAGTTGTTTGAGAACGTTGGCGAAATTCCAGTCGAAGTGAAATACACACCTAATGGAAGTGAAATACACGCGAGTTTTTCGGCAGGTTGGCAAAATATTATCGAACCGATGGACAAACAACTAGAACATGAAAAGATGAACGGAATAACAAAATCCTTTTCGATTAATAAACTGATAAAGAAAAAAAAGTGGTGGCAATTTGGATAAGAAACGTTTTACAACAATGTATAATCGCAATTACGGCGGATTCGACTACGTCCGAATCCACTCGGAATTGCGAGCGCTAGTTCTTAACCGAAAAATAGTAACTTAAAACCCGTAACTGACGGTTATACGAGACCTTTGGCAATAATTTAGATGAGTAACGAAAAAGAAGAAAAAATAATCCGTCATTTAAGAAGTCAAAAAGAAAATAACGATAGTTTTATTTTTAAGATTCCTGAACATCTAGAAAGGAAAAACATCGCATATCATAGCATTATACTTGATTTAAAAACCTGTAAAGAAGCATTGTTGCAATTACAAGAAATCAATAGTGAAATTGTTCAGACTTCTTTATTTACAACTGTTATAATTCTATATGGAAAATGCTTTACCGATAGCTCGTCTACAAAATCTCCTAAGTTACAATCTGATTTATTTAGCTCTGAAAATGAAAACTTAAAAAAACTACATTTAAATCTTATGAATATGAGACATAATTTCGTAGCTCATAGAGGACAAACCGAACATGAATTTGGAAAAGCTTATTTTCAAGTCTATCCAAAAACTAATACTTGGGGAATAAAAGTAGCTTTACAAAGAAGACACAGTTTTGAGAAAATTGAAATACCTAATTATTTAGAACTGATAAACCATTTGATCCGAATTGCTGTAGACAAATATGATAAGGTTGGAAAAAAAATAATTTCACACATCATGACAAAATATAATTATCCTGGTTCAGGTAAAAATGAATTAGAATTGTTGAATGAAATTGGTGCTGAATTGGAAAATTATGTAACGAATATAAAACGTAAAAGAAAAAAGTACAAATAAAAACTATTGCCAACACCGTATATAAAACATTGCCTAAAGAATAAATAAAAATGGAACTTCTCTCCTAACATAAAATCCCATTTTTTAATTAACTTTCCATAAGTATCGCCACAACCGGCGTTATACAAACCAGTTGGCGTGTATTAAGAAAAATGATAAATATAGAAGATATACTGAATTCCCATTCGAATGTTAAAGCAAGGACTTTTAAAAAAGGTCACATTATCCAGCAAGCAGAAAGTTCTGCGACTCCTAGTATTTATGTAAAAAAAGGTATTCTTAGAAGTTACATTATTGACAGTAATGGAAAAGAACATATCTATATGTTTGCCTCTAAGGGCTACATAATAGGTGATATTGAAGCTATGGAATATCATCAATCCACACAATTGTACATTGATTGTCTAGAAGACTGTGAGGTTATTCTTTTTGATAAGGAGCAGTTGTTAACTATTTTATCAAAAGAACACACGGTAATTTTTAACCAACTACTTTCTAGACGAATTGGACGACTTCAACGTAGAGTTCTTATGTTAATGGGAGCTCCTGCTATTGATAGATATGCATATTTTTTAGAAATTTATCCAGAGCTGCCAATCAGGGTGCCTCAAAAAATGATTGCCTCTTACCTCGGAATTTCTCCACAAACCTTGAGTTCTATTAGAAGTGAAATAGCCAGAAGAAAATAATATCATTTCTTCATCTATACGAATGCCTAGCTTCATTGTAGCGCTTATTTTTGAATTACTAAATTTTAAAATCGTGAGAAAATGAGCGAACAGTTAAATAAACTAACGAAAAAATATGTTAAGAATGCCCCAGCAAAATATGATGATTTAAAAGTTTTGTTTCTTAATTGTACTTTAAACAGAACTCCAGTACTATCGCATACAGAAGGACTGATAAAAAAAGCGCAAGCAATTTTTGAATCGGTTGGAGCTGCTACCAAAATTATTAGACCTGTTGACTATGATATTCCTGCGGGTTTAGGTCTTGATATGTCTAAAACTCCAGAATGGGATAAGGATGATTGGCCTATTATACAAAAAGAGGTGGACGATTGTGATATTTTAATCCTTTGCACCTCAGTATGGCTTGGAGAAAAATCATCTGTTTGTAATAGAACATTAGAAAGAATGTATGGTTATACGCATCAATTCAACGAAAAAGGTCAGTACAGAGACTATGATAAAGTTGGAGCCACTTTGATTACCGGTAATGAAGATGGTGTAAAACATTGTGCAATGAATATCTTATTTTCTTTATCTCATATAGGCTATACTGTCCCTCCACAAGCTGACGCAGGCTGGATGGGAGAAGCTGGACCAGGTCCATCTTATATGGATGAAGGTTCAGGAGGGCCTGAAAATGATTTCACAAATAGAAATACCACCTTCTTGGTATGGAACTGTTTACACTTGGCAAGAATGTTAAAAGACCAGGGAGGTATTCCTGCTTTTGGAAACCAACCTGATGAATGGCAAGCAGGATGTAAAGCAGGATTTGACAGTCCGGAACACAAAAGGTAAACAACACGTCAACATCGTGTATAAGTAATAGCGGTTTGAGTTAGCACTCAAACCGTTTTTTTTATTTAATTAGAGTATATTGAAATTTGAAAAGGGATTTTATTAAACCCGCTACTGCTTATACCCTAACCCGTTGTAAAACATTTGAACCAATCAACAAATATGGAAATAGACCACATATTTATATTTTCAAACAATGGCGGAAAAGAGGCAGATAAATTAGTTGAGTTTGGGTTGACCGAAGGAAGTAGTCGAATTCATCCAGGACAAGGTACAACAAACCGCAAGTTTTATTTTGAGAATTTTTTTCTTGAAATTTTATGGGTCATTGACGAAAGTGAAATCCGAAATGAATTGACCGCTAAAACAACACTTTGGGAGCGTTCTCAATTTGAAAAGAATAATAATTCACCTTTTGGATTATGTTTAGTCAACTCAAAATTGACCGACAAGCTTTTTGAGCAAAGCGAGGTTTATCAACCGAATTACTTTCCAAAAGGAATGTCAATTGATATGATTACAAACGAAAAAAAACCATATTTACCTTGGACTTTCAGACTTCCATATCGTGATAAAAAAAAAGCCTATAATGAACCAACAGATCACAATAATGGTATACGAAAACTCACTCAAGCGGAATTTGAAGTAGAAGTACCACTAAATAAGAGCGACAACGAATTTAAAAGCTACTTTGAAAGTGCTGAAAATATTGATTTCAAAAATGGTCAGCGAAATCATTTAACTCTTGAATTTGACACTAACAGTCAACTGAAAGTAATAGAATTTAAAGAACTAAATTTGACGATAAGATACTGAATAAAAACATTTTACAACAATGCATATCCTCAATTATAGCGGATTTGAATACGTCCAAATCCACTCGTAATTGAGAGTTCTGTATCAACACGAGAATAACTAACTTAAAACCAGTAACTAACGGTTATACGAAACCGTAGGCAGCAATAAGGTATTTGGATTAAATTCAAATTTTAATACTTAATTGAAGTATGTATTACCAATACAGCAATAAAATATTTTTAATATCCATTATTTTAATTATTTCCTTGGTGATTTCTTGCCATGAAAAAGAAGAAGGTTTTTTTGTCGGCGGTCTTGAATACTCATTCATACCTCAAGGAGAATTTTTGATGGGCTGTATTCCCGGAGATAGCTTGTGCTGGAAGGAAGAACTGCCAAGGCGAAAAGTACAAATTAAAGAAGGATTTTGGATTACATCCACAGAAATAACGGTTGGTTCTTTTAGAAAATTTACTGAGAATTTTAATTATACTCCCGAGTCCCAATTAAAAAATAAAGGGCGTATTTTTCAAAATGAGATAAACGATTGGGTTTGGACTTCAGGAGTGACTTGGAAAAATCCGTTAATGCCAGGATTAACTGTTCCTGATAATTATCCGGTCGCACAAGTTAGTTGGAAAGACGCTCAAAAATATTGTGAATGCATGGGGGGACGATTGCCAACAGAAGCTGAATGGGAATATGCAGCTAGAGCAGGTTTGGAAAATCAATTGTTCACTTGGGGAAATAAATGGATACCGGTTATCGATGGAGTTCCTCAAACCAATGGTCCTGATATTACAACTAAAGCTATTTATTCCAAGATGAGCATTTTTAATGATTATATTGACCATTATGCCACTTATTCACCAGTTGGTTCTTTCCCTCCTAACGGTTATAACCTTTATGATATGTCAGGAAATGTCTGGGAATGGTGTTATGACGACTTCTATTACAGTAGATACAATTATAGTATCGATACAAACCCACCCGACTCTCTAAAGAGGAAAAGTAAAATCGTAAGAGGTGGAACTTGGGCTTATTCACCAGAACAGCATCGATTATCAGAAAGAGGTGTATTTGAGTCTGAAAACTTTTGGACAGCTTCTCTAGGCTTTCGCTGTGTAATTAAAAAGTCTAAGAACTAATTGAACAAAAAAAGTATGAAAACAACAACATTTCTAACATTTGTAGGTGACCAATGCGGAAAGGCTGAAGAAGCAATTAGCTTTTACACTTCCATATTCCCGAATTCAGAAATTAAAAGCATTACAAAGTATTCGGAAGGAGAAGCAGGAGGCACGGCCGAACTCATTAAATTTGGAATATTCTCGTTGAATGGAACTGATTATATGGTTTCTGAAAGTAATTACAATCATACTTGGTCATTTACACCTGGAGTCTCAATTTTTATAAGTGACAGTTCTGATAACTTAATACAAACTCTTTTTGAAAAACTTTCCTCAAATGGAGGTCAGATAATGGTCCCACTGGATAATTATAAGGGTGAAGGCGATTATGGTTTTGGTAAGAAGTTTGGATGGTGCGAAGACAAATACGGTATATCTTGGCAATTTGTGGTTACGGAATAGGTGCTATGACTCAATAGAAGCTTATTAAAATAACTACCGCCAACAACGGCTGTAATTCATTGTGGCAGAATTTCCAAATGGAAATTCCATGCAATTAGTTATCTTTAGTTCTAACGGAAAAATCCATCGGATTTATTCCGGATGCAAACAATAGCAGCAACTAAATGAATAAAATTATTGAAAATATAATTGATCAATTAGAAGAAATCCAACACGGAAAACCTTGGATTGGGAGTACTTTTCAAAAAAAGTTAGATCAAGTAAAGGAAGATGAATATTTCAAAAGACCAATTAAAGATTTACATAGTGTTGCGGAAATAATGAGTCATCTGACCCTTTGGCGAAGCGAAGCAATTTTGAAGATCAAAACTGGAAAAGGAAGTAAAACCGATGATTGTGAGGAAAACTGGTTGGACAATGATAAACTTAAGCTCATCGGTTGGGACCAGATCAAGTCTTCATACGACAAAACTCAATCTGAATTAATAGCATTATTAAGAAACAAAACAGATGATTTCCTTGATCAAGAATACTTTGATACAGACTTTAAAGGCTACTACACCTATAAATGGTTATTAAATGGAATGCTACAACACGATGCTTATCATTTGGGACAAATTGGAATTATTATAAAATACCTAAAATGAAACAGCGGCTGCTAACAACATATATTATTAATTGCTGCAGTTTTTCATTGCGGAAAGGGACTTACCTCCTTTTCCGGAACTAATCATATACATGCTGTTGTGCAACATTTAGAGCAGATTAATTAAAAAATGAATGAAGAGAGTTTTAACCTTTTTACTTTTACTAAAGCTATTTTTTATTTACGGTCAAAATAATAAGGTAGTGTATCCTCAAGGGGTTTACAGCACCTTTCAGGATTTTATTAACAGAAAACCTAGCATAGAAAATTCAATCTCTGCAAAGCAAGGCAAGAATATGATCATCACCACATTCAGAATAAAAGATGGCGACGGCAATAAAATTAAAGACGCATTCGCCGTGTCAGATGGTGAAAATCTCTATGTACGTACAAATGCTATGCTTGAGCATCTAACAAATTCTGAGTTTAATAAACCGAATGCGACTAATAAAGACTATTCCATAGCAAAATTCGTAAATAGTGACCATCATTATTTTGAAGTTTTTTTTCAAAACAAATCTGTGAGAGCCTGGGGGATTGGAAAAGTATACTTGGCCGGAATCATTTATGTCAATTCCACACGAAAGTTCACATTTTTGGACACAAAAAAAGATTTAAAGATAGTCGTGGGAGAAAGGGAAATTGAAAATGGAAATGACGACGACAGGGTCAACGGAGAGAATATTAAGGTCGCGCGGAAAGCTATATCTATCTTATTTAAAGATAATTAAAAACGGCACCCAACAACAGCTATAACCAATTGTCCACCAAAGCTTGATCTAATTCTTTATCTTAGTTTTGAATAAAACCTCTTGGCCGTTGCTTGCACTAATCAGCAACAGGTCATAGCCAAACCGTTGTAAGTAATTTATGAAAACCACCATATCAGAATACCCAAACTCATATTTAAGAATTGAACTAAATGAATCTGAGCAGATAATAGTTGAAAGGGGTGCAATGATTTTATCTGATGGAAACTATGAATTAAAGACAAAATTTGAGGCAAAAACCTTTAACAACTGGATTGGGAAATTATTTGGAGGAAAAAGTTTAGCGTATAACATATATAAGGCTAAAGAAAAAATTGAGATGATTTTTTCACCTGACAAAAACGGAGAAATATTTGAAATTGAAATTAATGAAAACAAAGAAGTAATTATCGAACCAAACGCTCACTTTGCTAGAACAAATGAAATAGATTTGAAAATAATTAATAAAGATTGGAAGACTACACTTAATGATGGCTTAAAAATGAAAGCTAGTGGAAATGGAAAATTATTTCTAATCGGTTATGGGAAAATAATTAATCAAAAACTAAATCCAGAAAAAGAATACTTGGTTGACGAAGATTACCTAGTTGCATTTGACAGTAATTTAGAAGTAAAAACAGTTTCTTCTGGATTTAAAGAACTAGTTAGAAGCGGGGAAGGTTATTTATATTCTATTAGAGGAAATGGTGAAATTTGGACGCAAACTAGAGAAGAACATGAAATGTCATCTCGTAGTGGAATAATTAATAACATAATAGGAATATTTAGATAAAAATTACTGATAACAATGACTATAACTCATTGTGATTTTGCTCCACACCAAAATCACAGCCGAAACCATTAGCCAACATTTGGAAAGACCTTATGAACAAAAGAAAAACTATTTCAATAGTACTTTTGGCTATTGGTGTTGCTTTAAGCATTGCCTTTATATTAAGGATTGAATTTCCTCAAGGATTTGAGGCATACTTTAAAAGGGAATATTACAATCAGTTTGGTCCTTTGGCCATAAGCGTTGAACTTTTAATAGCAGGTTACTACTTTTTAATAGGGCATAAAAAAACAAATTTCGCTTTAGCCCTTTTTGGGTTTACCGCCTTGCTAGACCCGCTCTTTGACCAATTAGGCCTTTTCGAGAGCATTGTACCTCTACACGGACCGATAATTTTATCGATTTGTGGTCTGTTATGTATCTGGCTAGCATTTGCAAACCCATTTGAATTAAAACGTTTATCTCGTTTGATAGCCATATTAAGTCTTGTCCTTGGAGTTTTTGTTGAGTTGTTCTTCAACTATTTTTGATACAAGTATTTGCCAACAATGACGATAATTCATTAGCAGAATTTCCCTAACTGAAATTCTTATCTTGTAAAGATTACTGGAGTTTCTCAGAATAGTCTTTTCAGGCGATTCCGTAATGAAACCATAACCAAATTGTTATTGTAATTATATCAAATGATTAAAACTGAGAATTTCCGACAAGTTGAAATTTCTTCTCAGAAGGAACTAAGATCTTGGCTGTTGAAGAATCATACTCAGCCTGAAAGTGTTTGGCTTGTAACGTACAAGAAAAGTTACCCAGAAAAGTATGTTTCAAGATGGGAAGTGCTCGACGAATTAATTTGTTTTGGATGGATTGACGGAATTAGACGAAAGCTTGACGACAAAAAAACCATGCAGTTAATATCGCAAAGGAAAGTTGGGCATTGGGCGAAAACATACAAAGAAAGAGCAGTAAAGCTAATAGATGAAGGAAGGATGCACGAATCTGGATTAAAAGCTATCGAGATATCAAAATCGAACGGACTTTGGAACTTTATGGATGACATTGATAACTTGATTGTTCCAGAGGATTTATCTGAAGAACTTTCAAAACTAGATGGTGCTGCGGAGTTTTTCAACGCAATCAATCCTTCAAGTAAAAGGTTTGTATTGCGATGGATTAAATTGGCTAAAGCTGAGAAAACCAGAGAAAGTAGAATAAAAAAACTTGTGGAGCTTTCAGCTAAAGGTGAAAAATTACCAGGAAGCTGATAAAATAACTACAGACAACAGCCAGTAACCACCATTGCATCGGATTTTCCGCTGCGAAAAACCCTTTTAAGCCCCTCCTCCATCGTTTTTAATTAACTTAGATACCTAGAAATCTGCAACGGATCGTTATACAAATCCATTAACACATATTCCCTTTAAGCCGATGCATTTTGCAACACTAATTGATTTAATAAAACCCTTAAATGAAATAGCATTATTATGACTAAATCACACTTATTAATTCTTCTAATATTAATTCCTGTTGTAGTACTTGGACAGAAAAAAAACAATCAGAGATTGGCTGAAATCACTTATAGTTCAATTCAAAAAAAATTAAGTGCTCCCATGAGTGATAGAAGAGATGCTTCAGTTAAAATGCTCAATGGGATATTAGAAATGGCCACAAAAAAAGAGTTTATCAATAAAATAAACGATCATAAAGAATATCTGGAGCGTTTAGAATATTTCGAAATACCAAAAGTCGATGTGTCACGCATCAATGACAGTATAGCCAATTCAAAAGATTTGGCATTTGAAAAAGTCAATAATACATATTTTATCGAACCGAATGGGGATTTCAAAAAAGTATTGAATAACAACAAAACAGGAATGTATCTTTATATATACATAAATGAAAACAGCAATATGTTTTTGGAATTTGTCAATTATACAAACGGCAAATTACTCTATATTGAAAAAGCTGCGCTAAAATTTGATGATACCCAGTTTGAATATTATTTGAGCGGAGTTAAATCGAGAGACAATGGTTTTGAGTCCTGTACCATAGAAAGTAATACCAAAAATTTTATCGACTTATTCAAATCAGTAAGTAACCACCAAGGAACTATTACAATCGAATTTACCGGAAAAAATGGAAATAGGACAGCAACCCTGCCCAAGGAAATAACTGAACAAATAAAAAATGTATTTGACCTATATTCTGAATTAAAAGTAAAAGACTAGAAAACGCATTACAACGATGGCTATAATCCATTGCTACTACTCTACTCTACTATAATTAAAATTACTACTTTTAAATAGGTTGATTCACAACGAAATCATAGCCGAATTGTTCAAGTGCATTAAAAACATGAAGACAAAAATTTTATTCTTCACATTCTTATTATTCTGTTGTTTCACTGTCAATGCGCAAATTAATACTGAGAGCAATATAGTCGGTTCAACAATCCTAATTAAATCGAATGTTTTAAATCAAGAAAGAGAAATTCAAGTATTCTTGCCCAAAAGTTATTCGAGTTCGGAAAAAAAGTTTCCAGTGCTATATATTTTAGATGGACAACGGTATTTTTTACATGGAGTGAGTCTTCAAAAGACATTCGTAGAATTTAAACAATCACCTGAATTTATCATTGTGGGAATATCCAAATTGTCTTCCGATAGAAATAGAAACTATAGTGCCAATTCAATGAACTACTTGAATTTTATAAAAAATGAAGTTATTGAATATATAGACTCACAATACAGAACTTCCAAAAATAGAATGTTATTTGGTTGGGCTTATGCAGGTGGTTTTGTTTTGGAAACCATGGTAACTGAACCAAATTTGTTTGATTCATATATAGCAGCAAGTCCTTTTCCTTTACATCAGAAAGTTGATAAAGTTGACAGCTTATTAAGAAAAAATACAACTTTCAGTAAACTTCTATGCTTTACATCGGAAACCAATGAAGGGGTTGTCAAAGAGGGAACTCGTGAATTAAATAAGCTCCTTTCTGAAAAAGCTCCTAACACTTTTAACTGGAGCTTTGAAGAATTACAGGGAGAAGAGCATAGATCGACCCCGTTTACAACCTTATATCGAGGCTTAAAGAGGCATTTTGATTTTTACCCTGAGTTACAATTCAACAGCTTGGAAGAATTTATAAAGGCTGGAGGGTTAAATTTTGTGTATGACTATTACAAGAAAAGAGCCTTGAAATATGGTTTTTCAAGTGATTTAAGCGATTGGACCATGTTTAGCATCACCAGAAATGCCATGCGGGCGAATAGCCTTGAACAATTTGAAAAGTTAGTTAATGAGTTCAAACCAACAGGATACATCAAAAGACTACGAGAAAACAGAGCCTGTTCAATTGCAGAATTCTATTTAGAGCATAAGCAATTTGCCAAGGCTAAGGAATTATTCTTTGAAATAACAGAGAAAAATCCAAATTCTGTAAGAGCTTTAAACGGAATAGGAAATACGTATAAAGGGGAGAATAATGAGCGAATGTCTAAAAAATATTTTCGAAAAGCTCAAGACATATCTAAATCAAACCAATAACGCTTGCTAACAATATATAACCCAAAAGTAATAACTTAAAACTAATAACTTACGGCTATATAGGACCGTTCACATTAATTAAGAAAACCAAATTGGAAATTAGGGAGATACATAGAAATGACTATACCATTTCAACTGACAAGGATAAATTAGATATTTTGAGCATTCACAAATTCCTTGCAAACGAAACTGATTGGGCTAATGGAATTCCAATCAATACCTTAAAAACATCCATTGAAAACTCTTTAAATTTTGGACTTTATTACCAAAACGAGCAAATTGGCTTTGCTAGAATAATTTCAGATTATTCTACTATTGCTTATTTAGGAGATGTTTATATTCTAAAAGAATATAGAGGAAAGGGATTGAGTAATTGGCTTATGAATGAAATAATGGGACACCCAAATCTTCAAGGATTAAGACGCTGGATTTTATTAACTAATACGGCTGAATGGCTTTACAAAAAGTATGGGTTTACGGAATTACCTAATCCTGAATTTTATTTAGAAAAACACAATCCTAATGTATACAACAGACTAGAGAAAACGAATGCCGACAACGGATAAAAATAATAACAATTAATCCGCTAGTACCCATATACAAGGCCGTTCAAGCACATTAGCTAGTCTGCTTTGCAACTGTCGTGTGTTCGTTTCGCTCGGAACAGCTAAAGCGAATCCATTTTGAAAACGACTTCAGATTTTTTCCTATTCATTTTAAAAATCGTATACGATATATTATTTTTACCTCATGATTCAAAAAATTACCTATCGAGACCAAGTAAGAAAATTACTTCTTGATAAAATGAAAACTGGGGAATTATTAGCAGGAAATTCCTTATCACTTGCATCAATTGCAAGAGAGCTAGAGGTAAGTGTTACACCAATCAGAGAAGCTTTAACTCAATTAGAATATTCAAGAATCATTAAATATATACCAAATCGTGGTTTTATTATTCCAGAATTAAATGACTCAAAAGCCAAAAATTTATACCAACTCGTTGCCAACCTAGAAGCCTTAGCCATTGAAAATTCTGTTTATTCTAAATCAACAATCACAAAACTAAAAAAACAACAAAAGGAGATTGAAAATGCAAAAAGCGCTATCGACCGAATTAATGCGGATATTAAGTTCCATAACATCCTAACCTCGGAATATGATAATCAAACAGCACAACAAATTTTACTTGACTTAAAAACAAGAATATTTTTCTATGAAGTTGAATTCATGAAACATCAACAATTTCATAAGAATTCAAAACATCACCATCATCTTATCATTGAATATATAGAAAATGGGAAAATTAAAGAGGCTGTAGAGTTAGTAAAAATTAACTGGCTTCAAATATTAGACTTTATGAAATTATGAAAATACTGGATTTACAATTATAACAAATGGTATTGGATATTATGAACACACCTAAAAAAAACTTACCTGTGCAAAATAAAAGAAGCTTGATTAAATTATCTTGTCTATTATTCTTATCCGTCTCATTCACCAGTTGTTATTCTCAAAAGAAAATAACGAACCTTGCGGGATATGAAGTTTCGACTGATTCGATAAATGAATTCATTAAATTACGAATGGACTCGCTTAATATTCCTGGACTTTCAATTGCAGTAATTAACGATAGTAAGGTAGTGTACCATCAAACATTCGGATATGCAAACCTTGAAAAAAAACTACCGGTTACTAGCAACACTATTTTTGAAGGTGCATCTATGTCCAAATCCGTTTTTTCAACCTTTGTCATGACCTACGTTGAAGATGGGAAATTGGATTTAGACAAACCCTTATATCATTACTGGTCTTATCCAGATATAGCGCATGATGAGCGGTATAAAAAAATAACGGCGAGAATGGTTTTGAGCCATCGATCTGGATTCCCAAATTGGAGAGAAAATGAAGAGGATAGAAAACTAAAAATAAAGTTTGATCCAGGAACCAGTTATGAATATTCTGGAGAAGGGTATCAGTACTTAGCGATGGTTTTAAAACATATTGAAGGAGATGATTGGAATAATTTAGAAATCGCCTTTCAGAAAAAGATTGCCAAGCCTTTGGGTATGGTAAATACTACTTTCATTGAAAATGACTATGCTCTTGAACACAAAGCTGAGCCTTATAATAATGAAGGAATATGGATAGATTGGAAAAATGACTATTGGTATAAAAAGGGTAAAGGTAAATTCGTTGCCCCTTCTTCCATAAGGTCTGAATCTCTTGATTTTTCTAAATGGATGATTGGCGTAATGGACAAGAAAATTCTAACAGAAAGTAGTTATTCCGAAATATTAAAGCGTCATTCAAAAATGTATACCACCTCTTCAGGTATTGATATATATTACACATTAGGTTTTGTAACCATAGACAATGAAGAATATCGCAATACTTATTTACATGGTGGGACAAATGATGGCTTTACTTGCTATTATTTAATGGATACACATAAAAGATTTGGGTATGTACTATTTACAAATTCTATGCATGGAGAAAAACTTGGAAACGAAGTTTGGAATTATTTAGAAAGAAAATATTGACAAAAACGAATTACAACATGGTATAATTAAAAAGTAATAACTTAAAACCAATAACTTGGGGATATATAAGCCCATAGGACACCATTAGAAATGAATTTCAAAATAGATATTAGAAATAACATTCTAAATCAGTTTTCAGAACAACTGAAAACGGAAGTCATCGATAACACACTGGTATTACCACCCAACTTTGGTAACGGGCAAATAGCATTATATCAGTTTCCAAATCAAATAGAATTTTACCATTTAAAATGTACTGTCTCGGAAATTGTTGAATTACGATCAACCAATCCAAGAAATAGTGAATGGTTACTCTTTAACATCAATCTTTCTAAGTCTGCTATCGAAAAAACTGTTAACAATCAAAAAATTAACTTTCAGAAATTTCTCCCCTCAGGGATATTATTTTATACACGCGATACACATGTATTTAGTTCCAATCCCAAAAACTCCGATTTTGAGATCGTTTTAATACGGGTTCATACAGATTTTTTCAAAGAATATGAAGGTGACAAGATTTTCAAATTGAAAAATTCTAAAAAAGCAATTATCTATGAAGACCTAAACTATGCTATGGAAAATGCCTTAATGAACATTATAAAGTTTAAGGACAATAGAATAAGAGCGAACGCCTTTTTGATGCAATTTTTAGCTGATATTCTTGATAAACTGAAAGGCAGAGAACTTTCTACAACTTACGAGCATCTGCATCCTTCAGATGTTAAAGGGCTTTTCATAGCTTCTGCCTACTTAAGAAATCCTGTTGCTCATACTGTTCCTTCAGTTAAAGAACTAGCAGAAATCGCCGGAATGGGAACTACTAAGTTTAAAACTACTTTCAAACAAGTGTTTGGAAAAGCGCCTATCCAATACCATCAAAAGATTAAATTTGATTATGCCAAAACTGAATTAGAGAGTAAACGTAAATCTGCAAGTGAGTTAAGTTATGAACTAGGCTATTCGCATCCCTCAAAATTTACAAGTGCCTTTAAGAAAATATTTGGCACTGTTCCCTCCACATTCAATTAAAAACGTCTTACAGGTCTAATCAAACGACCTATACAGCTAATCTGGTCACTGCCATTCGCTCTAGTTTTGCAATATGAAAATATTTGTAACAGGGGGTTCTGGATTTGTAGGACAAAGTATTATTCCAATACTTATCGAAAATGGATTTGAGATTCTTGCGCTAGCAAGAAGCCCAAAATCTGCGAGTAAAATAAAATCAATGGGTGCTATTCCCATAGTAGATGACTTAACAACGCTATCTAAAAATACGGAGCATGCGTTAAAAGGATGTGATTATGTGCTGCATTCAGCAGCTCATATGGACTTGACCTATGATAAAGAGCTTTTCTACAAAATCAATGTGAATGCCACCAAGGATTTGCTTAAAAAATCAAAAGAAAATGGTATTGAGAAGTTCATTTATATCAGTGCAGCACCTGTGGTTCCAGGTTCACCAATCATAAATTTATCTGAAAAGGATGCGGGTAAAAAGCTACCAAAAGCATTATACCCAAAAACAAAAGCGATAGCTGAGAAGGCAGTTTTAGCGGCAAATACCACATCATTTAAAACCATTTCTCTTCGTCCACCAGCTATTTGGGGACCAAATAACCATCATTATGATGATTTATTAGAAAACGTAAAAAATGGCAAATGGAGGTGGATTGGTGGCGGTCATCAAATATTATCTACCATTCATGTTAAAAACTTGGCAAGTGCAGTAATAGCTGCCTTTAAGTCAGAAAAAGGTGGAGAAGCCTACTTTGTGACAGATGGAGATAGAAGATCGGTCAAGAAAACCTTCACTGCAATATTAAATGCCGAAGGACTTGACCCTGGAGATAAGGAACTTCCTAGAAATGTCGCACTATTTTTTGCTCACTTATTTGGCGGAATATGGAAAATCTTGAGGCTCAAATCAAGACCACCAGTGATGCCATTAATGATTCGATTAATGGGTACTGAATTTTCAGTGTCTGATCAAAAAGCAAGAGATCAATTAGGATATAAAAATGTAATTGATTTTCAACAAGGAGTTAAAGAACTAAAATCGTAATAAAAAATATGAAAACACTAGTAACAATAATAACATTTATCCTTTTTACAACTTTTTCTTTTTCACAATCTGAGGGAGATAACATAATTGGAGAATACTGGACAGAAACTAAAGAAGGAAAAATAGAAATATTTAAAAAAGACAACATATATTTTGGTAAAATTATTTGGAGAAAAGATGCTCGTTTGGATACGGAAAATTCTGATAAAAATCTTCAAAATAGGAGTGTTATCGGAATTGTCTTCATGAAAGATTTTATTTATAAAAACAATAAATGGGTAAATGGAGAAATCTATTCTATTGAAAACGGCGGGACTTATTCTGGGAAATTATGGCTCAAGGAGAACGGGAAGATACTAAAAATGAGAGGTTATATTGGAGTATCATTATTGGGGAAAACTGCGACTTTTACAAGAGTAGAATGATGGGAGAAATTAAATATTTGCTGCTTTTATTGTTGGTCGTAGTCGTAATTCTTATCGGATGCGGTAATCGATATTATATAAATAGGCAGGTATCTGCTGATGACATTCTTGGGATATATGTAAATCCTGACAAATCAAGAACAGTTAAAGTTTATAAAGAGAATGGTCAATATTTTGGTATTATACATTCAGCACCAGACGAACCCGATGGAAGTGAAGGCATTGGTTTTATAGTATTTAAGAATTTCGTATTCGATCAGGATGATAAAACTTGGAAAGAAGGTAAGCTTCATTCCCCAATGTACGCAAGGAATGTTTTTCCGGGAACTCTAAGATTAGATACTAACAAAAATCTTATTGTACGAGGATTTATTGGTTTTAAGTTTTTAGGTGGAAATTCAATTTTTCCAAGGCAAAATTAGTAGTGTTTGTAATAGTATGAATCGATTTTTTCTATATCCATTACAGGCTACAGCAAAAGAAAAACGATTTGGGATAACGGATTGACTAAAATTACGGAAGGAATAAAATGTACATAACTGTACCCAACGACGGTTATAGTTCATTACCACTGAAAAAATATAATTGTCTTTGAACGGAATTAAAAAAATAACTACCAACAACGTGTAGAATTTATAGCTGCTCTTCTTCAAAGAATATTTACTACTTTTAATTATTACTGATTCCTTACATAGGAATCAAATACGAATACTTTAGCCGCCATTATGCAAGAGACACTTCATAAAAATTGATAATGGAGTTAAATCCGAAAACATATAAGCCGAATATCAAACTAACAGCCTTTGTCAAACGGTATTGGACATTGGACGGAGAAAAGGAAAAAGTTCCTCTTAAAAACACCATCGTACCAGATGGAACAATGAAATTAATTTTTCATTATGGTCACACTTATAAGCACCATTCAAAAAGTGGAGACATTACAGTTTTACCAAAATGCTTTTTAATTGGACAATTGACAAAGCCTTATGTGATTGAACCTACTGGAGTAACGGGCAGTTTTGTTGTTCAATTCAAACCAAATGGATTTTTACCTTTTGCGACAATCCCAATTAAAGAAATGGAAAATACTGCAGTACCATTAGACAAATTATTTGGAGATAAAGGCAAAAAACTTGGTGAGCTAATCTTAAACGCTAACCATACCTCTGAAAGAATTCAAATTATTGAGACCTTTCTTCTTAAAGAATTAGCCGATAAAAAGACTATTGACATTATTGTAAATTCAACAGTTGAAACAATCTTCAATACAAATGGGCAGTTTTCTGTAAATGAATTTTCAAAGCGTACAAATATCAACAGAAGACAATTAGCTCGTAAATTTTCTTCAACCATTGGGTTAAGTCCAAAGCAACTTGCAAAAACAATCAGAATTCAAACAACTTTGAAATCATTACTAAATGAAGAACTTACAAGCCTAACTGATTTGGCTTATGAAAACGAATATTTTGACCAAGCACATTTTATAAAAGAATTCAAGGAATTTACAGGATTGACACCAAAGGAGTTTTTCGGTGACGACTTAAAATTGTCTTTGATTTTTGACAAAGAATAGCCCTGTCCCATTTTTACAATTTTGCCGTTTAGGTTGATTCTAGATTTGCATAGCAATAGTGCAGAAACTTAAAAACAATTTAAAATGGCAAATGTAAATCCAGTCGGTTGGTTTGATCTTAATGTTGCAGACTTAGACCGAGCAAAAAAATTTTACGAAACAGTTTTCAATATAAAGCTTACTGATGCTCCCATTAAATGGGGTAAGCAATCATTTTTTCCATTTAGCCCGGAAAGCTCTGACATATCGGGTGCATTGGTAGAGAAAGCTAATTTTGTTCCCAGTAGTAACAATACGGTGATCTATTTTGAAACCGAAGACAACCTTGCAGAAGAACAAAGAATTGAAAAGGCTGGTGGAAAAGTTGTGCAACCCAAGATGAATATTGGTGAATTCGGCTTTGTATCCATTTTTATTGATACAGAAGGCAACACAGTGGGACTTCACTCACAACAATAATTTTTACTGATGGCTTATAATACCATGTTGATGAAAAACAAAGAATATAAAGGCTACCGTTGTATAAATCAAGTCGGATTTAATAACAGAAAAGACTTTGAATTTTACCTAAACGTATGCCTTGACGATAACAAAATCGCAAAACCATCAAACAAACAAAGGTCCAAGTAAATAACAGATAACGGCTTATTGTGGATAAAAGCAATAGCGGTTCGGGTACAAGCTCGAACCGCTATTACTTTTAAATAAGTATATTGTAATATAAAAAGCGATGGCATCTATACGCCACTACTCTTATACTAAACGTTGCGTGTAATTAAGATTAGTATGGAACAAATAAATGAGATCGACTGGATGAATGATGAAGGCGCAGAACCTTCAGGAGGATGATTCCACAACGAAATCATGATGTCAAATTTGTACCTATTTATTTAAAACAACCGTATGACTAACAAAACATTAGTGCTTCTAGTTTCGACTATACTTTTTAGCTGTGACGGAAAACAATCAAAACCGCAATCAAATCATGTAGATTCCACTAAAGCAAACAAGGAAGTACTACTGATAGGAACGTTTCATTACAACAATCCAGGAGCTGATGTAGCAAAGACCAAGTCATTCGATATTATGAGTGAAGAATCGCAAAATGAATTGGAGCAGATTTCAAAAAGCATACAGGAGTACAACCCTACTAAAATATTTGTAGAATGGCCCTATAATGAGCAAAACGAGTTGGATTCATTGTACACCCTGTATCAAGAAAATCAGTACTTCACAAATGATAGTTTATCCGATTTTTATTTACAAAATGAAATATTTCAACTCGCTTTTCGTGCAGCTCATGCAAACGATATAGAGAAAGTATATGGTATTGATTATTCGACTTCATTTCCCTTTAACGAGGTAATGAAAGATATCGAAGAAGCAAACCAAACCGAACTAATGTCAAAAATCCAAAATGGGATTACTAAGATCACTGTTGACTTTGACAACAAAATTGAAGCAGGGGTTTCCCTAGTAGAACTTACATACTACTTAAATACACCAGAAATGCGAAAGTTTTCCAATTACTTTCACAACAATTTAATGTTGTTAGCAGGCGATACCGATGATTTTAATGGACCACTATTAACTTCTGAATGGTATAAGAGAAACCTGTACATGTGGTCATTGGCTCAAAAAAACACAATGGATACGGATGAAAGAATAATGATACTTGTTGGGGCAAGTCATGCTGCTATGTTTGAGCTATTTATTAATGAAAATGATGATTGGAAAATAAAGGAGTTACATGAAATCGTGAAAAAATAACTGCCAACCAAACTGTTGGGTAAGTAGTAGCGATTTGAGTGCTAACTTAAACTGTTCCGTATCTTTACAATAACCCTATTGCAATCCAGAACCCAATAACCAAAACATGAAAATAACAAACGGAACAGTTTTAATTTTTTTTGGAATTATCCATACACTGTTAGGAATATCACCCTTTGCTTTTGGGAAACAATTTATAGGATTTGTAGATACATTCTTTTTTAAAATTAGCGAAGGACTGTTCGAGTTTCCATTACTAAACGGACAGATGAACTACGAGAATTTCGCAGCATTCTGGTTTTTTTATTATGGTCTATTACTCATTCCACTTGGTATTATAGTTAGTTATGTAGAAAAAACAAACGGACAAATACCTAGAAATTTTATTAGAACATATCTCATTATCATATTAATTGGGGTTTTTATGATACCATTCTCTGGAATGACGTTTTTAATGTTACCACATGCCTTATATATGCTGTACCATAGAAATAAGCATTTGAAAAACGTTGCAGAATGAAACTTGAGAATCAAAAGAAGAATGGACCTATAAGCTAAAAATGACTGCAAAAGATTTTATAAAACGATTATCGGAATTTAGGACAGAAGAACGATTGGATGTCGTTGAAAAATTCTTCAAAGGAAATGATGGAATCACAAAGCCATTTGGAGTAAAATTTGGCGACGTATTTAAGATTGCAAAAGAATTTATTGAAATGCCATTGAGCGAAATTAACAAGCTCCTAGACAATGAATATTATGAAATCAGGATGGGGGCAGTTAGTATAATGGACTTTCAGGCAAAATCAAAAAAAACGCCTGAATCGACAAAAAAAGAGCTTTTTAACCTTTATTTATCCAGACACGATAGATTAAATAACTGGGATTTTGTAGATAGAGGTTCGTACAATATCATTGGGGAGTATTTAATAGACAAACCTCGAGATGTTCTTTATGAATTGGCAAAATCAGACATAATTTGGGAGCGCAGGACTGCGATCGTTAGTACATATGCGTTCATAAAAAAAAGACAACTGGAAGACACTTTTAAAATTGCAGAAATCTTGATAAACGATAAGGAAGAATTGATAAATAAAGCTGTAGGAAGTTGGATTCGAGAAGCTGGAAAAAAAGATGAAAAGCGTTTGAAAAGCTTTTTGGATAAATACGCAAAAACGATGCCCAGAGTAACTTTACGATATGCTATAGAGAAGTTTGATGCACCTACTAAAGAACACTATTTAAAGCTAAAAAAGATGACATGAAAGCTTCAAAACCAAAGACTATTGATGAATATATCCAAACTTCCCCGGAAGAATCCCAACAAATTATGAAGGTCCTGAAGGAATTGATAGAATCAACAGTTCCGAGAGCTGAAGGCGGAATAAGTTGGAATGTTCCAATATATAAGTATAATGGTATACTGGCCGGATTTGACGTTGCTAAAAAACATGTTAGTTTTGGAATAGATGCTCTAAAAGAAGAAGACCGAAAAGCTCTTGGTGATATGGGCTACAAAACAGGAAAAAAAACCGTACAGATTAAGTTCGACCAGAAAGTGCCAATAATTGAAATCAAAAAATTGATAAAGAAGCAATTAAAATTGAACGAAAAATAAAATACCTTCTAAAAAAATGAGACCAAAGGAGTTGATTGAGCAGTGGATTGAATTATTCAATGAGGGAAATGCAGAAAAAATTGCAGAACTATATCATTTGGATGCAATTAATCATCAGGTGGCTAACGAACCAATTGAAGGAAGAAATGCCATTAAAGAAATCTTTTCGATCGAATTCAACACGGCGGATATGACCTGTATTCCTGAAAATATATTCGAGGATGGAGAATGGGCTATTTTAGAATGGAAAGATCCTTTGGGATTAAGAGGATGTGGGTTTTTTCAAGTTGTCAAAGGGAAAATCAAATTTCAACGCGGGTATTGGGATAAATTATCATTTCTAAAAATGCATAATCTACCGATTCCGACCGAATAAAAAGATATAAAACAAACGCATAACAATGGATAAAAGCTATTAAAATGACCTTTTACACCAAACATATCCCAAAAAAGTAAAATGACGCCTGAAATAGCTAAAAAGATAGGAGTTAAAAGAGCATTACAATATGCAACAGTTGGCATTCTGATAGCTTTTTTCTTTATGACTTTACTTGCTGGAGGAAATTTAAGATGGATGACTGAATGGAACTACTGGATAAACATAGTTATCGGAATTGGTGTTTTTTATGGCCTTGCATACTGGTCAGGAAGAAATGCCGGATACGAAATCTTAATAAAGAAAAAAGACGACAGCAAAGTTGGGATAAAATATGGAATTTTAACTTTGATAATAACTGCATTTCTTGTTGGTTGGACTGGATTTGTGCAAGAAGGAATCGAACCTTATGATAGGTTTTGGGATTCCTTTGAAGATTACGTATTCAAACCATTCTTTTGGATTATAGTAATTGGAACTATACCTGCAATTTTAGTCGGAATTCAATTTGGTAAGTGGATTAAAAAAAGTAAATAAGAATGATGCACAAATTACTATAATTCAAAACAATTCAGTCCTATCTCCAATAAAAGAACACTGTTAAATCAGCTATTTATGATAATGGTAAATCCATATATCTACTTTAACGGAAACTGTAAGGAAGCATTTACTTTTTATGAAGCAGTTTTCAGTAAAGAAATTAGTCATATTAGTAAGTACAAAGATGCACCAAAATCAGAAGACTAAATTAAATCCGCAATAATTGAAGAGATCGTAACAGATTTACGTTGATATATTTCGAATATCAAAGAAAAGCAATGAGGTAGCATCGCATTTCAATTAACATTACAAAACAAAGTCTTCCTGCTTTTATGCAATCGATTTATGATTATTAAACTAACGACCGTTTCTTAAGTCTAAGGACAAAAATCCAAGATGAATAGAATGATATTTTTTCTTACAGTTTTATCTTTATTTACTTGTCAAGAAGACGATGCTACAGCACTAGAAATTGATGATAGCGTATTCACAATTGCACAATATGATGGAACTCTTAATGCTCCATTTGGAGACCTTCCATATCGCGTCTTTTATCCGACAGCATTTGACGACCAAACATTTGTTATTATTCTTTCAAGAGGCGGTAATGGTCAAGGCGATGATCGCGGAGCCTTGTTATCGTATGCAAACAAATTTGTCCTTGAAGGCTATGTCGTAGTTCAAATTGACCATAGAAATGCAGGATCTAATATTGAAAACATAGCACAATTACGTGGTGAGGAAATTCAATTTCTTTCTGATCAAATAGCAAAAGGCACCATTGATTATGGTAATTTTTTAGGTTCCATAGATGGCACTAAACAAGGTTATATTGGCCATTCAGCTGGTGCAATGGAAGGCCTTTTATCTGCCGGCATGGATATGAATCATGGGAACTACTTATGTCCAGCTATTAAGGCAGTGTATGCAATGTCACCACCAGGATATTCACCAGATCAATTTGGAATAAAACAGAGCCCAAATGGATTTAGCACAATAAACCAAACAGCAGTATTAATGATCATTGGAGAAGCTGAAAAAGATAGTAACGGAATGGAGACTATTAACCAGGAAGATTGGAGACTGCAAGGATATGAACAAATGAATGAGGATGGGTTGAGAATTCAAATTCTTGTTGAAGGTGACAATACGGGTCATAATGATATTGCAGGACTCAATAGAGATATCAAAACCTTTAATGAGGAAAATTCAATTGTATTATTTGACACATATTTAAAAGGCCTAAATAGCGCTATGGAAATTGGAAATATTGCATTACCGTCCAATAACAACTTGGTATTTAAGAAAAAAGGTGAGTAAAAACTCTTTGCAATAAAGCCAATACGCCACGTTGATAATTAATACAATAGTGTTTGCTACAATTTATTAAATTAGAACACAGAACAAAAGTTGCCCTCGCATTCATGTGGTTCATCCCGCGTTGAGAAAAGATTATAGCGAAAATCGTTAGATATAAGCTGAAAATAAATGAGCACAAAACCTCTTTTAGACTACATTAAAAAATACATCGCCCTCACATTAGAAGAGGAAACATTGCTGCTATCTAAAACATCCCTTCGCACCTATCTCAAAAATCAATATATCGTGCAGCAAGGTGATGTTTGTAATAGTGCAAACTTCATTATTAATGGCTGTACTAAAACATTTTATATGGACACGGAAGGGCAAGAACACATTGTGATGTTTTCCGTAGAAGATTGGTGGGCATCAGATTTGGGCAGCTTTATTACCCAAACACCGGCAGATTTTAATGTACAGTGTATAGAGAATACCCAACTAATTCAATTCAACTATGACAAGCTTGAAGAGTTATACATAGAAATTCCAAAACTTGAGAGGTTGTTTAGAAAAATTGTAGAACGTGCATTTGTAGCGTCTCAAAACCGAATTATCCGAAATTTTAGTTTGGATGCAAAAGAAAGATATGCCATTTTTAAACATACATACCCCAAGATAGATCGACGAGTTCCACAATACATGATCGCCTCATATTTAGGTATAACGAAAGAATTCTTGAGTAAAATAAAAAGTCAACTCATACATGAACAATGAAATGTTAATCTAGTTTAACTTCATTTCATATTCTAGTTCATTTTTTAGGTTTTCAATGTTACAGAGATTTGTACCATAACATTAAAACATAAATAGATGAGTACTTTATTAGAAAAAATAAGCACAATTAATGATATGATTCTTCAGGGTCAAGCATTAGATGCTTTTGATCAGTTTTATCACGACGATGTGATAATGCAAGAAAACGACAATCCACAAATTTCAGGAAAGGCCGCAAACAAAAAAAGAGAAGAAGATTTCTTTGGAGCCATTACGGAGTTTAGAGGAGCAAAACCGCTTAATGTCACAGTTGGCGAAAACACTACAATGGTAGAATGGCATTTTGATTACACTCATAAAGATTGGGGTGTAAGAAATTATACCCAAGTCGCTGTTCAAGAATGGGAAGATGGAAAAATAATCAAAGAAAAATTTTACTACGGATCTTAATTTTTAAGATTAAAAAAACAAATACTAGAAATAATGAAAAAATTAAAAAATATCACGGCAATACTAACAATCGTATTGATGACATTCTCGTTTAAGTCTTTAGAAAGCATTAAAAAAGAAGTAAATACCAACACTAGTACAGTAACATGGAAAGGTTACAAAGTAACAGGTTCACATACCGGTGAGATTACTATTAAATCTGGAGACTTGATTTTTGACAATGAGGTTTTAACGGGTGGTAATTTTATAATCGACATGACCACAATTAACGTAACAGACTTAGAAGGTGAATACAAAGGAAAACTTGAAGGTCATTTAAAATCAGATGACTTTTTTGGAGTAAGCACATTCCCAACAGCATCACTAATATTTACCAAAGTAAAACCTTCAGGTAAAAACGCTTATAAAGTTACAGGTGATATCACGATTAAGGGTAAAACCGAAAAAATTAGCTTTAACCTATCTGTTTATGGAAATAAAGCTACTGTTGCTATGAAAATTGACAGAACAAAATTTGATGTACGATACGGTTCTACAAGTTTCTTTGACGGACTTAAAGACAAAGCAATCTATGATGAGTTTGATTTAGTTGCCGATTTGGAATTTTAAAAAAGATATAGGTTTAAAAACCTAATGCTTACAACACATTAAAAATTAGTTGAAGTAGTGCAAGCCTGTTGGCTTGCACTTTTTTATTCCCCCTGCAAAACCAAAAAGTATTATTTACTAACCTACTATTTTTCATATACGGTCAAACGTTCAAGCACATTGACTAAGTTATTTTTCGGTCCTATTGAATTCCTTTAGTCTTTTAAACAATAGTTAAGCAAATTCATTATCTTTTAGTTTGCAAAACAGTATTACGTTTAGCACACTTGTTATTAGCAATTTAGAACCACATTATGAAGTTCTTTAGAGGAGTAAGACATAAACTTATTTTGGACAATAAAAAAACAAAATACCTAAAGTATGCTTTAGGAGAAATAGTATTGGTAGTAATTGGAATTTTGATTGCCTTACAAATTAACAATTGGAATGAATCTAGAAAAGGCGATATAGCCTTGAAAGAGTATTTAGTAAAAATCAAATCCAACACCTTAGAAGATATGCTCGAACTAGACTCGTTAACAACTGGAAGAAGACAAATAGCCGAGCTATGTAAACAGGCTCGTACTAGTATTTTGGATAAGACAGAAGATGAAAATACTGTGCTTTTTATTTCCAGCGGCTGGGCATTTATTGACCTCTATTTTAATCCTAGTATTGGTGGCTATGAAGCCCTAAGAAATTCAAATTACTATGGAAAAATTAACAATACGGCTTTGGATTCGCTTTTAACGAGATACCATACCATTATTGGCGAGATTGCATTAAATGAAAAGAGTTATAATGAATATGCAGAAAGTCAAGAAGCATATCTTTCAACTCAATTTGACAGGTCTTTGATTTTGGCGTATGCCTTTGTACCGCCCGATTCCCTTAACATAAGAGCCACTCCACAAAATGAATATTTTACCGATTTTAAAGAATATACTTCATTTGCTGCCTATCGAAACGTTATCAGTTTAGCTGCCTGGCAGTTTGATACTATGATCCATCGATACAATGAACTAAAGAACGTAGGCTTAAGCATTATTAAGGAAATAGACATGATTATCGAAGATCAAAAATGATAAAAAATAAAAAAGCAAAGTGGATTGTTCGCATTTTGTTGTTCACAGGAACAGCGATTTCATTATTTTTTGTGCCCTGGATCTTAGTAAAAGCTTGGATAATACCACTACCCGCTACAGTTCAAGAGCAAGTTGATGAGGCTATCGAATATGGTTTTGATGGTATGATTGTGTATGTGGGAGAGGCAGGAAAACCATCAGCGTTCTATACAGGTGGCTGGAAGAATCGGGATAATAAGACACCAGCAGACCCAAATTCGTTATTCAAAATTGCGAGTATTAGTAAATTATATGTTGCTGTAAGTATAACCAAGCTGGCAAAAGAAAAGCGCTTGTCTTTGGATGAAACACTCGCTGATTACTTTCCTGAACTGGTAGGAAGAATTGAAAATGCAGAAAGAATAACTTTGAAGATGATGGTTCAACATCGATCTGGTATTCCCAATTTCACGGATAATCCTGCTTATTGGGAAAACGAACAGGAGAATGGCAAAATAGCCCTTGAATTTGCTCTCGATTTACCCGCTAGTTTTGCCCCTGATAAAGGATATGAATATTCAAACACAAATTATTTGTTGCTCCGAAAGATTATTGATAACGTATTAGGATACGGTCACCAACAGTATATCAAGGAGAGAATATTGATACCACTTAATCTTAATAACACCTTTTTTTCGCTTAACGAAGTGAATTTAGATGATGTAATGAGTGGATATTATGTTGGATATGATAAAGATTTTAAGGCCAATGAATATGGAATGTTAGCAACAGCGGAGGACGTGGGTATATTCTTGCGAGCTTTGAACGATGGTTCAGTATTTGATGAGGGGGAACAGGAGATCTACCCTTATGTCTACGATCATGGAGGCTTGGTTGTTGGCTATCAGAGCCTTGCTGAATACCATGAAGATATTGATACAGTAGTGGTGCAATTTATTAATACAACTGATTTTAATGGATATGAATGGAACTTGTCTGAAATCATGATTAACCGTATTGTCAAAATTCTGAAAAAACAAAAAAACTTATAACACCGTATGAAGACATGGTCTTATGGCGACGAGAGAAAATGCCTTCTTTATCAGCCATTCAAGCACATTAACTAAGCCGCTTTATAGTCGTTTTGAGCTCTCTTCATTTAAAATAATAGTTAAGCAAATTCACTATCTTTTCGTTCACAAAACAACTCCGCGTTTGGTAAAGAGACTACTCACAATTATGAAGTATCTAGCACAAATTATAATAGTTTCTTTAATTTTTAGTGCCTGTAAATTGAATACGCAGACACCTGAAAATTATGAGTCCGAGTTGTTAAAAATCGAACGAATTGGCAACAATGTTTTTAAGCATACTTCATATTTACAAACTAGAAACTTAGGGACAGTTCCCTGCAATGGGATGGTATACCTCAATGGAGAAGAAGCAATCGTTTTTGATACTCCTACTAACGAAAAAGCATCGGAAGAATTGATTGCATGGATCGGAGATAAAAAGGTTAAAGCAATTGTAGTCACTCATTTTCACATAGACTGTTTAGGAGGTTTACATACATTTCATTCAAATGGAATTGCATCATACGCATCAAATAAAACTATTGAACTTGCCAAAGAAGATGATAACGTAATCCTACCCCAAAATGGTTTTGATAATGAATATCAATTCAAAATTGATGGTGAAATAGTTTTGGCAAAGTATTTTGGAGAAGGCCATACAAAAGATAATATAGTTGGATATATTCCTAATGAAAAAGCACTATTTGGAGGTTGTTTAGTTAAATCCCTAAACGCACCCAAGGGAAATTTAGCAGATGCAAACATTTATGAATGGTCTTCAAGTGTCAAAAGAATTAAAAAAGAACTATCCGACTTAGAAATTGTTATTCCCGGGCACGGTAAACACGGAAATACTGAGCTTCTGGACTATACTATTGACTTATTTAACGAAAATAGAAGAATTGTTTTCTTTTTGCATAACAGATTCTTAGAAACGCATAGTTTGAGCGACTTACATCCCGAATTTGGACGGACAGAATACAAAGAAATTATTGCAGAATTTGAAAAAACCGGACTAGAAGTAATTAGCGAGAAAAGAAATGGTAACGTTAACGCACGTGATTACGCCATTGAAGTTGTTCAGCAAATCAACAACTTAATTGCAAAAGGGGTTAAACCAGAAAACATAACAGTCGTAGGAACATCAAAAGGCGGATACATAGCTCAATATGTTTCTACCATGGCCAATAATCCCGATTTGAATTTTGTGTTTGTAGCAAGTTATCAGAATAACGATATTCAAAATATCCCCGAAATCAACTATTGCGGAAATATATTAACCATTTATGAAAAGTCCGATCCTTTTGGTGTTTCTGCAATCGAAAGAAAACATAATTCCACTTGTGAAATTATTAACTTTAAAGAAATTGAACTGAATACAGGAATGGGTCACGGTTTTTTGTTCAAACCTTTAAAAGAGTGGATAGAACCAACAATACGATGGGCGAATGGAAATTATGAGATCAATAAACATCGGTGAGCGATACAGTTTATATTTCTACAGTCGTTTATAATAACGAACTATGGTGAAAACTAACGCTTTTAATTAATCTTGATACAACGTTCTAATTTCATTAAGACCATGGTAACACAAATTCACAATCTTTTTGTTTGTGAAACAGTACAACGTTTAGCGGGGTTACTTATATTCATTATAATCGCTTCATAATGAAAGAAAAAAACATACTAAAAGAACATAGAATTAATAATCATCTTACACAAGAAGAGCTTGCTAATCAATCTGGTATCTCTATCAGAACTATACAACGCATAGAAAAAGGATTAACTTCTGGAAGTCCTCATACAATTAAAGCCTTAGCCAAAGCACTTAACATTCAAAATCAAGAATTGCGTGTTTTAAATGAAAATCAACCGTTGGAAAAAAGCAACAACTTCAATAAAGTAAAGCTATTAAACTTCAGTATTTTGAGTGTGTTACTCATCCCTTTTGGTAATATTATCTTACCGACAATACTATTTTATAAACATAGAACAAACCAAAACGTAAACACCATAGGTCGAAAAATCATCAGTTTCCAGATTGTGACTACCATACTCTTATTTTTTTTCAGCGTTATTATTTTCCTAGTGATAGGTCGAGGAAATGGGGCAATCCCTTTACCTGTGTTTATTTGTTATTTTATGGTGGCCATAATCAATATTATTATTGTTACACGAACATCTATTGATATTGACAAAAAAAGAGAAGTCCTAAAATTCTTTCCCGACCTGCTATAATACAGGGATGTCATAAAAATGTCATAAAAGTTGCATGCGACTTTTACCAGTACAGCATTCTTGCTGGAATACTTTTGAATCAAAAAAAGATCCAATATGGTACAAAAGTTTTTCGCAATAGCACTCCTTTTTCTAACATGCAAGTATTCATTTTCTCAAAATTTAAACACCGATATATTAGATCGTTATTTTGAATCACTTGAAAGACGCAATGAGGCAATGGGCAGCATTACCATTTCAAAGGATGGGTTGATATTGTATTCAAAGGCAATAGGCTTTCGTAACAAAAAAAGTGAGGTAAAAATAAATGCAGACACAGCGACCAATTATCGAATCTGGTCCATAACCAAACTGTACACTGCCACTATGATTATGCAGTTAGTCGAAGAAGAAAAACTAACATTAGACACCAAACTAATTCACTTTTTTCCTGAAATTCCGAATGCTGGGAGCATCACCATAAAAAATATGTTAAACCATAAAAGTGGGATCCATGATTTTACTCAAAATGATAGCACTGAGGATTGGGATACTCATATTAATGAGGCTCCAACACGTAAATTTATGGTTAAGAATATCGCACAATACCCTCCAGATTTTCAACCCAATCAAGATTTCAGATACAGTAATTCTAATTACTTACTCCTGGGTTACATTATTGAACAACTTGATGGGCATCTTTACGAAACTTCACTTGCAAATAGAATATCGTCTAAACTTGGGTTGAAAAGCACCTATTTTGGTGTTGGGGCATTAGACAGTGTTGAAAACAAAGCGTTTTCATATAAGTTTGATAAGCAGTGGACAACAGTTGATGAAGGGGAATTTAGTGGTTTAATTCCTGCAGGTGCCGGTGGAATTGTGTCTACAACCAACGACATGGTTCTTTTTATTGAAGGTTTGTTTTCAGGAAAACTTGTTACAAAAGAAAGTTTGAATTCAATAATTCCAAAAAATGAATTTTATGGTTTAGGCATGATGAAAACCTCTTTTCAAGGTACTTCAAAGGGTTACGGCCATACCGGTGGTTATATTGCTTCTGAATCAAGTTTGTTCTATTATCCTGAAGATAATGTATCAATTGCTTATGCAACCAATGGCATTGTAATAAGAAAGGAAGAAATTCTAGAGAACGTTCTAAAAATTTACAATGATCACCCTTTCAACATATCGATGAATAGAAACATACAGGCCCTATTAATTGTTGGTCTTGGGTTGATTTTTTTTCTCCTTCTTAAGTTAAAGTTTAGACACTATGTAGCTACTAAAAACTTACTATATCTAGGATATATTATCGTGTTACTATATTGGATTGGAGTATTTATTTCCGGTTATTTAAATGGGAATCATAATTTTATCAAGGATGGCATTACAAGTCTAGATGCATTTTACAGTAGTTCTGGAACTTTTATGGCTGGTATTCAAACTGCAATAGCATTTATTCTTCTACCCTTTATATACAGCATCTATCAAAGTTGTGTGCAATTAAAGGTCAATATTTTGCCATTAATTCCATTGTGTTTTATCCCTATATCCCTTCTCGGATCTTCTTTATTTCCATTTCCTAACCAGTTCTATCAAATCTTTACAAATGCAATTCTACTAATAACCCTTGGGCCTTTATTGGCTATATTGATATGGAGGAAAAGCGAACTATCCAAATTAAGGAGGCACTCGTTTGTCTGTTTCGCAATAATGCTACTTTCCATACTCTTAGTCATTATAAGACCATCCATTCCAGAATTTGTACACAATTATTGGGGCTTGGTTCAAGGAGCTTTATATGTTGGTTGGACTTTATGGTTATATTTTTTAAGTACCTATTTTTTAAAATCAGCACGAATGATCTAGTTTGAGGATTAAACTTAACATATACAATCCATGTTCCCCAAGAATGCCCATGAATCTCCAAATCTGTGCATTTTAACTACGTTATTCCTTACAAAATTGGTTTGACAATCACTTTTTTTAGGTCTTGAAAGCTATAATTGAATATAAATTCGCACACTGAATGTAACCCTTACGCTTATTTTTTGTCTTCATGATGTGAGTAACGCTTAAAAACATAAATTTTTCATCATGATAGCTAACAAAACCAACAAGCAGTCCAGAATCCTTTTTTATGAAAACTTGGGGAACTTAACTAAAACATTACTATGCTGTTTTATAGTATTATTTAAAATTTCCTATGCTCAAAATAATAGCAAAATAGATGCTCTTTTTGAAAAATACGACAGCAGTGAAACACCTGGGATTGCGGTTTCCGTAGTTAAAGATGGTAGTGTTATTTACCAAAAAGGATTTGGGATGGCAAATCTAGAATATGGCATTCCAATCACGGAGAATACCAAATTTCACGTTGCCTCATTATCGAAACAATTTACCGCCTTCATGATTCTGAAACTTGAAAATGACGGTTTATTATCTATAAATGATGATATAAGAAAGTATATTCCTGAGTTGCCCGATTATGGCAATACAATAACAATCAATCATTTATTAACACATGCTAGCGGAATAAGAGATCAATGGAGGCTATTAGAAATGGCGGGATGGCAATTAGACGATGTGATTAAAACATCGCAAATTTTTAAACTGATAAAAAACCAAAAAGAACTGAATTTTTCCCCCGGTACTAGTTTCATGTACTCCAATTCAGGATATACAATATTGGCCATCCTTATAGAAAGATTGACCAAAACATCATTCGCTGAATATGCTAAACAAACCATATTTCAACCTTTACAAATGAGCGACAGTTTTTTTTATGATGATCATGAAGAAATGGTAAGCAACAGAGCCTATTCTTACAAACTAGTTAATAAGAAACTTAAAAAGAGTAATCTAAATTTTGCCACCGTAGGTCCTACAAGTTTGTTCACTACTGTAGTAGATATGAATAAATGGGCGGTTAATTTCAAACACATGACCGTTGGTAATACTAGCATTTTTCAGTCAATGAATCAAAGAGCACAAAAGAACGATGGGTCGGTTTCGAACTATGCAAAAGGTCAATTTGTAAAAAATTACAAGGGTCTTAAAATGATCTACCATTCCGGATCTGATGCCGGCTATCGCTGCTATTTTGCAAGGTTTCCGGAGCTTGGGTATGAGTTTACTCTTTTTGCAAACGCTTCATATATCAGTGCTTATGATGAAATATTCAAACTAATAGACCATTATTTGCAAGATCAGTATCCTAAAAATGAAAATACTACTTCAAAAACTGAAGTAACACCAACTGATGATAATCTTTTTATCAAGCTTTCTTACGCCGAAATGAAGAAGTTTGAAGGCACCTATTTTGATCGGGAAGAAAAACAGTACTGGAACGTTAAAATCGAAAATGATACACTTTATTGTAAAGGAGGTGTTATACCAGAAGACATTAAACTGCATCCTATCGGAAAAACTAATTTCAAAATTTTGGGTACTCCTTACGATATATCTATTAATTTTAAGGAAAATGATTACAAGGAACCTGTTCTTGAATTTAGAATTCCTGATGTAATGTGGTTATGGCTTGTTAAAGTAACTAAGACAAATCCTTCGAAGTACTTGGGAAGTTATTATAGTGACGAATTAAAAACACAATATGACTTTGTAGAAAAAGAGAATGATTTATACTTAACGCACCATAAATTAGATGATATACAAGTTACTCAAATTAATGAAGCATATTTCAGTTCAAATAATCGAAACTTTTCTAATATCAGGTTTATGCAAAATAACTCAGGTAAGATCACTGGGTTTTCGGCGTCCAATGATGGAGCAAAAAATATTGTTTTCTCAAGAAAATGAACATTGTCATTTATGAAATAGGTAACGCTACATAAAATTAAAATAGCACCGATGCAACACTAACCAATTTATAATCCAACGATTAAAATGACTTCTTACGAAGAAAAACTAATCCATATTAAAAACAGTTGTTATTCAAATTATAAGCAGATTGAAACCATCATCGAAACACGTAATTTTATCGATAACAATTTTGAAAAAGATCTGAAGTTAGATGTATTATCTAGTATACGATTTACATCGAAATATCATTTACAACGACTGTTCAAGAGGTATTATGGTCAGACTCCAAGACAATACTTGATTGAGAAACGGATTGAGAAATCAAAAGAACATTTGAGAAACTCCATGACCGTTACAGAAACATGTTTCGCTGTTGGTTTTGAAAGTTTAGGTTCATTTAGCAAATTGTTTAAAACAAAAACAGGAAAATCCCCAAGTCAATTTCAAAAAGAGCAAGTTTCAAGAAGCAAAATACATTCAGACTTCTAAACTTTGGAAGATGAACTAAAAATAATCGAAGATGAAAGTAACATTAATCAGCATTCCTGTTAGAGACCAGCAAAAAGCACTTGAGTTTTATACAGAAAAATTGGGTTTTATAATTAAAAAGGATGCTCCACTGGATAGCGGAAACAGATGGCTAACCCTTGTTTCACCTGAATGGCAAGATGGTCCAGAATTATTGCTAGAGCCCGCACCAAATCACTTTGAGCCTTGCAAAGTTTTTCAAGATGCATTGATGGAAGCAGGAATCCCTTATACACAATTTGATGTTGACAATGTAGATGCTGAATATAACAGACTGCTTGAGCTTGGAGTTGATTTTAGCATAAAACCAACCGCAATGGGTACCGTAAAATTTGCAGTTTTTAATGACACCTGTGGGAATAACATTCAAATTGTTGAAACGCTTTAAAACCAAAGCAATAGTTTACAACTTATGTAATTTTTGATACTAGAATCATATGACGGTTTTTCCATCCAATTCCTCCTATTTCTAATGAGATAGAAAACTTCATGCGATTCCAAAAATAGCTCATCAAAACAGCACTTTAGATGATGTAGATCATTTCGTAAAAAACGCCATCAAAGTAACTTGCTTTCAAATTCAGGCAACTTATGAAAGCACTACTTTTTTCTATCTGTTTTATCCTTTGTTTAGGATGGTCTTACGGACAAACCGATAATACGGTAAAAAGTAAAACCACCGTAGGTTTTGAACTGGATGCAGTACCATATATTTTTAAAGGCTACTATGGCTCGATATGGGTTGGTCATAATCATTTTAGATATCGAGCAGTCATTACCAAAATAGAAACACCAGATTTTATCTTAGAAGATGGTTTTACCAATAATGAAATGAACGTATATGCGGTTATTGCGGATTACTTTTTTAAACCTGACTTTGAAGGCTGGTGGATAGGTCCAGGTCTTGAATATTGGGATGCTACGATACAGACAGATGCAAAATTAGAAACAGCAGCATATAACAACATTATATTTACGCTTGGTGGAGGGTATGTCTGGAAATTTTATAAGAACTTTTATTTAAACCCTTGGGTAGCAGGGCATCTTAGAATTGGAGGTGATAAAAATGTAATAGTAGATCAAAGTACATTTGAAACCAAGTTATTGATCCCTGAAATATCTATAAAACTAGGTTGGCACTTTTGAAACGGGTTGTATAATGAATACTTCTTACCACCCTTTTAAATCAGAAAAAGCAAGAGAAGAATACCTTAATTTTTATGACAAACATGCCGCGCAGTGGCCCGTATGCTCAACCAATAAATATATTGAAACTTCATATGGTCGCACCTTTGTTCGGATAAGCGGCCCAAAAGATAAACCCCCATTAGTTCTTTTACCTGGAGATACCGAAAACTCTTTGTCTTGGATACCCCAAATAGCTGACCTTTCAAAACATTATAGAACTTATGCATTAGACAACATCTATGACAACGGTCGCAGTATATATAATCGCTCACTAAAGAGCTCGAAAGATTTTACGCGCTGGTTGAATGAATTGTTCAACACATTACATTTAGAAAATAATATTACCCTAATAGGGTTCTCATACGGTGGATGGCTCACAAGTATGTATGCACTTGCTCGTCCTAAAAAACTCAATAAAGTTGTACTAATTTCCCCATCATCAACAGTAATACAACCAAGAATACGATACCTAATTATTGCGATAATAGCTCATTTTTTTCCAAATCATTTTTTTTCAAAACTAATGGTGTATTGGGAAAGAAAGTGTCTGGTAAAACAAGGAGAAAAAGGTCGAGCAAAGGCCGACCATATGATTGAGGAGTTAGTGTTGGCCGGAAAATGTTTTAAAAAAAGAAAAACTGTCATTCCGACTATTTTAAGTGATGATGATTTACAAAAACTTAAAATTCCTCTATTATACCTTATAGGCGAAAAAGAAGTATTGTACAATGCGAATAAAGTTGTGAAGCGACTTAATACGATTGCACCACAAATAAGAACAGTAATTATTCCTAATGCCAGCCATGATATAACACATTCGCAAGCAACGTTAGTTAATAAAATAATTCTTGATTTTTTACAAAAAAATTAAGGCTAGAAATCATCTAATTACCTCAACGCAAATATCTGATTACTGCGAGTTTTGCAAGTAGAAAATCTGTTTAACGAGATTCATTTTCAATGTTTTTAGTAACTTTCTAAAAGACAAAGGCTTTCTTTTTACACAAATCTGCTATAGCATATAAAGAAATGGGAAGAGTACATTTATTTGAATTTGAAGATCAGAAATGGTTTCCAAGTTTCTTGAGAAATTATGGGACCGATTTTTTGCAGTTTTTGTCAAATAAAACCAAAATGTATAAACCCATTATACCAATAATCAAAAAAGGATTAAAACAAAGTGGAACCAATCAAATAATTGATCTTGGTTCAGGAGGAGGTGGTGGACTTATTTGGCTGAACACCGAGCTAAAAAAGAATATCCCAAATTTGAAAATAACACTAACTGACCTTTACCCCAATGTTTCGGCATTTAATCATACTAAAAAGAGTACCGATAATTTCGAGTTCATCGAAACTCCAGTTGACGCTCGAAATGTGCCTTCAGAATTAGTTGGATTAAGAACTCAATTTTTATCGCTACATCATTTCAAACCAAAAGATGCTGAGCAAATCCTTCAAAACACTATAGATACCGGTAATGCTATTGCAATTTTTGAAGCTCAGGAGAGAAGCATCCCCAGTATTCTAGCAATGATTTTTTCGCCTATCAGTGTTTTATTGACTACACCATTTATTAGACCATTTAAACTCGGACGAATTATTTTCACATACATTATCCCAATCGTTCCGTTATTTGTGATGTGGGACGGAATTATTTCTGCATTACGCACCTACTCTATTGAAGAAATGAAGGCCCTTATCGAGAACCTAAAAGGTTCAGAAAATTACAATTGGGATATAAACAAAGTAAAATCAGGGCCAGGAATTATTCTGTATTTATTGGGAACCAAAAAAGAACAACAATAAAATTTTATATTGTTCAACCTCAATAATGGGGGAATATCCTGATAGAAATTTCGGTTCGTTTTTCTAAATTGGATGTGTTATGAAGCAACATAAATGCTGTAGTTATGAAACATGCCTATCTTCTATTTATCGGAATTATCTTGCTTTCCTGTAATTCTCAAAATAAGAATATTGAACCCGACAGGTCAAAACATGTTGGCCTCACTCAACTCAATTCGAATTATGCATTCAAAACATTACATAGTGGTGGAGAAATAGCCCATGCTATGAAACAATCGGAATTAGTGGATGAAGCGTACCAATTTCTATCGGAAATAATGGGACCAAAAAAGCAATTTTGCCTACTTGTAATCTCTGGTAAAGACTGGAATAAAAACGCATATTCTCCAGTTATTGGTATGCCAGAATATTACAGGGGAAATTTAATTGTCGGTGCAGGACAAAATGATATGGCCTCGGGTTTTGAAGAACTAATAATGAGTTTTCCGAAAGAAATGACAAAAAACCTTACCGATACATATACTAATGATCTTGGAACATTCGACCTGCGATTGTTTTTTGATAAACTTTCAATCCATGAATTAACGCACAGTTTTCAAGATCCGAAAAACCAAGAGGGCTATTCAATGAGCAGATGGTTAGAAGAAATTCATGCCAACATGGGGCTATATGCTTTCTACAAGACCAAAAAACCTAGTGAACTAAAATACATCATGAGTTTTGTGGACTTCAACCTAGGTAATCCACCTCCTGATTTACAATATACCAGCCTCTCAGATTTCGATGCGCATTACTATGAAATGAGTCCTTCGAACTACGGGCACTATCAAATGAAGTTTACGGGGGCAGCGAAGGAGGTAATCGACTCTCTAGGTAATGGTATTTTAAAACCACTAAATGATTTTATCATTAAATATGATGAAACATGGAAAGAAAAAATCACCAAAGAAGACTTTAAAAATAGGTTAGCGACCGAAGTTGATCCGTTTTTATTAGAAATTATTGAGAATTGGTAAAGTCCTTAATTATGTTACATACACAAACTATTACCTGCATTTACTAAAAAACTAAAGGATGATCAACCGTTTAGAATTTACTATAGATATAAAGGCTGAAAAATCGACCATTTGGGAAGCACTTTGGAATGAAACAAACTATCGCAAATGGGTAAGTGTATTCTATGAAGGTTCGTATGCAGTAACCGACGGCTGGAAAGAAGGTACCAAAGTACATTTTCTGGCTCCTGATAAAAGCGGGATCTACAGCATTGTTGAAAAACACATTCCTAATGAATATATCGAGTTCAAACATATTGGAAATGTTGTAGATGGAAAGGAAAAACCACTAAATGAAGAAACAAAAAAATGGTCAGGAGCAACAGAAATTTATAAACTTATTGAAGGAAAAGATGCCAATACATTGAAAGTTGAAATTGATGTGATGGATGAACACTTAGAGTTCATGTCTGAAACATTCCCGGAAGCTCTTGAGATTGTAAAAGACAACTGTATTCAATAATACTCATAAAATTAACCTTGCAGCGTCAAGTAGCCATACTGCTAAAAATATAGTATCTTCAATAACTAAAATCCCACAGTTTGAAAATGAAATACATCATACTACTTACCAGTATAGCCTTATGTTTTGGTAGCTGCAAACAAAGTACCTCATCCAATTCCTCAACGATCAAGAAGGGCATGGTTAAAGTAACCATTTTATACCCCAATAGTGATGGAAAAACATTTAATATGGAGTACTATTCAAACAAACATATGCCTATGTTAGATAGTTTATTTGGTGATTCACTAAAAAGCTATGCTATAGATAAAGGAATTGCGGGTAGGACTCCTGATGAACCAATCCCCTATCTAGCAATAGGATACTTATATTTTGATACGTTAAGTGATTATGAAAATTCTTTTGGCCCTAATGCCAAGACAATTCTTGGTGATATTCCAAACTATACAAATATTCAACCTCAGGTTCAAATAAGTGAAATTTTAAAGTGAGTTTACTTATTGAAAGGCTCACATCAAAGTTATTTAATCAAAAAAACGTACCTTAATTTCAAAGTATGGTATGCGCGTTTTCAAAAAGGTCATTCTATTTCTATTATTGATTCTCCTTGTTTTCGTTGGTCATTTATTAATATCGACCGGTTTTTTTCGTACGATCGAACCTCATTTTGAAGGTAGTATTCTAAAAAAAGTACCTATTAAAGGTGCTGAAGATATTATGGTTAGCCGACTAGACAGTTTTGCCATAATTTCGGCTACCAACCGACACGTTTACCCTCCAACAAGCGAAGAAAAAGGCGGTTTGCATTTAATTGATCTCAAAGCTGATAATTATACTCCTATTGCTTTGACCACTAACTTTAAAAGACCATTTGCCCCTCATGGTATTTCATTTCACAAAAAAGATAGCAGCTATCGCGTAATGGTCATTAACCATGCTAACAAAACACATTCTATCGAGGTTTTTGAATTGAAAGGCACAAATTTGAAGTACCTTAAAACACTAAAACACCCATTAATGATTCAACCCAACGATCTGGTTTTGGTTGACGAAAATAGGTTTTACTTTACTAACGATCATAAGTACACAGAGGGTCTGGGGCGATTCATTGAAGATTATGGTGGGATCGCCATGTCTAATGTTATCTATTTTGACGGAGAAGAATATCGAGAAGTTGCCGATGATATTGCCTATGCCAACGGTATTAACATCGATTTTAAGAGAAATCTAGTGTATGTTGCGTCTCCACGCGGATTTCTGGTGAAAGTGTATCGAAAAGAACAAAATGGTTCGCTTGTTTTTATAGAAGATATTGATTGCGATACAGGAGTTGATAATATTGAGCTCGATACGGATGGGAACTTATGGATTGGAGCACATCCAAATTTGTTGCGATTCGCCTCTTATGCAAAGGGTAAAAAAGAAACAGCTCCCTCAGAAATAATCAAAATAACCTATAATGATGTTGGTGATTATTCAGTCGAAAAGATATATGTCGAAGACGGCAGTGAAATGTCCGCATCTACGGTAGCCGCTACTTTTAACAATCTGATTTTTTCCGGTAACGTAATGGATAACGAGTTTCTTATCTTAGAAAGATCAACAAAAGAAGCTTCTAAATAACAATTTATGAAAATAGCTGTAAGTATTTTAATCGGTTTCATCGCAGCATTGCATCTCTACATTCTTTGGTTTGAAATGTTTGCTTGGGAAACTAGGGGCCGCAAGGTATTTAGCAACTTCCCAAAAGAGCTGTTTGGTCAAACCAAGACCATGGCAGCCAATCAAGGCTTATATAATGGTTTCTTAGCCGCAGGATTAATCTGGACATTTTTTATTGATAATATTGAATGGCAACAAAACGTATCACTGTTCTTTTTGGGTTGTGTAGCTGTCGCCGGAATATATGGGGCCATAACAGCTAGCAAAAAGATCTTTTTTGTACAGGCTTTGCCCGCTTTAATTAGCATTCTCTTAATACTATTTCTTTAAACAAACCTGTATCTTATCATTACACTAAGAAAATGTGGTGATGAGAAATTTGTTTTTAAGCATCTGTTTATGCTTCACTATCGTTTGCAACTGTCAATCGAATTCTACTGGTCATAACAAAAAAGTAGGCGGTCCCTGCCAAGGATGTGAGGCAATTTTTGAATATGGGGATAAAGTATTAAAAGACACAGATACACTTCCCGATTTTTCAAAAACTTCTCCCAAGTTAAAATTAAGTGGCACTGTTTACCAAAAAAACGGAAAAACACCTGCAAAAAATGTTATTCTATACTTCTATCAAACCAATCGAAAAGGGATATACCCGAAAAAAGGTGACGAAAAAGGATGGGGAAAACGGCATGGGTACTTAAGAGGTTGGGTAAAAACCAATAGCGTAGGTCATTACACTATTTATACATTCAGACCAGGTGCCTATCCTAACCGTAATACCCCAGAACATATTCATATAACTGTTAAAGAACCGGATAAGAATGAATATTATATAGAGGATGTGCTATTTGACGACGATGTGCTTTTGACATTGTCAAAAAGAAAAGACCTAAAACAGCGCGGTGGATCTGGAATTGTTAATCCTGTACTAAAAAATGGGATTTTAACAGTATCAAGGGATATTATTTTAGGTCATAATATTCCTAACTACTGATATGAAAGGCTTCTTATCTCTTAAATATACTCTTGCAATAATCCAATAAGCGTATTAGCATCTTGCTCACCACTTTGACGCCACTTCATTTCACCATTTTTATAGATCATCAAAGTAGGAAGGCCTTTCACCCGAAGTGCTTCAGCAAGCTCTTGGTTTTTTTCAACATCAATCTTAATTACTTTGGCTTTATCTCCCATTGCGGCAGCTACATCTAATAAAACAGGATGCATAGAAGTTGATGGCTCGCTCCACTCAGTAAAGAAGTCCAGTAATACCGGAGTAGAAGCTTCAATTAATTGACCAAATTTTGACATAGCGTTACAATTTTAATAACTACTATAAAACGTTTGTTTAACAAATATAGTGTTTATTCCTAACTATGCTGGTTGTGAGCCCTTTTTGAGTTCTATCACAGTAATTTCAGGCCATATTCCAACGCGACCAGGATAGCCGATAAATCCAAAACCACGATTTACATTAATGTACTGCCCTAACTCTTTATATATACCCGCCCAATGAGTATATCGCCACTTAACCGGACTCCATTTAACCCAACCGGGAATTTCGACACCAAATTGCATACCGTGGGTATGACCACTTAAGGTAAGATGATAGTGATAATCATCATTCACTACTTTTTGTTCCCAGTGAGAAGGATCATGACTCATCAATATTTTAAAGTCATCCTTATCAATAGCCTCACTGGCCTTTTTAAGGTCCCCTTTCTTCTTGAATCCGCCCGCACCCCAATTCTCAACACCAACTAGCGCAATACGTTGTCCGTTACGTTCTAAATACCTGCTTTCATTCAACAATAAATCGAAGCCGATCTCTTTTTGAATACTTTTTAAATTTTCAAGGTTTTTAGCTTTGGCTTCGGCACTTGGCCAGCCAACATAATCTCCATAATCGTGATTACCGAGTACAGAAAAAAGACCATCTTTTGCCGTAAGTTTACCAAAAAGATCTTTCCAAGGTAGCATTTCATCAGCAATATTATTTACCATATCGCCTGTAAACAAAATCGTATCAGATTGCTGCTCGTTGATTAAATTTATTGCATAATCTATCTTTTCCCTGCTATCAAAACTACCACTATGAATATCGCTTATCTGGGTTAATCGATACCCGTCAAAAGCCTCAGGCAAGTCTTCAAAATGCAGTGTGTACTTTAATACCTTAAAATTATATCTCCCCTTAAAAACGCCATATAACAACGAACTAAAGGGTACTGCTGCTAAACCGAGGGCGATTTGACTCACAAACTTTCGTCTTGAATGTATGGTCAAAGATGCATCACTACTAGCAGTTGCCTTTTTAATCAGACCTATAATTACACGAATGATATCCTCCAATAAAAGAACGACAGCAATTAACATTCCGGCCACAAAAACCGCTACAAATAACCCATTCCAAAAACTTCGTAAGGGTGTAAACATCGTTTTATACATCCCAGTGGACCATTGGTAAAAAAAACTAAATAGTAAAGATCCCCAGAGCAATAAATAACCAAAAGCGACCCATTTACTAGTAGTGCCCGTTTTTAGCGCTTGATATGAGTAAAATGTGATGGCAAGAAAAAATGTACCAAATATGAGTAATCGCATTATTATTAATTTTTAACAAAAATAAGGTGTACAAGAAGTTGAGCTTGTTTTTTAAGGAAGTATTAACTTAAACAGAGTTTAGAAATATTAAAAAAGTGGAATTTGAAATTTGAATTACAAGAATTTCTTCAACTAAACTTTTCCACTTTTAAACTTTGTGACTTTGTGATAAAAAAAGGAAAATTCCCCTTCGAAAACCAGTAGATGCCTCTACCACGTAAATAATAATGGCACCAAATTTGTACCTGGCTATTAAAAATAATTCATCATGATCACATCAATCATTTTAAGAACAGCCCTGTTGGCAAATAGTATAGCAATTATACTTCACCTATTAACTAATTGGTTAGATGGTATTAGTCTATTCATGCTCTTGGCATTTCAGTTTGTAATTATATCGGGATATTTCATTAACAAGATCGTTACACAAGTTGTTGCGAGCATTGATAGAGAGTTGAATGATGTAGATATTATTATAAGAAAGAAACAAGCCTTGTCATAATACTATTCTCGTATTACCGCTAGTACAGAGCGAATAAGTTCGATATTAGAGATAGGCACATACTCATTTCGTAAAAGTAGGGGACTATTCATGGAAAGTTTTTCGGGGTGCTGATCATCCTGGATAAGCGTTCCTGAAAAATGAATTTGATTAAATCCTTTTTCTTTAAATAAAATGGCATTGTCCGAATTTATTCCGCCTCCGGGTAAAATATTAATCTGATTATTCGCGATTTCTTTTAGCTCAACAAGATTTGAAATTCCTTTTTCGGCGCTAACTTCTTTTCCGGAAGTAAGCACACTATCAACCCCTAAATCAATTAACGTATTAAGTGCTTGTTTTTGATCAGGAATCCAATCAAAGGCCCTGTGAAAGGTCACATGCATTGGTTTTGCCAGTGATACTAGTTCCTTCATACTTTGCGAATCGATCGTGAAGTCTTTATTCAGAAGGCCAACAACAACACCCGCACATTTCATCTTTTTACAAAAAAGAATATCCTTTTTTATTATTTCAATTTCTTCACGTGTATAACAAAAACCGCCACTTCTTGGTCGAATTAAAACATGTACCGGAATCGAAATAGCAGCAATTACCTGTTCGATCATTCCCGAAGAAGGGGTGATACCACCAACTGCTAATTCAGCACAAAGTTCAATTCGGTCCGCTCCAGCGATTTCAGCGTTAATGGCCGATTGATAATTGGGAGCACATATTTCAACAATCATTTTTGGTATCTTAGTTGGGTAAATTGCCTTAGGATAGACTCAAGGTATTCCGTTGAAAATAAATTTTGATTTCGAGACGAGCTTTTAAATTTTAAATCTCGATTATCTAGTAAATGTAACCACTTATAATGAAACGCAGAAACTTTGTAAAAAACGCGGCTTTAGGTAGCACCGGGATTTTGGTAGGACCCTCAACATTGGCTTGTACCGAAAAGACTGAAAAGCAAGAAGAAAAAACGGTCTCAAAAATCAGTTTACCACTTGTCGTTGCAACGTGGAATGTGCCCAATGCAACAGCTAAAGCTTGGGAAGTTTTACAAAGTGGAAAGTCAGCTTTAGATGCTGTCGAGCAGGGTGTGATGATCGAAGAAGCCGATCCTAACAACCAATCTGTTGGTTATGCAGGACTACCGGATCGCGATGGCAATGTTACCTTAGATGCATGCATTATGAATAAGAATGGTAATTATGGAGCTGTACTGTATTTAAAAGATATTAAGCACCCCATTCAAGTAGCACGAAAGGTAATGGAAGATACCCCCCATGTAATTTTAGCCGGTGACGGGGCTAAGCAATTCGCCTTGGAAAGTGGATTCAAGGCTGAAGATTTATTAACCGAAAAGTCGAAAAAAGATTGGGAGGCCTGGAAGGTGAAATCAGAATATAAACCTGTGATTAATATCGAAAATCACGATACGATTGGTATGTTGGCTATTGACAAAAATGGTGATCTTGCCGGTGCATGCACCACTAGTGGATTAGCCTACAAAATGAAAGGTCGTGTTGGCGATTCTCCCATTATTGGTTCTGGATTGTTCATTGATAATGAAATTGGCGGAGCAGTTGCAACCGGATTAGGCGAAGAAGTTTTAAAAACAGTAGGCAGCTTTTTAATTGTCGAGTTAATGCGTCAGGGCAGAAGTCCTCAAGAAGCCTGCGAAGAAGCAATTGGTCGAATTGTCAACAAAAAAGGAACGAACTATAAAGACTTCCAAGTGGGATATATAGCTATTAACAAGCAAGGAGAAGTCGGTTACTATTCCATACATAGCGGTTTTAGCATGACGCAATACCAAGAAGGTAAAAATGAGAATTTGGCAGCAAATTATTTTAATAAGGAATAATTTTACTTAAAAACTTTTACCAACTCCTGTCCTATTCTATCAATGTGTAGCGAACTCGAATTATCTAAAATCACTAGGCAATTTTTAAGTTCGAAATTTCGAATAATAGTCGTTCGAGCTCCTAACCACGATCCGTTGTGCATAACTGCGCTTGGGGTGACTCTCCATCCAAAACCATAATTGGATGTTTCAGCATTAATTAAAGTGGGCGTTTTAAATGCTTCTTTTATTGTTTCTTCAGAAAGTATGTTGTTTTCATACCAAAATTGATTCCAAATCACAAAATCATCAAGACTAGAAAAAACAGCACCATCTCCGGATACACCATCCAAAATTTCAGGAACTAATGCCTCCTTTCGACCACCAAAATTTACAAAACTCGATGTCTTATTCTTAAAAGTCTTTTCATCTGATAGCAAATTCCAAACTCGGGTATTTTTCATTCCCAGCGGATCAAACAATTCCACTTTCATAAAATCTTCAAATGACTGCCCGCTCACTTTTTCAATAGTTGCAGAAAGTAATACATATCCTAAGTTAGAATACTCATATTTTGAATTAGGTTCATTTTTATAAGGTGGATTTTCTTTTGCTAGCAACTTCACAACTTTTTCGTTGGTCAACAAATCACCAACCTTATCAGGGTATTTATCAGGAAAATTCATATACACATCCGGGATTCCCGAAGTATGATTGAGCAACATTCTTAAGGTAACATCAGTGTACGATAGCTCAGGAAAAAACTTAGTAATCGGGTCGTCAAAATCGAGGGAGTCCTTTTCTTTTAAGATCATTATGCCAGTGGCGGTAAACTGTTTCGACACCGAAGCCAATCGAAAGGCGGATTCTGTGTTTAAACCTGCTGTTGCTGTATGGTCCGTAAACCCATATGCTTTCTTTAGCAATACACTATCATTTTTTATGAGTAGTACCCCGCCATTGAACTTATCATCGGCTTGCATTTTTGCCAACCAAGCATCGGCTTTAGCCACTTTCGAAAGCTGATTCTCTTCAGGTGAGATTTCTAATGAAGCGACCTTCAGCTCCGCATTATAAAACCAGATTGCAAATGCAATAATACAAATCACTACCAATCCTATAATTCCAAGTAAAATCTTCCAAAAAAGTTTCATAAAAAGTTGCTTTAAAATGTTAGTGATAAAATTAGCGAATGTGTTACAGTATTTTTAAATTCTAATTGGGTTGCCTACATTTACCATTCATAATTCAGCACCACATGTCCGATCAAAAACGTCTCTTTTTACTCGATGCCTATGCCTTAATTTTTCGTGGGTATTACGCTTTCATAAAAAACCCCCGTATCACTAGTACAGGCATGGATGTGTCTGCAATTATGGGATTTACCAACTCACTTTTTGATGTGATAAGACGGGAAAAACCAGATCATTTAGCAGTAGCATTTGATAAAGGCGGCAGTGTCGCTCGAACAGAGCAATTTGCGGAATATAAAGCAAATCGTGATGAAACACCTGAGGCGATTAAAATAGCAGTACCCTATATTCAAGAGATTTTAAAAGCGATGCATATTCCTATAATTGAAAAAGAAGGAATTGAAGCTGATGATTTAATAGGAACATTATCAAAACAAGCTGAAAAAGAAGGCTATAAGGTATTTATGGTAACGCCGGATAAGGATTATGCACAGCTGGTAAGTGAAAACATTTTTATGTATCGCCCCGCCCGTATGGGTAATGGTATAGAGATTTGGGGAATTCCCGAAGTACAGGCAAAGTTTGAAGTCGAACGACCAGAACAAGTAATCGACTATTTAGGAATGATGGGAGATGCGGTTGATAATATTCCAGGGTTACCTGGGGTTGGCGACAAGACTGCAAAAAAGTTTATCAAATTATATGGTGGATTAGAAGGTCTTTTAGCCAATACTCATGAACTAAAAGGTAAGATGAAAGAAAAGGTGGAAGCCAATGCAGAACTCGGACGACTATCGAGACAATTAGCCACTATTATTTTAGACTGCCCCGTTACTTTTGATGCGAAAGATTATGAATTATCAGAGCCAGATAAAAATAAGGTAAAAGAGATTTTTCAAAATTTAGAGTTTAGAAGATTAACCGATCAATTTATTAAGCTTTTTTCAGGCGAAGCCGAAAGCTCGGACAATGCTGAAATAGTTGCTGAAAAACCCAAAGCTAAGGTATCAACAGCAGGCGCAGGTCAATTTTCATTATTTGATCAAGGTTCAGGGAGTGCTACTATTCAAACGGATGTTTCAAGTGCAACAGGCAGAAAAACAATACAAACTACAGAACACTTTTACCAATTAGTAGCTCCAGGTTTATCGATTAATCTTTTCATGGAAAAGTTGATGAAACAACAAAGTGTTTGCTTTGATACAGAAACCACAGGTATAAATCCCATTACCGCCGAATTAGTCGGTATCGCATTTTCATGGGATGCCGGCAAAGGATATTATATCCCATTCCCCGAAGAAAAAGAAAAGGCACAAGAAATTATTGAGCAATTACGCCCATTTTTTGAAGCTGAAAACATTCAAAAAATCGGCCAGAACTTAAAATATGATATCAAGGTATTGGCTAAATACAATGTCGTTGTAAAGGGCGGTATTTTCGATACCATGTTAGCGCACTATTTGATCAATCCAGATATGCGCCATAATATGGATGTCTTGGCAGAAACATATTTAAATTACACCCCGGTTTCTATTACTGAATTAATCGGTAAAAAAGGAAAAAATCAGTTGTCAATGCGTGATGTCCCGATTGAAAAACAAACCGAATATGCGGTTGAAGATGCCGATATTACACTTCAGTTAAAAGAACATTTTGAAAAAGAACTGACAGAAGCACATACAAAAACGTTATTCAATGATATTGAAGTCCCATTAGTTTCTGTGCTCGCTGATATGGAATTAGAGGGGATCAATCTAGACAAGGACTTTCTGGGTGGTTTATCATCAGAATTGGATAGTGATATTGCCAATCTCCAAAAGGCCATTTATGAAGAAGCAGGGGAAGAATTCAATATCGCTTCACCAAAACAGCTAGGGGTAATTCTATTTGAAAAAATGAAACTGGTTGACAAACCAAAAAAGACTAAAACCGGTCAATATTCAACCAGTGAAGATGTGCTTTCATACTTAGCAAAAGACCATAAAATTATTCAAAATGTGCTGGAATACCGCGGGCTTAGCAAGTTAAAAAGCACCTATGTCGATGCCTTACCAGATCAAGTTGAGGAAAGCACCGGCCGGGTACATACAGATTATATGCAAACTGTTGCCGCAACGGGCCGGTTAAGTTCTAACAATCCAAATCTTCAGAATATCCCTATCCGAACCGAACGCGGGCGACAAGTTAGAAAAGCCTTTGTACCCAGAAATGAGGATTATGTGTTGCTAGCAGCCGATTATTCTCAAATTGAATTGCGCATTATAGCTGCCCTGAGCAAAGAGGATACAATGATTAATGCATTTAAAAATGGTGAAGACATTCACGCATCTACCGCTGCACGTGTTTTTAATGTCGATATTAATGATGTTACAAGAGAACAACGTAGTAATGCAAAAACAGTCAATTTTGGGATCATCTATGGGGTATCTGCATTCGGATTAAGCAATCAAACCGATCTGTCAAGAAGTGAAGCAAAAGAGCTAATTGAAACATACTACAAAACCTATCCGAAGCTTCGAAACTTTATGAGCGATCAGGTGGACTTTGCTCGTGAAAATGGGTATGTACAAACCATATCTGGTCGTCGTCGCTATTTAAAGGACATTAATTCTGGTAACGCTGTTGTTCGCGGTGCTGCCGAGAGAAATGCCGTAAATGCTCCTATTCAGGGTAGTGCAGCCGATGTAATCAAAATTGCAATGATTAATATCCACAAGAAACTTAAAGAAGCTAATTACAAAACAAAAATGCTTCTGCAAGTGCATGATGAATTGGTTTTCGACGTCTACAAACCGGAATTAGAAGAAATAAAAACATTGATCAAGTCCGAAATGGAAAATGCTTATGCGATGGATGTTCCTCTAGACGTTGATCTTGGACTTGGTCAAAATTGGTTAGAAGCGCATTAAAGTGATTCTGAGGTTGGTAAGATGTTAAAAATTGTCCCCTTGAGGGGACTTTAGGGGTGTTCACCATTTATGAAAAATAAAATAATACCATATCGTCCGGACTTAAAGGTAAAAGCTAGAGAGTTAAGAAAAAATAGCACCTTAGCGGAAGTGCTTTTGTGGGAAAAGATTAAAAGCAGGGCATATGGAGTGCAATTTCATCGGCAAGTCCCGATGCTGGATTATTTAGTTGATTTTTATTGTCATGAACTTAAATTGGTAATTGAGGTAGATGGAAACGGTCATAATTTTAAAGATGAATACGATTTAACAAGAGAAAGAAGACTGAAATTATATGGAGTTCACTTTCTTCGGTTTACCAATGAGCAGATAAAAAAGAATATGTTTTCAGTTGAATTGGTTTTAAAAGAGACCATAGAAAATATAGTAAATAGTAAAAAACACCTTTCTAACTCCTCTCAAGGGGAGAATTAATTTCAAATTTATCTTACTTTTAAAAAAACTAACAACCAAACTAGATGGATCAACTATTTACCGCCGATGCGCTCTTTACACTATTTATGCTTGTTTTATTGCAAGCTGTTCTTGGTTTTGACAACCTCCTCTATATCTCGTTAGAATCGAAAAAAGCCGAGCCGTCTCGTCAAAGCTATGTACGTAAACTAGGTGTTGGCCTTGCTATTATATTGCGTATTGCATTGTTATTTGCACTCATGTCGTTGATTCAGTATTTCCAAAATCCGTTTGCCAGTCTGCATCAAGAAGGCATGTTAGAATTTGAATTTAATGTACATAGTGTTATCGTTCTTGTCGGTGGTGTTTTCATTATTTATACCGCAATTAAGGAGATATGGCATATGATGTTAATGCATGAACACGAGGTCGAAGATAAATCTAAAAAAAGATCAGAGACTATGATCATTGTTTGGATTGTAATTATGAACCTCGTCTTTTCTTTTGATTCCATTTTAAGTGCCATGGCGCTTACCAGTGATATGGATTACACTCCACAACTAATATTAATGAGTATTGCAATTATTGCGGGAGGTGTATTGATGATTGTTTTGGCCGACAAAGTTGCTACCTTTTTGCAGAAAAACAGAATGTATGAAGTATTAGGACTGTTTATACTTTTTATTGTTGGTATTATGCTACTATCGGAAGGCGGACATCTAGCGCATATCAAAATTTTTGGCAACCCTATTGAGCCAATGAGTAAAACAACTTTCTACTTTGTAATTATTGTGTTGGTTATCGTCGATATTGTTCAAGGCAGATATCAAAAGAATTTGCTGGCGCAAAAGGAAAAAGAAGAAGCTATTTTAGAAAAAGTAAAAAGCGATAACTAAAAAATCTTGTTTTATGAAAAGCCAAGGCCGAAGAAAGTTTATACAATCAATTACTTCTGGCGCGGCGGCTTCAATTGCGCTACCCAGTATTGCATTTGCTTCGATTAACGAAAATCTAGAAGCTTCATTCGAGCAATTGTTTGATACCAATTATACTGATGAAGAGTCATTTTGGGAAGCGGTAAAGAACCAGTTTAAATTTGCTGATGGCTTATTCTACTTCAACAATGCTTCGCTAGGTTCTTCCTCACTACCTATACGACAAGCAACAAACTCATTTCGAGAAACATTAGACGGTTTCCCTTCAAAATATATGTGGGGTGGTTGGAACAAGGAAAAGGAACATACACGCAAACTGGTAGCCGATTTATTTTCGGTTTCTGAAGAAGAAATAGCATTGACCCATAATACAACAGAAGGAATGAACCTCATCGCCCGTAGTTTTGATCTACAGGCAGGTGACGAAGTAATTCTTGCAGATCATGAGCATGCAAGTGGGACCATTCCTTGGGAAGTTTGGCAAGAAACCAAAGGCATTAAATTGGTTAGGCCAACCTTACCAATTCTACCTAAAAGTATCGATGAGGTAGTACAGGTATTTAAAAATGCCATTAGCCCACAAACAAAGGTCATATCAATGTGTCATATTGTAAATACTAACGGGATGATCCTTCCAGTAAAAGATATATCGAAATTGGCTCATGAAAATGGTATTTTAGTTGCGGTTGATGGCGCACAATCCTCAGGAATGTTTACCATCGATCTTCACGATCTTGGTTGTGATTTTTATACAGCTAGCTCACATAAATGGCTATTTGCCCCAAAAGGAATTGGTGTTTTTTATGCGAAAAAAGAAAGTCAACATCATCTAAAGCCATTAATGGTTGCCAGAGGACATACCGATACTAGCATTAGGCGATTAGAAAACTACAACACCAGAAACTTACCTGAACTTCTTGGCTTAGGCGCTTCTGTAAAATTTCATAATGAAATTGGGTCAGATAAAATAACAAAGCGCTCTTTTGAATTAAAATCATACTTCAGAAATAAAATAAAAGACAACCCAAAGTTCAAAATAAAAACACCAGAAGCAGATGAGCTTTCATCCGCGATTCAAGTAGTCGAACTTGTCGGAAAAAATGTTCGCGAGGTTAAAAAACAACTTTTTGATCAGTATGGTATCGATTGCAGACCCATGACCAAATTTGGCTTAAACGCAATACGACTATCGTTTGCCATTTACATCACTAAAAAAGATATTGATTATCTAGTTGACGCTTTAGAACGTATCTAGAAAATTGAAATTTCTTTTTGACCTGGTGTAACATTTTTTTCATAACTGCATCAAAGGGTAAATTTTAGATCATGAAAAACATAAAACTTACCTTTATTATTACATTATTTGTTTCATTTACGTACGCTCAAAACAGCGCGATTAAAACTGAAGTAAAGGGCAATGGAAATCCCATTGTTTTTCTTCCGGGCTTTACCACCCCTGGCAGTGTTTGGAACGAAACGCTAGATAATATCTCCGGAAATTTTGAATATCACCTTATTTCTTATGCAGGTTTTAACGGAATTGAACCCATCGAAATGCCATGGTACAATAATGTTAAAGATGCTATTGTAACCTATATTAAAGAAAATGAACTTTCTAACATTACCTTAATCGGTCATAGCATGGGTGGTAATCTTGCCATAGACATTGCCGTCGTATTTAAAGAGGAAATCAAAGGAATCATATTAGTCGATTCGTTACCGTGTATGAGAGAAATTATGATGCCGGGTGTGAAAGCAGACGATCTGCAATATGATAGCCCATATAACAATCAGATGTTGGCAATGAATGCCAATCAGTTTAAGCAGACCGCAGGTTTTATGGCACAAAACATGACCAACCAAAAAGATAAAATATCAACGCTTACGAGTTGGATTTTAAAAGCAGATAGAAAAACCTATACATACGGCTATACCGACTTATTAAAGTTAGACTTAAGAGACGATCTTAAAAATATAAACACTAGAACCTTGATCTTAGGGGCCTCGTTTCCTAATCCTGAAATGACGAAAGCTACTTTCGAAAAACAGTATGTCAATCTAAGCAACAAAACCATTGAAATCGCTGACGATAGTAAGCATTTTATTATGTTCGATCAGCCAGAATGGTTTTACGAAAAAGTAAATTCTTTCTTAGTTAATGAGTAAAACTGATATCTCTTTTGAAGCTATTTATAAAGCCCATTATCCAATGGTATATCAAATGTGCTTGGGTTATATGAAAGGGAATGCCGACCTCGCAGGCGATCTTGTTCAAGAAATATTCATTGTTGTCTGGAATAAACTAGCATCATTCGAAGGTAGGTCAACCCACAAAACATGGATTTATCGTATTACTGTTAACTCATGCTTGCAATATCTTCGGAAAGAAAAACGAAAAAGCAATATCCAATTTGAAAAGATAGAATACGCCTTGCAAAATGAGGTGGATCAATCGCCACAAGACAATAATAAAAAGTTATATCAGGCTATCGGGAAATTAGCAGAAATTGACCGCTTAATAATTATGATGATACTTGATGGTGAAAGTCATGAAGGCGTAGCCGAAGTCATTGGAATATCACCTGGAAATGTACGAGTAAAGATCCATCGAATTAAACAACGATTAAAAAAAATATTAGAAAATGAATAAGGATTTTGAACAACTTCAAGATCTCTGGGAACAGAGTAAAGAAGATATTGCAGTAACTGATCAAACCACTAGTGGCTATGCCACATTAATAGATAGCAAAAAACTAAAAAGTAAGCAGTTTCATTTCGGTAACATTTTTGTTTTATTACTGACACTAGTTGTAATCGTAACTTTTTTCATCTTTATTGCTCCTGTACGAGAATTGGTAAGTAGAATTGGTGCCGGCATCATGATCTTTGGATTAATACTTAGAATTTTAATCGAGTTTTACAGTATTAGGAAAGCGAGGCAACTAAACCCGGCATTAAATGCGTTATCTAATTTAGAGGAATCAATTAAATACTTGAAACTTAGAAAATGGATTCATAAAGAACTTACGATTGGGATACTAATTAGCTATACCATCGGATTGTTGATGATTGCTCCTGAGTTTCAGTATTACTTAGGCACCTTACCGGTCATTATATTTTACGGAATGTTCGTAATAAGCGGGGCGATCATTATATGGAAAATAAGAAAACAGATAAAGCAAGAGTTGCTAGATATACAAGAAATTATCAATCTTAAAAAACAAATAACTACTCATTAAGTAGATTGCATTACTTTCTTCAAAATGTTTTTACCTGTCATTGCTGCTGTAGTTAAAACTCCTGAGAACAAGGCTGCACCTACACCAGCAGTGACAATGTCTTGACCAGTTAAATAGAAGTTTTTAATTGGAGTCCTCGGTTTTAAAAACTTCTGTCTGAAACGTTTTGGACTGTGATCTAACCCATAGATCTCTCCTTTTTCATAGTTTACAAAATGCTGAGTGGTTAGTGGGGTCGACAGCTCGTAATAATCGACTTTGTCTCGAAGATGTGGTAGTTGTTTATATAGTTCTTCTAATAATCGCAGCGCTATCTTTTCTTTTTTAGCTTCGTACTCCTGGCCCCTTTTTTTCCAGCGACTGTCGTTCCATGGCTCAAATTCTTCATAAGGCACCAGTGTTATAATATCAATCGTACTTTTTCCCGGATAACGATTTGACCAATCGGGATCTTTAGCCGATGGAAATGAGATATACACTACTGGAAATTCTTCGTCAGTATTCGCTAAATACTTCTCAACAATACTGTCATGATCTCCTTTTTCAGGATAAATCCAAAAGTTCGTTTTTGGTAGTTTCAACTCCTGTGGCGAGCCATTCAGGCCAATATACAAGCATGAATGCGCAACGGAAGGTTCAATCTTTTTAAGCTGATTATCTAAACGGTGTTTTACAACACTCGCTTTCGGAAGTAGCTTTTTATAAGTAGTCATGATACCAGCACCGCTAATGATCTTTTTAGCGTAAAAAACAGTTCCGTCTTTCATTCGTACGCCTGTTGCAATGTTGTTTTTTACAACTATCTCATCAACCTCTGCATTTACCAAGATCGTACCTCCTGCTGCCTCAATTACAGGGTCAATGGTTTCAACAATTTGAGAAGAGCCCCCAATAGGGAAGCTGCCCCCACTAAAATAATGCCTAGCAACAGAAGCATGCATAGGAAAGCTACTTTGTTTTGGAGGGAGGCCATAATCTCCATACTGTCCAGTTAATACTTTGATCAGTTCTTCATTATTGGTTAAGGTTCTTAAAACCTCATAGGTAGTTTTATCAGCATAATTTTGATAAGGCTTTCGCATAAACCTACCGATAATCGCACTTATTAAAGGTGACAATGCTTTATTTAAGTAAAAATTCTTACTGCTTTTGTTTACACTAAAAACAAGATTCACGTAGTCATTAATGGCTTGCCTTTCATCTGGAAAATATCCGACCAACTTATCTTTAAAATTCTGAACACCTTTTACCAGATCATATGATGTATCACCAATAATGATCCGATCATAAACATCACCCATATCTGCCCACTTTAAGTTACCATTTGACACATAGTCAAAAAGCTTTTTAAGTATGCTATTAGATCGTTGCACTTCACCTATATAATGAATACCAACATCCCATTCATAACCTTTTCGTTTAAAAACATGAGTAAAACCGCCAGCGGTGTAGTGGCGTTCTAAAACAAGCACCTTTTGACCTTCTTTTGCGAGAATAGCCGCAGTAGTCAGGCTACCCATTCCTGAACCTATAATAATTGAATCGTACCGTTCTTGTAAATCAGGTTTTTGCTTATATGATTGTACCATAGGCTAGTTTTAAATACTAGCACAAAATAGGTAATTATAGCACAAAGCGATACGTAGCCTTCAATAAAAAAGTATTTTCTGGTTTTTGACCCAAAATCTCATTATCGAGACTACCAAGAAGTGTATCGCTAGGATCACCGAACCCAGTTACTCCTTGTGACCAAACCAAAAATATTTCGCTCCCGGGAATGTACTCCCAACGCATTACTAAATTAGAGCGGAATTGTACAAATGAAAAATCGGGATTTGAAATGGTATAATCTGTTAATCCGTCAGTATCTTCATCAATCACATATCTATTTGATATAGGATCAAACTGTATCTGATTATCGTTATAAAGTGTAACCCGTTCATTAAGGTCCTCTGCTATTGAATTATTAACAAAATTAAACTCCTTATAGCGGCCTCTTGAAATAAAAGGCTGACCATAATATTGTATCGATAAGTTAGGGTTAATACTATAATTTATGCGAATGGTTGATGAAAAAGTTTTCTGCTTGATATTGGCGGTAATATAACGTGGTATCCCATCAAAAGAAGTTTCAGTCACATACTGCGTTCTATTCGGGTTGTTTTCTAATGAATTATTTATTGAAATATTCATCGCATTAAAAGGTTGGTATTGAAAACGCAATACATATCTTCTAAAAGAAAAATTATTCTGTCTCGCAGCGGAATACACATGACCGATTACAGTCCTAAATCGTTTGGTATTATCAGTACCTGCAAAAGCAAACACGAAATTCTCATCAGAAAAACGCCATCGTGGACCACCTCTTAGGAATGTATTGGTAAAAATTCGTGGTTTATGCCCTACTCCTACTTCGGTAAACCAATTATTGATCCAGTTTAAATTGGTTTGCATTTCCCATTGAATGCGATTGTAATTTCCTTGAAAATCATAAGAAGACGTTTGCTCAGCTCCAACACTTATATTTCTAAAAGATTTCGTGGGCTTCAATGTTTGCCAACGAACCTCTGCAAATTGATTAATTTGATCCGCTTGTCTTAAAAAACCGACATCATTCAGCTCTAACTCAGGCGAACGCCAAATAATACCTGCATTGTAACGCCAGTTACCGCCTCCTTGTTTACCGCCTTCGAATCTACCACCAGTTCCGGTAAGTGATGTTCTTGTGGGATCTACCTCTACATGATCGGCATCGACTCGTTGAAACAAATGAGTTAACTCTCTCTGTGTTCGCTCTATCGCTTCTTCACTTCCGGTGACATGACTTGCAACAATATTTCCTTCTATATAATATTGCCGATCCTTCCAGTTATGTTGAAAATCTAAGCCGCCTGTATAAGCAGCTTTTCGTAAAAAATCTAAGCCTTCTAGGTTTCTATTTGTTGCTGTAAAAATTCCTCCTATAAAACTATTTCGTTCGTTAAAATCTTTTTGGGCTCGAACAACCAGATAGTTTGTTAATGGTTCAACCAGTTCTTTTCTTCTCTCACCATTATTGTCAACTTCAGCAAACATTTCTCCCGTAACACTCTCTAACAAACCTAGTGACCAACCATTCTTGGTCTTGCCACTAAATTTGGCTGCACCCAATATGGTGCTGTTTGTAGGTTGATCAACAAACTCTCCGCTTAAAACATTCGCACTTCCTTGCGGACTGCGGCCAATTCTCCTACTATAGAACACATTGTCTTGACGATTGGCAAAACGGAAATCGAATATGTTTTTATTCTCTACGAAAAAAGGTCGTTGTTCAGGAAAAAATAATTGAAATCCATCTAGAGCAATCGCTCCTGGATCAGCATCGACTTGCCCGAAGTCCGGATTTACTGTTAGGTCGAGCGTGAGGTCGTTCGTAATTCCAATTTTTGCATCTAACCCTCCGTTCAACTTAAAATCGTCTCCATCCCGAAACGGATTCCCTGCTTCAGTAGGAAAAGTATCATATTGTAAAACCGTAAATGGTTGTATCTCCAATTGTTTTTGCGGTTCTATATCAATAAGGCCATGAAGCTCACCAAATTCACTGATAAAACCAGGTGCATCAACAGGAATGCGTTGCCACACTGAACGCTCTTGTTCTCTAAAAATAAGTCTACTCAATTGGAAACCCCATATTTGTTCTTTGGCTTTACCAAATTTCAATTGACTAAAGGGTATTTTTAATTCGGCAGTCCACCCTTCAGTATCAGTATTAGTAGCCACATACCAAATTGGATTCCAACTTTCATCCCAATTATCACCATTTTGGGACACAAATTCGTCTCCTTTCACCCCTGCTGCAGTAATTGTGAATGAAAAAGCTGTACGCTTATCATGATAGCTATCAAAAATAACAGTAATACGATCACCTTGAAATCCGTCACGTCTAGATAAGCGTTTTTCAATTTTTTCCGGTTCTTTATCAAAGCATCGTATACCGACATATATGAACTTGCTATCATAGGTTAACTTAAACTTCGATTGGTGCAACGGTGGAGTATTTTCATCTGGGTTTTGCTCGATAAAATCGGTTCCCCATTCTACAATATCCCAGCTTTTATCATCTAAAATGCCATCTATCTTGGGAGCAGTCTCAGAAGCAAGTCTATTAGTGGTATAAATTTTCTTAGGTACAACTGTTGTTTGTATTTCTTCTTGGGCCGTTAAAAAGGAAAAGAAAAATACGCTTACTATAGCGGCAACTGCGCTTTGTTTCATGTTTGGTTAGATTGACTGCTGGCGAATTTAACATCCTCATCATTAAACCAAATATGGTTTAGTAAAACCTTAACATCAATTATTAATTCTTAACGCAAATACAGTGCTATAATACCAATCGATATGTCGCTTTTAACAGAAATATGTTCTTTGGTTTGGCTCCAAAGACATTATCCTCAAGATTACCGAACAAGCCGTCAGCGGGATCACCTGACTGCGAAATATCTTGTGACCACACTAAGAAAACCTCTGATCCAGGAATATACTCCCATCTAAAAACAAGATTTGATCGCCACTGTACAAATGAAAAATCAGGATTGCTAAAACTATAATCTGTAATACCGTCTGTGTTTTCATCTATACTATAAGTCCCATTGTCAAAATTTATTTGATCGGTATCATACTGATCAAAACGATCATTAAAACTACTAGCTACTGGGTTCGTTATAAATTTAAAATCGCTATAGCGCCCTCTAGAAATAAATGGTTGACCCCAATACTGCAATGTCATATTTGGATTAATATTATAATTAAGTCTAATAGACATACTTAAGGTTCGTTGGTCAATGGTCCCATTTAAATAGCGTACTTCATCGCCAAAATCTTGATTGGTTATCCACTGCAACTTATCATCATTAATACGATAGGAAGGGTTGATCGATACGGTCAAAGCGTCCAACGGTTGGTACCTCACAAAAAATCCCACTCTAAAAAAGCTATTCGACCGGTCAGTAGCTAAAGCGCCACCGTTGCTAAATCCAATACGTACTTCTTTTCTCCCATCGGTATTGATATTATTCCAATAACTAAGTCTAGGAGAATTTCGTAAGCGAGGCCCCCCTCGTAAAGCAAAATTATTATAGGCCAACGCGGTATACGTAACCCCTAAATTTGTAAACCAGTTGTTCTGCCAATTTTGCCAAGAATTAGTATTGAATTGCAGCAAGTTATGGTTACCAGCAAAATCCCATGCACTCCAATGGTTATAATTGAATTGAACGCGTCTAAAACTTTTTGTGGGCTTTAAAATCCGATACGCTCCCCAAGCGTAGTGCCTAATATCGTCAGCCCGACGTTGAAACCCAATATCATTTACTTCCAGCTCAGGAGAACGCCAAGTTGCACCAGATTCAAAAACAAAATTACCATCACCAGCTTTCCCCATTTTAAAGTTACCTCCCGTACCGGTTAATGAGGTCTTTGTTTCATCAACAGAAACATGATCTGCATCTACCCGTTGAAACAAATGGGTAATTGAACGTTGTGTTCTGGTAATTGCCTCCTCATTACCTCGAACATGGCTTCCAATTACATTCCCCTCCATATACCACGCTTGGTTAGCCCATTGGTGTTTAAAATCAAATCCGCCAGAATAAGCTTGCTGATGCAAGAAACTAACATTTGATGAAAGTGCATCGCGGTTGGTAGCAGTAACAATTCCACCCACATAACTATCACCATCATTAAAATCTTTTTGAAGCCGGCCAACAAAATAGTTCGTCAATGGTTCCACTATTTGTTCGGTTAGCTCTCCATTGGTATCGATCTGTGCATACTCTTTCGAGGTAATGCTTTCAAGTATGCCAAAAGACCAACCATCTTTTGTTTTACCACTAAATTTAGCAGCGCCTAAAATGGTTGTGTTCTCTGGTACATCGACATAGGCACCATCTTCTGTAGCTGGAAAACCCTGCGGGTTTCGCCCGATTCGTCTAGAGTAAAATAAGTTATCGGCGCCAAATGTATCTCCGGCTTGAGACTGTGAAAGGTTGAAATTAAAAATATTTGCATTCTCTACAAAAAATGGTCGCTGTTCTCTAAAAAAGATCTGGAACCCATCAAGGGCAATTGCGGAGGGATCTGCTTCTACCTGACCAAAATCAGGGTTCAGTGTGAAATCGACTGTCATATCATTAGTAATCCCGATTTTTCCATCAAGACCAAAGGTTATTTTTGAGTCACGACCATCTAAAAAAGGATTCCCCGCAACTCGCTCAAAGGTCTCGGCAGAAGCTACGGTGTATGGTTGAATTTCACGCTGTTTTTGTGGTTCTAACTTTTTAAGACCATGTAATTCTCCAAAATTACTTACCCAACCAGCTGCATCAATAGGAACACGTTGCCAGATTGAACGTTCTTCTTTTCTAAACAATCGTCTCGTTAGCTGTATTCCCCAAACTTGATCGTCGCCTTTATCGAATCGTAATTGGCTTAGGGGTATTCTGTATTCCGCCGTCCATCCATCATCATCCACATTGGTCGCTACATACCATATGGGATTCCAACTACTATCCCAATTATTACCATTATTACTAATAAACTCATCACCTTTAACGCCAGACACTGACGCTGTGAAAGAAAATGCGGTTCGCATATCGTGATAGCTATCAATATTAACCTCCACCCAATCACCGGCAAAACCATCACGCCGAGATAACCGCTTTACAATACTATCAGGCGCTTTATCAAAAGCACGTATTCCGATATAAAGGTTTTTAGCATCGTACAGGATTTTGAACTTCGTTTGTTCGCTTGGCGGCGTATTTTCATCAGGTTGATTTTCGATAAAATCACCTCCCCATTCAACATCATTCCAACTCTCATCATCTAAAATCCCATCGATGGTTGGGGCTTTATCTTGAGCAACGGGCTTGGTTGTATATATTTTTTTAGGAACTGGCTCATTACTTGAACTCTCAGCAGTTTCGGTTTCTTGTCCAAAAATTAAAGTAGTCATAAGTGCCAATGGCAACACTACTAGATTTCGAATTTTCATAACTGGTTAGTTTGATTTTCTTTGATTGATGCTATGAAACAAAGACTAGCATATTTTAATACTGTTACATTACCACTTATTATTTAACATGTTTTAACAATAGTTTGGCGATATTTGAACCCAAATAGCATTTTGAAACGCCCTTATACACTAAAAGCGGCTTATTTGAATGTTGATCTTAGTTATAAAATGAAGAACCAACCAAACATATTATTGATTTATACTGGGGGTACCATTGGTATGATCAAAGATTTTGAATCGGGAGCATTACGCGCATTTAATTTTGATAAATTGTTAGATCGCATTCCCGAACTTTCTCATTTAGATTGTAATATAGAAACTGTCTCTTTTGATGAACCAATTGATTCATCGAATATGAATACCGAATACTGGGTACAAATAGCCGAGATCATTGAAGACCACTATACTCGTTTTGATGGCTTTGTAGTTTTGCACGGATCAGATACCATGTCATATTCCGCTTCAGCTTTAAGTTTTATGCTTGAAAATTTGGCAAAGCCTGTAATCTTTACAGGATCACAACTACCTATTGGAGATTTAAGAACAGATGCCAAAGAAAATCTTATCACAGCAATACAAATTGCATCACTTAAAGAAAAAGGACGTCCGGTCATACGTGAGGTAGGACTCTATTTTGAATACAAATTGTACCGCGCCAATCGGACCACTAAGATTAACGCCGAACATTTTGAAGCCTTCAACTCATTAAATTATCCTCCACTTGTTGAATCTGGGGTGCATTTAAATGTATATAAAGAATACTTACATAAACCGAATACTAAAAAGAAACTGGTAGTTCATACAGAACTTAATACTAATATTGGCCTGATAAAGTTATTCCCAGGAATAACGGCTAATTTTATTGAAACAGCTTTGAATGCTCAAGGATTAGAAGCGGTAATTTTTGAGACTTATGGAGCTGGAAATGCCCCAACTGAACCTTGGATTACGGGTTTAATTAAAAGCACCATAAAAAAAGGTATTTACATCATCAATGTAACGCAATGCTCAGGCGGCAGTGTTATTATGGGGCAATATGAAACTAGTTCACATTTAAAAAGACTAGGTTTAATAAGTGGTAAAGATATTACTACTGAGGCTGCAATTACCAAATTAATGTATTTATTAGGCAAAAAGATTGAGCCAAGTGTATTTAAGAGTATTTATGAAACGTCATTAAGAGGTGAAATGAGTTAAACCACCATATGGATTAGAAAATCTATTTCAATACAAGTCAGGAATTAAAATTAACGGCTTTTATTTTACATACTCGACTATTTTTTGTTATTTGCCCGCCTGTTCGGTTAAAACGACTATAGAGAGGTGGCCGAGTGGTCGAAGGCGCACGCCTGGAAAGTGTGTATACACCAAAAGTGTATCGAGGGTTCGAATCCCTTCCTCTCTGCTAGTATTAACGTATTTGTACTAACAATTTTTTTATATCTTTAACCCGATTAACTAACAAAATTTAATTTCAAAGTAATGAAAAGAGTATTCTCTATCCTGGCAATTGCCGGAGTTTCAATGTCAGCAAATGCTGCTGTAGTTTTACAATCTGATGCTGGTGCAGAAGCACCTAAAGGTTTCCACCAAGTACTTAAAGAGTATTTTATTGCTGGTACCCCGGAATTTATGGGTATTGTATTAGTATGTTTGATTTTAGGTCTTGCTATATGTATTGAAAGAATCATATACCTTAATATGGCAACAACTAATTCCAAAAAATTAATTGCCAGCGTGGAAGATGCATTAGCTTCTGGTGGTGTTGAAGCTGCAAAAGAAGTATGTCGTAATACAAAGGGACCTGTTGCTTCTATTTTTTACCAAGGTCTTGATCGTGCTGATGAAGGTATCGACTCTGCAGAGAAAGCAGTAGTAGCATATGGTGGTGTTCAAATGGGGCAGCTAGAGAAGAACGTTTCTTGGATTTCATTATTTATCGCAATTGCACCAATGCTTGGTTTCATGGGAACAGTAATTGGTATGATTCTGGCGTTTAAAAAGATTAGTGCAGCTGGAGGATTAGATGCATCATTAATCGCAGCAGATATTCAGGTAGCATTATTAACAACAGTATTTGGTCTTATCGTGGCTATTATACTTCAAATATTTTACAACTATATTATCGCAAAGATTGATAGTATTGTAAACGACATGGAAGATGCCTCAATTTCTCTTATTGACATCTTGGCAAGTAACAAGAAGTAAGACTAAAAACTGATTATATATTATGCAAAAAATATTAAGAATAGCGGTTATAGTATTGTCAGTATTAGGCTTAGTCCTATATGCGGTACTAGTAACTGCCGATGATCAAGGGGGCATCATTGATATTATGCTCAACCTTGTATATGCACTATTAATCGTTACGGTAATTGCTTCACTGGCGTTTACTATCATCAATATTGCATCTGACGGTAAGAAAGTAAAGAAAACCCTAATGTCCCTAGGTGTGTTTGGTGTTTTAGCAGCAATAGCCTATGGTATTTCTAGCGGTGCAGAAACTTATAACGGTGTGGTAACCGAAGGAACTTCTAAAATGGTAGGTACTGGATTATACTTGTTCTACTTTTTAGCAATGATCGCTATCATATTGATGTTGTTTTTTGGAGTAAAGAAAGTACTTAAATAATTAACCTATGGCGAAGAGAGATATCCCAGAAGTAAGTGCCGGTTCTATGGCCGACATTGCCTTCTTATTATTGATCTTCTTCCTGGTAACTACTACGGTAGAAACTGATTCGGGTATTAACCGACAGTTACCACCTAATGAACCACCAGAGGAAGACGTAGTAATCAAGCAAAAAAATATCTTTACCGTAGAGGTAAACAGAAACAACCAATTGTTGGTAGAAGAGCAACTTATGGAGCTGAAGGACTTAACTGAGGCTGCGTATAAGTTTCTAGACAATGGTGGTGGTACCGGTGATGAAGCTTGTTCATTCTGTCAAGGTTCAAAAGATCCAGAATCTTCTGATAACCCTACAAAAGCAATTATTTCATTACGTAACGACCGCCAAACAGATTACAAAACATACATTGCCGTACAAAATGAATTAGTACGTGCGTATAATTTGTTTAGAAATCGTGAGTTTAAAAGAAAGTTTCCGAACGAGCGAATGGATTTCTTAGAAGCTACCGAAGTGTACAATGATCCTAAAACTTCTCAGTCCCGTAAAGATGAACTGAAAGAAAAATTGGGTGAAATCAAAGCGATGGTACCTCAAAAATTATCCGAAGCAGAACCACGTAAAAGCTAGAAAATATGTCTAAGTTTAAAAAGAAAAAGGACGGTGATTTACCAGCAGTATCAACTGCATCCTTGCCAGATATTGTTTTCATGTTATTATTTTTCTTCATGACAGTTACTGTGATGAAAAACGATGACTTAAAAGTAGAAAACAGGCTGCCTACTGCAAGTGAAGTTTCTAAGCTTGATAAGAAAAATCGTATCATGTATATATATGCTGGTAAGCCCAGTAGTAGATATCAAGATAAGTACGGTTCAGCTTCTAGAATACAGTTAAATGACAAATTTGCTTCCGTAGAAGAGGTTGGCCCATTTATTTTAGCTGAAATGGCTGCAAAAGATGAGGCGATTAGAAATGTTCTTACAACAGCGCTTAAAGTAGATGGGGAAACCAATATGGGATTAATATCTGACATTAAGCAAGAGTTAAGAAAAGTAAATGCCCTTAAAATTAACTACACCACCCGTAAAGGTGATGTAATGCAAAATTTACAGTAATAGAAATTAAATTTTTGTTTTGAAAAAGGTATTTACTTTACGGTAAATACCTTTTTTAATTTCAACAGCGTTATTATGAAATTTAGGTTCATTATATGCACAGTACTACTCGCGCTTAATCTCGCAAATGCACAAGAAGAAGAGTCAGTACAAGAACCTTTTTTTGGCACAGATTCTCTATATGTAGAAGACCAATTCTACATAGGCGCTACCTACAACATCATGTTTAACCGGCCAAAAAGTGTATCGCAGCGCAACCTTTCTAATGGGATTTTTGTAGGGTACATAAAAGATATCCCCATTAACAAAAAGCGAAATAAGGCAATTGGCATTGGACTAGGCTACTCTGTAAACACCTACTTCGATGAGATTAAAATTACCCGTCAAGGGGATGAAGTAACATATGCCTTGATCGACCAAGACATCAACTTTTCTAAAAACAAGATTATTACCCATATTGCTGAATTACCAATTGAGTATCGCTGGCGCACCTCATCGCCAGAAAAATATGTATTCTGGCGCATTTATACTGGGGTTAAATTGGGCTATGTATTTAGTGACATTTATAAGTTTGAAAGCGACACTGAAAAACTTCGTTTTTCAAATCCAAACTTCAATCAATTTCAATATGGCGTTACCTTGAGCGTTGGTTATAACACCTGGAATGTGCATGCATATTACGGTTTAAATACCTTATTCGATAATGCAGTATTAAATGATGGTAGTAGTATCGATACCCGAGATTTTAAATTGGGTATCATGTTTTATATTCTTTAGTGCCCTCTTATAGTACTCAGATCACATCCAATAATTAATAACCATAATCTGCGGTATTACACCCAGAAGTGAACCGAGAATGAGCTCTAATCCATTATGAGACTTTGTAGAAAGACGCGAACTGGCCACTAAGCCACAACCAATAATCAAAGTGGTTATCATTAATAATAAATTCTTCTGATAGTGTATACTTAATATCATTATAAACATGGTGACGCTGCAAATGCCCATCATATGAATGCTTGCCTTTATTTTAAAAAACACCAATAGTAAACAAGCCGTTGTTGTAGCCAGAGCAGCAACAAAAAACCAGTATAATTCGATTGCAAATGATTCGGGTAAGACAATTTTCAAGATGAGTAATAGCAAAATGATATTTGCATATAACGGAATCTTTCTCTCCGCTAGCTTTTCTAAAAATATTGAGGAAACTACACCCAAATTGCGAAGCAGATAATATAGTATAATTGGAATACAGATCGTAAGAATTGCAATTTTGATTAGAATAGTACCCTGCATTTCAATGGGACTATAACGCGGACTTACCCAATAATACAACCCGCTCCCTAATATTGGCATAAAAAGCGGATGAAACAGATATGCAAAAAATTTAAGAAATGCTTTCACTGTCTTCGTAATTAGTATTGAGCTTTGGTCTTATTTGAAAATTCCTGTCTATTAAACGCTTATATCTTCTTTCGAAGCCGCGCTACCGGTAAGTCCAATTGTTCACGGTATTTGGCTACGGTTCTTCTAGCAATTGGATAGCCTTTTTCTTTTAAAATGGAAGCAAGCTTTTCATCAGTAAGTGGTTTACGCTTGTCCTCTTCGTTAATAACAGTTTCTAGTATTTTCTTGATTTCCCGGGTGGAAACATCTTCTCCTTCTGTGTTTTTCATCGACTCAGAGAAAAACTCTTTAATCAACTTCGTTCCGTACGGCGTATCAACATATTTACTATTCGCTACTCTAGATACGGTTGAAACATCCATATCGATCATATCAGCAATATCTTTTAAGATCATTGGCTTCAACTTTCGTTCGTCACCACTCAAAAAATAAGCCTGTTGATAATGCATAATGGCATTCATCGTAACAAATAGGGTTTGCTGACGCTGCTTTACAGCCTCAATAAACCATTTAGCAGCATCTAGCTTCTGCTTGATAAAAAGCACAGCATCCTTTTGCGATTTCGACTTCTCTTTAGAATCCTTATACCCTTTAAGCATATTGCTATATTCTCGCGATACATGAAGTTCAGGTGCGTTGCGTCCATTTAGAGTAAGCTCTAAAGCACCATCAACAATACGAATGGCAAAATCCGGCACTACATGCTCGATCATTTTAGTACTACCAGAATACGAGCTGCCCGGTTTTGGATTCAAACGTTCTATTTCAAGAATTGCATCTTTTAGTTGTTCTTCATTTACATCAAACTTATGTAGCAATTTTTGATAATGCTTTTTGGTAAACTGTTCAAAGCTTTTTTCTAAAATGCGGATGGCCAGAATAATGGGTATCGTAGGTTCTTTACGTCGCAATTGTAATAATAAACACTCTTGCAAGCTTGTTGCACCAACACCTGCAGGGTCTAATTGCTGTACGATTTCAAATACTTCAGAAATCTTTTCTTCAGTAGTGTAGACATTTTGAGTAAATGCTAAATCGTCTAAAATATCAGTGATCGACCTACGTATGTAACCACTTTCATCGACACTACCAATTAAAAACTCTGCTATACTACGTTCTTCTTCATTAAGCCTGAATGTATTTAGTTGGGTTTTTAAATGTTGATTGAAGGATGTTCCTGATGCATAAGGCACACTTTTTTCATCATCATCTCCACTATAATTATTGGCTTGTGTACGGTACGTAGGAATTTCATCATCGCTTAAATATTCATCGATATTGATATCTTCGGCATTGATCTGGTCGTTATCATAATCATCATATTCTTGGTCTTGTACGCTAGCATCACTGTCATAATCATCAGCATTATCTTTTCCACTATCCATTGCCGGATTTTCCTCTAGCTCTTGTTTTAAGCGTTGTTCAAATGCCTGCGTAGGAAGTTGTATTAACTTCATCAACTGTATTTGTTGAGGCGATAATTTTTGTGATAATTTAAAATTTAACTGCTGTTTTAGCATGCAAAAACAAGATTAGGTACTAACACAAAAATAATTAATTACGAGGTAGTTTGGTTGCTAATTTACCTTAAAAAAGCGTTAGAATCTTGATTGAGTTACCTATACGATTCAAGCAATAATCACAACCTGATATTAGAGAGTATTAAAAGTTAAATTTCACTGCTTTCTATGCGCTAATACTACAGGCGGCTGGCCATTAAATGGGTTATGCATACGACCAATAGTTGATGCCCCCATAGCCGATGCTCGTATTACACTACGGTCTCCATAACGATTACGTATCGTGTCGAGTGCGTTGTATAGATTAAGTTGCTCTTCAGTATCATCAAACATATTTATTTGGTAGTGCCCACTTACTAAATGCGTAAACCTAATACCGATTAGTCGCACCAATAATCTGCGGTTGTATAGCCTTTTAAAAAGTTCTAATATTTTCGGTATCAGTATATGATCAGCACTTGTATACGGTATTCTCACTTGTTTGCTATAGGTATTAAAATCAGAATACCGAATTTTCACAGAAATACATGCCGTTAACTTATCACCTCGACGAAGTTGATATGCTAAATTTTCAGTCATCGCAATAAGAATACTACGCAATTTATGCACATCGATGGTATCTCTGTCAAATGTTCGTTCCGTCGAAATCGATTTTCGATCCCAAAACGGAACAACAGGTCTGTCATCAATACCATTAGCTCGGTTCCAAATAGTAATGCCGTTCATTCCCAACACTCGATGCATTACTTCCATCGGCATTTCTTGAATGGTTAGTACTCGTTTTAACCCTAAATTTCTAAGCGTTTGATAAGTTTTATCGCCTATCATAGGTATTTTTTTAATTGACAAAGGGGCTAGGAATTGCTTTTCAAGGCCGTGATCAATTTTTAAATAATTGTTCGGTTTTGCCTCGTTTGTAGCTACTTTAGAGACTACTTTATTTACTGAAAGACCAAAAGAAATTGGCAAGCCTGTTTCTTTGATCACCTTATTTCTTAATTCGTTCGCAAATTGGTAGCATCCAAAAAATCGATCCATCCCGGATAAATCGGCATAAAATTCATCGATGCTCGACTTTTCAAACAAAGGCACCTGGTCTTTAATAATGTCGGTCACTTCATCAGAGTGTTTACTATACTCACCTGCATTACCTCTAATAATTTGAGTTTCTGGCGGACATAGGTTTCGCGCCATTTTCATGGACATACCTGAGTGCACACCAAACTTTCTAGTTTCATAACTGCATGCCGCCACTACACCCCTATCACTGGTACCACCAACTAATACAGGCATATTATTCAACTTCGGATTGTTACGCCGTTCGACCGAAACATAAAATGTATCCAGATCGAGGTGTAATATGGTTTTTTTCATTTCTAATTTTAAAAAAGAGTATAAATTTATGGAATTATTCCAAAATAATGGAATAATTCCATTTTAACATATAAAAATATCTTACCAGAAAGCATTTTCATCCGCTTAGCGATTCAAACAAAATCTTATATTTGTTTACCACCAAGCCACCTATATGGGATTAGTAACAGCCAAGGAAGTAGCCATTGCCATAAAAGCCGATAAGTACGGATTTATGGGTACTTTTTTCGGTTGGATTTTGATGAAAGTGCTCAAAATATCAACGCTTAACAAAATATATAATAAGCACAAGCATCTTAACGACCTTCCTTTTTTAAACGGAATTTTAGATGAGTTCCAAATAAAATTCGAAATCCCCGAAGAAGACCTAAAGAGACTCCCAAAACAAGGACCCTATATTACCGTTTCAAATCATCCGCTTGGAGGTATAGATGGTATTTTATTATTGAAATTATTACTTGAGCAGCGACCAGATTATAAGATCATCGCTAATTTCTTATTACATCGTATCGAGCCATTGGTTCCCTATACAATGCCGGTAAATCCTTTTGAAGACCATAAGGATGCAAAATCGAGCATTGCAGGATTCAAACAATCAATTAAACATTTACGAGATGGGCACCCACTAGGTATTTTTCCAGCGGGAGAAGTTTCTACCTATAAAGATGAAAAGTTAATCGTTGACAAACCATGGGAAATGGCGGCAATCAAGCTTATTAAAAAAGCAGAGGTCCCTGTTGTTCCCATCTATTTTCATGCAAAAAACAGTCGGTTATTTTATCGATTATCGAAAATTAGTGACACGTTGCGTACTGCCAAATTACCATCAGAATTACTTTCACAAAAACGCAGGACGATTAAAGTACGCATTGGGAAACCAATTATGTTGAAAGATCAAGTGCCCTATGAAAATTTAGAAGAGTTTGGCGATTTCTTGAGAAAGAAGACCTATATGCTCTCTAATACTTTTGAAAAACAAAGTTTGCTCAAAAAAGTACCGACTTCATTGAAAATACCAAAACCTCCACAAGAGATCATTACTCCGGTTGCCAGTAATGCCATTGAAGAAGAAATAAAAGTCTTACGAGAAAATGAACGTAGGCTACTACAAAGCAAAAACTACGAGGTGTACTTGGCGCCTGCCGATGAAATGCCAAGCATTTTAAGAGAGATTGGTCGTTTACGCGAAATTACTTTTAGAGAAATTGGTGAAGGCACTAACCAGTCAATTGATCTTGACAAGTTTGATCGCTACTATCATCATATGTTTTTATGGGATGCCGACAAAAAACTAATCGCAGGTGCTTATAGAATGGGCTTAGGCGCGCAGATTTTTGAAAAATACGGCATTGACGGTTTTTATCTACAGGATCTTTTTAGGTTTGAGCCAGAGCTATATCAGATGATGAGTAAAAGTATTGAAATGGGCCGTGCTTTTATAATTTCGTCATACCAACAAAAACCAATGCCGCTATTCCTACTCTGGAAAGGTATTGTACATACTACACTTCGCTTTCCTGAACACAAATACTTAATTGGCGGAGTGAGTATTAGCAATCAGTTTTCTAACTTTAGTAAATCGTTGATGATTGAGTTTATGAAATCGCATTATTACGACCCATATGTTGCGCAATACGTGCATCCTAAAAAGGAATTTAAGGTAAAGTTAAAAGATGCTGATAAAGACTTTATTTTTGACGATACTGCGGCCGATCTCAATAAATTTGACAAGCTTATTGACGAAGTTGAACCGGGAAGTTTGCGACTTCCGGTATTAATTAAAAAATACATTAAGCAAAATGCAAAAGTTGTTGCTTTTAATGTTGATCCGCTTTTTAATGATGCAGTTGATGGCTTAATGTACATACGTATTGCCGACCTCCCCGAAAGCACCGTAAAACCTGTTATGGAAGAATTTCAAGCCGAGCTGGAACAAAAATTCATGGAAAATAATGACAAATGAAAGGCTGGCTTACTACATTATTCTTATTAAACGTTAGCCTTCTCATTGGTCAGACTATAATATCCGGAACCGTATTCGATGAAAAAACCAATGAACCCTTAGAAGGAGTTTCTGTTTATTTCGACGGATCGACCTTTGGAGTAATCACCAATCCCAAAGGATATTTTGAACTACCTATTGAAAAGAAAATCAACTCTCCTTTAGTCATTAGTTATTTAGGGTATTCAGACATTATTATTGAAAACCCATATAACAAAGAAAATTGGAAGATATACTTAAAAGAAAAAGCTATTGCACTAAAAGAGGTGGTATTGAAAGCCGATCCTTTTACTCGTGCAGCAAAGCTTAAGGCATTTAAACAACAATTTTTGGGTGACAATATTAATGGTCGGTCATGTACCATACTCAATGAAGATGATATCTGGTTGTCATATGACGTTACGACTAATAAATTATTAGCATCTTCTGAAGTGCCAATCATTATTCAAAACAAATACCTAGGGTATGAGCATCGATTTGCATTAATCGACTTCATGGTACGTTACAACCGCCGGACCCTCTCTCCATTGGCGAGAGAAGAAACTTATTATGTAGGGACTTCTTTTTATATCGATAAACAAAAAGATGTTTTTAAATACCAAAAAAGACGCGATAAAACTTATCAAGGTTCGGTTTTACACCTTATGCGAACCTTAAGAGATGAAGATTATGAAAATCAAAAATTCAAATTTTTTAAAGGGGGATTTAAAATAAATCCCACCTCGTATATCAAAGTAATACCACAAACGCTAAACACTAAAGTTATTTTGCCAGAATTTACCGTACCTATTTTGTATAAAAATAAACGGTCTGACATTATTAAAAGGAGTGAGTATATTATAATCGATGGTTATGGTAATTTCTCACCTCCAAGCGCTATTTACTTTAGTGGTGACCTCGGCAGCCAACGAGTTGGGAATATGCTACCACTAGATTACAGTCCAAAAGACTGAACTTTTTTAAGTCAAATTTTCCCGAACAAAATTCTTACAGTACGATTTGATCTCATTTCGGGTTGCTTCAAAAGCAGCATGTACTTCCTCTTCACTACCTTCTAATTTAGACGGGTCACTAAAATTATGATGCAAGCGCTCAGCACTTCCGGGTATGTAGGGGCAATTTTCATTAGCATGATCACACACAGTAATGATGTAGTCAAAGTTTACATCAGCATATTCATCAACATGATTTGAAGTATGAGCAGAAATATCAATATTATCTTCTTGCATAATAGCAACCGCATACGGATTAAGTCCGTGAGTTTCGATACCTGCACTATATACATTTGCTTTTGTTTTGGCAAAATAATTTAAATAACCATGTGCCATTTGACTACGGCAAGAATTTCCGGTACAAAGTACCAATACATTACTTTTCATTAACTTTTATACTATCTTTTTTAGAATTTCTAATTTATTAAACTTCTCCTTTACTCCACTCCTATTATTGGACTTCTTCGCTCCAGTAGGCAATTGTCATACCATTTACCATTTCTAACAGCAACACGTTCTCGGTAACCGATTATGCGAAATCCCATTTTTTCATGTAACATAAGACTAGCTTTGTTCTCAGGGAAAATTCCCGACTGTAATGTCCAAAAGCCTGCTTCTTCACTTTTAACAATAAGGTTTTCTAATAATTGTTGGCCAACTTTTCTTCCTCTTGCTGATTTACCTATATAAATACTAACCTCTGCAACACCTCTATAGACTTGCCTGTTAGACACTTTAGATAACGCGGCCCATCCTAAAATCAAACCATCATTCACCGCAACTAATCTGCAGACTTCAAGATGGGTTTTATCCCAAGTCTCCCAATCAGGAACTACTGTTTCAAATGTAGCAATTCCGGTGTCCAACCCTTCTTGATATATGGCAGCTACTTGTGGCCAATCTTCTTTGACCATAACCCTAATTTTCATTAGCAGCAACCACTACCCGGAGCACATGCTTCGGCTGTTTCCGCAACATCAACACCACAGGTGTCTTTAGCCTTACAATCAGTTTTTGTAACTGCTAAATTAATTATAAGCTGTTTTTCCTTTATTTCGTAATCGTTAACAAATAGGTGCGCCGTGTGAAATAATGCATTGCCATATTCAAACTTTACCTCAGCATCTTTTTCCATCGATTTCATTTTGTCTACTTTCGTTAAAATTGACAATGCTTTATAAACAGTAAGATATGCTGTCTTCCCTATTTCAGTTGGACTTTCCCATAATTGGACAACCGTTTCTTTCCATGAATCGGTATTCGCACCACAATCTACCGCATCAACCGTTATATTCTTAACTTCGGTAATATGGTAATTAGCTCCGACATACATTCCCGAACTATATTCAAACAATAAGGCCTTATCAGTATGTTGCTTTAAAAGGGATAAAAATTCTGATGTTTTCATAATTCGCTATTTAGACATTTATAATACTGTGATTTTTTATTGAAATTATCTTGTTTAATAATGAGTGAAAATGGGATTCGGTAGTAAATACGTTCATGATGGTTACACGTAAGTAGAATTGTCCTTTTAGATAAGTAGATACAATATAAAACTCACCATCTTCCAATAATTGCCTACGAATTGATTGGTTGATACTGTCAATTTCATCAGTCCTTAAATTGCCCGTAAAACGGAAACATACGATATTAGTTTCCGGTTGCATGGCTAGATCAAATTCCGGGTTTAATTCAATGATACCAGCAAACGTTTTCCCTAAATCGTACAAGGTGGTCACATAATCATCAAAAAACTGAGTGCCAAATGCATTGATAATGCTAAAAAATCGAATACTCATCATACTCTTAGTGCACTCGAACGTACGTTTTGCAAGATTATACCACTCTAAATCATCATTTTTATCCCACAAATAATGGGCTTTTTGGCTAAAAGTGGTATAGGTGTCATTTGATCGTTTAAACAATAAGGCAGTAGTGATACTAGAAGTGGCCATCATTTTATGACCATCGATTGCTATTGAATCTGCCTGCTCAATTCCTTTTAAAAGATGCTTATATTTTTTTGAAAATATAGCGGCTCCACCATGTGCCCCGTCAACATGAAACCAAATATTGTTTTGTTTAGCAAATGCAGCTAACGATTCTAAATTGTCATGCATGCCAGAGGATGTTGAAGGTGCGCTACCAACAACGGCAATTACTTCAAAACCTTTATCTATGGCTAATTTATAAGCGAGATCAAGTTTATTTACTTCTATTTTAAAATGCTCGTTTACCGGAACTTTAATAATACCCGCATCGCCTAAGCCCATGATGCGGGCAGCACGATCGACACAATAATGCGCTTCTTCAGATACCAGAATTGCCAGTTTATTAGCATATCCATCATTCCAAACATCATCGTTCGCAATGGCTTTTCTTGCAGCAATTAAGGCTGTTAAATTTGCTAGTGTCCCTCCAGATGTTAAAAATCCGTCTGCATTTTTGCCGTACCCAATCGCTTTAGTGAATACATTAACAACTACTTTTTCGATAGCAGTGGCCGCGGCTCCCATTTCATAAACAGCCATCCCATTATTGAGTGTGGCACTTAACAATGTAGCTAAAGAAGAAACTGGTACGGTTGGTGAAATCTGATGACCAATGTACTTGGGGTTATGAGTAGCTATTGATCGTTTTAAAACCGTTCCAAAAAACTCTTCAGTTGTATGTCTCTCTGTGGCGTATTGCTCCCAAAAACGAAGTTCGTCATTTGGGGTTGACCAATTAATAACCGTATCTGACTTTTCTGAAATATGATTTTCAAGATGTTGTGAAAGCAACTTGATCAAGGTAGTCCCCTCTTCTTGAAAAAGCTCAGCACTATATGCCTGTCGTAAAAGTGGTGTACTCATGATCCTTTATTTAAAATCTCTTTGAAAAATTGCTCCATAACGATGGAAAACTGATTAAAGTTGGTTTTGTTTAAGCAATAACAAAGGCTTTTCCCTTTGACATTTCCGTGTATGAGTCCTGCCTCTCTAATAACCTGAAGGTGTTGCGAAACTGTGGCTTGAGACAGCCCTATTTCATCGGTAATATCAGTACAAATACAATCTTTTTGATCTTTTATATACTTCAATATTGCCACCCGAGCAGGATGAGAAAGCACTTTTGCAATTGCTGCCACTTCAAGATCATCAATGCGATGAATATTTACTTTTGTAGTTCCCATAAACACTTAGCTTCTTTTACCTATCATCGTAATATTGCAATATTACGATGATACTTCGAATTAAAAAAGGCGAACTCTGTTAAAGTTCGCCTTTTATTTACTTTGTTATGTGAATTTTAAAACCAAGGTTTCTGTCCTGCCTGATATGTATTATAAAACTCTTCATCAGACTTTGTTAGATAAATAATCCCTTCTATCAATCCGATTATTCCAGCTGCCATTGACAAAAATACTCCTACACCCAAGCACGAAGTTGCAATTCCAATTAAGTTAATAGCCAATAAAATAATTCCTTCTTTATTATAACCCAAAATGAATTTATGAACCCCAAAAGAACCTAATAAAATTCCCAAAATCCCGGCTAAAATCTTTTTGTTATCAGTCCCTGCAACATCATCTAATCCTTTTTTGAACTCACTTGCAGTTTCTTTAGCCTCTTCTTTAAACTCTTTAGTTTCTTCTTTGATTTTATCAGCTGCTTTTTTTGCTCCTTCTTTAGCATCGCCGATCATATCATTTAAATCGTCTCCTAGACTCTTATTGTCGTCTGACATTGTTGTTTAATTTTAATGGTTAATAAGATATTAAATGTAGTAATTTTTTTTAAGCTACAGGAAGGCTTTATCAATTGGCTCCCAGAGTTCTATTTTATTCCCTTCAGGATCTAAAATCCAACCAAATTTACCATAATCATACTCTTCTATTTCACCAACAACCGTTACACCTTCTTCCTTTAATACCTCCAGTAATTCTACTAAATTTTCTACCCGAAAATTCATCATGAATTGTTTCTTACTCGGATTAAAGTATTGGGTGTCTTCCTTAAAGGGAGACCATTGAGTAGAGCAATCGTTGCCTTCTTTATCTTTCCACCAGAAGGTGCACCCATATTGATCTACTGGAAGACCTAAGTGCTCTTTATACCATTGTTTTATTGTATCAGGGTTTTCAGTTTTAAAGAAAAGCCCACCAAGTCCAGTTACTCTATTTTTCATTTGTTTAGTTTAGATAATTACTTTTAATCTTATCTGTTTTTCACAGTAGCTTCATAAATAGAAATCCATTCATCTGCAGTCATCTTCGTCATTAATTCTGCTATTAACTCATATGGAATATGTTTCATATTCTTAAAACGAATACAGCTTTTTCCCATATCAAGCTTTGTTTTTACGTGTTTGGGATACTCTTCTACCCACCAGTCGTATAACTCTTTTTTCGCATAAATGCCAGAATGATATAAGGCCACAAAGTTTTTTTGCGATGCTAGGTTGATAAATGGTAAGGGTAATTTAGGATCACAATGATAGCCATCAGGATATTTTGAATGCGGAACGAAATAAGCCATCATCCCATAGCCCATTCCCTCCTGAAATCCTTCTGGTAAATTATCTTGAATAGCTTTTCTGATTTTAGAAATCACTTCCTTTCGATCTTCGGGAAGTTCGTTAATATATTGTTCTGGTGTGGTTGCTTTTGATTGCATTTTTTATGAATAGTTGATAATTAAGAATGAATAAGTAAATTGTTATTTGCGCTGCAGGATGAGTGCAGAAATCAAACTAACAATAATCCCAATAATCAGCACAGTCCCAAACATCACTAGTGCTAAAAGACCGCTACTAAAACCTGCTGCTGAGTCATCACCAGTTGCCGCAACATATTCATCAATAAAATCGGGATTAATAACCGCAGTGTATAGATAGTCTATTATTGCAAAACCTAAGGCAGCAAAGGCCGATATAAGAACGCCAATTAAGAAAGCTCTTCCAAAAGAAACCAATCCGTTGTTTTGTTTATCCCGAAAGTGTTTAATCCCAAAAAAGACAAATGACAAGGATGCCAAAATGGTCAGATAACCAATAATTTCTTGGGTAGAAAAGTCTAGATTTTTGCCAAATACCAATCCCGCTAAAAATAAAGCCGCTGCAAATATTAATGCGAATAGTCCGAACCTGAATACTGTTTTTTGCATGATTTCTTAGTTTTTGTTTAAGCCAAAAGTAGGTTGATTGGCGACAAATCAGCTCATACTAAAGTACTAAAACCCTCACACTTTAGTAGTAAAAACATTATTCTATAACTATTTGCAGCGTTTTTGCTTTTTGAATTGCTTGTGTTCGACGCTTCACATCAAGCTTCAACAAAATATTTGATACGTGGGTTTTAACCGTACTTTCTGTTACAAATAGTTTGGCAGCAATTTCCTTATTAGAGTGTCCGTTGCAAATTTCAGTAAGTACCTCATATTCTCTTTTGCTCAACCCTATTTTTTCAAGCTGATCCTTGTTAATCTCTCCTTTAGCTATAAGAGGTTTTTGTAAGCTCTTCTTATTCAAATAAATTCCTAAAACAAAAAAGACTACTGCAATAACAGCAATGATCATTTCTATTTTTAAATCGCTGGACACAATGCTGTACTTACTCAACTGAAATAAGCTGAGCAGCGCAATAATCAACACAGCAAAAATGAAAATCGTTTTTTTCACGAATTTTCAGTATTAAAAAAGTGGGTTTTAATCTTATCAACAATGGTTTGTGCCAGTTTTTCTTTACTCTTCACCGTCCAGCCGGCGACATGCGGACTTAATAATACATTGTTAACATCCATTAAGTATTGAAATGCTTCTGGGAGACTTTCATCATCAAACATATCTTCAAATGACGATTTCTCATATTCTAACACATCTAAGCCTGCACCTAAGACCTTTCTTGATTTTAAAGCCGCAACAAGATCCGCGGTTACAACACTTTTACCTCTGGCGGTATTCATAAACCAAAATGGTTTAGCAAACTCATTAATAAAATTAGCGTTAATCATTCCCACAGTTTCAGGAGTTTGGGGGGTGTGTAAACTAACAACATCAACATTTTTCTGAAACTCCAATATCCCCACTTGCCGAGCATTATCGTCTCCTACACCACCAACAATATCATAACATAGCACTTCGCAATCAAAGCCTTTTAGTTTTTTTGCAAACGCTTTTCCCATATTCCCATAACCAATAATACCAACGGTTCTACCATCGAGCTCAATACCACGATTCCCCTCGCGATCCCATTTTCCATTACATATTTCCTGGTGTGATTTATTCAATTTATTAAATAATGAAAGGATCATTCCTAGTGTATGCTCCCCGACAGCATTTCTATTTCCTTCAGGAGCATTAAATAGTACAACACCCTGTTCTTTTGCAAAATCAGTATCAATATTTTCTAATCCAGCACCCACACGTCCTATAAATTTTAAGCTAGTAGCCTTCTGAAGAAAAGCTTTATCAATTGCAAATCGGCTTCTAATAATCAAGCCTTCATATAAATGAACTTTATTTTCTATTTGTGATTTAGTAGCGGTATAGTCAAAATCATTTTCGCAACCCAAAGCTTCTAAACCGCTTGCCAACAGATCATGATTAGTGTCAATATGCAGTACTTTCATATTTGCAATTTAGTATTTTATCGATAATTTGATTATCATGAAAGGAAATAACAAAAGTAGGAATGTACACAGACGGTCGTCATTTACTATACAAAAAAGTAGTTTTGCAGGATACACCCTCTCTTTAATATGATAAACGTCGCTACATTGATTATTGCCATTGCTGTTCCTCTTTCTATCGGTATCTCAATCTATTTATCCACTATTAAAAACACAAACAAAAGAGCCAATAGCATTCTTGCTATACTACTGCTATTGGCTTCGGGGATGTTATCAGTAAAAGCACTCGCATCCTATCATGTGATTACAAACATATGGTGGTTGTCATTTGTTGATATTAATATCTTTCTTTTCGGTCCACTTTCTTTCGTTTATTTAAAGCGACTGATCAATTTTTCGGAAAAACCTTTTTCCTTAGCAGTTTCTCATTACATACCTGCAATCACACATCTTATATTTTCATTGGTTTTACTTCAATTGTCCGAAGAATCACTTATCAATCTAAATCGGTCAGGTCAGTTTACAACAGTGTTCTTTTTTATAGAAGTGTTAGCAATTTTATATAATATCTATTACTGGAGTTTATGCAGAAAGGAAATTTCCATCTATTTAGAACAAGAGAAAAAACAGCTATCATTTATACAACCGATTGGGCACTTTTTGAGGGTAATGTTTTATATGATTTCTGCCTTGCTTTTAATTTGGATGGTAAACATGGTTAGCAGCTCGTTTTTTAAGTATCCGATCCCCTTTTTTAGCTATAATTTTATCTGGATAGGCATATCTATAATTGTATATATTATTGCTGGTTTTGCACTATTTCAACCCACTGTTTTCAGAATAGCACCTACTTTAGAATCCAAATCTTCTGATAAAAAACGCCTTAGCGATTTTGAAATCGAGCAATTAGAAAAAAAGTTGAATACATTAATTGTCAAAGAAAAAATACATCTAGAACAAACGCTCACCTTATCTAGTTTAGCATCAATGCTCAAGGCATCATCAAACAACGTATCGTGGTTCTTAAATAATGTATACCAAACCAGTTTTTATGATTACATAAATGAACTTCGAGTACGAGAGTTTATTAAAAAGATTGAAAATAACGAACATAAGAAGCAAACACTATTGGCCCTTTCTATGGAAGTTGGTTTTAATTCTAAATCTACTTTTAACAAAGCATTCAAAACTATCGTAAAAGTAACCCCCAGCAATTATATAAAACGTATGAGTGCTTAAAAAGATGTATATCCGTACCCATTAAGTCGATTTTAATTTCAAAGCCGCGTTATTTCGGAAGAAATTTTAAAATTCACTTAATGATGAAAAACATCCTAAAAAAAAGAGTACTCATTATTTTGCTTTGCACTACTGCATTGCTTTTTGCATCATTCAACCTTTTTTCATGTTATGGAGATAATCCCTTGCCGCAGAAAAAGGAGGTAACCACCATATTTGATAATTTTCCCGCTAACGATGGTATAGCTGTTGATGTATATGGTACTGTTTTCGCTGCAAACTATGGGCAATTTGTGCAAACAGGAGGAGACGGAAGTACGGTGCTTCAAGCAAATCCTTTTAAAAAGGTATTTGATACAATAGCAAGCGGATTAATTAATCCAGTGGGAACCGCTGTTGATTCAGAAGGAACTATTTACGTTAGCAATGCAAATAATTTTGTAAGTGGCGAGGTAACGCAACTAAATTCTGATGGCTCAAAGGTTATATTGGCTACAATTGAAGGGTATCCATCAGGCATCACCGTAGACGAGCATGATAATCTTTATATTGCCAATTATTTAAAAGGACTAGTTCATAAAATAGATACTGAAGGAAAACTTTCAGTATATGCGCAGGACGAACGCCTATTTGGAGGAGTAGGCATTGACTTTGACAACGATGGAAACCTAGTCGTTGGAAACTTAATAACGGGAGATGTACTAAGCATTAATCCAAGTGGTCAAACCAATTTAGTAACGACAATACCAACAGTACAGCAATTTAGCGTAATTGGCTATATAACGTATTTTAAAAATCACATATATGCCACTGTGGGTGCTGAAAATCGCATCTATAAAATATCATTAGAAACTGGAGAATTTGAAGTTTTCGCAGGCAATGGAGAAGCAGCTTCAACTGATGGCCCTGTACTAGAGGCAAGTTTAAATAGGCCAAATGGTATTACGGTAGATCCGTATCGAAAAATACTATATATCACGGAATTTGGTAATCGTTTAAGGGCAATAAGTCTGTAGTCGAACCTTTACGGATACGCAAAAACAGCAGGCTAATTCGAGTTTGGTAAAAGCACGATCTTATATCTTATTTGTTTGATTGTGCTTTACCTTTTTGAAATTTAGCGTTGTTTTAACAATTGTGTATCAAAAATAGTTTAATTTTGGAACGTTCATTTCAAATAGATGGCGAATACAATTCAATATAATAGAAATCAGGTTTTGGCTAAAGCTTCAGAAGTTTTTCAAAAGAAAGGGTTTAACGGAGCAAGTATGCAAGATTTAGTAGATGCTACCGGTCTTAACCGGTCTAGTATTTATAATTCTTTCGGTTCTAAAATGGATTTGTATGTAGCTTCTTTGGATATATATCGAGATCAAAATGCTGGCATACAACAATCTTTAGTGAACAACGCCAAAGACGGTTTATCAGCCATTAAATCGATTTTTGACATATTTATTAAAACAATTGTCAACGATGTTGAAAACAAAGGCTGTATGATTGTTAATTGCAAAACTGAATTAGCATCCACCGGAGATAAAAGCATTCTCAATTGGCTACTGAATTCGGATAAAAAGGGAATGGAACTTTTTGAAAATGTCATCAAACGTGGTCAAAAAGATGGAAGCATCAACAGCAAACAAAGCAGCAAAACATATGCCCTTTACATTTCTACAGCTTTACAAGGTTTTAGAATGACGGGTATAATGAATAAGAATAAAGGAGAACTGGAAGTCTTAGCTTCCTCATTTATAAATCAATTAAAATAATTTTTTTTTGTTTCAATTTTGAAACGATCATTTCAAATTAAATCATATTATGAAAAAACTAGAAAATCGCGTAGCAGTAATCACAGGAGCAAATAGCGGAATTGGCTTAGCAACTGCAAAGTCTTATTTAAAAGAAGGTGCAAAAGTTGTTTTAGCCGGTAGACGTCAAGAAGCACTAGACGAAGTTTCAAAAGAACTAGATGGTGATTTTATCACCGTTAGAGCAGATGTTGCCAGTATAGAAGACAACAAAAACCTTATTAAGGAAACTGTTGATGCCTATGGAAAAATTGACATCCTATTTTTAAACGCAGGAATTGCCCCTCCAACACCTACAACCGATGTTAGTGAAGAGCACTACAACGAACTTTTCAATATCAATGTTAAAGGTCCTGTTTTTGCAGTAAAAGAAGCATTACCTCATTTAAATGATGGTGGTAGCATTCTATTTACCAACTCGGTTGTTACTCAAAAAGGATTTGATGGTTTGGGTATTTACTCCGCCACCAAAGGAGCACTAAGAGCATACCAAAGGGTGCTAACTTCTGAGTTAAAACCAAGAAAAATTCGCGTTAACTCAATTGCGCCAGGTCCGATTGAAACTCCTATTTATGGCAAAATGGGAATCCCTGAAGAAACGCTGAACGAAATGGGTAGCAACTTTGCACAAATGGTTCCCTTAGGTAGATTTGGCACCTCAGAAGAAGTTGCTAACGCCGCATTGTTCTTAGCATCAGATGATGCTTCCTATATTAACGGAGTTGAACTAGAAGTAGATGGTGGATTAAGCCAGATCTAATATGGATGTAGTTACATCAAACGCGATTTACTTTAGGGTAGGTCGCGTTTTTTATTGAGATGAACTATAAACCGATTTAAACCATACCTTTTGCCACTCCCTTTTTAAGATTAAGAAAATAACCTGCTTTGAGATTTCGATAGTATCCGTAGTATCAAGATTCTTAACTGCTTGTTCAGGTACATCAACAATATATAACAAGTTTAAATAATCAGCGAATTTTTCCTGAATTAACTGATATACAATTTCTTGTAACTCGGCTATTAACTGATCTGGTTTAATCGTTTTTGGAAAAGATACATCAACAGCAGCATAATTGAAATCTTTGTTAAGTTGATCAATAAGATGACTATACAACTTTTTAGAAGTAACATCTTGTAATAACTCGGAAGTATCAGTATACAATGTGATCATGGGGTAAAATAATCTACCATATAGACGTTGGCATTAACAGATTGTTACACTATGTTAACCAACATACTATGTATATTTATAAGGTCAAAAATATTCTTCATAAATGAAACGTCATCTGATCTTTATCATGTTCAGTGTATTTTTTTTACCCAGTACTACGGTAAGTGCATGTTCTATCGTGTATTATATAGATAAGATTTCGGGAAAAATATATGTAGCAAATAACGAAGATTACTGGTTAGATACTGATGCCTACATTCAGATTGAACCACAATCTAAAAACAAACTAGCAAGGCTATGGTATGGATGGGATGATTTTGCCCAAGGCGGTGTCAATTCTGCTGGACTATTTTTCGATGGTGCTGTTACACCCAAATTAAACGACTCAAAGAAATACAAGAAAATAAAAGGCAATTTAGGCGATCATATTCTGGCGCATTGCAAAACAGTTAATGACGCCCTAGCGCTGTTACAAAAAGAAAAAATCGCTCTGGGTAATGCGCATATGGTGTTGGGTGACGCAACTGGTAATGCCGTTGTAGTTGAATGGATCAATGGAGAAAGAAAACTCATACACATAAAGGATGGATATCTAATCGCTACCAACTTTTTATTGTCTGATCCTGAAAAAGGAAACTACCCATGCTATCGCTACAAATCGATTGAACAGCGTATTCAAAAACTTAAATCTCAAGATACCACAGCGGATATGCGTTCATTTGGAAATGTAGTGGGCGGAGCGGTACAATTACCCCAACAAGATTCGAACGGTAAGTCCGGAGGTACCCTATACACAAGCTTTATCAACATTACTGATATGGAATTTGGCTTAATCTACAAACTAGATAATAACAAGATCACACGCTTCAACTTAAAAGAGGAGTTTGAAAAGGGAAAAAGAAGAGTGATTCCTTTAAAATAGCAAAGTCTTCGACATCAAAAAATATTCTTATAAACTTTATGAGCTAACTGTTTTTATTGTGTAAACTATAGTTGTTAACAAGTACAGAACATAATTGCTATTCAATTAACATAATATTATAAAGTTTTTTACTACATTAGAAGTCCTCTAACAATATGAAAACATACGAAGTCAATTGGTTTTTTTGACTCGATAAGCCTTACAACCAGTTTTTGTATTAACTAAACAAACTAAACTTTGAAACAGATTACCCTGGCACTGCTATGCGTATGTTTTACGTATTCCGCATATTCGCAAGCTGTTTATAACGGATCAGATAAACATAGATTTACAACGAACTATGGCTATATAGATGTTGGCCCTTTTAATACTTCATATGCACATCTGTATACAGACCGTCCAAGATTTATTGTAAACAAACCTTTTTGGGTAATTGGAGGTGGCCTAAGTTCATATAGTGCTTCCAATTTGTATCTGCAGACAAATGGAACCAATAGAATGATTATTTTAAATAGTAATGGCAATGTAGGTATTGGCACCACAAACCCTGCTCAAAAATTAGAGGTAAAAGGAAAGATATACTTGAATTCGGGTCCTGATGATGATGGTATTTATTGGGCAAGACATAATATGACCATGGGAACAATCCCAGGAAGTTATAATCATAATGTTGTAATGTTGAAACCAGGTGGTTCATCAAATGGAATGTTACATTCTCAGCTGAATATGTATATAGCTAATTCTGAAACCAGTCATGAGAATAAGGTAAGAATTCACACATCGGGGGCTTCCTTTCTTAATGGAGGTAATGTAGGTATAGGGACTACGAACCCTATTTCAAAGCTACAGGTTAACGGAGATTTTTATTTATATAGTAATGAGTCGTATAACACTGGTTGGGGTAAAACTCATTTTTACTGGAGACGACATTCACTAATTATGGGTACACCGGTTGGCACATACGCTCATAACAAAATTGAATTAAAACCAGGTGGCTCTAACTCAGGTGAATTAATTTCAACAATTAGTTTAAATCAAGCTCTCGGTGAAAACAACCATGAAGAGCGGGTTCAAATTACCTCAAGTAAAACGCATGCCACCTATTTTAACGCAGGCAACGTAGGCATAGGCACAACTACCCCCGACTCTAAACTCACTGTAAAAGGCAAAATACATACTCAAGAGGTTAAAGTAGACTTAGCAGGGGCTGTAGCACCCGACTATGTTTTTTATAAAGACTACAATTTAAAGTCCCTTGAAGAAGTACAAAACTATATCACTAAAGAAGGGCACTTACCGAATATTCCATCTGCCAAACAAATGGAAGAAGATGGGATTAACCTAAAGGAAATGAATTTGAAGTTGTTGGAGAAGGTGGAAGAGCTGACCCTGTACACTCTTGAACAAGAAAAGAAAATAAAAGAACTACAAACAACAAATAAAAAAGTACTTGAATTAGAAAAAAAGCTAGAACAAGTTCTTAAACGTAAAAATTAATTAATGATGAAAACTCTTTTATACCTCTTATTAACATGTTGTTCCATACAAATTACTTTGGCTCAATGGACAACACCAAATAGCAACGAAGTATCTACCACCAGAGAAGTTATTGCGCCTGTTTTTAGATTAAGTAATGAGATAAGGATTCCTAATACCTTCAGTCCAACGGACCCAACTATTGGTACATTGGATAATACGGGATACGGAATTAATATAGATAAAACTAATGGAATCGGATTTGCATTCAATGGTTCACATAAAGTCTTTTTTAAAACAAACGGAAGCATTACTACAAAAGGCACTACCCCAAGTATTCATATTGAAGGATCAGGAACCGGTAATTATCAAGGCGCCACATTAATGCTCTCAGCAAAAGGAGCAACAACCAGTAACAAGCATATATCAACGTGGTTAATGACGCATAGGGGAACTGACGGTACTGCTTCGTTTGAAGTGCAACGAAGAGGAAATTCTAGCGAATATAACGGCTCAGCTTTGTTGTATAAAGATGGCTATGGTTGGAAATTTGGAGTCGCTTCAAACCCCACTGCAGAATTAACAAATGCCATGACTATAAAAAACACAGGCAAAGTGGGAATTGGTACGACAAGTCCATTGACTAATCTTCATGTCTCAACTGGCACTTCAGGTGACGCCATTTTTAGACTGGAAGCGGATACCGATAATGATAATGAATCTGACAATCCCTTAATTCAGTTAAGACAAGATGGTGGTGCATTAGGAATTAATATGGGATTTTCCGAAGAAAATTTCGGAGGTAACATCTTCGGTATAGGAACCCGATATACCAACAATGAAACTTGGAATACATTTACTATTAATACTCAAAATGGGAATGTGGGTATTGGTACTAAAACTCCAGGAGCATATAAACTAGCAGTAAACGGCAAAATTCATTCTAAAGAAGTAAAGGTTGATTTATCAGGCTGGTCAGACTTCGTATTCGAAAAAGACTACAAGCTCCCTACCCTAACGGACGTTGAAAACCACATTCAAGAAAAAGGGCATTTACAAGATATCCCTAGTGCTAAAGAAGTAGCTGAAAATGGGATTTTCCTTGGGGAAATGGATGCGAAATTATTGCAGAAGATTGAGGAGCTGATGTTGTACACGATTCAGCAGCAGAAAGAAATAGAACAGCTTAAAAATCAAGTAAAAAAATTAAAGAAGAATAAAAAATGAGGTATTTAGTAATTAGTCTTTCATTATTGATGTCGGGAGTTTTAACAGCCCAAAACCCGTCTGTCTATACCGCCGAAAAATCGGATAATTCATCTGCATCCCTGAATGTTAAAAATAACCAAGGTGTCTGGCACTTAAGTGGCCCTAGATCATCTGAAAATGGTAATAATTTTTCTATTTTTTGGCATGATGGAAGCTATTATAGAAGATATATGTCAATTATTGACAACGGTAATATTGGTTTGGGTACATCTTCCCCACAAGCCAAATTACACATCTATAACGGATCATCGTACGGAAACACACATCCATTCGCAGATTTGACCGTCGAGGATGATTACAGAGGAATGATAAACATTCTTACTAGAAATAATGATGTTGGTTATTATGGCTTTTCAGATCAGGATGACGATTTTGTAGGTGGAATACAATACGAACACGCTTCCGATAGAATGAAATTTAGGGTAAATAATCATGATAGTGATATGGTCATTAACTCTAACGGAGTTGTAGGTATCGGCACCACAAGTCCAACCCATGTATTAGATGTCATAAACCAATCCTTTGGTCCGGAAGCTTTATTAAGACTTCGAGTTCAAGATGCGCCTCAGGACTACTTTTCAATAACCAATTCAACCGGTTCAACAGGTCAGTTTATTCCAAGAGTTGCAGGCCATAGAATCTCTGATAATCGCTATTCTGTTCAGTTCATGGGGACTACTTTGGAGTCGAATGACAATGGTGGCAATGCTTTGGTCAACTTTGATGCTAGAAGAACAAACGGCCCTATTCAGAACAGACCACTTTTCTTATGGACCAATTATACAACCAAGATGATGACCATGCTGGCTAATGGTAACCTTGGTATCGGCACCACTAATCCCGGCACCTACAAACTCGCAGTTAATGGTAAAATTCGTGCCAAAGAGATAAAGGTAGAAACCGGATGGGCAGACTTCGTGTTTGAAAAAGATTACCACCTCCCTACCCTATCTGAGGTTGAAAGTCACATTCAGGAAAAAGGCCATTTAAAGGACATTCCAAGTGCTAAAGAAGTAGCTGAGAATGGGATTTTCCTTGGGGAAATGGATGCGAAATTGTTACAGAAAATTGAAGAGTTGATGTTGTATACAATAGCCCAAGAAAAACAATTAAAGGCACAACAAACTGAAAACAAACAATTAAAGGACAAAAACCAAGAGCTAGAAGCTCGACTTGCTAAGCTTGAAAAAATACTGCTACCTAAAAACTAAACGAACATGAAACAACTAACCTTAATAATCGCATTGCTGACTGCTTTTACTGCAGCTGGGCAATCACAATATAAAATAGCATTTAGTTATGATGCAGCAGGCAATCAAATACTGCGTGATCGTGTTTGTATTAACTGTAATTCAACCTCCAAAGCTCCTGTAAAAACGGATTCTCTAGATGTGGATATTCCTACTGAAGCAGTTACAGAGCTTGAAGAAGAACTTGGCCAGAAAAAAGACTATGAAATTATCGCATATCCAAACCCGGTAACGGATATTTTAAAGGTAGAATGGGATTTATCTAAAAATGCTGTCAATCAGCTAGTAATATTCGCACCCAATGGCAGGCAGCTAAAAATCAGGAATGTGTCAAATAGAAACCAATCAATAGACCTTGATTTTAGTAAATACCCCCTAGGGATGTATATCGTGGTTGCCATATATACTGACGGATCAAGACAATCATTTCAAGTTTTAAAGAAATAACACCTATGAAAAAAATAATTCTTCTTACGATTACGGTGCTATTTCATGTTGTAGCACTTTCTCAAAAATCCTCAGTTTCAAAGCAAATTGAAGGTAAAGTAATATCTAATAACACATATAAACTAGAAGACACCTCAAAAGCAAGTAAAAAACAAACGGTTAATTTGTCCTCAAGAGGAGGCGGAACCGTAAATGGGGGAACAGAGGGAATGGTATCTGTGACTCCCTCTGGCGCATTGACTTACAATATTCCTATCGATATTCCTGTCGGAATTCAAGGGGTTGAGCCTAATATTTCGCTCAACTATAACTCCCAAGCTGGTAATGGTCTGGCGGGATGGGGTTGGGACATTGCAGGTTTATCAGTAATCACAAGAATACCCTCAACTAAATTTCATGATAACGAAATTGACCCTGTTGATTTTGATTTGATGGACCGATTTTCACTTGATGGTCAACGACTTATTTTGAAAACAGGTTCTTATGGAGGAAATGGTGCTGTGTATCAAACAGAAAACTATTCTAACATAAAAATTATTTCATACGGCACAAACACCATTTCAGGTGTAACAGGTCCTAAGTATTTCAAGGTAATCTACCCAAGTGGATCTATCGCAATGTATGGGTATAATGATGATTCAAGAAGCCATATGGATTATGCTATCTCCTATTTTGAAAACCCGCAAGGAATCAAGATAAATTATGTGTATGAATCTTCTAATAATAAAATAAGAATCAATTCAATCAGCTACGGAAGTAGAAACTCTTCAGGTGGCATCAACCAAATAAACTTTAATTATGCAACACGATTGCAACCTACACAAGCATATATTAATGGGGTAAAATTTATTGGTGATAGACGATTAACAGCCATAAATGTTCTAAGCAATCAAATCGGATATCGAAATTATACATTGTCATATGGAACTACTAATTTATCCTATGATAAGCTAACTTACCTTACAGAGCGATCAGGAGATAATACACAACAACGCAATTCAATTTCCTTTGGTTACGGGTTACAAGAAAGTGAAATCACCGAAGTGGTAAAAGAATATAACCAACTATCGGTAGAAAATTTGGAACAACGCAATGCCAACGTCGTAACCACCGATATTTCTGGTGATGGTAAAATGGACTTTATCGTTTACCCCACATTCGGACCCGATAACAAAAAGAAATTTTGGTATTTTGAAAGCGATAACAATCTTGCAGGAACCAACCCAGCTACCGAAGTCAATACAGGATCATTCATTGACATATTACCAGTAAACGCTTTAAATCATCAAGGTAAAATGCTAGCTTCTCAAGGGGTTGCCGTCGTTCAAAAAAATGGCAATACACAGGTTAGATTCAAGGTATTTTCTCAGGGTGCCCCTTCTTCAGGATCAAACATAGGTGAATGGTATAGTAAAACATGGGATATTCCCACATACACTACTCAAAGCGATTGTGATCTTCCTGCATATGAAAATCCTACCGATCAAAAATATATTTCCGGAGATTTTGATGGTGACGGCCTTTCAGATGTAATTGCAATAACATATCCTTATTCATACCAAAATTGCGTAGAAGAGGATTTAGCCCCTGGCGAAACTTGCGGTGGCAATGGTGGTGGAAACCCAGCAGCCAGAGGTGAAAACAAAACGCAAACAACTCAAAATAGTTCCGGCAACTACTGTTGTGAATGTAGTACAATTAACAAATCAAACTCAGCAGTAAATCTAATCAAGTTAGACCGCAGATTAAGCAGTAATTATGCTTCTTCAATTGGAAATTTGTCAACTGGTATTAGCTATTCTGACAGAATAGTAGTATTAGATGCCAATGGTGATGGAAAATCTGACATTCTACAATTTAAAGACGGATTTGTAAACGTTTATTCATTAAACCAAAACAATTCTAGCATACGTTTATTGTGGAGAACCATTGATTCAAAAATTGACAGAGACTTCCCTATCATGCCGGGCGATTATAATGGCGATGGCAAGGCTGATTTTATGGTGCCTCATGGTAACAATAACAAAAACTTCTCATTATTCTTTTCCTCAGGCACCGGTTTTGTAAAGTTTGATAAACTACAGCCATTTGAATATAAAAATACAGATTACAATGGAAGTGGAACTTTATACGGATATAGCCTAATACCCGTTGATATTAACGCTGACGGAAAGACAGATATTATAAGTTATAACACAACTACCTATAACGGCAATTCTAACGGTATACAAAAAATAGTGCTTTATAAAAATAAGGGCGTAACTATAGTAGATTCGAACCCTGTTTTTGTGGCAGGCGGAAGCAGAGAAATTACGGGTAATACAAAACATTTCCCAATACCAATATTTTTGACCTCAAATAAGCAAAATGCAAACCTAGAGTTTGCTTCTATAAGCAATAAATGGGTTACCTCCTTTGGCTTTACTGAAGATCATCGTAAACATATCTCTTTAGAGCGAATCGTTAATAATGGAATAGAAACCACTATTGAATATAACCAAATTAATAAATATGCTGACAGTAATAACAACAATGATCCGCATCCATTTTATATAGAAAGTTATAGCCAGAACTACCCTTTTGTGAATGTAAACATTGCACCATCTTTTAGGGTGGTTAATAGGGTTACAGAAAAAACGCAATCGTCAACCGATAGGATTACACGATATAAAGATTTTAAGTATGAAGGTGCAGTTTCTAATACAGAAGGTTTGGGTTTTATCGGTTTTGAAGTTCTCAAACAAACTAATTGGTATGGTGATGGTGTAGGCACCTTATGGAGCATGTCAAAACATGAACCATCTTATCGCGGGGCGGTCATGCAACAGTGGGTGGCGACGTCACCACAATCCATTCCGGGTACTTACATCAGTAAAACCGACTATGTGTATGACACCAAACTCATTGCCAATCCCGGTTCACCATCTGCCCCTGATTACCAAGCGACTATTAACTTAAATTCGGCAATCAGTGGTCCTAGAAACTATGAAGCTGAAGAGAGTATTACCTTAAGCCGAGGGTTTCATGCCACCGGAAGCAATGGCGCATTTAGTGCGCTCATCATTCCGCCAGATCAACAACCAGGAGAATCAGGCTATGCGGGTGTTTTCGATGTACTTTTAAAAAGCATGAGTCGTGAAGATGTTTTAACCGGTGTGGTCACATCAGAATCGTATGTATATGACTCGTATAATAATCCTACCACCACAACCACTACTTTTCCCGGCGGGAGCAGAAAAACGACCTATACCTATAAAAATAATGAGAGTGCAACCAATAAGGAGTATCATATCGGGCGTGCGACCAGAATGACAGAAAGCGCCACACTAAATGGCAATTCGTTTAGTACAGAAACCCAGTATACCTATGCGAATAACCTAGTTACGGAAACCAAGCGAAAGGGTAACGGCACCTCTTGGATTACAGAAACTTTTGTTCACGACATCTTTGGTAACATTACTAGCAAAACCATTAATGCAGATGGTGTTGACCCTAGAACAGAAAGCTTTACCTATGATACAGGGGGTCGATTTATCATAAAAGCAACCGATGTCGAAGGTCTAGAAACCCACTTTGTATATAATGCTGCAACCGGTGATTTACAAAGTACAACGGACCCCTATAACTTAACCCATAGTTTTACCTATGACAAATGGAACAGACTTCTTACAGAAACAGATTATTTAGGAAATGTCACAACTCATGAATACAATCAGCAACAACAAGGCTGGTTAGAGCTGCGTACCGATCATCCTGATGGGGGTAAAGAATACTCACTTATTCACCCTATGGGTTGGCCAGCGAAATCGGGAGTGTTGAGCCTTAATAATGAATGGGTGGAAACCGAAACAAAATATGATGTTGCTGGTAGGACCATTGCTCAAAGTCAACCGTATACCGGCTCTGCAAGTCAATGGACAACCACTGGCTATGATCAATACGGCCGTATGGTATCACAACAGTTACATACCGGTCGTTCGATTAGTATGACCTATTCCGGCCTTACGGTAACCGTAAATGATGGGGTAAAAACAACCGTAACCACTGCAGATGCATTGGGTAATCGTGTTCAAGTATCTGATCCTGGAGGTACAGTAAACTATACCTACTATCCTACCGGAGCGATGAAAATTGCTAATTACGAAACACACCAGGTAAGCGTTACCATCGATGGTTGGGGTCGTAAGAAAAGTTTAAACGATCCTTCAGCAGGCACCTATAGCTATACCTATAATAATTATGGAGAGTTACTAACTGAAGTAGGACCAAAAGGCACTACCAGTTATACATATGACCCCGTAGGTAAAGTAACCAATAAAACCATCAATGGTGACCAAACTAATTTAACCTTAGATTATGTATACGACAATGTGACAAAATTGCCAACGGCAATGAATGGGCAAGATCATATTAATAATCATGCATACACCTACGCCTATGAATATGACCAATACCAGCGCCCAGATTATGTAAAAGAAACTACCGGTTTAGCCGAGTTTGAAAAAACCATTACTTATGATGGTTTTGGTCGTGTTGATAAAGAAACTACAACCGCTAAAAATTTAGGTACGGGTGATTTTAAAACCATACGTACCCGCAATGAATATGATACCTCCGGACTGCTAAAAGCCCTTTGGGATGATATTAACCCTGTAAAACTATGGCAGCTAGACCAGTTAAATGCGCGAGGGCAGGCATTATCGATAACTCTTGGTAATGGCTATACTAGTGCGATGGAGTATGATGCCTATGGCTATCTAACTAAAATTGAAGATAAAGAAAATGACAATAACAACCCAACGGTTGCCTTACACACAACCTATAGTTTTGACCAACAACGGGGCACACTTCTTAGTCGTGAAAATGTTGGGCTTAATTGGCAAGAAAATTTTCAGTATGACCACCTAGATCGGTTAACTACCATAAGTGGCAGTGCTACAAAAACGATGACCTACGATAACCGAGGTCGTATTACTAATAATACTGACATAGGCACTTACAATTATGTGGCTGGCGCTAAACAATATCAACTAGCCAATATCGAACCGGATGTTGCCGGCGAAACTTATTTTGAGCAGCACCCTACCCAACAAATTACCTACAATAGCTTTAAAAAACCGGTAGACATACACCAGCAAGGACATGGTCGGGTAAGTTTTGAATATGGCCCCTTAATGAATCGCGCACATGCCTATTACGGTGGTGAAGATGAAGATAAATTACAACGTCGTTACCACAAGCATTATTCTGCCATTATCCCGGCAGAAATTGTGGAAGATACGGATAATGGCAGTGTAAAAATCATTACTTATATTGGTGGTGATGGCTATACGGCACCAATGGCCCATATTAAAACAACAGGAGTGGGGGCAATTGACGAATTTCATTACCTGCACCGGGATTATTTGGGCAGCATTATGGCCATTACCGACTCTAATGGTACCCTAAAAGAAGAGCGCCAATTTGGTGCCTGGGGTACAGTTGATAAATTTATAAATAGTAGTGGTGGCACTAGTTTTGACCATACTGCTTTATTAGGTAGAGGTTACACGGGGCATGAACACTTTTTTGAAGTGAGCTTAATACATATGAATGGCCGTATGTACGACCCCCAATTAGGCCGCTTTTTATCACCCGACAATTATATCCAAGACCCCTACAACCCGCAAAACTATAACAGATATGGTTATGCATATAACAACCCTTTGATGTATGTTGATCCTAGTGGTGAATTTTTCTTAGGAGGGGCAGAAGTACCTCTTCTGGTTTCTCTTGTGAGTGCAATATTTGTTGGTGCCGCAGCATATGCAATAGGGTCATTTGTAAAAACCTACCTTCTTAGTACACCTAAACCAGAGCAAATTGCGCCAAATCCTGGTAATACAACAGCAACAAATACCAGCTCAAGCGCTGCCAGCTCCTCCCGAGAATCGAGGGGGAATGGAGATTTGAACGCAGAATCACCATCTTGGTTTTCGCAGTACTGGGAAGGAGCCAAAAATGGATACTCGAGGTTTTATGGTGATATCAAACGCTCCGTTGTTAATCAATATAATAAAATCGTCAACGACCCTTGGGGGGCATGGACTGATGGTTTAAAAGATGGAGCCAAGAATCTTATTCCAGGGTATATGCCTTACAAAATGATCGTAGAACCTCATGTTGATAGAATAAGTTCCGTATATAATGGTATCAAAGCTTTTGGTAATGGTGACTATTATGGAGCGGGAGACATTATAGGTTATCAAGCAGCTGGTGACCAATTAGACGCCGGTTTAACATTAGCTACAGCTGGAGGAGGATCTTTGGTAGCGAAAGGTTTTTCTAGGGGTGTTTCTACATTGGCAAAAGGGGGAAGTAAATGGTGGATTAAGGGAAAAAGGAAATCTTCGCTAAATACAATGAGGGAAGGAAGGTTTGCAGTAGAGTCGGTTGATGGTACAGTTTCGCGAAACTTCAGTGATGCTCTTAGAGCAGAAATTAATAGGATTGGTCAGAAACATGGGTGCCATACATGTGGTACTAAAACTCCAAATGGAAAATACATCCCTGATCATCAACCATCCATTAAACTAAAACCAGAAGGGCCATTTAAACTATTTCCACATTGCCCTAGATGCTCAGTACTCCAAGGGGGTCAGGTTAATAATGCACTTAATCATAATCACTAAATTTATGAAATGAAAAATTATTTATACATCGGCGAAAATATTGGAAGAATTTTTGCTTTATTTTCGGAAAATCATGTTTCAAATTGGAAAGGATATTCCGAGGATGAAAATCAAGATAGCGATTACAATGATTTGATCGAAATAATAAATTTTGATGAAACCGATTTAACTCATTATAAAAATCGAAATAGTGACTACTATATCTTTTTTAGCATGAGTACTAAAATTGAAATTTTCAAAAACTTAAATAGCTTATTAATTCTCGATGGTTTTTTTTTCAATCAGAAGTTAAAAACAGAAAACATATTAGAAATAAATGAAGTTAAAAAGCTTGACCATAAAATTAAAATTGAAAGATCGAGGACCATTATTATGGATGCTGCTTGCTCCGGAAAAGATATCAACATTTCAGATAAAAAAAGTGGAGTTTACGGAATGGAAAAAACAAAAGTTAACTATTATGCCATTGTTGAATTAGAACCAGGGCTATATGATTCTAAAGTTGTTGATGTTAGTGTTAAAGTTGAAAATGGAATTGATGTTTTATCAGGAATTAAAATCGATAAACTAGCCCCTGCAACCACAAGTCCCGATAGCTATCGTGGTGACTAGTAGCAACTATGAGTATGAAATAGTATTTAGTGCAACCAGTTGCAAACTGGCTAGTGCTAAGTTGCAAACTTCGTACAGTATTGTACTGTTGTGGTTTTTTTATGAAAGCTTAATACAATACACACCCTCCTTAATCCTCCCTCAAGGGAGGAAACTCATATGGTAGCCGTCCCCTTAAGGGGACTAAAGGGTTGTGAATTTCACTTTTTAATGTTTCGTCTTCATTCTATTGTCTTTTTTAATCCCTATTTTATCCCTAGCTTCACCCTATGATTTTCGAGCCAACACTCGCCGAGGTAAAAAAACATATTGATCATTATTGGATACTTGAAAATTCAAGTCTATTATCGATGGGTACCACCAAAATGTACGCCTATCCGGGTATTACGCCTGATATGATTATTGTCTTAGATGGTTCCTATACGATGACTTATATGGGTAAAACCATCACATCCAATCGAAGTCAGCTTTTTAGTTTTATTCATAAAGATGTTTTTATGGATTTATCCAACCTTAAAAGTTGCATCATCATCAAGTTCAAATCCCGAGGGTTATCGTCATTAAAACCTTTTTTAGATGTAAATACCCAGGCCATCATGAGCGATTCTGTCGCTTATGCTGATGAAGTTTTTGGTATAGAAATGGAATTATTAAAAACGCATTTAGCCCGACTTGACGCTGAAAAAATGGTTAATGAGCTTGATCAATGGTTCGGAGCGCGATATAAAAAAGAGCGAGAGGGTTTTGTGGTCGAAATGGCGCAAGAAGTAAGCACCAGTTGCGACATAAAATCGATTATGGAAGCAACCAATTATTCCTATTCAACCTTAGAACGGTATTTCAAGAAAGATACCGGTCTTACCCCTAAACGCTTTCAGTCACTACAGCGATTTAAAAAAGCCTTACGCGAATTGTATATTACACGAAATCAAGATTGGCAGCATTATGTGACAAAATATGGGTACTATGATCAAAGTCATTTTATTAAAGAGATCAAACGGTATACCAACCACACGCCTTCCCAATTATTATCCACTCCAGCTTTTATTGAAGTACGACCTAGCTACATTTGACGAATTTTTACAATGAGGTCATTATTGAAAACGGCATTTTTGTCATAATCAATAATCAAACGAATGCGATATTTATTTCTTTTTATTACCCTAAGTGTATTACAACTAAGTTGTTCGTCATCAAAAAACGTCCAGTACAATGCTGATCCTTCCATACAATTACAACAAATTCTTGAAGATGGTACTACCATTGAAAATGGGATAACAGGAATTTCACTCACCGTAATTTCTCCGGAACTGGATATCAATTTTAGTAATGCCACCGGATATGATAGTACAGAAAAAAAGCAAGCTCTTCAAGTAGAACAACCTTTTCGCATTGCAAGTTTAACTAAGGTGTTTGTAGCCACCGGAATTTTGCGTCTTCATGAAAAAAGCCTGCTTTCTATTGAAGATGTGATTAGTAAGCACATTTCGCAAGAACATATCGATATCCTAAGGAAAGGAGGCTATAATCCAGATAATATAACCATACGACATTGTTTGATGCACATGAGCGGACTGTATGATTATGCTGAAGGTGGACCTGATTATATTGAGGAAGCTTCTAAAGATCCTGCGAAGCGATGGACCCGCACTGAGCAAATTCAATTTGCTATGGACCATGGAAAACCACAGGGGGCTCCCGGCGAAATCTTTCATTATAGCGATACCGGTTATGTGCTATTAGGGGAGATTATTGAACGATCATTAGATACCGGATTGGCAGAGGGGCTGCGTTCACTGCTTAAATTTAATGAGCTCGGCATGTCTTCCACCTATTTAGAAAGTTTAGAAGAACGTCCCGTCAGCCTATTGCCCAATGTAAAACGCTATATGGAGACAATTGATGCTTCTAATTGGGATAATTCAATCGACTTATATGGTGGTGGGGGGCTCGTTTCGAATACCAAAGACCTAACTGTCTTTTTACAAGCACTTTTTAATGGAGGTATTTACGAACAAGAGGATACACTACCGATCATGTTGTTAAAAAAAGAGTATAACGGTAACGAAGTACCTTCTCAGCGATTGGGTTTTGGTAGTGTAACCGGAAAAAAATCAGGATTAGAAGTCTATTTACACTCCGGGTTTTGGGGTACCTTCTTTATGCATATTCCCAAATATAACTGCAGTATTGCTATGAATAATACGAATGACGGTGATAATAATGTCTTACAACAAGTAATAGATTATGTGATTTGGCTAGGTGAACAACAAAGTAAGCCTTAGCCTAAATAGTTATAGTAAGCTCCCAGTTTTAAATCTTCTGATTTTCCTGGTAGTTATTCATTTTTTCAGATAGTGCTTTTGCTTGTTGGTACGGAATGTAATCTAGATCCGCTTGTTCCCAGAACTTTAGGGCTACAGCCAAATACTCCGCTGCCTTTTTCGGTTTGGTAGGTGCTAATAGATTTGCTAATTGATAATAATAAAGTGGTTGATCGGTTTTTCGTTCAACCGCTAGGGTCATAATATCAATCGCCTTTTGAATATCTCCAGCTTTTGCGTAGATGTTAGATTCAAAATAATCGTCGCTAATTAATTTTTGGAGCTTTCCATCGTCACTTTCTAACAGGCTAACACAGGTATTAAAATCCTTATTTTGATATGCTTTTAGCAAGTCTAGATAGTCTTTAGCACCAGCCCCATAATTTTTATATTCACCCTCGCAAGTTATCATTAAGTCGTCAGGGCTAATTGTTGTCTTCAAGTCTCTTATAATTGCAAATGAATTGACCACACATCGATAATAACTTTCTGAATTTGCATTATACGCATTCAATTCTTCAAATAATTTTTCTAGTGTATTATATGACCCAGTAGCAAGTGCTAGGTTGGCTTTACGCAAAAAGGTAGTAGCGATTAGCCTATTTCGGGGTGTACGTTTAAGCGCATAACCTTCGTAATCTTTTATCAAATTAAACGTCGCTTTTATTTGACCAGTTGACTCAAAGATGTAGCTTTTAAACCAAACATACGATAAGGTATCGATTAACGTAGTGGCCTGACGCATGCCATTGTCAATTCGCGTGTCTGCCGCTTTAAAATCAACATTTTTAAAGTCCAAAGCCGCTATCCGAACCTGAATAGTCGGGTTTAAAGGATCTAATGCCTCTTCTTCAAGTAACAGTTTTTTGGCTTCTCCTATGCGTCCTTGTCGCTCATAAACTGTTGCATATTTTAATCGATCTTCATCGCGATCCGGAAATTGCGCAGTACATTTTTTTAAGGTTTTCAGCGCCTCATCATATTCTTCATTTTCCAGCTGTAACGAATGGAGCGCTAATAAACCGCGTTCTACATTCCCATTGTTGATGGCTTCATTGATTAAGCTTTTGGTACTATCTATACCAAAATTAGACTTATAGTAAGAAATCAGATTGTTATATGGGGCAAATTCATAAGGAAATTGCTTTCTACGCATTTCTTGTAGTTTCCAGAATGCATCCATATTATTAGTAGCGCGGTATAATGATTGTTTCGCACTAAACTGCATTCTTGCAGGCAATGCTTTGTTATACTGTATCGCCTTTTTAAGATATGCCAGTGCCTCATCGGTTTTACCCATTCCGTATAAACTACTGCCAGCATAATAATGACAGGTACCACATGAAGGATCCAAAGCAATTGCCTTTTTCTCCAGTTCTAAAGAAGCTTGCAAAGCAGTTGGATCATTTATAAATCTAATTTGAGATAACGTATGGTTTTTTAGGGCTTCTTTATTACTGGAAAGTAAGCCAGATGATGGTAAATGTGTTTGATTATTATCCTCTAATTCAGGAAAATATTCGAATATCTGATCTTTTAATGTATCGATCGCATCGTAAAGGTTAGTATTGGTTGCTTTTAGTTCCTTTACCTTTTTTCCATCTGCAGTAGTGTACAGGTTTCCTTTAAAATTAAATTGATCATCAACAATAGTATAGTTGATATTGGTGAAGTAGTCGTTTCTAGATTTTCTCGCAATTTCCCGTTGCATACCAATAGCCGGCGTTACTAGTGATGGAATCGCTAGCGCATCATGATATGTATTAAGAGTATATGCAGAATATGCATAAAACTCAGGGCGTTGATCTAAATTTAGTTGGAGTAGATTGGAAAATGCTAGACCATACCAGTCGTTTTCTGCATCTCCAGTCTCATTTTTAAATTGAAAATTGGCAATGGTTTTTATTCGATTCAATATAGGAACCTTGGCTTCAATCTTATTACCATTTTCGTCCGTTAATTGAATAGCAATATCTTGGTTTTTCTTATTACCATTTACAAATAGCCCTAAGCAAATCACAACAACAATATTTAAAATAACCAATATTTTAGGCCACTTCAGACTGGTTGATTTAAACTTAAGTTCACCTCCAAAATAAATAATGATCGTAATAGCAGGAACCAAAGCAAGCCAAACAAGTAAATACTTGTCCAACAATTGATTACTCAAATTATATCGCTTGATAACAAATTCAAAAAATTGTAAAAGTCCAAAGCCAATTGCAAAATAAGTCCCTAAGTATTGAGGTACTTTTCGTTGCCAAATTTTAGAAAAAAAAGTATTGTTAGATGCTTCGCTCATGCTGCTTACCTTTAAAGCTAATATATGATATTGAATATAATGTACAAACCTTATTTAGTTTCGTTCTTGAACTCAAAGATCGCCCTATTCAACTTCGGCCAACTTCGCCTTAAAATCGAATACAGAAATGGCTTTTAGCGCCTTTTCAATAGAGGTCACATTCTCAAAAGTCAACAATAAACGAAGTCCGTTTCTGGTTTGCTTCTCTTTCATTGTACACAAACTTGAATTTTGCTGTACAGTTTGTAAAATTTTAGTAAAAATGGGGCTTTGATAAAAAGCCGATTGTTGATCACTTATAAAGTATCCGATTAACTTACCTTGTTTCATTACTATTTTTTCAAGTCCTGCCCCAGTTGCAATCCATTTAATACGTACGCTGTTCAATAAATCGACCGCCGGCTGTGGTAATTCGCCAAAACGATCAACTAGCTCTTTTTCAAATATTGCTAATCCCTCATTTTCTTTAATGGCGCTCAATTCATTATACAGTTTTAATCGTTCGCTTATATTATTAATGTAATCATCAGGAAATAACAACTCAAAATCAGAATCGATGGTGGTATCTTTCAGGAATACTTTTGGCTTGCTATCATCTTTATACAACTCGGCAAACTCATTTTCTTTTAATTCTTCTATCGCCTCATTCAAGATTTTTTGATAGGTTTCAAAACCAATCTCGTTAATAAACCCACTTTGTTCACCACCGAGAATATCACCAGCACCGCGAATCTCAAGATCTTTCATCGCAATATTAAAACCAGAACCTAACTCAGTGTGCATTTGTAAAGCTGAAATACGTTTCCGTGCATCATCGGTCATAGCACTATATGGTGGAGTAATAAAATAACAAAAGGCCTTTTTATTACTTCGCCCTACCCGACCTCGCATTTGATGCAAGTCAGACAATCCGAAATTATTGGCGTTATTGATAAATATGGTATTGGCATTTGGGACATCTAATCCGCTTTCTACGATCGTCGTTGACACCAATACGTCAAACTCGCCATTCATAAATGATAGCATTAGTTGCTCTAGCTTTTTCCCTTCCATTTGTCCATGACCAACCCCTACTTTAGCATCAGGAACAAGGCGTTGAATCATCCCTGCTACTTCCTTAATATTTTCTATTCGGTTATGAATGAAAAATACCTGACCGCCTCGCTGGATTTCATAGGTTACGGCATCGCGAATCGTTTCTTCGCTAAATCGAATAACCTCACTTTCTATAGGATAGCGATTAGGCGGTGGTGTTGTAATTACCGAAAGGTCACGTGCCGCCATCAAACTAAATTGCAAGGTTCTAGGAATTGGTGTTGCTGTTAAAGTCAATACATCAACATTCTCTTTAAGAGTCTTCAATTTGTCTTTAACCGCAACTCCAAACTTCTGTTCTTCATCGACAACAAGCAGTCCTAAATCTTTAAACTGAATTGCTTTATTAACCAACTGATGTGTACCAATTACAATATCGATTTTTCCAGATTTTAAATCCTCTAAAACCAGTCTTCGCTCTTTGGCCGTTCTAAATCGATTTAAATAATCCACTCGAACAGGCATCTCCTTTAACCTACTGCTAAACGTTTTAAAATGTTGAAATGCTAGGATAGTCGTCGGCACCAAAACCGCCACTTGCTTTCCATTATCTACCGCTTTGAACGCTGCGCGTATGGCAACTTCTGTTTTTCCGAAGCCTACATCACCACAGACAAGTCTGTCCATAGGACGTTCACTTTCCATATCTGCCTTGATATCAGCAGTTGCGGTAATTTGATCCGGAGTATCTTCATAAATAAACGAAGCTTCTAGTTCATGTTGTAAATAGCTATCAGGATCGTATTGAAAACCCTTTTCTAGTTTTCTTTTAGCGTATAACTTGATTAGGTTAAAAGCAATATGTTTAACGCGAGCCTTTGTTTTTTGCTTGAGGGTTTTCCAGGCTTTGCTACCCAATTTATAAATCTTAGGAGGCTTGCCATCTTTACCGTTGTACTTAGTAATTTTATGTAAAGAATGAATGCTTAAATACAGAACATCTCGTTCGCCATAAATCAATTTTATAGCTTCTTGTTTTTTACCTTCTACATCGATTTTTTGTAAGCCACCAAACTTTCCTATCCCATGATCAATATGCGTTACGTAATCACCCTTTTGAAGATTAGTAAGTTCCTTTAAGGTGATTGCTTGCTTTTTTGCATACCCATTCTTTAAATGGAATTTATGATAACGCTCGAAGATTTGATGATCAGTATAACAAACAATCTTTTGATCTTGATCGACAAATCCTTGAAACAATGAAAAAACAATTGTTTGATAGTTTACTTCTTGTTCTACATCATCAAAAATATCATGAAAGCGTTTCGCTTGCTGCTCACTTGAACAGAAAATATAATTTGTAAATCCGTTTTGGTGATTTTTATTCAGGTCCTCAATTAACAAATCAAATTGCTTGTTAAACGAAGGCTGTGGTTTTGTGTTGAACAATACCTGATCTTTGGACTCAATTCCTTGCGGATTTGCCTTGTCAAACTCCACCAAGGTGAAATCTTCCAGCTGTTCGTTAATCAAGCTACCATCACAAAACAATTCTTTTGGTTCGCTGTGTTTTATGTCTTCCGAAAGTTCAGTAAACGCCTCCTTAGCCTTTTCAAAATTCTTGTCAATTCTGCTGAGTAATAGCTCACGATTCTTTACAAATACGACAGTATTATTGGACACATATCTTAAAAAACTCTCACGATTTTCTTGAAGAAACTTATTTGCAACATTCGGAATTATTGCAATTTTTTTAACCTGATCGGTGCTTAACTGGGTTTCGACATCAAAGGTCCTGATGCTATCAACCTCATCGCCAAAAAACTCAATACGATAAGGCTCATCATTTGAAAAAGAAAACACGTCAACAATACCGCCTCTAACAGAGAACTCTCCGGGTTCGGTTACAAAATCAACCCGGTTGAATTTGTACTCGAACAACACTTCATTTACAAAATCGATCGACAACTCATTCCCAATGCTGATTTTAAGTGTGTTTTTCTCCAGTTCCTTCTTAGTGACCACCTTTTCAAATAAAGCATCTGGATATGTGATGATAACAGCCGGTTTTCTTCTTGAATTGATCCTGTTCAAAACCTCTGCACGCAATAGTACATTCGCATTATCTGTCTCTTCTATTTGATACGGGCGACGATAACTACCCGGGTAAAAGAGTACGTCTTTTTCACCAACTAATTGCTCAATGTCATTTAAATGGTAGGCCGCCTCTTCTTTATCATTGAATATCAGTAAAAAAGGTGCATCCGCCTCTTTGAATATATTGGAAACTACTAAGGAAAACGAAGAACCTACCAGCCCTTTTACATAGGTGGTCGATTGAGAAACGGCAATAGCACTCCCCAGTTTTTGCTGTTGCAAAGACTTTGAGAATGATTGCGCTACTTGAGTTATACTCACTTAATATACTTATTATAAAATCAGTCTTAAGCAAAATCAAGACCCTTAGTAGGTCTCGACTGCGCTTGACTTGACATCAATCTATCATTTCAAATCCGCAATACGGCACCAACACTTCTGGTATTTTAATGCCTTTTGGAGTTTGACAATTTTCTAGAATTCCTGCTAGCACTCGTGGTAACGCTAATGCGCTACCATTCAGTGTATGTGCCAATTGTTTATTTCCATCTTTATCTTTAAAACGCAGTTTTAAACGATTTGCCTGAAAAGTTTCAAAGTTTGATACCGAGCTTATTTCCAGCCATCGATCTTGTGCGGTAGAAAACACCTCAAAGTCGTATGTCAATGCTGATGTGAATCCTAGATCGCCGCCACATAACCTTAAAATTCGATAAGGTAATTTCAACTCATTCAAAATCCCTTTTACATGATCGACCATACCGTCTAATGCGGCATAACTGTTTTCAGGATGTTCTACACGAACAATTTCTACTTTATCAAATTGATGTAATCTATTTAATCCTCTTACATGGGCACCGTATGATCCTGCTTCACGACGAAAACAAGGTGTGTAGCCAGTACAAAGAATGGGCAACTCACTTTCATTTACCATACTACCTCTAAAAAAGTTAGTCACCGGTACCTCAGCAGTCGGTATTAAATACAAATCATCAATCCCAACATGATACATTTGCCCTTCTTTATCTGGTAATTGCCCGGTGCCAAATCCTGAAGCTTCATTGACCAAATGTGGCACTTGCACTTCAGTATAACCAACGGCGGTATTTTTATCTAAAAAATAGTTGATTAATGCCCGTTGGAGACGTGCTCCTTTTCCCTTATAGACCGGAAAACCGGCTCCAGTAATTTTTGTACCTAGTTCAAAATCGATGATATCGTATTTCTTCGCTAATTCCCAATGTGGTAGTGCTCCCTCAAACAGTTCAGGCACATCACCCTCACGAAAAACCTCTTCATTATCATCTTCACTATTTCCGGCAGGTACTAAATCGTTTGGCACATTAGGCAATGTATACAGTAATTCTTGTAATTGATTGTTAAGATCGTTAAGATCATCTGCCAAGGTTTTCTCCTCCGCTTTTTGAGCCGAAACTTCTTTTTTCATCTCATTTGCTTCAGCAGCCTGACCCGATTTAAACAATTCACCAATTTTTTTAGAAGACACATTCATCTCTGATCGTAAAAAATCTAAAGCAGCTTGCGCCGATCTTCTTTTCACGTCCAATGATAATACGTTATTAATATCAGCTACGGCATCAATATTTCTTTTTTTCAGCGCTTCGATTACCGCTTCCTTGTTTTCTCTAATAAAAGGGACTTGCAACATGATGTTCTATCTAAAAATCGTGCAAATTTAATCAAAAGGAGTAGGAGACTAGGGACGATTACCTAATTTTTTTGAAGTGCTTAGCCAGAAAACTACACCCTATTCTTCAGGATATAAATCTGAAGGCAATAGCCAATCTTGATGACTGAAATAATTCCATTTAACAGCAGCAAGGTCAACTTCATTATTGACTAACCTTCTTGATTTCCTGCCATTCACACTTAGCTTACCATCGGCATACACCTTAACAGCAATTCCTTTTGCTTGGTATTCCTTTTTTAAGCGCTGTGCAAATTGCCAAATAACATCTGGCTTTGTTCTAACAGTTCGCATTTGCTTTTTGGTCACGTAGTCTTTTAAATTAACAACATGCTTCTTCCCTGTTTCTTTTTCGATAACTGTAAAGGTAATGTAGCCAGACTTTGACCGAAGCATCATCCGCCAGCTCATTCTATGACCTTCTTCAGTCCACAATACGTCATCCTTTATAAAATGATGTCGTAAAGGTAACGCGATTTGAATACTGAAATAGAGTAATCCTAATGTAACTAGCATTTTTTTGTAGTTAGCAACACTTACTTCATCACCCTCATACAATTCTTTTTTCTTTAAAAAGATATTTCTGATGGTTCTCGGTTCAAAGAAAAACAACGCAAATGCTAATGATAAATATGGAAAAATGCCAATTTGAAATATAATAGAATTAAATAAATGGAAGAAAATAGATGCAAAAAAAGCCCATTTTCGGGTCTGCTTGATTAGCAACAACGGAATAATTAAAGCATCAAAACCAATACCCACATAGGTAATGAAATAATGTGCCCAATCACTTTGAAGCAATTCCCCTACAATAGGGTATTTTTTAACCCTTAACATCAAGTTTCTTGCAACAGTATGGTCTAACCAATCAGGATACAATTTTGCAATCGAAGCATATGTATAAACGATCCATAATTGGATAATAACAATCCACCTGCACCAATTGGGCATACTAATTGATTGTATTTCGGGATGTTGCTTCGCATCAATAGAATGATACCTGTTGGCAGGCAACAATGCCATAATACCACAAATGAGTATTAATAAATAATAATGGTTGTTGTAGCTAGTTTTTTGCATTAGGTATGTTGCCGTCCACATAATAGTGAAACTTATAATGGCGAATCGATATTTATAGCCAAGCATAACCATAAGTCCGAAAAAACCCATGATCGCATAATAAAAATACATTCCGTAACCCGGTAAGGGTTGCAACCATTCAAAACCGATAAATGTAAACGTAAACTCTGGTTCAACCAGCGTTCTTCTTATCCAACCGGTGAAAATAGCACCTACAGATTCTAAAAAAAGTAGGAGTCCAAAGAAGATTCTGAAAACAACCAGTGAGGTATTATCAATTCGTTTAAAAAGCCATTGATCAAGCATCTTGGTATGCTTTTATAAATTCTAACGATTGTAGTTTATCTTTACTTAATTGATCTCTAAGTGCTTCAACTGATTCGAATTTCACTTCATCTCGCAAGCGTTTCAAAAAAATAAGTTGTAGTTCTTCACCATATAAATCACCATCAAAATTGAAAAAGTAGGTTTCTATTTTTTTGGTGTTTTCATCACTCACAGTAGGATTTTGACCAATATTGGTCATTCCGAAAATTTCTTCTCCATTCAATCTAGCCTTTACCAAATACACTCCGTCTTGCGGTATAAGCTTGTAGGTTTCGGCAACATTGATATTTGCAGTCGGAAATTGAATAGTACGCCCCAGACCTTTACCCGAAACAACATGACCCCCAACCATGTATTCATATCCTAAATATCGATTTGCCTTTTCAACGTCACCTTCTTTTAAAGCATTGCGTATTTTAGTGGAACTTATCGCTACGTCATCCAAAGCTTCTGCTCCTATTTGTTCTACTTCAAAATCGAATGTTTTTCCAAATTCTATAAGATCATTAATATCGGCTGTTCTATTTCTTCCAAACCGATGATCATAACCAATAATGATCTTTTTTATTTTTAGCTGATTCACCAATACATCTCTTACGAACTCTAAAGCAGTAAGTCGAGAAAATTCTTTTGAGAATGGGTGAACCACCAAATTATCCAAGCCTGCAGCTGATAAAATATCGGTACGCTCTTTGATAGTATTTAACAATTTGATAGAAATATCTTTTTGCAACACCATGCGCGGATGCGGAAAAAAAGTGAGGATGACCGATTTAAGTCCAGTTGTTTTCGCTTGTTCAATTAAATTGTCGATAATTTTTCGGTGGCCTATATGAACACCGTCAAAAGTACCAATAGTAACAACAGTATTTGTGTTTGCATTGAAGGATTGAATTGAATCGAATTTTTTCACAAAAAAATACGCTTATAGCGGTTGTTACGTTTTAAAAAATGTAGCTTTGTTAGGCAGCCTATAACAAAAAATACTTATGATATTTAGACGTTTACGCCAAATTACATCAATTTTGCTATTTCTGCTTTCGACAGCCACATTTGGGCAAAAATCTTATTGGTCGAAGACCGTTGTCAAAGATAAATCTTCAATATCACATAAGACAAATCTTAGCTTAAAAAAGCAAAAAGTATTTAGTTTAGACATGGATACTTTTAAAAACAGTCTGGTTAAAGCACCCAGTCGAGTGAGTACAAAACAGTCCGCTACTGTTATTATGCTACCTAATGCCGATGGAGACTTAGAACGATTTTACGTATACGAAGCGTCCATATTTCATCCTGCATTGGCTAAAAAATATCCGACAATTAAATCATATGCAGCTCGGGGTATAGATGACCCTACAGCAAAAGCTAGATTTAGCGTAGATCATAGAGGTGCACATTTTATGATTCGATCAACCAACAAATCAACGGTTTATATTGAACCTGACACCTCTGCAAAAAACTACATTGTATATGCAAGAGAAGATATTACTGCTGCAAAAGATGAATTACACTGTGTTTTAGACGAGTCCGCTTTGGGAGATAAAATTCCAATCCCAAATAGCAGTGCTCAAAAAAATACAAATGATAGCACTTTAAGAAAGTATCGATTGGCATTGTCATGCAGCGCAGAATATGGAAATTTTTTCGCAAACCCAGGTACCGAAATTGCTGATATATTGGCTCAAATGAATGTTACTATGACTCGTGTGAATGGTATTTATGAGTTAGAGCTGGGGATTACTATGGAGCTTGTTGCAAACAACGATCAAGTCATTTACTTTGGTGATGTAGCGGCAGACCCATACACAGGAAATTTTAATACCGAAACGCAAACTACACTCGATAACATCATAGGAGATGGAAATTATGATATTGGCCACAGCTTTAATACATCGGGTGGTGGGGATGCTGGAGATATCGGGTCAGTATGTAGAAGCGGTATTAAAGGAAGTGCTTACACCGGGCGAGCTAACCCCACTGGGGATGCTTTCGATATTGACTTTGTAGCGCATGAAATAGGACATCAGTTTGGAGGATTACACGTTCAAAATGCAACAGCAAATTGTGCACGTTCAGGTGGAGGTAATGCCGAAGTAGAACCTGGAAGTGGCACCACGATCATGGGATACGCGGGTATATGCACAACTACTGCTTCCAACATACAAGGAAACAGCGATGACTACTTTAACTATGTGAATATTCGTGATATCTCCGCCTTCATTCAAACAGGTGTGGGGGAGAGTTGTGCTGAAACCATTGCATTAACCAACAACCCTCCAGCAGCCAATGCAGGAGATGATTATATTATTCCTATTTCTACCCCTTTTGCGTTAACTGGTACCGCGACAGATGCTGATCTAGGTGATGTACTTACCTATACCTGGGAACAAAATGACCCTGAAGGCATTAACCAAGCGACTCCAGAAGCGACCAATACTGCGGGACCTTTATTTAGATCCAGAAGGCCTGCTGCTTCTCCTACACGCTATTTTCCTTCACTAAGTGATATACTAGCAGGAAATCTAACCCCAACGTTTGAAGTATTGCCAGCGGTAGGACGTACTATGGAATTTGCGTTTACGGTGCGAGACAACGTAATTGGGGGCGGACAAACAGACTCTGATTTAATGGGCATAACAGTTGATGGAAACTCAGGACCATTTCAAATCACTTCACAGAATAGTCCATTTATCTGGAATGCTGGGGAGACCGTTACCATTACTTGGGATGTAGCTAACACTGATGTAGCCCCGATAAATGTTCAGAATGTAAACATTTTGTTGTCAAAAGATGGTGGACAAACTTTTGACACAACTTTAGCTGCTAATGTTCCTAATAATGGAAGTTTTGATTTAATTGTTCCCGGAGGAAATACCACCAATCAAGGTAGAATTATGATTCAAGCGGTTGACAATATCTTCTTTACTATAAATGGTTCGGTTTTTGAAATCGTAGATTCAGAGTTTGTTGTGATACCTGATGAAACTAGTAAACAGGTATGCCAACCTGATGATGTGGTCTATACCTTAACATATAATACCTTTTTAGGTTTTAATGAAACCACCACCTTTAGCGCCACCAACATACCAACTGGAAGTAGTGTCGTTTTTAACCCAACAACTGCAGTAAATGATGGAGATACTGTTCAAATGACCGTTTCAGGAACTGATATGTTGGCCGTTGGCAATTATGATATTGAAATCTTAGCAAATTCCGCATCAGTAAGTAAGAATATTACGGTGGATTTCGATGTAAATAATAACACATTCGCCACGCTAAATTTATCGAACCCTGCGGATGGAGCAGGTAATATTTTGAGCACTCAACAATTTGATTGGGATGAAGATATAAATGCACAGCAGTATGAGATACAAATTGCAACTGATGTTGGTTTCACATCGATTTCAGACCAAGCAACGATAGACACCAATCAATATACTCCGACTTCTTTAACACCCGATACTCAATATTTCTGGAGAGTTCGAGCAACAAATGACTGCGGCCAAGGTGCATATTCTTCCGTACGGTCGTTTACCACTGTAGCCAATAATTGTTCTGACAATGACACACAAAACATCGATATTGCAATCCCTCCTAATGGTCCGCAGACAGTTACCTATCAAATAAATGTTATTGATGATTTAGTTATAAATGAGGTAAACATCGGATTGGATATTACACATACATTTCCATCAGATTTAACCATTACATTGCGAAGCCCCGAAGGAACAATTGCCACAATCTTTGACAGAAGTTGTAATCCCGGTAGCGGAGAAGACTTTGATAATATTAATGCGACTTTTGATGACAACGGAAGTATTATTAACTGTAGTAACACTCCACCTGCTATTTCAGGGTTGGTTCAACCCGCCACTCCTTTATCCGTATTTAGTGGCGAAAGCTCGTTAGGTGCTTGGACACTTACTATTAATGACGGTTTTGATGTTGACGGCGGCTCTTTGAATAGTGTTGCACTAACGATCTGTGGTGAAGGTGATTTAACGCCAGACCAAGATAATGACGGTGTACCTGATTCATCTGACACCTGCCCCGATACTCCAGCCGGTAGTATGGTTGATGCTGAGGGCTGTCCTATTTTCTCATTACCATCCAACAATTTTACACTTCAAATTACATCAGAAACCTGTAGAAATAGTAATAATGGTAGTTTGACGATTACTTCAGTTAATACCTCATTTACCTTTCAGGCGGCTTTGACAGGGGTTAGTTCAGAAACTCGTGATTTTTCTGGTACCACTACGTTCAACAATCTTTCTGCGGGTAATTACACCATTTGTTTTACACTAGTATCCGAACCAACATTTGAGCAGTGTTTTGATATAGTGATCACAGAACCTGATCCGTTAGGAGTTTCCAGCCGTATTGATGAAGAAAGTAATTCACTCATTTTAAATCTATCAGGTGCAACCACATATCGAATTAATCTTAATAATGAGGTAATAACAACGCAGGAAACTCAGGTATCACTGCCATTAAAAAACGGCATTAATTTATTAAAGGTAAGTACCGATCTAGATTGTCAAGGCGAGGTGTCAGAAAGTATCGTTTTTAATGGTCAAGCGATTCAACTATACCCGAACCCGGTAATAAATGGTACTGCGTTCATTGCAGTAGGTAACAGTAACAATCAACAAGTATTCGCCAATATTCACACTATTCACGGTGCACTTTTATTTAGCCAAGCGATTAATGTAAGTAATGGAGAGGGGCAAGTTGATCTTTCTGCTCTTAAAACAGGAACTTACATTATTGAAGTGATTGCAAATGACAAAAAAGAACACTTTAAAATAATAAAGCGTTAATTAGGGTACTATGAAAAAAATTGGATTTATTGTTTTAGTTTTTGCCACAATTAGCACAAGTTGTAAAAAGGATGATGGCCCCCCTCCTAACCCTACAGCAGCAACCTTGATTTTCCCTGAGGAAAATTCTGAATGCAATGAAGGCACTGTTATTAGCGATACCCAAAGCACCGTTACCTTCAGATGGTCGATGACAACTGCTACGGAAAACTATGTTGTAACTCTCACTAATTTAAATAGTAATTCCACTACGACACAAGAGTCAGAAACTAACGAACTTGACATAACAATTAACCGAGGCACACCCTATAGTTGGTCGGTTACCTCAAACGGGGTTATTAATACAGATCCTGCTGAAAGCTTAACATGGCGATTTTATAATGCCGGACCCGGTATTGTAACGCACCCTCCATTTCCTGCTTCAACACCAAGTCCGGCATTAGGGGCAACCGTGGCTGCCGGTTCTACTACACTTAGTTGGCAAGGAGCTGACGTAGATAACGATATTGTAAGCTATGATGTTCTTTTCGACACTGTTACTCCTCCTGTACAGTCAACAGGAAATGTCACAACGACACAACAAGTAGTTAATACTAATTCAGGCACTACTTATTACTGGCAAATAAATACTAATGATAGTGAAGGAAATACATCAAAATCTCAGATATTTAGATTCAACACCAACTAGGGTACCATGAGAAAAAGTCTTAGAAAATTTCTTTTAGATAAAGGATACACCCGAATCAAACTCACTAAAATAAAGACGAATCACTACGCAATGCAAGCCAAAATAAATGGTAAAAAAGGCTTTTTTATCGTTGATACAGGTGCTTCCAGTTCTTGTGTTGGTTTAGATGCTTCTGAAAACTTTAATTTAGTCGCTGAAGATTCTGAAGTACGCGCCGCAGGTGCGGGCGCAGTCAATATGCTAACCAAAGTCTCTTATAAAAACACCCTAGAGATTGGTAGTTGGAAAAAGAAGAAAGTTGTTTTGGTACTATTCAATATGTCACATGTAAATACGGCATTAACGCAACATAAGGCTGATCCTGTAGATGGCATTATTGGAGCTGATATCTTAAAAAAGGGAAGAGCCGTAATCGATTATAATAAGGATTGTATGTATTTGAAGTAAAAAGACCTATAAAGATCTTTCTTTCTCTTTATTCTGGAAAGAAGACCTTACAGGTCGATATATGATGTATTAAAATTCCGCATTTTGTGGCGTTCTCGGGAAAGGAATTACATCGCGAATATTACCCATTCCTGTTGCAAATAAAACGAGGCGTTCAAAACCAAGCCCAAAGCCTGAGTGCGGTGCGGTACCAAACTTACGAAGGTCAAGGTACCACCATAATTCTTCCTCGTCTATTCCCATTTCTTTGATACGTTCCTGAAGCACATCCAACCGTTCTTCACGCTGTGAACCACCGACAATTTCACCAATACCAGGAAAAAGGATATCCATTGCCCGAACCGTCTTTCCATCTTCATTCATACGCATATAAAAAGCCTTAATTTTAGCCGGATAATCAAATAAAATAACAGGGCATTCGAAATGCTTTTCTACTAAATATCTTTCGTGTTCGCTCTGAAGATCAGCACCCCACTCTTCAATGAGGTATTTAAATTTCTTCTTTTTGTTTGGCTTGCTATTCTTTAAAATATCAATAGCCTCAGTATAACTCACACGCTTAAAGTTGTTATCAATAACAAACTTCAATTTTTCACGGAGTGTCATCGTACTTCTCTCGGCTTGCGGTTTGGTTTTATCTTCTTGAATCAACCTATTCTCTAAAAACTCAATGTCGTCAGGACAGGTTTCCATGACATATTTCAAAACAGATTTAATGAAATCTTCCGCAAGATCCATGTTGCCATCAAGCTCGCAAAAGGCCACTTCAGGCTCTATCATCCAAAACTCTGCTAAATGTCTAGAGGTATTTGAATTTTCTGCTCTAAAGGTGGGCCCAAAAGTATATACCTGCCCCATGCCCATAGCATAGGTTTCTGCTTCGAGCTGACCCGAGACCGTAAGGTTGGTTTCTTTGCCGAAAAAATCTTGTTTATAGTCAACCTCACCCGCTTCAGTAAGTGGCGGATTCTTCTCATCTAATGTTGAAACGCGAAACATTTCGCCAGCACCCTCAGCATCACTACCAGTTATAATTGGCGTGTTTACGTAATAAAAGCCATTTTCTTGAAAATACTTATGTATACCGAAAGACAAGGCTGATCTCACACGCATAATAGCCCCAAAGGTATTGGTACGAGGACGCAAATGCGCCTGCTCTCTTAAAAATTCTAGCGTATGACGTTTTGGTTGTAAAATTGTACGCTTTACTTCCTCAGGATCTGCGTCACCCAAAATAGTTATCGATGATACTTGTATCTCTACTTTTTGACCTTTCCCCTGACTTTCAACAAGAGTTCCGTTCACCTTTACTGCAGCCCCTGTTGTAATACGTTTTAATAAATCTTCATCTGTATTTTCAAAATCGACTACACATTGAATGTTATGTAGGGTCGATCCATCATTTAAAGCAATAAACCGATTACTTCGAAATGAACGTACCCATCCGCTTACTTGAATTTCCCTTAAAAAGTCTGTGCTATTTAAAAGCTCTTTAACTTTTATATTTTTCATCTGAACCTGCGTTGTCTTTTACGGTTGCAAATATAAATTTTTGGTTAGTAACAAAAACTATATTTAACCGAAACTATAAATCTCATTTTGTTTAATCTTCAAACAGTGATTTTTAGACTTAAGGTGCTAACTATCAGGTTTATGCTAAACATTAACAAAATATTTAGGGGAAAAACCCCCTTTATCTCACTTTATCGTTACACTATATTTGTTACAACTATTAATCAATAGTTATCGTTTTTATTATTTAAATAATAAAAACAACTTTTAGGGTAGGTTTGGGGGAACTTACTCAAGCCCGCTGACAATGTCAGCGGGCTTGTTATTTTTAAGACGTTTTCTACACTACTTAAACGGTATTTAAGTAGTTAAAAACAGTAGTCTACCGTACTAATTTTTCTTGAAATACACTACCCTTCTTGATCGACTTTAACGTCTTTATCTTCCTTTGGTAGGATTTGAATTGGTGGTTTTTTAAGAATTTTCTTATTCGCGATACTTTTTTCCAATGATAACAGTAAACAAGGAAGTAATAGCAGATTAGAAAGCATTGCGAACAAAAGAGTTGCCGAAACTAATCCTCCTAAAGCAACCGTACCACCAAAACTTGAGATCATAAATACAGAAAAACCAAAGAACAGTACAATAGAAGTGTAAAACATACTAACGCCTGTTTCCTTTAATGCAGCATAGACCGATTTAGTTATCTTCCAGCGATTAGCTTGTAATTCCTGACGATACTTTGCCAGAAAATGAATAGTATCATCTACTGATATTCCAAAAGCTATACTAAACACCAAAATTGTAGAAGGTTTAATAGGGACACCTAAATATCCCATCATACCCGCGGTAATTAATAATGGTAAAAGATTTGGAATTAAGGAAATGATGATCATTCTAAATGAACGAAACATATACGCCATGAATAATGCGATTAGAAAAATCGCAAGCGAAAGTGATATCACCAGATTATTGATCAGATATTTGGTGCCCTTTAAGAATAGTAGTGCCTTACCTGTCAAACTAACATCATATCGTTCAGTGGGGAATACTTTATTAATCTTTGTCCACAGGGTTTCTTCAATATCTTCCATTTTTTCGGTACCGATATCCCGCATGAAAGTGGTAATTCGTGCAACCTGTCCTGTACTATCAACAAAGCTATTTAGTAAATCAGCACTATCTGATGATTTTTTAGCATATGATAAAATGAAATTGTTTTCTTGTGATGAGGGTAACTGATAATATTTAGGTTTACCATTATAATAGGCCTGTTTCGAGTATTTCACTAAGCCGGTTACTGAGATTGTTTTTGATAATTCAGGAATTTCTTCAATAAGCCTTTCTAAGTCGTCCATCCTTCTTAAAGTAGATAGTTTCATGACACCATTCTTTCTTTTAGTATCAATCATTACCTCAAGAGGCATAATACCATCAAACTCTTCCTCAAAAAATCTTATATCATCAAAGAAAGCAGCACTTTTTGGCATGTCTTCAATTAAACTACCCGAAATTTTAATTTGGTAAATTCCAATGATACTCGCAATAAGAAGTACTAATGATACAGTATAAATCCCAATTTTATGATTGCGCACCACATGCTCCATCCAGCCGACAAACTTCCCAATCCACTGTTTATTTAAATGCTTTAAGTGTTTGTATTTAGGCAACGACATGAAGCTGTAAATAATAGGAATAATCAGTAACGAAAGAATGAAAATGACCACAATATTAATAGATGCTACAATACCGAACTCTTTCAGCAACTGACTTTTAGTTAGGATGAAAGTTGCAAAGCCAGAGGCAGTGGTCAAATTGGTCATAAGGGTTGCATTCCCAATTTTAGAAATTACCCTTTGTAACGATTTAGCCTGATTACCATGCTTTTTTACCTCTTGCTGGTACTTATTGATCAAGAAAATACAATTGGGAATCCCAATGACGATGATTAGTGGTGGAATTAGTGCGGTAAGTACAGTAATTTCATATTTCAACAACCCCAGAATACCAAAAGCCCACATCACTCCGATCATCACAACAACCATGCTAATGAATGTTGCCCTAAACGATCTGAAGAAAAAGAAGAATATGAATGAGGTTACCAAAAGTGCCCCGCCTACAAACAGTCCTATCTCATCGACAATATTTTGAGCATTTAAGGTACGTACATATGGCATACCGCTAACACGAACATCGAGTCCTGTTTCTTGTTCAAAACTTTCAATAAGCGGAATGAGCTCATTAAAAACGAAGTTTTTCCTGACTGATGTGTTGACAATGGCCTTGTCCATGTAGACCGCTGTTCGTAATGTACCTGATTCTTTATTGTATAAAAGGCTCTCGTAAAAGGGTAGTTTTTCAAAAAGCTCTTTCTTTATTTTAGAAACCTCATCTGCTGTTTTAGGCGTAGTCTGTACTAAATCTTCTAGCACAAAAGTCTCCTTATCTCTATCAGCAACAAGTTTCTTTAAATTATTTACCGATACGACGAGGTCTATTTCCGGTACGGCATTAAACTGCTTACTAAGTTTGTTCCATGCATTAAAATTGCGAACAGTAAACAAGGCAGGGTCTTTTACGGCAAGTACTATAAGGTTACCCTCTTCACCAAAAATATCTAGAAATTTATTGTAAGTGATATTTACCTCATGATCGTCCGGCAGTAGATTTGCTTCCGTATAGGTAAACCGCATATGTTTCCATTGTGTTCCTAAAGCGACCGTAATGGCAGCTAATAACACTAGAATAAAAATGCGATTTCTAAGAATTATTCTGGATACTGTTGGCCAAAAGCCTGAGGTATTCATGTTTGCCATTAGTCGATTTTACTACCCAGGCAAAGGTACTTTAATAATTTAAGAAGTAGGAAGCGTGATTTTAGATTTGACACTATCAAACGGTCATGATCTCTTTTTCCTTTGCTGCGAGTATTTCGTCAATATGTTTTGTATGCTTATCTGTTAGCTCTTGCACATCGATCTCGGCATTTTTCTTTACGTCTTCCGAAGCGTCTTCTATTTTCTTAACATCATTGTTAGCGTCTTTACGGGCATTTCTAACACCTACCTTAGCATCTTCAGCTTCTGCTTTCGCTTGTTTTGCAAGATCACGACGACGTTCTTCAGTTAATGGTGGTACATTAATGATGATAGTCTCGCCATTATTCATGGGATTAAAACCAAGATTCGCCATCATAATACCGCGTTCAATTTCTTGAAGCATTGATTTTTCCCAAGGTTGTACACTAATAGTACGCCCATCGGGTGTATTTACATTTGCAACCTGATTTAATGGTGTTTGTGTACCGTAATAGTCAACCATTACACTTCCTAACATAGAAGGACTCGCCTTACCGGCACGAATATTAGCCAATTGTTTAATCAAATGAGCTATAGCAGCTTCCATTGACTCGTTGGTAGCATCTAATATAAATTGAATTTCATCGTTCATAACACAATTGCTTTTTGTAAAAATAGCACTTCAAAGATTAAGCCACAAATAGGATTATAAATCAACTTTTGTACCGATGTTCTCACCAGAAACGATTTTAAGTAGGTTTCCTTTTTTGTTCATATCGAAAACAATAATAGGCAATTCATTCTCTTGGCTTAAGGTGAATGCAGTGGTGTCCATTACTTTTAGTCCCTTTTTCAGGACATCTTCAAAAGAGATAGCATCAAACTTCGTAGCGTCTTTATTTTTTTCTGGATCAGCGGTATAAATACCATCTACTCTTGTACCTTTTAAAATTACATCGGCCTCAATTTCTACAGCCCGAAGCGCAGCTGCTGAATCGGTCGTAAAATAAGGATTACCGGTACCTCCTCCGAAAATGACTACCCGTCCTTTTTCTAAGTGGCGCAAGGCTCTTCTTCGTATAAAAGGTTCGGCAACTTCGTTTATTTTAATGGCGGTCTGTACCCTAGTTTCTACTCCAGCATTATCCAAAGCACTTTGTAGGGCTAAAGAATTGATAACGGTTGCTAACATTCCCATATGGTCTCCTTGTACACGATCCATGCCAGCACTTGCCCCGGCTACCCCTCTAAAAATATTTCCACCACCAATGACAATAGCCACTTGTACACCCTTATCTACAGCCTGTTTTATTTCGGTAGCATATTCGGCTAATCGCTTAGGATCTATACCATATTGGCGATCGCCCATGAGTGCTTCACCAGAAAGTTTGAGTAAAATTCGTTTGTATTGCATTTTTTATTGAAGAAGTTTTGCAAATATAACTAAACTGTTGCCGAAGTCTAAAACGGAATTTTCAAGTTTTTTAAGTGATAATCAGAATTATTGTCCCTGTAATTTTATAAAAACCATAGGACATAAAAAAGCCCTTTGGAAAATACCAAAGGGCTTTCTCATATGATTCTCAGGATAAAACTTATGCTAAAGAAACACGTTTAAAATCAACAACGGTAACATCACCGAATGATTTTACATAGTCTTCAACAGTTTTCTTTTCATCCATGATGAATTTTTGATCTAACAAACACTGCTCTTGGTCTAGAGTCGTGTTGTCAGAAACAAAACGTTCCATTTTACCAGGAAGAATGCGATCCCAGATTTGTTCTGGCTTACCTTCCGCTTTTAATTGCTCTTTCGCATCAGCTTCGGCTTTAGCCATTACTTCTGGAGTTAATTGTTGCATAGAAATGTACTGAGGTACGTTTTTAAGTGTTTTACCTAAACGCCCTAGTTCTTCATTTTCTTTTTCAATTGCAGCAATTCTTGCTTCGGTTTCGGCAGCAACATATGCAGGATCGAAACCTTTGTATGATAACGAAGTGGCACCCATAGATGCTACTTGCATAGACAATTCTTTAGCTAACTGTTCAGCATTATCAACTTTGTTAGATAAACCTACAACTGCAGCAATCTTTTTACCATGAACGTAAGATCCGATAAAACCAGCAACTAATTTCTTGAAACCACCGATCTCGATTTTTTCACCGATTACACCGGTTTGCTCAGTAAGCTTATCAGCTACGGTCATTCCATTAAAATCGGCAGCTAAAAAGTCTTCCTTAGTATCAAAATTCAAGGAAATATCTGCCAATTGGTTTGCTAATGCAACGAAATCGTCATTTTTAGCAACAAAATCAGTTTCACAGTTTAATGAAAATACAACAGCCTGTGTTTTATCATCGCTTACTTTTGCAACTGCAACACCTTCAGAAGAATCTCTGTCAGCACGCTTTGCAGCAACTTTTTGACCCTTTTTTCGTAGTACTTCGATTGCTTTGTCGAAATCTCCTTCAGCTTCCACTAAGGCTTTCTTACAATCCATCATACCAGCACCAGTGGCTTTTCTTAATTTATTTACGTCTGCGGCGGTAACTTTTACCATTTTGTAACGATTTAATTTGTATAAATAATGACCGCTAACATAAGAAGCGGTCATTATCTAAATGTTATTGTTAAATGAAATTATTCTGCAGCTTTCTCCTCTTCTTTTTTAGCTTTCTTTGCAGGAGCCTTCTTTGCAGGCTTTTCCACTTTTTCAGCTTTAGGAGCTTCTTCTGCCTTTACTTCAGGAACTACTTCTTCAGCAGCAGCCTCGGCTTTAGGGGCTGCCTCCGTTTTAGCAGCTTCTTCTTTCTTAGCATCTTTATCAGCTTTTCTATCAGCTAATCCTTCAGCAATCGCATCCGTAACATGACCTAATATGTTATCGATAGACTTAGAGGCATCATCATTTGCAGGAATCACATAATTTACTTCACGCGGGTCAGAGTTGGTATCGACCATTGCGAAGATTGGAATGTTTAATTTTTGTGCTTCTTTAATTGCGATGTGCTCACGCTTAATATCAACAACAAATAATGCGCCTGGAAGACGAGTCATGTCAGAAATAGAACCTAAGTTCTTTTCTAATTTGGCACGAAGACGATCTACTTGTAGACGCTCTTTCTTAGATAGCGTGTTGAAAGTACCATCTTTTTTCATACGATCGATCGATGCCATTTTCTTAACTGCTTTTCTGATAGTTACGAAATTGGTCAACATCCCACCAGGCCATCTTTCAGTGATGTACGGCATGTTTACGTTTGATGCTTTTTCAGCAACGATGTCTTTAGCTTGTTTTTTGGTAGCTACAAAAAGGATTTTTCTACCAGATGCTGCGATCTTTTTCAAAGCTTCATTAGCTTCTTCAATCTTTGCAGCAGTTTTGTAAAGATTGATAATGTGGATTCCGTTACGCTCCATATATATATACGGCGCCATGTTCGGATCCCATTTACGGGTCAGGTGACCAAAGTGTACACCTGCCTCAAGTAAGTTTTTTACTTCTATTTTTTTTGCCATTTGTAATAGTTTACGTTCCGTATTATTAGCAACCTTTCGCTTTGCGACTTGGTTTAGATGCTAAACTACTCCCTTCAATACATGATTGATAGTTAGTAACGGCAACTTATTTCAAAAATTAAATGAACGAATACTGAAACGGGTTCAGTAAACAATTAACGCTTAGAGAACTGGAATTTCTTACGCGCTTTCTTCTGACCGAATTTCTTACGTTCTACCATACGGGCATCACGAGTAAGGAGTCCTTCTGGCTTAAGCTCAGCTCTGTTTTCTTCGTTAAGCTCACACATTGCGCGTGATAATGCTAAGCGAATTGCTTCTGCTTGACCAGTAATACCACCACCGTATACATTTACTTTAACATCAAAGTTACCTTCGTTACCAGTCAAGGCAAAAGGCTGTTGTACTTTGTACTGTAAAGTAGCCGTAGTGAAGTAGTCATTCAGCTCACGATTGTTAACCGTAATGTTTCCTTTTCCTTCAGAAACATACACACGGGCAACTGCCGTTTTTCTACGGCCGATTTTGTGAATTACTTGCATTACTTTAAATCGTTTAAGTTTATTGTTTTGGGCTTTTGAGCCTCTTTGTTGTGTTCAGGTCCAACAAATACCTTCAAGTTTCTGAACAAGTCTGCGCCTAATTTATTTTTAGGCAACATTCCTTTAACAGATTTCTCGACTAAGCTTGCAGGATTTTTTGCAAATACTTCGTTAGCGTTTAAGATACGCTGACCACCAGGATAGCCTGTGTGACGAATGTATTGCTTTTCTTCCCACTTTTTACCTGTTAAGTTGATTTTTTCTGCGTTAATAACAATAACATTATCACCACAATCAACATGCGGAGTGTAATTAGGCTTGTACTTACCTCTTAGTAGTTTTGCTACTTTAGAAGCCATACGACCAAGGGTTTGCCCCTCAGCATCAACCACAACCCACTCTTTATTAACAGTTGCTTTATTAGCCGAAACAGTTTTGTAACTTAATGTGTTCACACTAATAATCTTTATTGCTTGCTTAAAACAAGCTTGTTAAACATTCCATTTCCGTATTGAATACACGTCCAATTTACGGGCTGCAAATGTACGATTATATCTTTATTTTACAAACACCAAAAGACTAATTGTTTAAGTGGATTTTTAGGGGGTTGTTTTAGTTCGAAAATATTGCGCTTTTTTAATGGAAAACCTACCTGTTTTAAACCATATGTAACCTTGCAGAAAATTGCCACTAGTTATACGTTTTATCAAATACCTTAAAAGTAAAAATCTTCTGGCCTCAAAAATATAGTCATTTACTAGTATTCCCTTGAACCTGATTAAAGAAATAAACATGTTGTTTAATCCAAAATTAAAACACCCAGCCTTTCAAAAAAGGGTGTTTTCCCTCTTGACCTGCACCCTGTATTATGATAAGTTTGTTACCGAGATTAGTAATGATCAAATTTCTATGCATTTAGCAACTAATCTAAAATAAGCGGGCATGAGACATTCTGAAAACATTACCAACCAAGAAAGCTATCTTATTTATTATCCTATTATAGCCATTGTGCTTATGATAATAGGATTAGCAATTAACCTTTACACCATTTTCGGGTAAAATTTTATTTGAATAGTGTAAAAAACGCGACCTAACCAGTCGCGTTTTTTGTTGCGCGTTTTTGTATTTTGCCAACTCAAACTAAACACCCTGCCATGAACAAAGTAATTACATGTCTAATCGTGTTGGTTTTATGTTCCCTTACCTTAAAATCACAAGAAAAATTCGATGCTGAATACTATAAGAAGCTACTTGATAGCACGCAAATAGAGGAAGAAAAGTATGCTATTTTAGACTCGCTTCTTCAAAACCGAAGACAGCTTGAAGCTGACGAGGTCATTGATTATAGTTATCAATTTATTGATATTGCCGAAAGTCGAAAAGACTATAAAGCCCTAATTGATAAATGTATTAAAGTATTCTATTCTGTCAATAATATCAAAAATGACAGAAAAGCCTCAAAGGCATTGATAGATAAAATGGAAAAGTATCAAAGTAAGATTAAAGATTCTTTCTTAATCGCCTCTATCTATCTTAAAAAGGGAGGATTTTACTATGGAATACAAAATGATGAGGCAATTAAAAATTATTCGTTAGCAATCTCAAACTTTGGTATCGCTGATTCCATACATGTAGCCGATTCTTACCTTTTCAGAGGTCAAACCTTAGACATGAAGGGAAATTTTATTGAAGCGATAGATGATTATGAAATTGCTACCCAGTACTATGAAAACTTAGGTGATATCGAATATGTATATAGTACAAAACAAGCTATCGCCATTGTTTATTCTCGAAATGGCTTTTCTGATGAAGCATCTAAAATACGTAAGGACATTATTGAATACTCTAAAAAAACGAAGAATTATAGATGGCACTTAACAGCACTTGCTAACGAGGCTTCACATGATAAAAAGAGAGGGGAAAACGAAGGCGTTCTAGAAAAATTACACGAGGCACTTCAGCTTAATAAAAACCATAATTCGAACCATATAGGTTATGATATTTTCATCCGTTCCCAACTAGTTGACTACTACTCAAAGGTAAATAGAAATTTAGCATCTAAACATTTGGATACCTTGCTAAAACGCAAATCGGAAACTGAAGATGATCCATACCTAAACCACCACTTAATGTTCGCCGAAGCGGTCTATGAAAAAGAGTTTGGGAGTTTAAATAAATCCATTTCAATATTAGAAAAACGTTCAAAGGTTTTAGAAGGAATGCAAACTGTCGATGCCTTGATCGCTAATAAAAAACGATTAGCTGATTTGTATAGCGAAATAGGGAATTCAGATAAAGCATATCAAAATCTTAGGGATTATCAGAGGTTAAATGACTCAGTGTTCAATCTACAAAAAACAAATACACTACTTTATTATCAGAAAAAATATGAAACTGAACGAAGAGAAAAAGAGCTCATTAAAAAAACATCGGAAGTTGAGTTACTGGAGCAAAAAAACCAAACTAAACAACGGGTTTTAGTCTTATCGATTACAGGGATTAGCTTACTTTTTTTAATTATCTATTTGATAAGAAATAGAAAGTATCTCAAAAAGACAAAAGAACAACAAGAAGCATTTAGCCAACAACTATTACAATCTCAAGAAGAAGAGCGAAAACGAATCTCAAAAGATCTTCATGATAGTTTAGGTCAAAGCTTATTACTTATTAAAAATAAGGTAGTTTTAAACGACGATAAAGAAACGGGTAACATTGTAAACAATGCCATAGAAGAGGTAAGAAGCATTTCTCGGGCACTGCATCCTTTTCAGTTAGAGGAACTCGGTCTTACTAAAGCCATTAAAAATGTTGTTAATCAACTTGACGAAAGCACTGAAATCTTTATCTCATCAGAAGTGGATAACATTGAAAACCTCTTTAAACCAGATCAGGAGGTCAATATTTTCAGAATCATTCAGGAAAGTCTCAACAATATAATTAAACATTCTAATGCCCAAGCAGCCCGGGTAGAAATTGTACAGAATAAAGACCAAGTACAAATTATCATAAAAGACAACGGAAAAGGTTTTGACTTTTCTGAACAATACAATGATTTTAAAAGTCTAGGTCTCAAAACGTTAAAAGAACGCACAAAATTGCTAAATGGGAGTATGAAAATTGATTCCGAAAGAAATAAAGGTACTACCTTAGCATTTACCATACCCCTTGCAGCATGAAACCAACGATCATTATAGCCGACGATCACCCTTTGCTTTTAAAAGGCTTATATGATTTTTTATCAGAAAAAAAATTCAACATCGTTGGGCAATATCCAGATGGTAATGCAGCTTATAATGCCATAGTAAAAGATGCGCCGGATATTGCGGTACTCGATATTCAAATGCCCATAATGTCAGGAATTGAAGTAGCCGCCGCCTGTAAGAAAAACAAAATTGAAACCAAAATCGTTCTAATTACCTTACACCGGGAAAAGGACTTATATCTTCAGGCGAAAGAGCTCAATATTTTTGGATATATATTAAAGGAATTTGCAATCGAAGAAATCGAGCTTTGTTTAAACGCTGTTATTGAAGGTACACCCTATTTTAGCCCTAATATTACACAAAGCTTAAATGTTGATGAGCAAGCTGATGAAAAGCTTAAATTATTGACCCCCTCAGAAAAAAAGATTCTAAAACTTATTGCCGAGGATAATTCAAATAAAGAAATTGCCGAACTTCTTTTTATATCGGCCAGAACAGTTGAGAAGCATCGCAGCAATATAATCTCTAAACTAGATCTTACCCCAAAAACGAATAGCTTATTGCTTTGGGCTAAGGAACATCGTACATTTTTAATTTAAAAGCCGATAGTAGACTAAACAGAATTAGAAAGTAATTTTTATAATCGCCATGGTATCGCACTATTACTACTATAATACCTCAACAATCAATCTTCTAAAATAACGCCACAAACATCTGAATATCAGTGTTTAAAAATATACGTAGTACTACGTATTGCATAAAACGCCTTCTGATCTCATCTTTGTATTATAATGATTTAGGCAAGTAAGGGGGCCTAAAGTGTTTAACATAACCCTGATCATCCTCGCGAGGATCAGGGTTTTTAAAACTTAGAAATCATGAGAGTACAAACAGAAGAATCTAAAAGAACATTGATCATCACTGCAACAATACTTGTATTGTCAGCGGTCGTATTAGTCAATAACATTTTGTTTTTACTTTCTCAATAATAAGCAAAACGGGCTATTATAATTTGTTTAGGTGTGATGATTTGGGGTTATTACACAAAAAAACCTGGCTGTTGTTGGCCAGGTTTTTTAGTTATATAGTAGGTAATATAGAACTACAATTCTAATGCTTTCTTAGGATTATTATCCATCAATAATTCAACAGGATTTTCTAAAGCTTCTTTAACCGCTACAAGGAAACCTACTGATTCTCTACCATCAATAATACGGTGATCATAACTCAATGCTACATACATAATAGGAGCTATCACGACTTGGCCGTCCTTAGCAATAGGGCGCTCCACAATATTGTGCATCCCTAAAATCCCCGATTGTGGTGGATTAATAATTGGGGTCGATAACATCGATCCGAAAACTCCTCCATTTGAGATGGTAAACGTACCTCCGGTCATTTCGTCAACTGTAATTTGTCCGTCACGTGCTCTAATTGCAAGTCGCTTTATCTCGGTTTCAACGCCTCTAAAACTCAAATTCTCAGCATTCCGCATTACCGGCACCATTAAACCTTTAGGTCCTGATACCGCCACACTAATGTCGCAGAAATCATATGTTATTTTATAATCCCCATCGATCATGCTATTCACATCGGGATATAGCTGTAGTGCTCGCACCACCGCTTTTGTAAAGAATGACATGAATCCAAGACTTACTCCATGTTTTGCTTTAAAGGTTTCCTTGTATTCCTTACGTAATGCAAAAATAGGGCTCATATCAACCTCATTAAACGTGGTTAACATCGCAGTCTCATTCTTAGCGCTCACCAAGCGTTCAGCTACCTTACGACGAAGCATCGACAGTTTTTTACGCTCGCTACCACGATTTCCTGCACCGGGTGTACCCATTGATGGTGTCGCTTTGACAGCATCATCTTTTGTAATACGACCATCGCGTCCCGTCCCCTTTACATCCTTAGCATCTATACCCTTTTCTGCTAGCACCTTTTTAGCAGCTGGTGAAGCAGTACCTGTTGCATAGGTTTCTTTGGTTGCAGCAGGTTTTGGCACTTCCTTTTTCGGTACTTCTACCTTCTTTTCTTCTTTTGCTGGAGCCGCTTCCCCTTCTGGCTTTGCAGCACTGGTATCAATTAAACAGACAACCTCTCCTACAGCAACTGCATCACCTTCTTCTGCCTTCAACGTGATGGTACCGCTAGCTTCAGCAGGAAGTTCAAGAGTCGCTTTATCTGAATCAACCTCTGCTATTGCCTGATCTTTTTCAACATAATCTCCGTCTGCAACTAACCATTCTGCTATTTCTACTTCGGTAATTGATTCTCCCGGTGAAGGGACTTTCATTTCTAGGATCATTTGTCTTTTACTTTATATTCTGAATAAAATCTTCTTTAACTGGTATGTAATTTTTTTTGATTTCACCATTCACCATGATTTCATCAAAAAATAACTTTGCTCCTGTAGCTTGAAAAAAGTCAGGAACATTTTGAAGCTGCAAATGTAAATGCGCTTCGGTTGAATTGCCCGAGTTCCCACATTCTGCAATTTTTTGTCCTTGTTTCACAATAGCGCCTTCTTCTACTATTATTGAATTTTGCTTTAAATGAGCAAATAAGACGTATTCTTTGTTCGCGGTCTCTAATACTAATGTATTTCCTGTCAAGTCTTTTGCATTCATCTCCCCAGGAACATTGTCATGGACACCTTTCGTTACTTTTACGATGGTGCCGTCGCAAGGGGCGATGATATCTTTGCCAAAAACAAAATAACTTTCATTTTTCTTAGGATCTCCTTTAAACGAACTCCCGCTATCTACCATCAACATATCATAGGCATATTGCTGTACTTCTTGTGCCATATGATAATTTTGTTCTACTGTCGTACCTCCCCAAAAAACGAACCATTTTTCTTTAAATGGCAATATCATTTTTGTCACATTACGCTTTAAGGTTGGTAGGCCTTTAGGTTTATAAGGTTGTATTAATAAGCCCGACAATTTATTACCTCCATCAACCGCCAGTAAAATGTTGAATACACCATTTTCAAAACTAGATTTATAGGTATGCATCCCTTTATTTACTTCCGTAAAATCCATTGAAGTTAACTTCCCTAAAGGACTTACATTCCCCTTGAAAAATGCAACCGCTTTTTCTTTTGGTAAGGCATTTTTCATAGCGCTATTAAACGTATTGAAAATACTTTCGTACTCCCCTTTATTATACAATGCCATAAATTTTTTGGCCATCGTTGCATGGTTTTCAAGTTCTTGAGAAAACCCAAGAGAAAAGAAGAATAATGAGAATATGAAAATCAGCTTTTTCATTCGTAATTAACGTGCGTTATTCTTTGTTTTATCAAATACGTAATCAATCACTTCTTTATGGCGTCTTGCAGATCGAGTTGCACTACCAGCCGCCGGTGCTCCGTATGGTCGTCTCGAGGCAAATCTAAATTGTTTTGCTTCGTCAAAATGCATTAACATATGTGCATATGCGCCCATATTTCTTGGTTCTTCTTGTGCCCATACAACATCATCTGCATTTTTATACTTTTTGATCTTAGCACGCATCTCCTCTGCCGGCAAAGGAAATAACTGTTCTATACGCACTATTGCAACATCTTCTCGCTTCTCTTCTTCTTTTTTAGCCAATAAATCATAATAGAACTTTCCGGTAACGAATACTAACGTTTTTACTTTTTTAACATCGGCAACCGCATCATCTATTAGTTCTTGAAAATGCCCAGTTGCAAATTCGTCCACAGAGGATAATACTTTAGGATGACGTAATAAACTTTTAGGCGTAAACACTACCAAAGGTTTCCGATAATTGGCCTTCATTTGGCGTCGAAGTAAATGAAACATATTGGCAGGAGTGGTACAATCGGCAATATACATATTGTCCTTGGCACACATTTGTAAATAGCGTTCCATCCGACCACTAGAATGCTCAGCCCCCTGTCCTTCATAACCATGAGGCAATAACATCACCAATCCATTTTGCAATTTCCACTTATCTTCAGCCGAAGAAATATATTGATCAATCATGATTTGGGCACCATTACTAAAGTCCCCAAACTGTGCTTCCCAAATGGTTAAGCTCTTAGGGCTTGCCATCGCGTATCCATAATCAAAACCAACAACACCATATTCCGATAACAAAGAATTATAGATGTAAAAATCACCATTTTGATGATCTCCTAATTTGTTAAGCAAGACCACTTCCTCCTCTGAATCTTCAACCTTTACAACCGCATGACGGTGTGAGAATGTACCACGCTCAACATCTTGACCAGATATTCTAACATCAAAGCCTTCTTCCATCAAACTGCCATAAGCAAGTGTCTCCGCCATTGCCCAATCTAAGGCATCATCTTCAAAAAACATTTTTCGTCGCGCATCGATCAACCGTTCAATCTTCCTGAGAAACTTTTTATCTTCCGGTAATTTGGTTACGATCTTTGCAATCTGAGTAAGCTTCTCTTTTGAATAGGTGGTATCAACTACCTGCATCATTACCTTTTCATCAACTCTAGTAAAACCATCCCATTCATCTTGCATGAAAGGAGTGATTACTGTTTTTTCAATCTTTCTAGAATCTTCCAAATCTTCTTCAAGCGATGCTTTATACTCTTTTTCCAATTGCTTTACATGTCCATCATCAATTACACCGGCAGCTTTCAATTTCTCGGCATAAATATCTCTAGGATTAGAATGCTTGGCAATAGCTTTATATAGTTTAGGCTGCGTGAAACGTGGTTCATCGCCTTCATTATGACCATACTTTCTATACCCTAAAAGGTCGATAAATACATCACGCCCAAATGTCATTCTATAATCCAATGCAAAGAGCGAAGCATGCACAACGGCCTCAACATCATCAGCATTTACATGTAACACCGGAGACAATGTTACTTTTCCGACATCAGTGCAATAGGTACTTGATCGGGCATCTAAATAATTGGTAGTAAATCCTATTTGATTATTTACCACAATATGTATAGTTCCTCCTGTCTTATAGCCATCTAGTTGTGCCATCTGCACTACTTCATAAACCAATCCTTGTCCTGCTATTGCTGCATCACCATGCACTACAATGGGCAGTACTTTAGAAAAGTCTTCCTTATAATATTTGTCCTGTTTTGCACGAGTAATACCTTGCACCACAGCACCCACTGTTTCCAAGTGTGATGGATTTGGCGCAATATTCATATTTATTTGCTTGCCCGTATCGGTTTCTCTTTTTGAGGTCCAGCCTAAGTGATATTTTACATCACCGTCAAAAATAGCTTCTTCATAGTCTTTACCATCAAATTCACTGAAGATGTTTTTAGGTGATTTCCCAAAAATATTTGTCAATGTATTTAAACGTCCTCGGTGAGCCATTCCCATTACGAACTCCTTAACACCAAGATCAGCTGCACGTTCAACAACCGCATCAATGGCCGGAATAAGTGACTCATTACCCTCTAATGAAAAACGTTTTTGACCAACATATTTGGTATGTAAAAAGCTTTCAAACGAAACAGCTTCATTTAGCTTTTTAAGAATATGTTTTTTCTGATCAGCATTAAACCTTGGGTGGTTATCATTTACATTTAACCAATTCTGAATCCACTTTACGCGCTCCGGTTTTCGTATATACATATACTCAACACCAATCGCATCGCAATAAATATCTTCTAAATGCTTTATAATCTCACTTAGTGTACTTTTTCCAATGCCTAAAATTTCTCCTGCCGAAAATGTTTTGTCCAGATCGTCATTACTCAAGCCAAAATTTTCAAGGGCTAACGTAGGTTCATATTTGCGACGTTCACGCACTGGATTGGTTTTGGTAAATAAATGACCACGAGATCGGTACCCATCAATAAGCTGTACCACTTGAAATTCTTTCTGAACAGATTCGGGTATTACCCCAGCTTCATGACCATTTTCCGAAAAAGCCAACCCGTTTTCTGATCCAAAGTCAAAGCCTTGAAAGAAAGCTCTCCAACTCGGTTCGACAGCATCAGGATTAATTAGGTATTGATCGTATAAATCCGCAAAGTAAGCAGTGTGTGCGGCGTTTAAAAAGGAATATTTATCCATGTATTATTCGTTTCGCAAATGCGTCGTAAACGTGAACAACAAAAATACAATATTTGAAATACATACAATATGTGTTTTTGTATATTTAGCCTAGTACCGTATCAATCTTAAATACATATCATGAGACCCAGACCGTACACTATAAAATTGGTTTTTTTGTTTATCGTTTTTTTTGCTTTCGCACATTGGTCGAATGCTCAATTAAGTGCTAACAATCAAGGATCTGATTTTTGGGATAATGTTCGTTTTGGAGGTGGGTTTGGGATTAATTTTGGAGACCGTTTTTTTAGTGGATCATTATCCCCATCGGCAATCTATCAATTTGATTCAAAATTTGCCAGCGGTTTTGGTGTTTCAGCTAGCTATGCTAGACAAAGAGATGTGTATCGATCAACGGTTTTAGGCGCCAGCATTTTAAACTATTACAGCCCAATACCAGAAATTCAAACCTCGGTTGAATTTGAATACTTAAACATCGATCAGGATTTTGATGTTATCAATAGCCAAGATATTAATTATTGGACCCCAGCACTATACTTTGGAGTAGGTTACAATACAGGAAATGTAATAGTGGGTGTTCGCTATGATATTCTTTACGATGAGGAAGATAGTATTTATGTAGAGCCCTTTTCTCCTTTTATACGAGTGTTTTTCTAAAGAATAATAGTAACAAATGTTTAAAGCACAAATCAATTTTATGAATTCAAAGACTATTGTATTACTTGCTTTATTAATTGGTTTTGCGAGTTGTAAAAATGAATCATCTATAAAAATGGAAGATAATCAAACAAAAATTGCAAAACCTGAATCCTACAAATATGAAGGAACACCATTACGTATCGGAGTAGTTGGTCTTGTACATACCCATGTTCATTGGATATTAGGTCGTGAAAAAATAGGCGACATAGAAATTGTTGGAATTGTTGAACCCAATCGCAAACTGGCAAAAAAATACAGCGAACAACATGGGTATTCAATGGATATTGTATTTAACTCCATTGATGAAATGGTTAAAGCGACAAATCCGGAAGCTGTTACTGATTTTGGGACCATATATGGCCACTTAGCAACTGTAGAATATTGCGCTCCAAAAGGTATTCATGTAATGGTTGAAAAACCCTTGGCAGTAAATATGAATCATGCCAATAAAATGATACATCTAGCCAAACAACACAATATCCAACTGCTTACCAATTATGAAACTTCTTGGCATAAAAGTGTCAATGAAGCATTTAGGGTCATCGAAAATAATACGATTGGTACGGTAAGAAAAGTGGAGTTTTACACAGGTCATCCAGGCCCTATAGAAATAGGTTGTAATCCAGAGTTTTTAGAGTGGTTGACAGACCCCGTGCTTAATGGTGGTGGAGCGTTAACCGATTTTGGCTGTTATGGTGCCAATATAGCAACAGCTATTTCAAAAGGTAAAACACCTAACACAGTTTTTTGCAAAACACAACAAATAAAACCTGACAGCTATCCTAAAGTCGAAGACGATGCTACTGTTATATTAAATTATGATGATGGAACACAGGTAGTCATTCAAGCATCATGGAACTGGCCTTATAATAGAAAAGACATGGATATTTATGGTCAAACGGGAACCATTAGATGTTTTACGAATCACGAAATGGATCTGATGACCAAGGAAGAAGACGGTTTTAAGCACATAGATGTCCCCGAAGTTAGAAAAGGAATTCACGACCCATTTGCTATGCTGAACGAGGTGATAAAAGGCGACTACCAACTACCCGCTTTCGACGTTTCATCAGTTGAAAATAATGAGATTGTGATGCAAATTTTGGAGGCTGCCAAGCAATCTGCTATGACTGGCGAAGTCGTTAAATGGGATCAATTTTTCAAAAATGCGAAATGACCACGATAAAGGATATTTTACGTAGTTCGTTCGAAATTAAAAACCCTACACTTAAAAAGTTAGAGGGTTATGGAAGCATTAACTATAAAGTTGATTCTGGAAATGAAATATATGTTTTAAAGCAATATCAAAAGACTGAGGAAAATAGCAACCTACTAATTGCCGAGAGCAAAGTTCTTGGAATTTTAGCATCAGTAACCCCATTGGAATTTCCAAAAACAGTATGTACTAATTCTGGCGACTTATTTGCAGCAGATGAACATAATATTTATAGGCTACTCACCTTTATTGAAGGGGATTTTTTGGCTGATATAAAACACAATAACGGTTTATTACAATCTTTTGGTGCCTTTTTAGGTACAATGAATCAGAAACTACATGGAATAAAAGATTCCGTAATTGCATCAAAAATTACAGAATGGGATCTTCAATATTTCTATTTGAATAAAAGATTAATTCCACATATTGAAAATGTACAAGATCGCACCTTAATTGAGTATTTTTTCTTGCAACATGAACAGCATGTACGACCCGTCGCACATACACTTAGAAAAAGTATTATACACAGTGATGCTAACAATTGGAATGTCCTGACTAAAAAAGGAAAAGTATCAGGGATTATCGATTTTGGTGATATATGTTATTCCCATGTTATTAATGACCTAGCCATCGCAATGACCTATGGCCTGTTAAACAAAAAAAAACCGCTTAAATCAGCAATACCAATTATTAAAGGGTTTCATAAACAGTTTCCATTGCAGGAAAGAGAGATAGAAATTTTATATTATCTCATTGCGGCACGTTTATGCACCAGTTTATGTAATTCCGCTTTCCATAAAAAGGATCACCCCAATTCAGATTATATAACCATTACCGAAAAACCAGCATGGCAATTACTACACCAATGGATCGCTATAAATCCTTTAAAAGCGACCGACATATTTAGGAAAGCTGCGGGGTTTTCTTCAGTCCTAAGCAAGAACATAAACGACAGCCTTAAAAAAAGAAAAAAGCATAGTAGTAAATCACTTTCGTTGAGCTACAAAAAGCCGATTGAAATGACTAGATCTGCACTTCAATATATGTATGATGAACAAGGCGACACCTACCTCGATGCATATAACAATATAATGATTGTAGGACACTGTCACCCAAAAGTGGTAACCGCCGGGCAGCAAACAATGGCAACCCTTAACACTAATACTCGGTATTTATACAAGCAGTTAAATAGTTATTCTGAAAAACTATTGGCCAAGTTTCCAAAAACATTTAGCAAAGTCTTTTTTGTAAACTCTGGCAGTGCTGCCACCGATCTTGCCATTCGCCTTGCATTGACGTACACCAAAAAGAAAAAAATTGCCGTGGTAAAACATGGGTATCATGGCAATACAAGAAGTGGTATTGATGTTAGCCATTACAAATATGCAAACGAAGGAGGCTCCGGAAAAAAAGAACATATTATTCAAGTTCCATTACCAGATACTTTTAATGGCAAACATACCGGGAATAGTCAGAAAACAGGTAAAAAATACGCCAAAGAAGCTATTCAAAAGTTGACAAAACACAAAAACCAATTGGCTGCATTCATAGCAGAACCAATAGTTGGTTGTGGTGGGCAAGTACCTTTAGCGCAAGGGTATTTAAAAATGTTATATCCTAAAATAAGAAAACACGGGGCACTTTGTATTAGTGATGAAGTGCAAGTCGGGTTCGGGAGATTAGGCGATCATTTTTGGGGCTTTGAAATGCACGAGGTCGTTCCCGATATTGTTATTTTAGGTAAACCAATGGGTAATGGACACCCAATTGCCGCCGTTGTAACAACCAAAGAAATAGCGACCTCTTTTGAAAATGGAATGGAATTTTTCAGCTCTTTCGGAGGTAATCCCGTGTCCTGCGCTATTGGAGAAGCCGTGTTAGATGTTATAGAAGACGAAAGCTTACAACAGCAAGCAAAAACGGTTGGAGACCACCTAAAGAACAAGTTAAAGAAGCTTCAAAAGGAATTTCCAAAAATTGGAGATGTTCGCGGTAGTGGGTTATTCTTAGGAGTCGAAATGATTACTAAAAAGGGAAAACCAAATACCAAGCTGGCATCAATCATTAAAAATGAATTAAGAAATAGGCATATTTTAGTCAGTACTGATGGACCTCATAACAATGTGATTAAAATAAAACCTCCATTGTATTTTAACAAAGAGAATGCAGATGTACTCGTTGATGGTATTGCAGATATTCTCTTTAAATTCACCCATAATAAAAGTTGATAATGCATAAAAGAGTCTGTGTAATAGGCGCTGGTCCTTCAGGAATTACTGCCGTAAAAAACTTGATTGATCAGGATATTGAAGTGATTTGTTATGACCGCAATAACGAAGTAGGTGGTAATTGGATATTTTCTGAAAAAGAAAGTCACAGTAGTGTTTTTGAAACTACACATATTATCAGCTCTAAAACCTTATCACAGTATGACGATTTCACCTTTGATGATTTTGATAAGTCAGTAGCCGATTATCCTTCACATGACGAATTACGTAGATACTTTCAAGCGTATGCAAAGCAATTTGAACTGTATAAGCATATCGAATTCGAAACGCTAGTAGTACATTGCAAGAGAACACATGATGAAAAATGGGAAGTCATTACCGAGAAAAATGGGGTATCCAAAACGGAATTATTTACGGATTTAGCAGTCTGCAATGGTCACCATTGGCAACCAAGATGGCCTGAATATCAAGGGAGATTTACGGGGGAATATCTCCATTCGCATCAATTTAAAAAGGCTGCCCCATTTAAAGATAAAAAGGTGCTAGTTATTGGCGGTGGCAATTCTGCATGTGATGTTGCAGTTGAAACAAGTCGGGTAAGCAAACGGACTTCTATTTCTTGGAGAAGAGGTTATCGTATTATCCCAAAATTTGTATTTGGGGTTCCATCTGATGTTTTTGCTCACCGCACAAATTGGTTACCTATTAAAGTAAGGCAGTTTTTAAATGGAATTATGATGCGAATCCTACTTGGCAAAAATGAGTTGTATGGTCTACAAGAACCCGAAACCAAAATTGGTGAAACCCATCCAACGGTTAATGACGAACTATTATACAAGCTGCGTCATGGCAAAGTGCATCCAAAAGTAGATATTGATCGTTTTGATGGAAACACGGTTCATTTTAAAGATGGCACAAAGGAAGAATTTGATACCGTAATTGCTTGTACAGGTTTTATTTTAACGCACCCGTTTTTCGATAAAGACTTTATTGATTACAGCGAAGGTGAAGTTCCTTTATACTTAAAAATGTTTCACCCAGAGTATCAGAATCTTTATTTTGTTGGAATGTTTCAACCACTAGGCTGCATTTGGCCCGGATCAGAATTACAAAGTAAAATCATGGCTCGCGAATTAGCTGGGAAATGGCAACGTCCTAAAAACATTAGACAATTGTGTGAGCGTGAAGTAACGCACCCTCATTACAAGCAAATAAAAACGCCTAGACATACGATCACTGTGGATTACGGCAAGTTTAGAAAAGATCTTTTAAAGCAATTACCCAAGAACTATATCTCTAAAACACCCATTGATTCAAAGGTTGAAATGGCATAATAATTTCCCGTTTTTGCTAAACTCTACTATACAAAGCTAGCTTAGCACATTTTAAAAATAGCTGCTTCAGAAAATCCTTTCCATGTGTTAACCTTTGCTTCGATTTTACCACCAAATTGTAAACATCGAAACATTAATCCAATGGATAATCAACTTTCTCGCAGACTATTCTTTCAACAATTGATGCTTGCAGGTGCAGGTGCCTATATGCTTCCTTTGCTACAAGCTTGTGAATCAGAATCAAAACTGAAGATACCCAAAGGAACAGGATTAGAACCTTTCAAGACTTGGGAAGAAATGCTGTATGCCCTGTCTTACAGCCCGGATAACTTTCTCGCTAAACGAGATAGACTTATTCAAGAAAAAGACCCAAAGGCAATGTTCAAATTTGTTCGTGATGAACTCATTTTGCTACCTTCAGACGACCAATATTTTAGATATATAAGTAACGGATTTCAATACGGAACCGCCGGTGCACTCAGAACTGGTATGGCAACACCACGTGAAAAAGCGAATATCCTTCGAGATATGTTAGTAGCAGCCGGATTTGAAGCTCGATTGATCTATGAGCACATCGAACTTTCTGAAGCAGCAGTGAAGAACATTCTTTTTCGAAGCACCCAAGCAGATTTTCAACCACCCGTTAGCAACAATCAATACAAGAAGTGGAAAAAAGCACTTGGAATTCCAGAAAATCAAGGAAGTGTAACCGAAACTCCCGATGTAGTTGAACAAGCAAAACAATTGGCTACCTCTTTACTCCAAAAGGCGAGTCCAAAACAGCGTAAAGAAGAGTATCCTAATAAGTTTCGTTTCAGTAATCGATCTGTCCCCGCAGTAGCATATAAGCAAGATGGGCAGGATGTGTATTTACATCTATTCGACCCCAATGTCGAATATGGGCAAATGCATCCAACAAACGTCAAGAGCCAGGTATATGAACTCTCGGAAGCTAAAGAATCCGACATGGATGTAAAAATCACATTAAAGGCCACAAATGCGTTTAATATGAGAGCGGAAGAAGAACTTCTTTCAGCTACCTACAAGACATCAGAATTAGTGGGCAATCAATTAAAAGTGAATTTTCTGAATAATCTCACTTTTGAAGAAATGGCTACCCAGACTATTAGCAGTATCAGCACATTCACTCCTAGTTTTGCCTTACAAGATATGGGTAAGGATCGTGCATATCTTGAAGAACATTCGTATCTGGGCGAACCGATAACGCTGTCGGGCGAAAAAGTGTTTAAACAAGCCACCATGTTTGCTGAACTTAATTCACAATACAGCAAGCCAGGTTTAGTGAGCGATGTAACTCAAATAAATGTCACCGCAAAGCCAAAGGTTTTTCCACAAGTAGAGCTGGAATTAAGACCGGTAAACGCCAATGGAGATATCGTGGAAGGTCTTACCGCAAGCAACTTTAAAATTCAAGATAACGGGCAGGTCGTTCGAGGCATTCTACGACGAAATATAATTGCTCCTAAAATCTTAATCGTTTATGATGCTTCAATGAGTATGCCTTCTTCATATCGCGGAGCCGGAATGGATGAATTTGTAAAAAAATCTAAAGCAACAATAAGCAAGCAATTCCCGCATGCAAAGATAGATACCTGGAAGGTGGCCTCCAATGTGTATACTTCGGCATTACGAGCAGCACAAACCGATAATGATCTGGTGCTGTATGCGACCGATGCGCATAATAGTGATTCATATGACCCAAAGTTTAAATCGTTTTATGACGCAGGACCCCCTATTATTTTCCTGAATGTTTATGAAACCGACAATTTTTACGAGGCTTTACGCAAAAACCTAGATTTTAAGGAGATACCAGCTAGCAATACTGAGGCTACCATTACTGAAGTAACCAAAATATTAGGAGAAATGAAATTGGCACCCTATGTATTTCAGTACAATGCTCTTGAAAAAGAGGGGCAACATCAAGTGACTATTTCATTAAGCAACACCTCACATAAAGCTAACACTAACTATACATTTCCTGAAGTTTTTGATACTGCTGTTGGCAATCGGTTAGTCGGCTTGTATTTATATATAAAGGTAGGGAATCAGTATGAGCAGCGAAAGGTAATTGCAGGCTACGACCGCATTATTCAACATCATCAAAAACCAACAGTAACAATGGCAAATGCAGTTCACGAAGCGATGATGGGAAGCATGACTTTAGCTTTTGAACACGCCGGGGCGACCGATTCTATTCGATTTTCTGAATACTTGCAATCACTACTCAGCACACGGTCCTGGATGGAACCATATCTTAAAAATGATGCTAAAGCCGCTTTGGAAGCAATCAAAAAAGGCGGGTTTGACTACCCATCGGTCTTTTTAAGCATGATGCAACCTATTGTTCAGTCTGTAAACACGGAAAGTGCCACCTATGTAAAAGGATTGCGAATCGGGGTCTTAACGATGACACCGGCGCTTTTTAGCAAGCAAAGTTCTATTTCCTTTGATTATCTGCGTAGCTCACAATATCGCACCCTAACCAAGAGTGGGCAAAACTGGTTTTTAGCTAATGCTCAAAAAACAGCCCAACTGGCATTGTTGGAAGCTTCAGTTTTTCCTGAAAGCACTTATACTCAATTAAATGGCATAGAGTTGGCGTTTAGCGAAAACCTTCCAAAAGGTGTTTACAATGCTGATATGTTGGGGGAACACTACCGATATTTTTATGAATATCTTTTCAGAGGTGGAAAGCTTAACTTTTTTGATGCTTCGGCAGAAAAGTTAGCTTTTTGGAGCATTGATCATTACAACGGCGAACTCTACGGAATACTGCCTGATCTCACTGGCGGAGGAGGCCAGAGTGTTGCTCAGCAACTGCAACGTATCGACAATGTTGTTAAAGAATACCAACGACTTTTAGGCGCAATGAATTTGGGTATAATGGCTGCTGGTGGTGGTATGGCTTTAGGAATCGTGTCAGCTTACAGTTTGACATTGGTTAAATTGTATGCCTTTGCATCAGAAGCTATTGTAATTATGGATGCATCCGGCATGGATGATAAAATTAGAAAGGCCATAGCCGAGCTTGCTTGTAATGTTTATAAAGAAATTTTGTATACCGGTTTAGGCCCTATTGGGGCCGGAATGGCAGGTGTCGAAAATTTAATTACAATGATGGGCGGCAGTTATTCTTTTGTTGAATGCCCTTCATAATTAAGAATCAAAAATGCTGATCTAAATAATTGTGCATACAGTAATTGTAAGTACTAAAATTAAACAGCACCACCCGTTATCTTCGAGATCATAATCCAAAAATACGGATATAACTGATAGACAAACAAACCGATACCGGCAAGTACCAAATACCAATTAACCGCTTTATAGAAAGCAGTAAACTGTGTGTGTTTTCGAACGCGCAAGATGATAAAAACAATGGGGATAAGCGCGATAACCTGCCCGACCTCCACACCTAGGTTAAAACAAAGAATTTTAGCCAATATATCCTCTTTCCCGATATCGAAAGATTGCAGTTTAGTGGAAAGGCCAAAGCCATGTATCAAACCAAAAAGCCCCACCATTAGCAGTAAATTAGGCGCCTGTATTTTTAATTTTTTAAAGCCCCCTAAATTTTCAAATCCTTTATATAGCACGCTTAATGCAATTACTGCATCAACAAGGTGGTCATTGGCTGTAATTCCAGCATAGGTCGCACCTATTAAGGTAATGCAATGCCCTATTGTAAATACAGTAATAAACTTTAAAATATCTTTAAAACTGTTAAGGTAAAATACAACACCTACCAGAAAAAGTAAATGATCATAGCCAGTTAGCATATGGGTTGCCCCAACCTGAATATAGGCCCATAACCCACCATTTCGTAATAGCTCTTGATCAGCACTACTTACGTCATGCGCTAACGCTAAAAACGGAACTAACAATACTACAGCTGACCCTGTTAACCGAATATATCTTGACATTACGAATTCTTTTTTCTAAAGAAAAAAAACAATAGGGTAATCATCAGAACGCTCCCTAGCATAAACATCCATGGAGAGAAACCTTCTTCGCTGTCATGCGCATCATCATTGTGCATATGCGTATCTTCACCATGTTTATGACTTACTTCAAAAGTTAAGGTAGCCCAATTAGACTGGTGTGTCAACTCATCATCATCCGTTACTTCTTTCATATAAATAGTACGCAGATAATAGATCCCATCTTCAGGAAGATTTACAAAAACTTTCCCATCCTCATCGGTACGCAACTGTTGACCACTAGTATGCGTATGACCACCATCTTCAGGCGAATCATGAGAATGCGTTTGTTCGCCGTGACTATGCTCCTGGCTATGTGAATGTCCTTGGAAACTTTTAATATAATCAGCATATAGCAAGTGGTTGACTAGTGGCATCCCATTTCGTAAGAGTTTTACTGCTAGTTTTTCGCCACTATACTTTTCATAAGGATTTGACAGTGGCACAAACTCAATCGGATATCCTAACTTCGTGCTCCAATCGGTTGTTTTTACATCACCTACTTGATAAATAGCTTTTACACTTTTTTGATAGCTTTCAACTGCATCTTGATCTAATAAACCCTCTTTTGTACGTTGCTCTAGCATATCTAAAACACCATCATGTTTGAGATAATCATTGAATTTTTCAGCAGTTAATTCAATATTTCTAGCTCTTGTAGAAACACCGACGATATAAGTCCCCGCTTCACCTGTTTTAAAAGTTGCTTTTGTTATGGTACTGTCCTGATCTTTCCATTGCATCTTATCAATGACATTTCGTTTACCTCGAGCTACAACAGAAGCATCTATTATCCGATCACGGGTAATAATATTTTCGCTTTTTTCAAAAGTACCGTTGTATAAATTAAAGGTATTTTCTTGATTAGGCTGCAGGAAATAGGTTTCCATTTTTATATACAGATCATGACTGCTTAAACCAATAATAGCAAGCAGTAAATAAGATGTTCTTAGCACAAAATGGAACCCTTGCTTTGGGTTTTTTCTATTTGTTAGTCGCTTTCTCATCATCTTCTTTATAAACTTCATATTCTTAAAACCAATTTCACTTATGTTATATTCCTACAAACTTATTTAGTAGCATTGAGTTTCCATAGCAAAATCGGTCTATTTATTCATGTAGAAACTCATATTAAAGAACTATACGGAGATTACTGCTATAGGGTTTTAATTTTTATTGATTTTTATCTAATTCCTTAGACTTAAAAACTGCTTTTATCTACTTTGTTCGGTAGAAATGAGCTTTTACTAACTCTTGAATGTTCCTCATATCTGGTAAAGATTTAGTCGAACACTTGTGAAAACTATAATGTATTTGACGCCAGCATTGTTAAACACTCACTATAAAATCAGTCTACTATTCCATCTTAAAAACCAACTTATTTTTCGACTGCTGAATTCGTTTTTTGTTCATCTCCATCCGCACGAAATCACCATCAACATATTTTTTAGCTTGGTCTTTATAATAATCACTTAACAGATTACCTGATTGTCCTGTGGGTGAAATACTCATGCTATTTTCCACATCAGAAAAGTCGATGACTCGTCGGGTTGACGGCCCACTATTTACCTTATAAAATCCCGTACTATCCAGCTTAAAAGCCAGGTTATTGATTACCTCTTTTCCTCCGTTTACTTCAAAAGGGCCAACATTAAAATAGTTGCGTAGCGCTTCAACTTGCCCCATGGGATGCGGGTGTTCTAGCGTGTGAACTTTATTCCAGGTCCAAGCTTGAATGTCTCTACCCAACTGTTGATTTAAAAAAGCAACACTATTTTTGATTGACTTCGTAACGATCGCTTTCTTATCCTCTACCGTATTTTTCGTTTCTACATTATCCCACCAAACAGAACTGTCGCGCATCATTTGCTGCCTAACCACCTTTTTTTGTTGCGATGTATTTAGGAAAGTGAAAAAGGTTTCGCCCATTTCATCCCGATATGTATTCTGTAAAAATTCATACAAAAATCGACTATAAATAGTAGGTGCAACTTGATCAATTGCATAGGTGCCATCCCATTTTTGCAGCATATCAACCGCTTCCTTTTCCTGTTTGGTAAGATCGCTAGAATCTATTGCATTAAAAACCTCACGCATTAATGTCGGTGTTGTCGAACTTGTCACATCATTAATCATCGACATCACATCATTTTTTGTAAAGTCGCTTTTCCCTTCCAGCAGTTGCTCAATACGTTTTGCGCGATCATCGGGTTGGTAATAGCCAGGGTAAAAAATGCCATTGATGCTGTCTGGTTGATTGTTCGCAGAATATACATAATGCCAGGACGGATTTATAGCTTTCGGGTTTTTATCAAAATTTAAATATGAAATGGTGTCACTATCCTTAGCTGACAGTATAAGCTTGGAATTTACCCCATCTTTATACCTTCTGATTTTAGCCGATGCATACCAGGCAATATTACCATCAGCGTCACCGTACATCACATTTAATCCTGGCGCATGAATGGTTTCGGGTGCCTTTTGAAAAGTTTGTAGTGAATTAGCATGTGACATTGTATAAGCCACATGCAACATTTTATTTTCAAATTTTGTGTATATCCAATCCATTGAAACAGATCGTTCGTTTTTAACCTGATCAAAGACATCATTCACAATTGGACCGTGATCACTTACTCGTAAATCATATGCTACCGGTTCTTGACCCTTCACATTAATCCTTTTCTTTTGTATTTCATAGGGCTTAACACCTTCCGGAGTTTGATACTTTTGGGGATCAGATGAAAGTTCATCTTCGTAATAAAAATCAAGATCGTCAACAGGAAACATCGTAAGTCCGTATGCATATTGTCGGTTATGACCTAGCAACGGAAAAGGCGTAAGTGCCAAATGATACCCATACATTTCATAATCTGGAGTCACCATATGAGCTTGATACCAGATCGCGGGTTGGGAAAACCCTATATGCGGGTCATTGGCGAAAATTACCTTACCATTTTTTGTTTTTTCAGGACCGATTACCCAACTATTACTACCAATAAATGATGGGATTGGCAATTTCTCAAAAACTGCTGCAACTTCCTTTGCTACTACAGAAAAATCGGCTGACTTTACCTCACTTCTAATAACTGTACTAGTACTGTCAATGTCGATACCCAATTCCTTTAAATAAGTGCTACCCAGTTTTTCTTTCACTTCTGTTAAAACAGGATCAGTCTTATGAGCATGAGCAAAACTAAATGACATGTAACCGATGACATTATACACATCTTTTAAGGTGTATTTTTCTTTTTCTAAACCAACTAGATAAAACTCCAAAGGTTTGGGGCCATTTTCGATATATTGGTTAATTCCGTCTAAATAAGCTGTGGTTAGTTGATAGACTTCCCCATCTTTGTCTAAATTTTTGATAGTCGTTGCCGCGGCTTCTTCAATACCTAAGCTCGAGAAAAACATATCATTTTTAATCATTTGTTCACCAAAAACTTCAGACAAACGACCAGCCGCTATGCGTCTTATTAACTCCATTTGCCAAAGGCGATCTTGAGCATGCACATAACCTAAAGCTCTTTGCGCGTCAAGCTCATTTTCAGCATAAATATGAGGAATGCCATAATCGTCATAATAAACCTCAACAGTATTTTTAAGATTGTTTAGGGAAAGAGTTCCGTTATAATCTGGTTTTAAGCTATTGGTAAATAGCCAAAGACCTATTCCTATAGCAACAATCAAAATTAACAGAACACGAAGTGCTTTCTTCAGAAATTTCATTTAGTTGGCAAGATTAAAATTGTAACTAAAAATAGGGAATAAAATGAATGTAAGAACCACTACTTAATCCTGTAATCCGCTAGAACATTTTTAATTCCTTCTTCATAAGAAGTAACTTGAAAGTCGGGGAAATGTTTTTTGAACTTTGACGAATCAAAAATGTTATCAATAGCATACCTCGGCAGGAGTTCAACGGTTTCTTTGACATTTTGGTTGAAAAAAGAAACCAATTTGAGCACAAAAGAACTCAGTATATCATACTTGATTTGTCTACCCAATTTTTCTGAAATCAGATCAATAATCTCTTTATAAGTAAGGCGATTATCATCACACGGTAAGTGCCAAGTTTCACCATAGGCATCAGAAGTGTTACCAATCAGTGCCATTGCTTTACTGGCATCCGGAGTATAGATTAAGGTTCTCAGAACATTGTCCTTAAGAAATACTTTGGCCCTTTTCCCTACCTTTATTTTTTCAAAAATTAAGGTATTGGTTATCCCTTTTGTTTTTCCTGGTCCATAAAACTCCGGTGCTCTACAGATGCTTGCAACAATCTCCTTCTTTTGAATAGCACTTAATAATAACTCGGCGGCCAGTTTTTTCCCATGTCCTTTTTTACCGGTTGATGTTAGAGGAGTTGATTCTTTTTGAATTTTTGCGTTTTGCGGGTACGCGTAGGTGTTATCAAAATACACCAGCTTACAGTTTGATTCTTTACAGGCTTCGATAACATTTTTCATGATAACTTTCCAATCTCGCAACCAAACATCTGATCGATAAGGTAAGCCAACTGTTAAGTATGCAATTTCTGCATTTTTCACCGCCTGTTTGACATCATCAATTTGTAGTAAGTCTCCTTTAAAAACCTGGTCGTCTACATGAACTTTTTTAGGATTACGACCAACCAATTTGATATCAGAAGTATAAGTAGCCCGTAATTCTTTTGCCAGTTCTTCTCCAATAATCCCATTTGCTCCTAAAATTACCTGCATCGTGTTCTATGTTGAATCCTTTCAAATATCAAACAATTCCGCCAAACCAATTCGAGAAACAAATTAAAATTACTTAACAACCATCTGAACGGTTTCTGTGCTTACCTGCTTTAGCAAAATCTCCTTGTCTTGTTCAATACCGTTAATGGCTTTTTCATTAAAGTGGCGAATAGTGTATAAGGACACATTCTCATAGCAATCTACTTTAAATTTTGCTTTCAAAATGCTAAGTAATTCTGCAAGTGTATCATACTTGTTGGTGATGCACACGGAGAAACTAATTGCAGAATTTTGTATCATACTCACTTTCATTTTATGATCGGCCAATAGTTTAAAAACTTCGCTAATATTTTCTTCGACCATAAATGAGAAATCCAAGGTAGAAAGTGATAACAGCACCTGATTTTTCTTAACAATAAAGCAGGGTATTTCAGGCTCAATACGGTGTCCTTTGGTCACGGCAGTCCCATTTCCTGACGGACTAACAAAAGACTTTACATACAGCGGAATTTCCTTACGCTGCAATGGCTGCAGTGTTTTAGGATGAATGACAGAAGCGCCATAAAATGCCAACTCAATCGCCTCTTCATAACTTATTTGATTTAAAAGCTCAGTCTCTTTAAAATGTCTAGGATCAGCATTTAACACACCGGGTACATCTTTCCATATGGTGACACTTTCGGCATTTAAGCAGTATGCAAATATAGCGGCTGTATAGTCAGACCCTTCTCGCCCTAAGGTTGTGGTAAAATTGTTTTGGTCAGAACCTAAAAAACCTTGAGTAATGTATAATTGGTTTTTTTGAATTTGTTGATTGATCTTGGTTTGAGTTTGTTGCCAATCAACCCCAGCATCCCGGTAGTTAGTATCCGTCTTTATAACATCCCGAACATCAATCCAGGTGTTTTTTACGCCACAACTATTTAAGTATTCACTAACTATCGTTGTCGAAATTAACTCACCATAGCAGACCACTTGATCATATACAAAACTATAATTAGGCGATTTGTTCCAACTTAAAAAACCTTGAAGTTCTTCAAATAGTAATTTTACTTTATCAGAAGCGGTGGCATTCTCATTAGGAAATAACGTTGTTAAAATTTGACCGTGAAAATCAATCAATTCTTGAATAGCTGCTTTTAGTTCATTCTTATTTTCAAAATAACAATGAATTACCTTTTCGAGGGCATTGGTGGTTTTACCCATCGCCGATATAATGATTAAGGTATCATTAAAACCAACCTCTTTTAAAACACTAACTACATTTTGTACCCCTGCCGCATCTTTAACCGATGCACCACCAAACTTGAATATTTTCATCTACTTATTCAAAAACTCTTTTAATTGTTGTTCTCTCATTTGCACAGTATCCCAATCACGCATTACGACTGCTCCGCTTTTCTCATAAAAATTAATGGCAGGTTCATTCCAATCAAGTACAGCCCATTCCACACGTTTTACACCCTGCTTCGCTGCATACTGCATTACCCTTTTGTATAATGCGCTACCAACACCACTTCCTCTCGCCTTTTCCGTTACGATAAGATCTTCTAAGTGGATTGTTTTTCCCACCCAAGTCGAAAATCGAGGATACACTAGCGCCATGCCTAAAATAACACTATCGGCATCAGCTACGAAACATTGAAACGCAGATTGATTTCCAAAACCTGATTGAACAAGCTGATCAACTGTCATTTCAACAGCATTCGATTCTTTTTCAAAATCGGCTAACTCTTGTATCAATGCCAGTACCTGTGGCATATCATTTTTTGTCGCTTTTCTTACCTGATAATTCATTGTTGCAAATGTAACACAAAGTTATAAATATAAGAATATTAGTTTTTACGAAAACGTTTTAGTTTCACAAATTTATCGATATTTGTGACCATAAAAACTAGCAGCTACGGCATGACCCAAAAGAATCAGACTTTAGGCGAATTCATCATTGAAAATCAGAGCAATTTTAAGTACTCCTCTGGCGAATTATCTCGATTAATTAACTCTATTAGGCTTGCCGGAAAGGTAGTAAACTACGAAGTAAACAAAGCGGGATTGGTCGATATCATCGGGGCTGCTGGCGATACCAACATCCAAGGTGAAGACCAACAAAAATTGGATGTTTACGCCAATGAAAAATTCATTCAGGCTATGAAAAACCGCAACATTGTTTGCGGTATTGCTTCAGAAGAAGAGGATGATTTTATAAGTATCAATAGTCAAGATGAAAGGCATCAAAACAAATATGTGGTTTTGATCGACCCACTTGATGGTTCAAGTAATATTGACGTGAATGTATCTGTAGGAACCATTTTTTCGGTCTATAGACGTGTCACCCCCATTGGAACTCCTGTACAACAAGAAGATTTTTTACAGCCGGGAAACAGACAAGTCGCTGCCGGATACATTATTTATGGTACCAGTACCATGTTGGTTTATACCACAGGCCATGGGGTAAATGGTTTTACGCTTAACCCTGCTACCGGATCGTATTACCTATCACACCCTAACATGAAATTTCCAGAAACTGGGAGAATCTATTCCGTTAATGAAGGAAACTACACCCATTTTCCTTTGGGAGTTAAAAAATACATTAAGTATTGTCAGGAAGAAGAAGGTGATCGCCCTTATACTTCTAGGTATATTGGTTCATTGGTTTCTGATATTCACAGAAACATGATTAAAGGAGGTATTTATTTGTACCCAAAAAGCTCGAAGCAATCCAACGGAAAATTACGCTTGCTGTATGAATGTAACCCTATGGCTTTTATTATCGAACAAGCAGGTGGTAAAGCTTCAGACGGATTTATACGAATAATGGACATTCAGCCAACAGAGTTGCACCAGCGAGTACCATTTTTTGGCGGCAGTAAGAAGATGGTCGAGAAAGCGGAGGAATTTATGCGGCTTCACGCATAAAAATAGCCAAGCTTTTTAATTTTTAGTACATTTAACATTTAACGTACTATTAATCTACCAATAATGGCTAAAAATAACACCACAGACACCGAAAAAATGACCCCTGATTCGGCTCAAAAACTTGAGGCAATAAAGAACCTCATATTCGGTGAAAACATTGCTGAATACAACCACGAATTTGAGCTGCTTAAAAAAGACCTTTCAAAAAAACGCGAGGAACTGCATAATTTTATTGAAGAAACTCGATCTGAATTAATGCAAAGTATTGATAGTCTTTCTACAGACATCAATATTAGAATCACTGAACTTGAAAATAGTCTTACAGATAAAACTGACCAGTTAGGGGAAGATAAAGTTGACCGTAAAGTACTGGGCAAGCTACTAGTTACTATGGGCGAAAAGATTATGAGCAAATAATAGCTCGTTCTTATCCTCTTTTAAATGAATGCATCTGATAAATTAGAGATCTTAAAGGAACTCTTGCTGACTGATGAACGCGAATATGCGGAATCGATCACCAAGAAGCTCGAGGTGCTTGAAGAAACCGTTAACAAACGAAACAAACTTTCTCCCAAAGTTGAACCAATTATAGAGGACAAGCTGGATGAGTTTGTTGAAGAAATACCAAAAACCCTAGGACCAACCATTACTGCAGCTTTAAAAGAGGAGATAGCAAATAGTCAAGATAGTGTAGTAGAAGCATTATACCCCATCATGGGTCGCATGATTAAGCGATATGTTCAAAGTGAAATTCAAAAACTACGCGAACAACTTACCCAACAAATCAATAGCCGATATACGATAAAAGGTATTAAAAGACGTCTTAAAGCTAAATCACTAGGAATCAACGAATCTGATTTGATGCTCTACGAACAGGGTGCACCAAAGATTCACCAGATGTTTGTCATCGAAAAAGGCTCTGGAATCATTAAGGCAAGCCTAAATAAAGACCAGACCATTGACCAAGATATGATTGCGGGCATGCTAACTGCCATTAAGAGTTTTGTAGAAGATGCTTTTCAAACAGACGAACAGGAATTACAACTTATTGAATATGATCTTTATACTATTCATATTCAAAACTTTTCTGAGTACTACATAGCTGTAGTAATCTCAGGAGTTTTTGATGTTTCACATAGAAGCAAACTAGAAGATCTTTTGCTTAAATTTGCGCAGTATAAGATCAACAAAACCGATCTTCATAACCAACAACATTTTTCAAACAAGCTAAAGGCATATTTTACCAATGACTATATCTAAAAAGATCGTTTTACTGGGCCATTTTGGTGTAGGTAAATCATCCTTAATTCGACGTTTTGTTGAAAATACATTTAGTGATGATTACAAAGTGACGATCGGCGTACATATTTTAAAAAAGTCAATTACCGTAAATGACACCGATCTTTCAATGATTATATGGGATATTGAAGGTAATGAGAAGGTACAAAACACCCGTAATTCCTATTTGATGGGTACGGCAGGATACATCTACGTTTTTGATGCAAGTAGACCTTCTACCTATACAAATATCAATGAGGATCTGGATTATTTAACAAACCAGCTACCGGGCATACCAATGCAGTTGGTCGGCAATAAGGTGGATTTGGTCGATTTACCAAAACTTAAAACCATTTTAACAGAGAAAAATATTGATTGTCAATACTTTGCCAGCGCTAAGACTGGTGAGAATGTAGAAGCGTTATTCCATAGTCTTGGTGAATTAATTATCCCTTAGGCATGGCTCCAAACGCTAACCAATTTCTGACCAATAACTCCCAGTTCATTAAGATCACGAATACCGGCGGTATTATTGATTCTGATAATACGATAATAAATGTTAGCAAGGCATCAAACATCAAGGATATTCATCCTTTCTTTGAAAGCATTGTTCCGATCTTACCTGATTTAGAAGCTGAAGAATCAATGGTATGTGTGAATCTTGATCTTGACGAAAAAAAAGGCATTTTTGATATTGGAATCAAAAAAATAGCCAATACGGAAGAACAAGTTATTGTACTACAAGATTTCACCGATCATTATAACGAATTTCAGCGCGTTGCACAATTAAGAAATGAATCGGTTATTAACTCTGAGGTTATTCACCTTCGTAATAAACAACTAGCTGCAGAGAAAGAATTTAAGAACCGTTTTATAGCAAACGTCAGTCATGAAATTCGAACACCGCTAAATGGCATATTGGGCTTTTTAACCTTATTAGAGAAATCAAATTTAAGTACGGAACAAGAAGGACTCGTTGGGATTGTAAAAAAATCAAGTAATCATTTAAATGGGCTAATCGAGGACTTACTTAATATTTCTAAAATTGAAGCAGGACAACTTACAGTAGTCAAAAAGAAGTTTAAACTTAATGACGTCGCAAAGTATCTCACCAAATTCTTCCAGAAAAAAGCTGAGGAAAACGACATTGATTTCAATGTAGAAGTTGCCTCGAATGTTCCAGAAACTATTATTGGTGATAGAACAAGATTACAACAAGTCCTTATTAATTTATTAGACAACGCTTTTAAGTTTACCACCGAAGGAAGTATCACATTGTCGATCGCTGAAAATTCCCGTCGCGGTAAAAAAGTAAATCTCAATTTTAAAGTAGAAGATACCGGTATTGGTATTGCTGCAGAAGATCTTGACAGTATTTTTGAGAGTTTCACTCAGGTGCACAACAATCCAATTTATGGAGGCACCGGTTTAGGACTTTCGATCACCAAACATATTGTCGATTTTCTTGATGGTAGGATTAATGTAAAAAGTCAATTAGGAAAAGGTACGGTTTTTAGTTTAAACCTTAGTTACGAACTGGAACTTGGTCAAGAAAAAAAAGTAAAAAAAACCCAAGCTCCTGCCATTTTTTTTAAGCCGGATAAAAAGTACCAAATTTTAATGGTTGAAGATTCCGAGGCAAATCAAATGCTTTTAATGAAATTATTGGTTAGTCATGGTAACTTTTTCGTCGACTTGGCTACAAACGGTCAAGAAGCGCTAGATTTTATTAAAACTACTGACTACGATTTAGTAATTCTAGATATCAAGATTCCAAAAATTGATGGATTGGAGGTGGCAAGACAACTTCGAGCAGACGATGATATTTTTATACGAAGACTACCCATTATCGCATTAACAGCTTTTGCAAGTGATGAAGATAAAAAAGCCTGTAAAAAGGCTGGAATCAATGAGTTTTTAGCGATCCCATTTGAAGAAGATGCACTTTTGGAAAAAATGGCAAAACTCTTAAAATAATGCGTATAAAAACGCCTATTATCAAATAGGCGTTTAAATGTTGTTATGTGATAGTACCGCTATCGATTCATGTGCTTCATTTCATCCATAAAGGTTTCTAGACTCACCTCACGATCTACTAAAACTAGGGCTTTGTCGACCACATATTTTATATTTTCAGGAGTAAATCCTAAACCTACACTTAACCTTCCTAATAATTCATGCTGGCCTTCTCCCAAAACATCATCGGCGTATACCATTCTAGCAAGATCATATAACCGCTCTAATCTACTATTATATGTCAAAGGAGGGTTAATTGGATAGTCTTTGTAATTTTTCACTATCCTTTGATATTCTTCATCCTCAATTTCTAAACTTCTAGCCAGCCGATTTAAAAAAGCTTGTTCTTGATCGGTAATCTTATCATCGGTCATTGCCACGTGAACAATGGCTGCAAAATGACTACGGTTTCGTTGTTTAAATCCGCTTTGGTATAAATTAGAAAATGACATATTTAATTTTTTAATAATCGCACAAATATAAGTAAAGAGGGTAGCTAATGAAACAGAAAATTGGGCTATTTTTAAAGGCGAAAAATCACAAAATGCTATCCAATCAAAAACACCTTTTTTCACTATCTAATAATATTGTTTATTTAAACGGCGCTTATATGTCTCCTCAACTTAAAAGCGTTGAAGAAATTGGTATTATCAACCTCAAACGAAAGGGAGATCCTGCGAGTATTTTACCTGAACATTTTTTTGATCAGCGTCTAGTTTTAAAAAAACGTTTTGCGCAGCTAATTAATGCACAAGCAGATAACATCGCCATAATACCATCAGTTTCTTATGGTATTGCCAATGCCGCTAACAATGTACCCTTAAAAAAGGGTGACGAAATTATATTAGTTGATGAGCAATTTCCTAGTAATGTATATGCATGGAATCATGTGGCTGAGCGAAACGGCGCACATACAAAAGTTGTTTTACATCCATCAGGAACCGAAAACCGAGCAAAAAAATGGAATGAACTTATCCTAAAAGCCATTACCAATAAAACAGCTGTCGTCGCGATGCCTCATGCACATTGGGCAGATGGGACCTTGTTCAATTTAAAGGCGATACGAGAAAAAACGCTATCGGTAGGTGCAAGACTTATTATTGACGGAACCCAAAGTGTAGGTGCCTTTCCTTTTGATGTGACAGCAATACAGCCGGACGCTTTAATTTGCGGTGGATACAAATGGCTAATGGGTCCCTATTCTTTAGGCGTTGCCTATTACAACGAAACTTTTTTTGAAGGCACCCCAATTGAACACAACTGGATGAACCGGCATGAAAGTGAAAATTTTTCAAAACTGGTTGATTACCAAGACCAATATCAACCCGGCGCTGCAAGGTATTCCGTAGGCGAATCAAGTAATTTCGTTTTAACGCCAATGCTTAGTAGGGCAATTGAACAGCTATTGGAATGGAAACCAGAAAGTATTCAGGAATATTGCCATGAAATATCTAAAGAAGCCATCGAAAAACTAAGACAGCTCAGCTGTTTTGTTGAAGATGATACTTTTAGAACAAAACATCTATTCGGTATATATCTCCCTGATAATATCAATATGAGCATGGTGAAAGAAAAAATGGCCGAGCGTAATATTATCGTATCGTTTAGAGGAAATGCCATTCGCATTTCGCCACACCTTTACAATACAAAAGAAGACTTTGATATGCTAGTGCGTTGTTTCCAATAAAAGAACTCAACATCATACCGAACTCGTTTTAACACACTATTAGATAATCAAAAACTTTCACTTAATTTTAAGGTTACATCTTGTATCTTTACTCGTATGAGTGTAGAGTTCATCTATCCTACTTCGCTTAGGCTGACAACTCAATTTAGGCTGCCAACTAAGTATTAAGAACTGAAAGTCATTTGCTATGAAACTTTTTTTAACGCTATTACTTACTTGTTTTTTTGCATTTACAAATGCGCAAAATACTGTTCTTGCTAAACAGTACTTTAATAAAGGTGAGTTTGAAAAAGCGAAGCTTTCGTACCAAACACTTTATCAACAATATCCGGGGCGCATTGATCTTTTTATGGATTTGATTAAATGCTATCAGCAACTTGAAGATTATCTTGGAGCACAGGAATTAATCGAAGAAAAGCTTATTGAGAATAAAAAACAGTATCAACTATATATCCTGCTGGGTAATAATTACGATTTGCAGGGACAAACAGAAAAAGCAGAAGAAAACTACCAGTTGGCACTGTCAAAAGTTGAAGAAAATCCGAATCTAGTATACCGACTAGGCACTACATTTGAGCGACTTTCTAAACTACGATATGCCCTTAAAACCTATGAAAAAGGCCTCGCTGCAAATCCTGATTTGAGGGTTCATTATCAGATAGGTCGTTTATATGGCGAGTTGGGAGAAATTGAGAATATGTACAATAGTTTTTTTGACCTCATGCTCACCAATGAAAATTATCGCCCTAATATTGAACGAAGTTTAAGTCAGTTTGTTACTGATGATCCCTCGAACGAGAATAATATCTTATTGCGAAAAATTCTACTTAAAAAATTACAAACAAAGCCCGACGTTTTATGGAATGATTTTTTGAGCTGGCTGTTCGTCCAACAAAAGCAGTATAATAAGGCATTCACTCAAGAAAAAGCCATTTACAAACGTACCGAAGGCAATTTAAACCGCATTACGGATCTCGCTTTTCTGGCAAAAGAAAGCAGAGAATATGATAGTGCCAAGGAAATTTTTGAGTATATCATTCAAAATAACACCAATCAAGATGTTGCTTATACTGCAGAAAGAGCTTTACTTCAAATTGAAGTAGAAACCCTTTCGGAAGAGAATATCCCAGAGATTGACACCAAATTCAATATGCTTTTAAAGCTTTTTGGAAAAACCAATACTACCATTGGACTTCAAATGGATTACGCCCGTTTTATTGCTTTTAAGAAAAATGACCCGAAGACAGCCACAAAAGCCTTAAAAAATACATTAAAGCTACGCATTAACAACTTTCAAAAAGGAGAAGTTAAAATTGCATTAGGTGATATTTTGGTGTTTTCTGAACAATTCAATCAAGCTTTAATCTATTATTCTCAAGTTCAAAAAAGTTTAAAAAATAATGTCGTAGGGCAACAAGCTAGATTCAAAGTAGCGCAAACAAGTTATTTTAAAGGTGATTTCAATTGGGCACAAACACAACTAAAAGTACTTCGATCTTCTACTACCCAGCTAATAGCAAATGATGCGATGGAACTGAGTTTACTTATCTCTGATAATTCTCTAGAAGATTCTACCCAAGTAGCACTCAAAAAATATGCTAAAGCAAGCCTACTGGCCTTTCAAGAAAAAAACGTAGACGCTATTAACCTCTTAAACGATATTTTATTACAGCACAAGGGTGAAACGATTGAAGATGAAGCACTGTTAAAGCAGGCACATCTTTTCGAAAAAAGGGAAGAGTATGGTAAAGCTGCTGCTAACTACCAAAAGCTGATAGATAATTATAGTGAAGGTATTCTTGCAGACGACGCATTTTTTGGCCTAGCTGAATTAAATAACGGTGTGCTTTCTAACCCGGAGAAAGCCAAAGAGCTATATGAAAAGATTATTTTTGAATATCAGGATAGTATTTACTTTGTCGAGGCTCGCAAAAAATACAGAGCGCTCAGAGGTGACGTGATTAATTAAAGGCAATGCGAGGCACTAAAAAAATAGATTGGCTAAATCACTTTCTCGAATTTATTGTGGTTGTAATAGGTATTTTACTTGCATTTCAGCTTAATAAATGTAGTGAAAACAAACAAGAGCAGAAGTTAGTAAACAATCACATAAAAGATCTTGTTGATGAAACTTCATTCAACATAAAAATGCTTTCAGGATCAATAAAAAATTCTAAAGATATTATTTCTCTTATAGATTCTACTTTATACTATATTGACAGCACAACATTTGATTTATCGCATGCGCATACAAAAACAATGAAGCTTTTACGAACAGACTTTATTTATTTAAAAAAGAACGCTTATAATAACCTGGTAGAGACAGGAGATGTGCGTTTCATTGAAAATCAAACGTTACAAAAAGATATTATTGCGCTTTATGAATACTATTCTTGGCTAGAAAGCATCGATCGAATGACTAATGAAGAATATCTAAATAACTACATGCCCTATGCAACAAAGAACTTTGATATGGTAAACTATACTCCTCAGGATCGAACCGTATATACCAATAAGGTTTTTAAAAACTATCTTTCAGTTTATAAATATTCTATGAAATATAGATTATCGAAACAAGAACAATTTCTTGGATACATGAATGAATTCCTAAAATCCTACAGCATCTCTGATCAATGATTATTTACAACGTTACCATAAATATTGAAGAAAGCGTTCATAACGAATGGATGGATTGGATGAAAAATGAACATATCCCGGATATGTTAGCTACCGGTAAATTCAGCAGCGCTAAAATGTGCAAAGTACTGGTCGAAGAAGAAATGGGAGGCATCACCTACTCAGTTCAATACACAACACAAAACAAGAAAATACTGCAGGCATATTACGATGAAGATGCACCAAGGCTAAGGGAAGAAGGAATGAAACGTTTTGCTGGAAAATTTGTAGCATTTAGAACAGAATTAGAAATTATAAGTGAGCATAAATGAATAGATGGACATCACTTTTAAAGCCATATTGAGTTATCGTATTAAAATTGCTGGGGTTATTTTACTAACGGCCGTCGGCTTTTTTTTCATTAACTTAGGTATTGCTTCATTAAATTTTATATTTCAACCTCAAATCATCATTTTATTAAACATTATTGCAACTGTTTCAGGAGTAATAACTGTTTTTTATTTGTTCAACAAAAAAATTCCTACCATTCAACTTAGCGAAAAAAGTATTTCTATAAATAACGTACACCGAAATTTCGGTGAAATCAAGAGTTTTTCACCCTCAAAAGGAGGTAGCGAACCTTTTTTAATACTTAACAACGGGAAAAGAATAGATCTAGAACTATCTTGGTTTTCCAAAGAAGACAAAACTATTATTGCAGAATACTTGGATGCCATAATCAACAATAAAAAATAGTACTATAGTACATTGAAAAAAAATAATATTACAAATATCAACGATAAGGTCAGGGCAAAAAAACACTTAGGTCAGCATTTTCTAAAAGATGAAAATATCGCTAAAAAAATAGCTGATACCTTAACCCTAAATGGCTATGAAAATGTATTAGAAATTGGCCCTGGAATGGGGGTACTCACCAAATATCTTCTTCACAAAAACTTGTATTTGGTAGCAATGGACTTAGATAGCGATTCTATAGTCTATTTAAACCATACCTTTCCTTTGCAGCATCCAAAACTTATAAAAGGCACCGATAATTTTAAGGTCATAGAAGCTGATTTTCTCAAGCAAAATTTACAAGAATTGTTTGGTGAAGAGCAATTTGCCATCACTGGTAACTTCCCCTATAATATCTCTTCACAAATTGTGTTTAAAATGCTGGAAAACAGGCATCAGATTCTAGAGTTTACAGGCATGTTTCAAAAGGAAGTTGCCAGACGTATATGTGAAAAGGAAGGGAGTAAAACGTATGGCATTCTCTCTGTTTTAGTACAAGCATTTTATAATGCTGAATACTTATTTACGGTGCATCCGCAGGTGTTCGATCCTCCTCCAAAAGTGCAATCAGGTGTATTACGACTTACAAGAAAAACCGCCTTTTACCTTCCCTGCGATGAAAAGCTTTTTTTTAGGGTCGTAAAAGCCGCATTTCAACAACGTAGAAAAACGCTACGTAACAGTTTAAAAACACTTAATCTACCTGATAATTTAAGAGAAGACACTATATTTGGACTTCGACCAGAACAGCTTTCTGTGGAAGACTTTATTTCTCTAGCTGTTCGCATCGATGAAGCGTTAAATTAGTCTACTTGTCAGAAGAAGAAAAAGAATACATCCAGTTTAAAATTACCGACGCGTTATTAGAACAGGTAAACACCGTTGTTGAAGCAAACAACGACAAGGAAGCTTTTGCCTTTTTTAACGAGTACCATCATGCTGATATTGCTGAAATTCTTGACAATCTCTCATTAGAACAATCAACTTACATCATTAAACTTCTAGACAGCGAAAAAACATCTGATGTATTAATGGAGTTGGATGAGGATGATCGAGAACGCATCTTAAAGAATCTATCCGCCAAAGAAATTGCCGAAGAGGTTGAAGAACTTGATACCGATGATGCGGCCGATATGATCGCAGAGCTTCCTGAAGAACGCCAGGAAAATGTAATCGCTCAAATAGAAGATGAAGAACATGCCGCTGAAATTAAGGAGTTACTAACCTATGACGAGGATACCGCGGGCGGCCTTATGGCCAAAGAGCTTATTAAAGTAAATGAGAATTGGACCGTCACAAAATGCGTAAAAGAAATGCGTGAGCAAGCTGCAGAAGTTACGCGCGTACATTCTATTTATGTGGTTGATGATGAAAACATTTTAAAGGGCCGCTTATCATTAAAGGATCTTTTGATGGCACCTACTCGCGGTAAGATTAAAGATGTCTACATACCAAAGGTTGATTATGTATATGTTGATGAAGATGATGAAGAAGTAGCAAAGATTATGCAAAAATATGACCTCGAAGCTATACCCGTAGTAGATGCTGAAAAACAACTTTTAGGTCGCATTACTATTGATGATATTGTAGATGTTATTAAAGAAGAAGCTGAAAAAGACTATCAATTAGCTGCTGGTATTACCCAAGAAGTAGAAGCCGATGATAGTATTTTTCAACTGACCAAAGCTCGATTGCCTTGGTTGGTTTTAGGGCTGTTTGGAGGTCTTGGTAGCGTGTTTATTATGGGCGGCTATGAAGAAGCCCTTTCTAAGTATAAAGAATTGTTCTTTTTCACCCCACTTATTGCCGCGATGGCAGGAAATGTAGGAGTACAGTCAAGTGCAATTATCGTTCAAGGTCTTGCAAACAATGTAGTAAAAGGTAGTTTGTTAAGTAGGCTATTAAAAGAGGTTGGTCTAAGTTTAATTAATGGTGTTGCTTTAGGAGGGCTTGTTATTGTTTTCGGGTTCATTATGCAATATCCATCTGCCTTTACCTTTACTATTGCCATTTCAATGTTATGCGTTATCATTATTGCAGCATTGATTGGTACTTTTGTTCCTATTATCCTGGACAAAAGAGGTATTGATCCCGCAATTGCTACCGGACCGTTTATTACCACCAGTAATGATATTTTTGGCATTTTCTTGTTCTTTTACATCGCCAAATTAATATTAGGGTTTTAACTTAGGTAATTACGCTCTTCTTCCCGTTACCCATTGCCTATTGCCTTTAGACTGACCAAAAATCCGTAATTTTAAGTCAACTCATTATTTTAAAAATGAAATCAATCAATATTCAAAAAAAGCACGCCGAATTTTCCACACAATGGCACCCTCATCAAATAGCAACGGTAGATGATATGCAAGTACTTCTCGCAAAAATTCAAGGCGAATTTGTTTGGCATGCTCATGAGCATGAAGACGAATTATTTCAAGTAGTAAAAGGCACTTTATACATGCAATTTCGCGATCGTACAGAGATTGTTAATGAAGGAGAATTGATTGTGGTTCCGAAAGGAGTAGAACATAACCCTAAAACAGCCGAGGGTGAAGAAGTACATTTGTTATTATTTGAAAAACAATCAACTGCCCATACAGGAGACGTGCAGCATGAAATGACCAAAACATCCTATCCCAAGATATAAGGTTATGGTTAGCGACAGAAGGGACTTCATCAAAAAAACCAGCCTGGCCTTAGCCGCAAGCGCAGTTCCTTTTAGCAATATATATGCTCTAAAGTCAAAAGAAACCCTAGGTGTGGCTTTGGTAGGTCTTGGCTATTATAGTACCGATGTGCTTGCACCTGCCCTTAGATTGACAAAACACTGCAAATTGGCTGGTATTGTTACCGGAAGTCCTCATAAAATACCCAAGTGGCAAAAGCAATATGGTATTAAAGACAAAAATGTCTACAACTACCAAAATATGCATCAAATAGCCAATAATCCTGAAATTGATGTTATTTACATAGTACTGCCAACGGGCTTACATGCCGAATACGCAATTAAAGCAGCTAATACAGGAAAACATGTTTGGTGCGAAAAACCAATGGCTAGAACTGCACAAGAATGCCAAGCCATTATCGATGCCTGCACTAAAAACAAAGTAAAACTGTCTATTGGTTACCGAATGCAGCATGAACCAAATACTCAAAAAATCATGCACTGGGCCAAAATAAAACCTTTTGGTGATATCACTTCAGTAAATGCGAAAGCTGGTTATTACGACCCCCGAACCAATCATTGGAAATTAAAAAAAGAAATGGGTGGTGGCGCGTTATACGATATGGGTGTTTACCCGATTAATGCACTTCGATACAGTACAGGTGAAGAACCCACTAAGGTTTTACACGCAAAGCATAGCACTAAACGCCCTAAACTGTTTACGCAGGTTGATGAGACTACCTATTTTAAATTGCAGTTTCCATCTGGCGCAGTGGGTCGAGGTGAAACTAGTTTTGGTAAGTCGATGAATCAATTGATTGTTGATACCAAAAATGGCTGGTATAAATTAAGCCCATTTCAATCTTATAGTGGTGTACAAGGAATTACCTCTACCGGCGAAAAATTACTCCCTTTCAACGGAAACCAACAAGCTACTCAAATGGATAATGACTCTCTTTCTATTCTAAATAATACCGATGTTCTGGTTCCCGGTGAAGAAGGTCTTAAAGATATTATTTTGGTAGAAGCCATTTATGAAGCCGCCCGAACGGGAAAAGAGGTGAAGCTCTAAATACTCCAAATTAGCTTTAATTGTAAAAGTGTAACCCGGCAAAGTTAACGGTCGTCTTACCTGAAAAGTATACTTTTTCAATTATGGCGAATACTCTTCAGTTTATAACAATAGCTCTTTTTCTTTGTATTAGTACTTTGAAAATTCAAGCTCAGGAAAATTATCCCTTCGTAGTTAAAAAAATTGACACTTACTTAAATGAAGGTGTTGCAAACGGGTTTAATGGAGCAGTGCTTATCGAAAGAAATGGAAAGGTAATTTTAAATAAAGGCTATGGCAGGGCCAATAAAGCCAAAAATATTTCAAATTCGCCAAACACCATATTCGATATAGGATCGAATACAAAACAATTTACTGGTGCTGCAATATTGAAACTTGCCCAGCAGAATAAATTAAAACTCACGGATTCTTTACATAATTTCTTTGATAATCTGCCAGTTGACAAGAAAAATATCACGATTCACCAACTGCTAACCCACACAAGTGGATTTCAAGAATCTTTAGATAGTGATTTTAAACTGATTTCAACCAACGATTTTTTTAACAATGTTTTCAATAGTAAGTTATTTCAACAACCTGGGGCTAAATTCAATTATTCAAACATAGGATATAGCATCTTAGCTAGAATTATTGAACTCACTTCGACAATGGATTATGAAAATTTCTTACAACAGTTTTTATTTAAACCTTCAGGAATGACCCAAACAGGTTATCTGTTGCCAAAATGGAATATTCAGAATCTTGCTAACGGTTACAATAGAAATATTCTGGATCAAGGATCAACGATAGATCGATATATTGAAGATGGACAGGTGAGTTGGAATTTGAAGGGCAATGGAGGAATTAATTCGACTTCAAATGATCTTCTTTTATGGAAGAAAGCAATAAATTCTAACAAAATACTTCCAAAAAACCTCTTACAAAAATGGATTCAACCATACACTCGTGAAATCAACCACTACTATGGTTATGGCTGGGGTATTTATAACACTAATGACAAAGTAATTTACCACAATGGTGGAAACGGAGCTTTCACCCATACCATCATTTGGAATATGACACAGGATTATTTTATTATTTACGCAAGTAATTCAAGTAGCCCGAAAATAGAAAACGTTGCTTACGAAATAGAAAAGACCGTTAAAAATGGATCTTATCTACCCAAAGAAATTAAAAAAAACCCATACCTTTTTGTAATGAGTTTTATAGAGAAACATAAAACTAACGATTCGGATAAACTACTGAGGTTAATAAAAGGGGAATATCGGGCTGATTTTAAAAGTTCTGAAGTACTGAACAGATTGGGATATATGACAATGAGATCTGAAAAAAATTCACATTGGTCCATTGAATTATTCAAGCTAAATGCCCTACTATTCGAAAATGATGCAAATGTTTGGGATTCTCTTGGAGACGGCTATATAGCTAAAGGAAATAAGGAAGAAGCTATTAAAAGCTTTGAAAAAGCCATAGAGCTGGGTAGCGATGAGACGTTAAAAAAACTAAGGAATAACGATTAACAATCAACCAGAATACATGACAATACTTACTGCGGATTTTCTATAAAATAAGACTGCAATGAAGGGCACTACAAGAAAGCAGTTAGGCCTTATCTGAAAATCTTTTTATAAAACAATAGATTCAAACAACACATTCGTAGATTTGGAAAAGTAATGCCGCCTAAATCACCTCAACTTTGTACTGTAATCAAAAAGCAATATAATTATGAGTACAAAAACAGCAATTATAACAGGAGGAAGCAGGGGATTAGGACGTGATATGGCAATTAACCTTGCAAAAAATGGAATTAATGTCATCTTTTCTTTTCACAGCAATCAAGAAAAAGCAAACGAAGTAATTTCGGAGATCGAATCTCTTGGACAAAAGGCAAAAGCATTTCCTTTTGATGCCAATAACTTTAAAAGCGGACAGGAGTTCATTAAACAGGTAACTGAGCATTTGGAAAAAGAAAATGGGACCAAAAACTTTGATTTTCTTATTAATAATGCAGGAACAGGCACTTTTAACTTAGTCGCAGATACTACCGAGGTTCAATTTGATGAAATGATGAATGTGCACCTAAAAAGTGTTTACTTTTTCACTCAAGCTGCACTTCCTTATCTAAAAGAAGGTGGCCGGATTATTAATATTTCAAGCGGACTAGCTCGGTTTAGTTTACCCGGAATGTCAGCCTATGCCGTAATGAAGGGAGCTATTGAAGTTTTTACACGTTATTTAGCAAAAGAATTGGGTCCGCGAAAAATCACTGCCAACGTAGTTGCACCCGGAGCCATTGCCACCGATTTTGCCGGCGGAAGTAACCGAGACGAGGAAAAAGGAAAAATGATTTCAAACATAACCGCACTTGGGCGTGTAGGCGAAGCCGAAGATGTAGGTGGTGTAGTCGCTTTTTTATGTTCAGAAAAAGCCGGTTGGGTCAACGGTCAACGTATTGAAGTTTCAGGCGGGATGCTTGTTTAATTAAAGTAATAATGAGCCCTGCCCTTGTGTAGGGCTCGATCTATTTTTGTAATTTGAAACTGCTATGAAACATTTCAAAAAAATAAGTGACTATCATAAATTTGCAAGCCTCTCTGCTCCCGAGCACCCGCTAATAAGTCTGGTGCCATATAATCAGGTAAACTACCCAAAAGATATTGGTGGTGTTAAATGGCGACAAGATTACTACACCATTGGTCTTAAACGCAATGTAGCTTATAAGTTTTTTTATGGGCAGCAAGAATACGATTTTGATGACGGACTAATGACTTTCATTGCGCCAAATCAGGTAATGAGTTTAGGAGACAATCCTAATATAAATAAAAAGCCATCAGGCTGGTTATTACTTATTCATCCAGATTTTTTGTGGAATACTGACTTAGCAAAAACCATAAAGCGATATGAATATTTCGGCTATTCTATCAACGAAGCCCTCTTTATGTCTCAAAAGGAGGAAGGAATGATGGTCGATATTCTTAAAAATATTCAGCGTGAGTATCAATCGAATATCGATAAGTTTAGCCAAAACATTATTATATCTCAACTTACTTTATTATTGAATTATGCTGAACGCTTTTATGAGCGTCAATTTATTACAAGACAGATATCAAATCATCAGGTATTAAATGAGTTAGAAAAAGTACTAGTAGATTATTTTAAAGATGAAAATATCATTGATAAAGGATTGCCCACGGTACAATGGGTAGCAAACCATCTTAATCTTTCTCCTAATTATTTAAGCAGTTTACTTAAATCGCTAACCGGTCAAAGTACCCAACAACACATTCATAACAAATTAATTGATAAAGCTAAGGAGCAGTTGTCAACTACGCCTCTTTCTGTTGGAGAAATTGCCTATAGCTTAGGTTTCGAACAGCCGGCTTCATTCAGTAAGTTTTTTAAAAAGAAAACCGAAATGTCTCCCATTGCCTTTAGAAAGGCTTTTAATTGAATGCGCAGTTCGCATTTCATGATTCAAAAGTCAGGGTTAAACTGTAACAAATTTTGCTCATTGAGCACTAATCGTGTGTAATACCATACGTTATGACTATAGAAAAAGCCATTGAAACTTTTGACAACTTAAAAAACAATACTTCCAGAAAAGTGGAGATTAAGATATTTCGAGACTTTCAGACTATTCTATCAAATTTATTAGAACGCAATTTAACGAATAAGCAACTTGAAAAAGTGGAGTCACAATTAGAAAAAATAGACTTCTCTCCTCACAAAAAGAGTACAGCCAGACATTTTTCAATACAGCTAAGCAATTTTAAAACCTTTCTAAAGTCGGAGTTATCTTTAATCACGAAAGGATATTATGTAGGCATTGGTTTAGCAATTGGCATGTCCCTAGGGATGAGTATAGGTATTGGTTTTATGTCACTTATTGGCATTTCGCTAAGTATGATCGGTGGTATGATCGTCGGTATGATAATAGGTATGGCTATTGGTCAAACGATGGATAAAAAAGCTGAGGATGAGAATCGGGTTTTAGATATCCAGTCTTACTAAAAACATCCTATATTTGTAATAATCCTTCGCGCATTCTTTCCCCAGTAGGATACAAACACTGTTTTATTTGTTAAACAAGTGTCTATATCATTTATAAAAATGATATAGATAAGTATTTATACTATGTATCTAAACTGTCATACCTATTACAGCCTTCGTTTTGGCACTTTCTCAGAAATTGAGCTGCTGGCACTCGCCCAAAAAAATGATATAAAAAAATTAGTATTAACCGATATTAATAATACTTCTGCCTATTTAAATTTTGTCCGTAAAGCTTCTGATTATAATGTGCAACCTGTACTTGGTATCGACTTTAGAAATGGTGCGAAACAGCAATTTGTGGGTATTGCAAAAAACAATAACGGTTTTCAGCAATTAAATGCTTTTTTATCACAACATCTACATGAAAAAATGCCGTTTTCAGATAACGCTCCTGAGCTTGAAGACACTTATTTCATCTACCCATTTTCTCAATTACAGTTTATTGAAAAAACCGATTTTAAACCAAACGAATTTATTGGCATTAGCACTAACGATTTAAAACGATTGCCTTTTTCGGTTTTATCAAAACAGACTGAAAAACTGGTTATCATGCAATCGGTTAGCTTTCGAAACAAGCGTGACCACAACGCACACCGATTACTACGAGCAATTGATAATAATTGCCTATTGAGTATGCTTCCTCATGAGGAACAGGCAAGTCTTGATGAAAAAATGATTCCTATAAACGAACTAAAAGCTCATTTTTCTGAATGGCCTTCAGCTATAAAAAACACGCAACAATTACTTGATGAATGCCATGTCAATTTTGACTTTTCAAAAAACAGAACTCCGCAAAACCTTAAAGTGTACGGAAATAGTATTGAAGAAGATGAAAAACTGCTCGATCAATTGTGTGAGGAAGGCTTACCAAAACGCTACGAAAATCCGGACAAGGATATCAAGGCTAGGTTGAAAAAGGAATTAGATCTCATTAAAAAAATGGGGTTTGTATCCTATTTCCTAATCAATTGGGATATTATTAATTATGCAAAAAGACAAGGATATTACTACATAGGTCGTGGTAGTGGAGCTAATAGTATTGTTGCCTATTTATTGGGTATCACTGATGTTGATCCCATGGAATTAGATCTCTATTTTGAACGATTTATTAATACACATAGAGCAAACCCACCTGATTTTGATATTGACTTTTCTTGGCACGATCGTCAAGATGTTACTCGGTATATTTTTGAGCGTTTTGACCATGTAGCACTATTAGGCACCTATGTTACTTTTAAGTATCGCGGAGTGGTGCGCGAACTTGGCAAAGTATTCGGATTGCCAAAATCGGAAATTGATATGCTATCACAAGGAAATTATCAATACCAGCAACTTGACGAAATGTCAAAATTGGTACTTAAATACGGTAGCCTTATTCAAGGCATGCCAAATTATGTAAGTATTCATGCCGGGGGTATTTTAATCAGTGATAAACCCCTCTCCTATTTTTCTGCAACCAACTTACCTCCAAAAGGTTTTCCTACCGTACAATTTGATATGATTATTGCTGAGGATGTAGGTTTATTTAAGTTTGATATCCTAGGGCAACGTGGACTTGCGAAAATTAAAGAAGCGCTAAAAATAATTGCCTACAATCAACCCGAAAAATCCGATTTTGATATTCATGATATCAAACGTTTTAAGAAAGATAAAAAGATTAACAACCTCATCAAAACCGCTCAATGCATGGCTTGCTTTTACGTAGAGTCACCTGCTATGCGAATGCTTTTGGCAAAGCTAGAAGTCGATAATTATCTGGGATTAGTTGCTGCAAGCTCGATTATCCGGCCTGGTGTTGCAAAAAGCGGAATGATGCGTGAATACATTTTACGACACCGACAGCCCGGACGTACTGAGCAATATGCACATCCAAAAATGTTAGAGATTATGCCTGACACTTATGGCATTATGGTGTATCAAGAAGATGTGATAAAGGTAGCTCACTATTTTGCAGGTTTAGATCTTGGTGAAGCCGATGTTTTGAGACGTGGTATGAGTGGTAAGTTTCGTTCTAGAGAAGAGTTTAAACGAGTAGAAGAAAAGTTCATGAGCAATTGCCATGAAATAGGGTATGCCCAAAAGCTTATTGATGAAATATGGCATCAAATATCAAGTTTCGCCGGCTATGCTTTTGCAAAAGGACACTCAGCATCCTACGCAGTTGAAAGCTATCAAACCCTATTCCTAAAAGCTTATTTCCCCTTAGAGTATTTGGTTGCCACTTTAAACAATGGTGGCGGATTTTATCGTCCTGAAATGTACATTCATGAAGCTAGAATGTTGGGAGCTACAATCGAACCGCCTTGTATTAACAATAGTTTTAATGAAAATAGTATTACTAAAACTACTATCTACCTCGGTTTTGGTTATTTAAAAGAACTTGAAAAACGCGTTATTGAACGTATTCTAATCGACAGATCTAATAGTGGTCATTATAAGAGCCTTGAAGATTTTATTGATCGAGTAACCATCAGTATTGAACAACTGAGTATTTTAATACGTGTTAACGCATTTCGATTTACCAATACTGATAAGTATGAATTGCTTTGGGAAGCTCATTTAAAAATAGCGCCTACTAAAAACATCATCGATCATCCTAAATTGTTCCCTTCACATTATAAAAACTATGAAATTCCCTCATTAACAACCACCGATCTTGAAGCGGCTTTTGATCAAATTGAATTATTAGAGTTCCCCCTTTGTAGTCCATTTCTCTTACTGAAGGAGAAACTCGCTAATGAGAACGGAGCAAAGGATCTATCTAAATTCCTAAATAAATTTATTGATATTTATGGCTACCTAGTTACTGTGAAAAACACTAACACACATACTGGAAAACAAATGCATTTTGCCACATTTATTGATCAGCAAGGTCAAGTTTTCGATACGGTTTTATTTCCCCCTGTGGCAAGAAAACATCGATTTACAGGCAAAGGAGTATATCGTTGTTACGGTAAAGTCGTAAGCGAATTTGGCTTTTTAAGTATTGAAGTCATTAAAATGCGAAAGGAAGCAATGATACAAGATCCTCGTTATGCTGATGAGAAACAAGAAATGACGCCTTAAATCAAGTCACTAATAAACATGAACAGGACCTCTATGTACTTTACCATCTACCTCTAACGAGTATAAAAAAGTGTTATTACTAACATCAAATTCGTTTAAATCGACCCGTCCAATCAGCTTTCCCTTCTTAGGAATCCCGGTAAACAGTGTTTTTACAACATTACCATAATAGTCTAGTAAGTTTAAGGTTGCCTTTGTTTTTTCTGAAAGCTCACAGGATACAATCACTTCATTGCGTCTAGTATTACTTATCATTTGCAACGGAACCTTTTTATCATCTACACTAATCTCTGTAAGAATATGCGAACTATACAGAACAAATTCATCTAGATGCTGCTGGTTATATATTTTGATGTGGGCAACCTTATTCTCATTATCATAATAGTAGGTAGTAACTTTGCTATTCTCAAGAGCTTTTATGCTATTCGCACTAGGTATCTTACTGCCAAAAGAACGAATTCCCACCACATTTTTATGAATGTAAGGCACTTTCAATAGTATCCATGTATTAGGCGCGCCCTCCCATTCAAAACTTAAATCATAAATCGGGTTTTCTGACAATTCATATTCTAGGTCATACACATTATTCGCAGCGAGCATTACCTCCTTTTTATTATTGAGGTTTTTTAAATGAATGGCACGATCATTAAAATTATTTAAAAGTGTAATTTTTTTAAACACCCCATTGTGTTCATGGACAGGGTCTTGCAGTCCAAAACCAGTAGCAATAGTAAGTGTGCCAAAAAGATTCTTGTTAGATTTCAACATCCTATTTGAATCATCATGAAGTACACTGTTCGCTGTTTTAAAAATGGATGCTTCCGGAAACATAATATAACCAGAAGATGATTGTTTCATAGTGTTAGAATGTATTCCATGCCCCATTTGATGATGGCTATGATCATTTTCAACAGAAGGTCCCCCTTCCAAATCCAAACTCAACGATCCATCCTTATCATTTATAAAGCTTGCGCTGTTTATAGCTTGAAATGAGATTGGTTTTGTGTTTTTAAAACTAATTTTCTCAAAGTAATTATCAGCTTCAATCTTTCCTTCAAACTGAATTCCAACACCGTAGTTAATAATATTCAGTTTTGAAACTTTAGGAGCCGATTTTGAAATTGAATCCGTTATAAATAATCCAATAGATGAAGTATTAGCAATGCTATTCGTAGACAACCTACTATTTTGTATATACGCTGACCCGGGAATCATTCCAATCTCATTATTTATAAATTCACAATCCGCAAACACGACATTTTTAGTTTGGTTGACTAACCCAACTTTAAAGTTAGTCACACTATTATCTTCAACTTTCCAAATTCCGGCATGTTCAAAATCTTCAATATGCAATCCTGCTGATTCATGATTATTACTCACATTCTCCAGACGATTTTCTTTAATTACAAATAACTTGTCGGAGGCAGTCCAATTATACCCTTCGTATCCTTTTTGTTTTGTAAATACAATCCCATCCGTACTTCCAGAAACCTTAATATCATTATTAATTATTGATTGATATGGATTATACATTATCAACGCATTTTGCCCACTACTGTTTTCAATATAGTTTGATGAAATGATGTTACCCTGACCAATTCCAGAGGTAGAGCAACGTATCGAAGTCCCATTCTGAGATATAAATATATTCTTGCTAATTGTTGCAGTAGTTTTATCCAAATGAAGATCATCATCCATAGAATTTATAAAAACACAATTCTGTATGTAACTTTCATGATCGGTTTGGCCAAACCATTTTAGGGCTGGATCCCCACTTTTTACTCCTAATCCGTTAAATTGTACGCAGGAAATTTCCACTTTTCTAGCATTTTCAATAGTAACAGCTCCTAAACTATTCGATGCATTGGTAATTGTGATATGCCGATTCCTAATAGCTTTTTTACCTTCAGATGAAGAAGTAATATCTGATGAATTACCATAAAATAGTAAACTTCCTTTGTTTTTTATATGAAGTCCTACACCTTTCTTTTTCTCAGCAACAAACTGAATATTCAATTTAGACTGATACGGATTTTGTTTTGTGCCAACTTGAAAAGTTCCTCCATCAATAATTAGATTACCTACTTGTAAAATGATATCTCTTTTGTCATTTACAATAACAACACCTTGAATAATAAAATCCTTTGCCTTAAAACTGTCATTTATTAGTAGCGTATCCCCTTTTTCAATAAGCAGTCTATCATACTTTTTCTGAGCGATACTATTTGTAGACCACAAGAAAAAAAATAACAGGCAGTATACAATCTTGTCTTTTGTTAGAATGATCATTATGACCGCTATTTCTTCATTACCTTAAACGGAATAGAAACTTCAGAAAGGCTCACGTTAAGAATGTACATTCCTGACTGTACAGGTATTCCATCAAGTGATATCCGATAATCTCCTGATTCTTGCTCTTCATTTAAAATGTCCTTAACCTTTCTGCCAAGAATGTCATACAAACCAATGGAAACCGTTTTATCTTGCAATAACGTATAAGTAAGTGCAGATTCATTAGTAAGCGGATTTGGGGTGACCGACATATTTAGGAAAAAGCGGTCAGCACTATCTGCATCAATCCCATAATTAGCTCCTGTTTTTTCGCCTATTGGTATTAAGTTAACCCAATCCTTACCTTCTTCATCAGTGATCATCTTGACATATAGTGCACCTCTATCTACATCAAAATAGTATGAGGTTTGCTGTTGTGATCTTAACTCTTCTACGCTATTTACTTCCTGAATTAATTGCTCTTCTCGATCTTCTACGCGAATATTGGTATACGGAAAAGGGTGTTTAAATATAGACCATTCAGCTTCTTTTCTAAGCGCACTAAAGAGTTCAAGGCTTTGTCCTCTATCGTCAAAATCCCATTGTCCTATAATAGTATACTGTTGTTGTCCAAAAAATTTGAAAAAGCGTTGGTGTGCACGTTGCATTTTAGGAATACGATGTCGGTCAAAATCTCGAATTAATGAAACTTCCTGTTCAAGATCAAAACCTACACCATTCATTTTCAATTCCATGGCATACTGAGCATCTACAATATAGGCTTGCCAGTCATCCCTATACTCAAATGCATCTTTATAGAAAGATGAATTAGGATGCGCAATCAGTACAGGTTTATTATATCCTGTAAGACTACCATCTTTATCTAATAGAAAGGAAGAATTTTCATTTTTGCCCTTACTACCTCTAGTGCTCATCCAAACTGGCAATGTATTTCCCTTTATGGCTATACCTTGAAAGAAATTTTCGCCAAAATGCCCTGTATTTCCAACCACTGCCGCCGCCACTTTATCAGCTTCAATATCTTTATTAATATCAATGAAGGTGACGTTAGTAAACTTAGGTTGTTTAAATCCACCTTGTGCAATGCTATAAAACCCAGCGCGTTTGTCACCATGACGCAAATTGCGATTAGGCCCACCTATATCGTTGGCTGATTTTCCTACAACCACCGAGTTTTGAACGAATGACTGTGAACTCAGTAGTCCAATTGCATTATCAGCAACCATGAAATTATCTAAGGTTAAATTGGTGATTTCTGTCCAGACACCACTCATCGCATTTTTATAGCTAGTAAAGTTTTTGAAAGTCCACATTAAATCGCCGTTGTTAAACTTAGTCATAAATAGACCATGACCATGACCCACTTGTCCATATAACGCAACGTTTGAAACCCCTTCATTCCCTAAGTTTCCGGGTACTGAACACGAATGTGCCAAATTATCTTGAAATACAACCTCACGTGGCAGTAGATCGAAATCTTTGAAGTCTCTACTACGGCCACGAGTATCAAAGAAAAAACCGGTACCTCTTTCAGATCCCGCTACATGATTTCCAATTATATTGTTGTGTACATTACGCATCCAAAAACCAGCAACACGTTGTTCCCCCTGGCTACTACCACCCCCACCATCCCGGGGAAAAGCAAACAAGCCTTCATCTGGTCTTCGTACTAACATGGCAAGATTTCCTTTGAAGGTGTTATTGATTTCGTTACCATCTTCAGCGGGCACAAAAACATGGTTTTGAATATTATAAGCAGCAACATTTTCAACCAAAACATTATCAGTTTGATGCACTACCACTCCCCGCTGCATGCTATGATGAATACTTGAGTTTTTAATATAATCTCCTTGTCTATCGCCTGCTAAATGCCAATGAAGATTATATCTTGCTTCGATACCTGGCTGTCCCATTCTGGTAAACTCGACACCCTCAATATTAATGGGGCCTGATTGACTCATTATCATCGTATGTCCACCAAATTTTAGTTCATTAGAGTCGGATGCTCCTTGAATTTTGATGTTTCTCGTTAGCAACGCTACCTCAGCACGTTCGTCAAGCTGTTTCCCTTCATATTGCTGCATTTCGCCAAAATGACGATACTTGAGGGCAGGCGTAAATGAAATAGTTCTATTGGTAATCGAAGTAATGGTAAGCTCTTCTGCCTCGTAGGGTTCATAACCACTAGCTGCAATCGCTATTTTGTCTCCTGGCTCCCAGCCTACTGGATCGTTGTTTAATACAAACTGAGTCGCACCAGGGCCAACCGTTCCTTCAATTTGCCCCCAACTAAGTTTTGACCTACTTGCACCATGCAACTGTAATGATCCGCCTGCCATTGTAACTAAAAAGCGACCACCCATTCCGTCCATATCTTCTTTAGGACCTGTTAAGGTTATTGTTGCATTACTATTGAAAGGATTAAGTTCTGTACCAACTTGTAATAGACCATGTACCATGATCCATTTAGCAGTTAGAGATACATCAGCATCAATAAATAGTAAGCTTCCATTTATTTGAAGACTTCCCAAATCAGGTGTCTCTACATCTAGTATGATAACTTTCCCCTCAGGAATCAGAACATTTTCGCCAGCTTTTGGAATATTCCCCGATGACCAGCTTGTAGGGTTTGACCAGAATTGTTGTGCAATAGTAAAGGAAGAAGTGATTAGAAATAAAAACAGGAAATACCTGCCAAGACTGTGGTTTTTGGTGATTATCATAGTAGTGATTTGGTTAATACTGACAATGTGCTGTGCCAGTTAACATCTTGATGTTAATAACGTTATAACAACATTTCACTACATTTTATTGTATTGAGTTATGAACATATTTTTCTAAATACAAATAAGAAATTAATTGTTAATTAGCTAAACAAAAAAGGGTAATAATCCCATAACATATAGGTGAAATATTGGTGTAAGTGTTCATTATCTTTATACCACCAACCAAACTACATTTATTATGCAAAAGGGTTACATTGATTTACATTGCCACCCAGCCCTCAAACCTTTTGGTAAAAGTTTTAGAAGAGAAGTCCCTGGACAAAATACCACCGACATATCAAAAACACATTCAGTCTGGCATCAGACAGTCATGTCGAGACTGAAACGCATGACCAATCGTATTTTTACACTCACCAAATTCACTCAAACCGATTTTAGCTCTGTTTACGAGTCTGGCTCAAGAGCCATCATCGTTTCCCTTTATCCACTTGAAAAACCATTTGTAGACAATGCTATTGGCAAGGGTTTTTTCTCGAGATTGCTGACCAATTTAGCCATGGGGGTCTCCCAAAAACGTATTAAGCATGTGCAACGTTTAACCGACTATTTTCCAGATTTACAAGCGGAATATGAGTATTATAAACAACTAGATAATCAATGGATACATTACAAAGGAGCACAACTAAAATATCAGCTGATAACCAATTTTAATCAAATTAAACAAAGCCAGGCAAACACTATCTCTGTATTGTTTTCTGTTGAAGGAGGCCATGCACTTGGTACAGGAATTAAAAATGGCGATACCAATGACAAAACTGATACCATATTAAAGCGGGTAGACTGGCTTAAAAAATTACCTCATAAACAATTATTTATCACCATGGCGCATCATTTTTACAATGAATTATGCGGTCATGCCAAAAGTCTGGGCGGTATGCCAAAGATAATTACAGATCAGTCAGAAGGAATGAATAGTGGATTCACTAAAATGGGTGAGGCAGTAATGCGAAGATTGCTAGATAAGGATGAAGGACACCGTATTCTTATCGATATCAAACATATGAGTATTGCTTCTAGAAAAAGATTTTATACTATTCTATCTGCAATCAACTCAATCAACAATGAGAATATTCCAATAGTAGTTAGTCATGGTGCTGCTAATGGATTACATTCTTTTGATAACCCGATACCGTCATTTCGTGAGCGTGCAAAATTCTTCATGCAAAAAGACATCAATTTTTATGATGATGAGTTGATTATGATTGCAAAGAGTCAAGGGCTATTTGGAATCCAATTAGATGAACGTCGCGTTACTAATAAAAAGGGGTTGAGAAAATCAAAACATTGGTTTAATAAAGCAAAACGCAAACAGCGAAAAGCTTTTTTAGTCTGGCGACAAATAGAACATATTGCGGATGTTTTAGATAGTGAAGGTTTGCGTTGTTGGAACATTCAAGCAATTGGCTCTGATTTTGATGGCATTGTCGACCCAATTAATGAATATTGGACCGCCAATGACATTAATGAATTAAAAAATCAGCTGCTTCCTCATGCGGCTCATTATTTGCAGGGCAAAACATTTAATAACCCAGAAAACGACCTTTCTGCCGAAGAAATAATTGATAAAGCGTTTACACAAAACGCTATGCTGTTTTTAGAAAAAAACTTCTAAGTGTCACACCATACTTTATTTAATTCTTGGGTGGACTGCTGACAAAAATCATTTCCTCCTACTTGATCATAATATAACTTGTTTTCGTTAATACCAAAACTATTCAATTAAAGGTATTAATAAACATATTATGGGAGAGCCTATTGTTAATACCATTTCAGATCAAAAAACACGTATCAGCTTTATCCGACATTTACTTGACGATTTAAAAGCATTAGAATTAATGCTAGATAAAGAGATGATCGAAAGCGGCATTACAAGAATTGGTGCCGAGCAGGAGTTTTGTTTGACCGATAAAAACTGGAGGCCTTCAAAGAAAGCACAAGAAGTGCTTCAAACTATTAATGATCCACATTTCACTACAGAGATTGCACAATACAATTTAGAGATCAATCTTGAGCCCCTTAAGATGATTGATGACTGTTTCTCCGTTCTTGAAAACAATTTGAACACCTTATTGGAGAAAGCTAAAAAAGCTGCGGAAAAGCATCAAACTAAAGTGTTGCTAACAGGTATTCTACCTACCATTAGTAAAAAAGAACTTAGCATAGAATATATGGCGCCTATCAAACGATACAAAGCGCTTAATGATATGGTAAAAAAAATGAGGGGAGCCGATATTCATCTTCATTTAAGAGGTGTTGATGATCTTTCAGTTCGACATGACTCTGTGCTTTTTGAAGGTTGTAACACTAGTTTCCAAACCCATTTACAAATCGCACCAGACGATTTTATTTCTAGCTACAATTGGGCACAAGCTATTTCTGGACCTGTTCTTTCTATTTGCACAAACTCACCACTATTATTAGGCAGAGAACTTTGGCATGAAACGCGTATCGCCCTATTTCGCCAAAGTATTGATACCCGCCAGGCTACCTTTGCTGTTCAAGATCGTCAAGCGAGAGTAAAATTTGGTCACAAATGGGCTTCAGGCTCTGCGGTTGATATTTTTAGAGACGATGTTGCCTATTATAAAACAATGCTAATTAAAAATATAGAGGCTTCCTCATTAGAACAAGTGAAGCAAGGTAAAGTTCCAAAACTGCAGGCCCTCAATTTACACAACGGCACTATCTATAGATGGAATCGTCCTTGTTATGGTGTTGGAAATGGCAAGCCTCATTTTAGAATTGAGTGTAGATATATCTCTTCAGGACCTACGGTAGTTGATGAAATTGCCAATTTTGTTTTTTGGGCCGGTTTGATGAAAGGAAGACCGTCACAATATGATGAATTGGCAGGAAAAATGGATTTCAGAGATGCAAAAGCCAATTTTATAAAAGCCGCTCGTACTGGAAAAGAATCAGTGCTTTGTTGGATGAATACTTGCTACGCTGCTAAAGATTTAGTGCTGAATATTCTAATGCCAATTGCAAGATCAGGTTTAAAAAAAATGGAAATTAATCCAATTGATATAGACTACTACCTAAGTATCATCGAAGAACGCGCAAAAGGTACTACGGGATCGAACTGGATAATTGGTAATTACAGAAAATTGAAAGACGAATTCAAGACAGATACTTCATTAGTAACGTTGGCAGCATCCATTTATAAAAATCAACAAGGAAAAACCCCTGTGAGTGAATGGCCAGACGTAAGCATTGTAAAAAAAGAGAAGAAAGTGAGTACGCTGGTAGGGCATATCATGTCAACTCAACTATATACTGCGAACGAAAATGATTTGGCTGAATTGGCTACGAGTATTATGCAATGGAAAAACATTCATCACCTACCGGTAGAGAACAACTCGAAAGAGTTTTGCGGTATTCTCACCTGGGTTCATGTAGAAAACCAAAGAAAAAAAATGAGTTATGATGAAAATACTTTGGTAAGTGATATCATGGTAAGTGATGTAATTTACGCAAGTCCCACCACAAAAATAGAAGATGCCATTTCACTTATGGAAAAACATAAAATAGGTTGTTTGCCAATCCTTCAAGACAAACAATTAGTAGGTATCATTAGTGTTAAAGACCTAAGCCCATTTTTAAATGCCTAAAGTATATAGCAAAGCTTTAAATAGGACCATAGAAGTCGAACGTATAATTGGAAAATTCAAAGGAAAAGGGCCCACAGTAATTTTCACTGGTGGAATTCATGGAAATGAACCTTCAGGTGTGTTTGCCTTGAAGCAAGTTATAGACGAAATAGATAAAAACAAGGTCCCATTAAAGGGCTCATTGTATGCCATAAGCGGAAATATTTGGGCATTACAACAGGGTAAACGTTTTCATAAAGAAGATCTTAATCGGTTGTGGACTAAGAAACGTATATCAGCAATAAAAGATGGTTCTTTCAATCCCACCAATAATGATGAAGTTGAGCAGGTCGACCTTTATCGAACTATTAAATCAATAATGAATAATGATCAGGGGCCATATTATTTTATGGATCTACACACCACCTCGGGAATGACTATTCCGTTTCTAACAGTAAATGATAGCTTACTTAACCGAAAGTTTATTGAACAGTATCCTGTTCCTACTATTCTAGGAATTGAAGAGTATCTAGAAGGACCTCTTTTAAGTTATATTAATGAGCTTGGTTATGTAGCTTTTGGGTATGAGGCTGGTCAGCATGATGAGTTATCTGCAATTGAAAACAATGTAGCATTCATTTATTTGTCCTTAGTTTATGCAGGTGTAATTGATAAAAATTCAATTGATTATTATCATTACTATGACCTATTAGCTAAGAATTATGTACACAGTAAAGACATTTATGAGATCTTCTATCACTACAAAATACAACCTGGTGAAAAATTTGAAATGCTTCCCGGTTTTGTCAATTTTGAAAAAGTTCGCAAAGGTCAGCAACTGGGTGAAAGTGATCAAAAGCCCATAATATCATCAACTAATGGCAGATTATTTATGCCCTTATACCAAAGTAGTGGAGAAGATGGCTTTTATACAATTAAGGCCGTTCCAAGATTATTTTTAGATCTATCTAAATTATTGCGAAATATTAAATTTGATCGCTTTCTTTCTTATTTACCGGGAATCAAATGGGAATCAGATACGCGTGATGCCCTTATTGTTAACAGAAGAATCGCAATTTTTTTCGCCAAACAATTCTTTCACTTACTTGGATACCGTAGCAAAGAACTTGACCACAACCATTACCGCATGAAAAACAGAGAAGCTGCATCCCGAACGGAAGATTACGAAGAATCATTATGGTTTAACAACTAATACTTTTATACTTCGTTTACCACGTATGTTTTTGAAAATTGATCATGAAATGCTACGTTTTCGTCACTTATAAAGGTTAGTAGTAAAGTTACAGCTCGTAGTAAAGTACGTTTGATTAGCATTAAGGTAGTTGGCTCTTGTCTATTAATGTCGACCACTTTCGTTTTAGTTATCATTTTTCCCAAGGTCTTACCATAGATTTTTTCCGGAAGAAAATAATACATAAACCGGATCATTATAAAAACCACTAACGACATTAAACTATCTCCGGATAATTCGTTAGTAAACTTTGCCGCCATATATGCTAAAATAATTGATACTAAGAAATCAATTATAAAATTGTTGATACGGGTATTCTCACCAGCTAGATCAAGATTGTTAGGATATGGTTTTTGGAAAAGCACTAGAATTATTTTGCTATAAAAATACAGTAAAAGCAATTTAGCTTAAAATAAAAAACCTCCTCAAAAACGAGAAGGTTTTGTACTTCGGGTGGGAGTCGAACCCACACGCCCGAGGGCATTGGATTTTGAATCCAACGTGTCTACCAATTCCACCACCGAAGCATTTTTCTGTAAGCGGACTGCAAAACTAAAAAATATATTCATATCTCAATCAAAATAATACCGTTAAAACTTCGCGCCTTCAAATAAATTTCTAAATTTGCACCCTGTTTTAACTAGGGTAGTATAAACAGCGACAGCACAACAACATACAACATGTCAAATGATAAGCTAGAACCCAAGCTTTTTGCCTGTACTCAAAGTAAAGAGTTAGGCGAATTAATCGCAAAAAGCTACGGTTCTGAATTAGGAAAAGTGATTACTTCGACCTATAGCGATGGCGAATTTCAACCGTCATTTGAAGAGTCAGTAAGAGGAACTAGGATCTTTATAATCGGTTCAACCCACCCTAACGCTGATCATTTAATGGAAATGTTGTTAATGTTAGATGCTGCTAAGCGGGCATCGGCAAGACATATAACCGCAGTATTACCCTATTTTGGTTGGGCAAGACAAGATCGTAAGGATAAACCTCGTGTTCCAATTGCCGCCAAGTTAATAGCAAAAATGCTGGAAGCAGCAGGAGCGACACGTATTATTACAATGGACCTCCATGCCGACCAGATTCAAGGGTTCTTTGAAAAACCGGTTGATCACTTGTTTGCATCAACAATTTTTCTTCCTTATTTAAAGGAATTGAATTTAGATAATCTTACCATCGCTTCACCTGATATGGGTGGATCAAAAAGAGCATATGCCTATAGCAAAGCGCTCGAAAGTGATGTTGTTATCTGTTACAAGCAACGAGCAAAAGCCAATGTCATTTCTCATATGGAATTAATTGGTAACGTAACCGGAAAAAATGTGGTATTGGTTGATGACATGGTCGACACCGCAGGTACACTTACCAAAGCAGCCGATTTAATGATGGAGCGTGGTGCTTTAAGTGTTCGTGCAATTTGCACACATGCATTGTTATCAGGTAATGCGTATGAGCGGGTTGAAAAATCACAATTAAAAGAGTTAATTATTACTGACTCAATACCCTTAAAACAAGAAAGCGACAAAATAAAGGTGCTTAGTTGTGCCAATTTATTTGCCGATGTAATGCACCGTGTGCATACCAATACATCAATAAGTTCAAAATTTTTAATGTAGGTTCTTATTCCTGCCGCGTAAGCGAAAAAATAAGAAAACAAAACATAAATAAATATTACAATGAAAGCGATTACAATCGTAGGATCAGAAAGAGAAAGCGTGGGCAAGGTAGCGACCAAAGCCTTACGTAATGCTGGAAAGGTTCCTTGCGTTATTTACGGAGGAGATAAACCAATTCACTTTTCAGCTGAAGAATTAGCATTTTCAAAATTGGTTTACACACCAAACGCGCACACAGTTGTGATCGATTTGGAGAATGGCACCAAAATCAATGCTATTTTACAAGACATTCAGTTTCACCCGGTAACAGACCGTATTTTACATGTTGACTTCTATCAAACATTTGATGATAAAGAAGTGACCATGAATATTCCTGTTCGCACAGTCGGTACTTCACGCGGTGTTCTTAACGGTGGTGTTTTACGTATTAACCGTCGTAAACTAGCGGTGCGTGCGTATCCAAAAAATTTACCTGACTTTATCGAAGCTGATATTTCTAAGCTAAAAATTGGTAATAAATTATATATTACTGAGTTAGAAAATGACGATTATAAATTCTTACATCCAGACAACACGGTAGTAGTTCAAGTTCGTAGATCTAGAACTTCTGTTGATGATGACGATGATGATGACGATGATGATGCAGCACCAGCAGCTGAAGGAGGGGAAGCTCCGGCAGCAGAGGCTCCTGCAGCAGAATAATTTTAGCTCAACAACTAACAATAAAGACGCCTCTTTTTCAGGGGCGTTTTTTATTTGGGGTTACCCACCTCCGTCAAGACTACGGCGGGCCGGGGTATATGCTACTATCCCTAATCCTGCGGCTTTGCTACTTTGTCACTCACCCTTGCATCTCCAAACTTGCTACCCTATTTTTGCGCAGCGCAGTAAACAGTACTTATGTTCGGATTTTTAAAACGTTTATTTCGTCAAAAAACTTCCTCACTATTGGAAGAAACAGATACTATGAAAAAATTTCTAATTGTTGGCCTCGGAAACATCGGATCAGATTATGAAGGTACCCGGCACAATATTGGTTTCGAAGTGCTTGACCACCTTGCAAAAGCGGAATCCTTGATATTCGAAAGCGCAAAACTAGGTTCAACCACAACACATAAAATAAAAGGCCGATCATTATTGCTGCTTAAGCCGAGTACTTTTATGAATTTAAGTGGGAAAGCAGTACGATATTGGTTAGAGAAAGAAAAAATACCAATTGAGCATTTACTAGTAATTACCGACGATCTTAATTTACCATTTGGCAGCATCAGACTAAAAACCAAAGGGAGTGATGGCGGTCATAACGGATTAAAAGACATACAGGCTCAGCTAAATACTACAAAATACAACCGATTTCGTTTTGGTATAGGGGCCGAATTCGGAAAAGGAAGGCAGGTTAATTATGTACTGGGTAAGTGGAATGACGAAGAAGCCGCTGCTTTACCTGAACGTTTGGAAAAATCGATTGGCCTTATCAAGTCATTTGTATTATCGGGTCCAGCGCAAACAATGAGCGATTTTAATGGGAAGTAAAAGTTTATTATCATGACCATCACCGACACGCATACCCATCTTTATAGCGAAGCATTTGATGATGACCGTCACGAAATGATTCGTCGTGCCCTGAGTGCAGGTATTTCTCGTTTTTTTATTCCGGCAATCGATTCCACTTACAATGAAGCTATGTTTCAACTGGAAAAAGACTTTCCGGAAAATGTCTTTTTGATGATGGGACTCCACCCAACACATGTAAAAGAAAACTATTTAGAAGAACTTGCCATAGTTGAGGACTTGTTTACAAAAAGAAGTTTTTATGCCGTTGGTGAAATTGGTATCGATCTCTATTGGGACAAAACTACTTTATCCTTGCAACAAGATGCCTTTAGAAAGCAAATCAAACTAGCAAAACAATATAAATTGCCTATTGTAATTCATTGTCGCGAAGCTTTTGATGAAATATTTGAGATTCTAGAAGAAGAAAAGGGCGAGGACCTTTACGGCATATTTCATTGCTTTACAGGCACTTTAAAACAGGCTCATCAAGCCATTTCATACAATATGATGTTGGGTATTGGCGGTGTTGTCACCTTTAAAAATGGAAAAATAGATCAGTTTTTAAATCAAATTCCCCTAGAACATATTGTTTTAGAAACAGATTCGCCTTATTTATCTCCTACTCCTTATCGGGGAAAGCGAAATGAAAGCAGTTATATTATCCATGTATTGGATAAATTAGTCGATATCTATGACAAAACTCCAACCGAAATAGCTAGGATTACAACTGAAAATTCACAAAAAGTTTTTCGGGTTTAACGTTCAATTTGTTCTTGTTCGCATTCTATTTTGTTCATTTGCAGTATCAACCAATTAAACCAACCATTTTTTGCAGGATTTTGATGCTATAAGACCCTTTCATGACCACGAAGTGCAAGCTGTATTGCAGCAAAGCGTGCAACACCCTATGGTCAAAGCCTTATTAAACTTTACATTCCCAGATAAGGAAGAACATGAAATTAAGGCAATTCTAGACAACTGCAGGTCTATTCAGGATTTTCAATCAAAAGTAATTTATCACTCAGTTCAAAATGTATTGGCTCGTAGTTGTGAAGCATTTACCACTAGCGGTTTTGATAAATTAGACAGCGATCAACCATATTTATACATTTCAAATCACCGTGATATTATATTGGACACCAGTTTGCTTAATGTAGCACTATATGATCATGATTTGATTATGACAGCCTCTGCCATTGGCAGCAATTTAGTACACAAGCCGTTCTTAATGGCATTGTCAAAACTAAACAGAAACTTCATGATTATGCGTAACCTTGCCCCCAGAGAAATGCTAAAAAGCTCGCAATTAGTTTCTGATTACATAAAACATTTGTTGCTAGAAGATAATCGCTCAGTCTGGATAGCTCAGCGAGAAGGTCGCACCAAAGATGGTGATGACCAAACCCAACAAGGTGTGCTAAAAATGATAAGTATGGCGGCAGAAGGAGATTCCTTTGAGTATTTCAAAAAAATAAAAATTGTTCCTGTTGCTATTTCTTACGAATACGATCCGACTGATATATTGAAGATCCCGGAATTGCTGGCGAAAAAAAATCAAATTGAATATATTAAAACCAATAATGAGGATTTCAATTCGATACTCCAGGGTGCAGCTGGAAATAAAAAACGCATCCACATTGCGGCAGGTAAGCCACTCAATAATGAATTAACTGATATTCAAAAAAACGAGCATCCGCTAAATAAAAAACTAACTGACCTCAAGGATTGCATTGACGCTTCTATATATAAAAACTACAAACTTTGGCCTTCTAACTACATAGCTTATGACTTATTGAATAAGACCAATAAGTATGAAAAAATGTACAACGAAAAAGAAAAAAGGCAATTTGACAGGCGTGTGGAACGAAGGGTCGATCCTAAAAACAAACAGGAATTAGAGGAATTTCTGGGCATGTACGCAAACCCGGTGGTCAATTCTTTAAAACCTCAAATAGAAATGGCTTAATTAAAATACGCTAACCCTATAATCCCTTTAAATTTTTGATTACACCAAATGCTTTGTCCACCTGGTCTTCACTAACAAGAATGGTAAACTCATAAGAAGTAGAAATCACCTCATATATATTAACCCCTTCCCATGATAAGCGTTGGAAAATGAAATAATAAATTCCCGGAATACTCACATTTTCCTTTGGAAGCTTTACCGTAATTGAAGAAAGATTTTCTTGTTTTTCAATAAGTTGTTCTCCTCTAAATATCTCTTCAACCAAATCAGACAAACTATTACTGATTACAATATTGGATTCGCCAACCCCCCTTGAGGAAGTATAAAAAGCCGATTTATTATTGTAAATCTTTGAAATTAGCTGTGCCTGTTTGCTCAACAGACTATCGGATACCTTATAGGTATAATCATTTAACGACGAACGCACTGTAATTTCGCCTATATCCTTTAACGTCTTTACAATGCGATGTGTTGCCCGAAATTCTAACTCACCAGAAAGTCTTTTAAGTGCCATGACAATTGCACCATTGCGCACATCTTTACCTAAGGTATTTTCTACTTCAGGCTTAATGTTTCTGGAAAGAGAAGTTAAATTAATAATGCCCTGAGAAAGTGCACTGAGTAGAAAAGGTTTCGATTTAATGTATTCTTCTACTACCGAAGAAATTGTTTTCATTGGTCCTGGTTTTAACTATTGGTAGGTATTCAAAAAAACATTTAAGACGACTCCTATTAATAATCTACTTAGTAAATAGGAATTACAAAAATACATAAAACTAACAAAAAAGCAAGATTATAACACTAATTGTTTTAAATAAAACAATTAGTGTTATTTTTAAAAATGATAGAATGCATCTTTTAAATGTTCAATTTTTGTCCCCAATTTATTTGAAATGATCGCAATTATATCAAAACGCAGTTCATAATCCAGTTGATTTTCGTTTAAGTAATGATCCATTGCCTGAACTAATAAACTTATCTTCTTTTTGGTCACAGTATCTTGAGGATCGCCAAATTCGGACGTCGATCTTGTTTTTACCTCAACTGCAATAACTACTTCGTTTTTTAACGCAACTATATCAACCTCAGCCTTTTGGAATCTAAAATTAGTTTCCAATATCTGATATCCTTTTCTTTTTAAATACGCTATTGCTTTATCTTCTCCTTTTTTACCAAGATCATTATGTTGCGCCATAAGTTGAATGTTCGACATCTAAATAGCTTAAACAAACCGTACTTAAAAGGATTGCGCTATGTTAAATTCTTAAATTTTTATAAAATAAAATTCGCAATTTTTAGTTAACTAATTATATTTAAAGACAATAACCTACTTTAAATTAACCAATGCACAAGCTAGCATTTATTAACTAACGACTATGGAAACATTAATGACGTGCAACACGGGCACTTTGGCACCCTATGTTCCTACCCCTGCAAACCCTTGGAATGAAGAGAAAGTAAATCACGTTTTTAGAAGATTAGCCTTTGGCGGTTCTAAACAGGAGATTGAAGATGCGCTGCTACTAACTCCCGGACAATTAATTGATCAAATTTTTGCAGATGCAAAAGCCTTACCGGCAACTCCTCCTCCCTTTTGGGCCAATTGGACAGTAAATGACTATCCGGTCACTATCGATCCAATGAGTCCTGTCCCGGCAGATGAGCAAAGGGAAGAACAAATTCGAGATCAATCTAACGAACAATTTAGAGATTGGCAATTACAAGGAATTAAAGATCTTAAAGCGAACGGCTTTAGAGAACGTATGGTGTTTTTCTGGAGTAATCATTTGGTAACAGAACGCCGAGTCTATGACGCTCCTTCTTATTTATACCAGTATTACAATTTATTACAAACGCTTTTTCTTGGTAATTTTAAAACGTTGGTGATGGAGATAGGATTGTCTAACGCCATGTTAGACTACTTAGACGGTCGCCAAAACTTTCGTGCTAATCCAAATGAGAATTATGCGCGTGAATTATACGAATTATTTACCCTTGGCGAAGGAAACGGTTATACCGAAGATGATATTGTGGAAACTGCAAGGGCACTTTCCGGATATGTGAATCGACCAGTTGATTGGGGTCCCATCACATTCGATGCCACAGAATTTGATGATGGCAACAAAACCATTTTTGGTCAAACAGCAAATTTTGATTATCAAGGTGTTCATGATAATCTGTTTACACAACGCACTCAATTAATAGCCGAATTCATTTGCGAAAAAATGTATCGCTATTTTGTGAGCCCTACAGTTTCTGAAGACATCGTATCCGGCATGGCGCAAACCATGATCGCTAATAATTTCGAATTAGAGCCTGTTTTACTGCAGTTATTTAAAAGTGAACACTTTTTTAATGAGTTTGCATTCGGTACAATAATTAAGAGTCCTTATGATACTGCTCTTATATATTTAAATGAGACCAGTCTACCTATTGAAGATGCAATGCTTCGCCGCTTAGTTCAGTTTACTGGTTTATTACAACAGGAAATCTTCAATCCTGTTGATGTGGCTGGTTGGCAACGTAATAAAACCTGGATCAACTCGAGTACGCTTACATTGCGTTGGCAAATGATTGAGGTATTGACGTTTGACATTTATAATCGTGATCCAGAATCTTTACGAGCATATGGCAAATCGATTGCTGGATTAAATAATGATCCAGAACAGGTCACTCAACTTATTGTTGACACCTTACTAGCTAAAGGGTTAACATTAGGATCTGAGTACGATGTTGCTACTGACACATTTAAAAGTGAAGTCCCCGAAAACTATTTTGAAGCTGGTTTATGGAATCTCGATTGGGAATCCGCACCCCTTCAAATGACATTTTTATTAGTTCATATTGCCCGTTTACCCGAATACCAACTTAAATAAAAAGCTATGTGCAACCATCATAATACAGGGCGTACTGCCCCAGTGAGCCCACAAAAAGTAGACAAGCACGCTTTAGAGCACAAAAAATGGAACCGACGTTCTTTCTTGCAGGCCCTTGGTCTTGCCACAGGAGGAAGCTTTATGTTGGCCAATAGTCCTATTACCTATGCGCAACCTTCACGATTAGCATCAGCAATTAGTCAGGCCGAAGGAGATCGCGTTGTCATTATCATTCGTTTGAGTGGAGGTAACGACGGTTTAAATACCATTGTACCTATTTACGATTATGACACCTATGCCCAAAGGCGCCCTAATATTCGAATTTTAGAAGAACAGCTGACCAACCTTTCCCCTGATTTTGGCATACCAAATTACCTTACCGCTATGGAACAAATGTGGGGAGATGGAGCTATGAAAGTGGTGCATGGTGTAGGTTACGAAAATCAAAATTTATCGCATTTTACAGGATCTGATAATTGGGCGAATACCAATCCCGGAGAAACTGATTACACCGGTTGGATGGGTCGCTACTTTGAAGGTAAGTTCCCTGATTATTTATTAGATCCACCACCAATGCCTGCTGCTATACAAATTGGCAGCATAGGCAATCTCATTTTTGACGGGATAGAAACTAATTACGCATTTACCGTTGCTAATCCGCAACGATTATTCGAGATCGCTTCCGGTGGAGATTTATATGACACATCTCAAATACCTGATTGTACTTACGGTGAACAATTACAGTTCATGAAAGGCTCTGCTAACAATACCATAACCTACGCAGGCGTGATACATGAAGCCTTTCAACGTTCGTTCGATACCGCAAACTATACAGATACAAGAATGGGACGTCAACTTCGTATCGTATCTCGTTTAATCAAAGGAAATTTAGGCACTAAAGTATATATGATTAGCCTTGGCGGTTTCGATACACATTCGGGACAACTAGAGGCCCATCAAAGACTAATGCTCGATTTATCTAATAACCTTCAAATATTTTATAACGATCTAGCTACTGTTGAGAAAGATCGTGATGTATTAAGTATGACCATTTCTGAATTTGGTCGTAGGGTAGAAGAAAACGGATCAGCTGGTACTGATCATGGATCAGCAAGTAACATGATGTTATTTGGACCCGGATTAGAGGACAATGGATTTATTGGAAACCACCCTGACCTACAGGCACTCGATAGACGCGGAAACATGAATTTTAGTGTTGATTTTAGAGCCGTTTACGGTACTGTCATGAAAGAGTGGCTTTGTATTGAAAGCGATATTGTCGATCAGGCACTATACAACACATATGAAGATCTTGATTTAGGTTTTGGTTGTGTATCCAGTCTTGATGTGGAAGAAGATATTACTGAAGATACCGCAGATTTTATTCACAACGCCATTTATGATGATAACGGACAGACATCCATTTATATCAATGCGCCAAAAGCGATGCATATGGATGTTAAACTTCACAATGTGTTGGGTCAGGTCATCGCTACTTTACGAAATGAAATGATGCCCGAAGGTGTTTCTACTATCAATATTAAAGAAGAAGCGAATATGCGTCTCGCCACCGGGCAATATATTTACCGCATCGCTACAATTGATAGAAATTATAGTAGAACGGTACTTCTTCGATAAGCAAATAAATTATCGCATAATAAAAAAGCCCGTAAGCTTCATTCTTATGGGCTTTTTTGCATCTACTGTTTTTTATTTATTAGATGTAATTCGCTATGCAACACTTCAATTGACATCGACTTAATTACGATGGCTCATTTCATTACAATGCTTTATTTTTGTGCCTTCAGAAAATCCATTTATGTCAGCATCAAAACAACGCTATACTATAACAGCCGCGCTACCCTATACTAACGGACCCATTCATATTGGTCATTTAGCCGGGGTTTATGTCCCAGCCGATATTTATGCACGATACCTTCGCCTAACAGATAATGACGTATTATTTGTTTGCGGAAGTGATGAACATGGTGTGGCGATACCGATGAAGGCTAAAAAAGAAGGTGTTTCTCCTCAGGAGGTTATTGACAAATATCATGGCATTATCAAACAGTCGTTTGCTGATTTTGGTATTGCCTTTGACAATTATTCACGTACCTCAGCTAAGATACATCACGAAACTGCCTCTCAATTTTTTAAAACATTACATGCTAAAGGTGATTTTATTGAAGAAGTTACCGAGCAATTATATGATGCCGAAGCGGATCAATTTTTAGCGGATCGTTTTGTTACCGGCACCTGTCCTAACTGCGGAAATGAAGAAGCCTATGGCGATCAGTGTGAAAACTGCGGTAGCTCATTAAATGCCACTGATTTGATTAACCCGAAGTCGACTATTTCAGGCGCAAAGCCAACTTTAAAACAAACTAAGCACTGGTTTTTACCATTAGATCGTTATACCGATTTTCTAACAGAGTGGATCGTAAAAGGACATAAAAAAGATTGGAAAGCTAATGTCTATGGGCAATGTAAATCGTGGATCGATGATGGATTGAAGCCTCGGGCAGTAACACGAGACCTAGATTGGGGGATTCCGGTTCCTGTTGAAGGTGGCGAAGGCAAAGTACTTTATGTTTGGTTCGATGCACCTATTGGCTATATCTCATCTACGAAAGAATGGGCCGAGCGCGAAGGAAAAGATTGGCAACCCTATTGGAAGGACAAAGACACGAAATTAGTCCATTTTATAGGGAAGGATAATATCGTTTTTCACTGTATCATATTCCCATCGATGTTAAAAGCAGAAGGCAGTTATATACTTCCTGAAAATGTGCCGGCTAACGAATTTTTAAATTTAGAAGGTAACAAGCTCTCCACCTCAAAAAACTGGGCGGTTTGGCTGCATGAGTATTTAGAAGAGTTTCCTGATAAGCAAGATGTACTTCGCTACGCTTTAACCGCTAACGCCCCGGAAAATAAGGATAATGACTTTACATGGAAAGATTTTCAAGCTAGGAATAACAACGAGCTTGTTGCGATTTTTGGTAACTTTATTAACCGTGTAGCGGTACTTACACACAAGTACTATGGTGGTAAAGTTCCTACCCCATCTACCTATAATGAGGTTGATGAACAAGCATTGGCACAGTTAAAAGCATTTCCTAATATTATTGCAAGTTCCATTGAAAAATACCGATTTAGAGAAGCGAGTCAAGAGTTGATGAATCTTGCTCGTCTTGGCAATAAGTACTTAGCTGATGAAGAGCCTTGGAAAACCATTAAAACGGATGAAGAGCGAACCAAAACAGTCATGTTTGTGGCACTTCAAATTGCCGCCGGACTTGCTGTTTTAAGTGAGCCCTTTTTACCGTTTACATCTGGCACGCTTAAAAATATACTCAATGTCACCTCGAGCGCAGTTGATAGGACTATCTCCTGGAGCGATGTTACTTCAAAAGAAGTTCTTATTCCATCGAGCCATACTATTAATAAAAGTGAGCTCCTGTTCGCTAAAATAGAAGACAAAGAAATACAGGCACAATTGGATAAATTAGAAGCCACTAAAAAGGCAAACGAAGCGGAAAATAAAACTGCTGAGCCGCAAAAAGAAACCATTACTTTTGATGATTTCACTAAACTCGATATGCGTGTAGGCACCATTATTGAAGCAGAAAAAATGCCAAAGGCCAAGAAGTTACTGGTATTAAAAGTAGATACGGGAATTGATACCCGCACCATTGTTTCAGGAATTGCCGAGAGCTTTAAACCAGAAGATATCATTGGCAAACAAGTTACTGTGCTAGTCAACTTGGCACCAAGAGCATTACGTGGTGTTGAGAGTGAAGGAATGATTTTGATGACCGAGAATGCCGAAGGCAAATTAGTGTTTGTCAATCCGGATGAGGCTGGAGTGCACAATGGGGAGGGGATTAGCTAACAGTTGGCAGTTGGCAGTTGGCAGTTGGCAGTTGGCAAAAATCCAATTTACTACCTATTCAATAACCTGAAAACTAAAAACTGATTACTCTTAACGGTTAATAATTCATGGCCCACGTGGTTAACTAAAACATATTACTGCGTACTGCCAACTGAAGACTGAAGACTTAAAAACATGACCCTAACCCAATACATCACCAACCATACGCAGCTTTCTCAAAATAGCATTGAAAATACCATTCAACTCCTAAATGAGGATTGTACCATCCCATTTATTTCTCGTTATAGAAAGGAGCGGACTGGCAATTTAGATGAGGTGCAAATCGGAGAAATTGTTAGGTTTAAAAGCCAATTTGAAGCATTAGAAAAGCGCAAAATTGCCATCATGAAGGCCTTAGAAGAACAAGGCATTCTTACGGCTGAACTCAAGCAAAAAATCGAATCTTGTTCTGAACTAATCGTTTTAGAAGATTTGTATTTACCCTACAAGAAAAAACGAAAAACGAAGGCAGAAACCGCAATTAAAAATGGGCTAGAACCGCTCGCAAAAATCATAATGAGTCAAAAGAGTGATGCTATTGAATTCATCGCTTCTAAATACTTAAATGAAACTATCCAAAATGAGGACGAGGCGTTGGAAGGCGCGCGGCATATCATTGCAGAATGGATTAACGAGCGGACAGATATTCGAAACAACGTTAGATATCAACTAGACAATTACGCTATCATCACCACTAAGGTTGTTGGCACTAAAAAGGATGAAGAAAAGGCGCAAAAGTTTCGAGATTATTTTAACTGGAGTGAAGCGCTAAAACGATGCCCATCACATCGATTGCTAGCCATTTTACGAGCAGAAAGCGAGGGGTTTATTCGGGTAAAAATCGAGATTGATCACGACCGGGCGTTAACTAAAATAGAAGATCGTATTATTCGATCGAATAATGAATGTACCGATCAAATAGAATTAGCAATCAAAGATTCATATAAACGATTGCTTTTTCCTACCCTATCAAACGAACGACTTAAAAAAGCAAAAGAACAAGCTGATGATGACGCCATAAAAGTGTTTTCAAAAAACTTGAAACAATTGTTGTTAGGTGCTCCTTTAGGTGAAAAGAGAATTTTAGCTATTGATCCCGGATTCAGGACCGGTTGTAAAGTGGTATGTTTAAATGCGCAGGGCGAGTTAAAACATAACGAAACCATTTATCCGCATGCACCTCAAAACAAGGACAAGGAAGCAATTAAAAAGATAAGCTCTTTGGCTGATGCGCATAAAATTGAAGCAATTGCTATTGGAAACGGAACTGCCTCAAGAGAAACCGAACGATTGGTAAAACGAATTGCATTCAAAAATCCAGTGGAAGTTTTTGTTGTTAGTGAGGCAGGCGCATCTATTTACTCCGCTTCTAAAATTGCAAGAGATGAGTTCCCAAACTATGATGTCACGGTTCGCGGCGCAGTTTCTATTGGACGAAGATTGGCAGATCCACTTGCGGAGTTAGTGAAGATCGATGCAAAATCGATTGGGGTTGGCCAATATCAACACGATGTAGATCAAACCAAATTGAAAAACTCATTAGACACTGTTGTCGAAAGTTGTGTGAACACTGTTGGGGTAAACATTAATACGGCAAGTGCTTCACTACTGAGTTATGTATCTGGTATCGGACCAAAATTAGCCGAAAACATTATTAACTATCGCAATGAACATGGAAGTTTTAATAGCAGAACCGATATTAAAAAAGTTCCACGTTTGGGCGGCAAAGCCTTTGAACAAGGAGCTGCGTTTTTAAGAATCAAACAAGCCACTAACCCCTTAGATGATTCTGCCGTTCATCCTGAAAGCTATTGCATTGTTAAGCAAATGGCAAAAGATGCCAATACTCCGCTATCTAGTCTGGTCGGAAATACCCAAATACTGAATCAGATTGACCTAGATAATTATTGTACAGAAACCGTAGGGCTTCCTACTCTTCAAGATATTATAAAAGAACTTGAAAAACCAGGTTTAGACATTCGTGAAAAAGCTAAGATGTTTACCTTCGATCAAAATGTGAGAACCATTACCGATTTAAGAGAAGGGCAATTGCTCTCAGGAATCGTCAATAACATTACCAATTTTGGGTGTTTTGTCGATATTGGTATTAAGGAAAGTGGTCTTATTCATATCTCTAATTTGTCAGACTCATTTGTAAAAGATGTCAATGAGCATGTACACCTTCATCAACAGCTTATTGTAAAGGTGCTACAGGTCGATATTCCAAGAAAACGAATTCAGTTAGCATTACATAAGAAAGTGTGATCTTTAGCCCGGAGATTCTCAGTGCGTAATTCTTATTGTCAAAACCAATTGAGGCATTGATAGTTTAAATTCATTCTACTGAAATAATCAAGCTTCTTTGGCTAACTTTACATTATTAATGGAAGAGTTATGTTATCAAAAAAATTAGAAAAAGCACTAAATAATCAAATACGAATTGAAGCTGAGTCATCTCAGGTATATTTATCAATGGCGTGTTGGGCAGAAGTAAAAGGACTAGAAGGGGTTGCTGCATTTATGTACGAACACTCTGATGAAGAACGTATGCACATGCTTAAACTAGTAAAATACGTTAACGAACGTGGTGGTCATGCCACTGTTTCAGAATTAAGTGCTCCTAAAAAAGACTTTGGCACTTTTCAAAAAATGTTTCAAGAGCTTTATGACCATGAAATTTTCGTTTCTAAAAGTATTAATGATCTTGTACATATTACCCTAGAGGAAAAAGATTATGCCACCCATAACTTTTTACAGTGGTATGTTGCCGAACAAATTGAAGAAGAGGCCTTGGCTCGTACTGTTTTAGATAAAATCAATCTCATTGGTAATGATAAAGGCGGATTATACCTGTTTGACCGCGATGTACAACTGATAAGCGCAGAAAGTGCTGCCTCTATTACAGAAGAAGCCTAAAATTCTTTTTTTAACACTTAAAGCTTATTTAGATCAATTTAAAATAACTACATTTGTCGAGTTGTTGTAATTCGGCATGGGTAAAAAGTCTAAAAAGAAAATTGACGTTAAGCAGATAAAGGTTCACAAGAATTGTAAGACCAAATGCTGCAAAAAGTTTAAAAAAGGCGAAAACAAACGTTGTAAGCGCTGTCCTATGCTAGACCTACTTAAAAAGGCGGCATAATCTTTATTCTTTCATCGAAAATCAAAAAAATGCAAATCGTCTACGAATATGTTAATATAGCAGCTAGTGCTAGACTCCAAGAACTTCTTGAGAAAAAATTAAACCGTCTTGAGGAGAAATATTCTGATGTCATTCGTGCAGATGTTTTTTTTAAAAAGGAGAATACAAAAGATGATTTTGGACATATATGCACCATACGACTAAGTTTAAAGGGACCACAAATTGTGGCCTCATCTGATGAAATTGACTTTGAAAAGTCAGTTTTAGCTACTATAGATGATTTAAAAGATCAACTAGAAAGAAGGAAAACCAAATTAAAGCGTAAGGCTATTTAAGCTAGAAGGCACATAAGGGAATTATTTACTCCCTCTTCTAAGTTTTCTTATTTACTACTTATTTAATAGTTCATGCTCGCAGCGCGCTGATATATTTTTCAATATAACGTTCTTTCTGTTTCATTTTATACTGCATCACATATCGAGGATGTTCTATTGGAATCACCTCTTTGAAAAAGCCTTCTTTCTTGTTCAACCCATTCAAAAACTTGTAGTTTTTTCCGGTACCCATACAAAACACCTGATCTCTTTCAATACCGAATTCAAGTTGTTCTTTAATAGATTTCACTATAAACGGCTGTACAGTTTTTGTAAGCTTCGCGCTATCGTAATAATTATAGTTTTTAACGCGGCCTTTTTCATCTTCAATGACAAAACCAAGCGGGCAAACGGACGAAATATATATCTCATTGTAAAACTGCTCTGCTCCACCAAATGCTTCAATCACTTCATACACAAAAACAGAAGAAGGTTCATGCAATTGGATATCGGTGTGAATATTACAAACATTCCGAAGTCTCTTGGGATCGGTAAACGGAATACCCGTTGCACCAGCACCCAGCCTTCCTGGATTAATTCCCAAAACCAACTTACGTTGTTTAGTGTCATTATAATACTTCTGGTAAAACTGCTGCACCAAATCCATCACAGTTTCATCGTGAAACGGATGGAGAATCTTGATTCCTTTTGGTAACCGCTTGTTGAAACCCAACTGCTTTAAAAAACCAAGTATTTGATTAGCAAATGTCATCATCTGTATATTGATCTGTGAGGTATTCCCGACACGGGAGCGTAACTTGTAAGGCTACTTTTATCAAGCCAAGCCATATTAGTCCAAACCTACAAGGCCGGAAAGACCTTGCAAGTTAATGTAACTAACGTTGCTGGTTTATGAAACTATTTCTTAAATCCGGCGGGACGTTTCGATCGAATTGGTGCTGCTGGTTCAGGTTTTAATTGAAATTCTCCTTGTCTTAATAAACGCATTGCTTCCTTCACCCCTGCTTCCAGTTGAGGGTCTTTGCCTTGAAGTACCTGTTTTGGGTTTTGAATTACTTCAATATCTGGAGCGACCCCTTCGCCTTCTACAGCCCATTCTCCATCGGCATCAAAGAAGCCCCCTCGGGGTGCTACCATTCGACCCCCATCAATAAACGGTGGGGTATCCCATGTACCTACCAATCCACCCCATGTTCTAGTACCTACTAAAGTTCCTATTTTGGCTTCTTTAAACATATATGGCAATAAATCTCCTCCTGAGCCTGCACGTTCATTAATTAGCATTACCTTAGGACCCCAAATACCAGCAATAGGAGTTGTCCATGGTCTATTATCTCCAGCTTTACTATTAAAATAGCCAAACAGTTTTCGGTTCATAATATCAATCATATAATCCGCCGCAGAGCCTCCACCGTTATTACGCTCGTCAATAATTACTCCCTTTTTATCTTGTTGAGAAAAGTAATACCGGTTAAATGAAGTAAATCCGCCTCCGCCGGTATTAGGTACGTATACATATGCTAATTTGCCACCCGATAATTCATCTACCTTTTTTCTATTCCCTTCTATCCAGGCGGATGTTCTTAGTCCATTTTCATTTTGAACCGGCGTTACCAAAACTTCTCTCGCTCCGGCAAGTCCGGGTTTTGAATTCACCATAATTGTTGTGGCTCTACCCGCAGTTTGTTCAAAAGCGGCATACGGATTTGAATTTGGTAATAACTCCTTGCCATTTACAGCAACCAAATACTCCCCTTCTTTTACATTGATTCCTGGTATTGCCAATGGCGCATTGTTTTGGGGATTCCAGCTTTCACCTGTATAAATTTTATCGATTTTATAGCCTCCATTTTCTAAAACAAGATCACAACCCAATAAACCGATTGGTACAAAATCTAAATCGACAAAATCGCCTCCATAAACATACGAATGTCCAATAGCAACTTCTCCACTCATAATATCGACCACATAATTAAGGTCCGTGCGATGACGCACATGATCAATCCACGGTGCATACCATTTATACACATCATCCCATGGGGCGCCGTGTACATTATCAACATATAAGAAATCACGCATGAATCGCCAGCCTTCCTTAAATATTTGATGGTATTCTGCTTTTGGATCTACTTTAACTTTCAAGTTGGTGTTAATTCCATCTTTGCTTGCATTTGGTTTTCCTGAGGTTGCACTAATCATCCAATTACCTCCTTTTTGTATCAGCAGGCTTTTTCGATTAGCGCTTATAACTGCGTTTCTTACTCCCGACTCATAGTCTTCTTTTTTCTGCTTTTCGACGTCATAAGAATGAATACTCGCACCTTGCTCATTGGGTACCGCTTCGAAAACAAACAGTTTTTTCTCTGATCCAGCGATTAGTCCCAAATAATTACGTGCGTCCAGTTTTAAAGCGACGATTCTATTTTGAACTCCGCTATCGATGGTCACAGTTATTGCATCAGAAGACTTTTCGTCCTCTTTTTTATCTGATTTTTTCTTGGATTTTTTCTTCTTTGAGCTATCCTTTTCTGCCGTATTTTTTAAAGCAGTCTCCTCATCACTTTTAGGCATTATAGGTGCCTTATCCTTATTTGAAAGTACCGCACAATATAAACTTCTATTGACTTGCGGATCATACGAACTCATATCGAGCCAGCCACTATTTAATCCGTAATCAGTACTCGCTAAAAAGTACAGGTATTTCCCTTTTTCATCCCAAACTGGACTAATCGCATCGGCCATACCATCAGTAATTTGAACCGTTTGCTTTGACGAAACATTATAAGCAAAAATGGCTTTAAAATGACTATCCAGCTGTTTAGGGTATGCTATCCACTTACTATCGGGCGACCAAACAGGGTTCATGGTTCGATTAGGATGTGCGTATCTGTCGGTTGCAACTTTTACTGATTTTCCTGTTGAAATGGTAGTAATCCAAACATTATAATCCGTATCAGAATAGGCAATGTGTTTGCCATCAGGAGACCAATCAGGAACAAAATAGAAAGTATTTGCCGGAAGTTCAATCTCTTTTTTAACAGCGCCTTGTTGATCAGCAATTACAAGTTGATACTCTCCTGAGTTATCAGAAAACCATGCGATGCGGTCTCCTTTTGGGGACCAGATAGGATACCGATCGGCTACGCCTGATGAATTGGTCAGATTACGCCAGCTACCATTTTCCTTCGGTACCGTGAAAATCTCACCCCTGTGTTCAAATATTGCTCGTTTTCCGGTAGGTGAAATGTTCGGATTAGCCAAGCTTCTTCCATTTACATTTTCCCAACGTACTCTCGAAAAATCTTGGTCGCCTTTTACATTGATTTCTAATTGCCTTGTACTATTATCGTTAGCATTTAGGATGTGTAAATAACCACCTTGCTCATAAACAATCGAATTACCAAAAGCATCCAGACTTTTTATGTCGAACTTTTTATGAAAAGTATGCTGCTTTTCTTGTCCTGTTTCGGTGTCAAATGACCATATATTACTAGCGTAGTCTCGCTCTGACAAATGGAATATTTTTTTACCAACCCAAACAGGATCCAAATGCCGCTCCTGATCTTTTTGTGAGGTTGTAGTAAGCTCTTTTGTTTTCATGTCAACAATCCAAATAGGCATTGCTTGTCCACCACGATAGTTTCGCCATTCAGCATCCCAAGAAGTGATGGGAGTATATGCAAGATGTGAACCATCATCAGATAATTCGCCATATGATGCCCTTGGAATATCTATTTCTTCAGGAAATCCGCCCTCAGTACTTACCGCGTATAACTTATTTATTTGAGTAGGGTGGGCTTTTCTGGCCGATCTGAATAACACCTTTCCGTCGGGAGTCCAACCGGTAACATAATCTCCAAAGGGATGCCATGTTAGTCGTTTAGGTGAACCTCCTTCCAATGGCACAACATAAACATCAGTATTACCATCATACTGACCTGTAAATGCAACCAATTTACCATCCGGTGAAAAATGCGGCACCGATTCGTAACCCTCATCAGAAGTTAAACGTACTGCGTCACCTCCAGCAATAGGAACTTTCCAAAGGTCATTGGCATAAACAAATACAATATGAGTATTAGAAATTGTAGGTTGACGTAGTAACTGTGTTCCTTGAGCAGTTGAAACTGAAAAGGACAGACACAGCAAACCGGTAATTAGCTGTTTCATTTTTGGTGGGTTGATTAATAATGGTTGAAATTAATCAATATATTTCTTAAAATTTTACCAAAAAATACTCCAGATTGTCTATCAATTTCTGCTAACTATAGGCTAAACAAATACTTATTTCTTTGATATTTTATATCTGTTGATATCCTTTTCCAGCTCTAAAACTTAATAAAATACCATGCGTACTTCCAAGAGGTGAATTGCCAGTGCCTTGTGTATAGTTATACATAGCTCTTAAATTTTTAAATAAGTAAAAACCTGCTGCTATGTTAAAGGAATTACTGGTACGAAAACCAACACCTGCCTCAAAGTTATTCTTGTAACGAATGCTGATGTTGGTGTCAACTTGAAAAGGTGCACCGTTTTCATATTTGAATAACAGACTTGGTTTTATGATAAAGCTAGGATTGTATTTATTCATTACAAAATGATAGCCGGTATAGCCGTAAATAGGTCTAGATAGATTTAAATTATCTTGATTTAGTAATCGATCTCCCAAAACGTTAGGGACTGATACTCCAGCAAAAAAGTTGCCATGACCAAATAGTACGCTAAGTCCTGCTGCGGGTAGCGCACTATTAATGTTTTCAGCAAAGTTAGGGTCGTTTTGTATGCCTAATTCCAATAAATTCTCTTCGTATTGTAATACCCCCGCGGTAACTCCAAAAGAAAGTACAGTCCTATCATATAATTGCCAATACGGGCGATTACTTTTAAAATCGAAAAACAGCTTGTAGGAATACGCAATAGAGGCTTGTGTTGCATTGGTCACACCTATCTGGTCGTTCATAATAAATGCTCCCAATCCCATTTTACCTTCGTTAATTGCCGTATTAAAAGAAAGGTAAAAGTTTTTTGGCGCACCGTCTATTTGATTATTGAAACCTGAGTTGCTTAACACTGCTTCTGCTTCACTATGGGTACCTGCATAGGCGGCATTGATTATGAACGGGTTGTAATTATAATCAGTAAAAGCCGGTGTTTGTTGCGCTTTGACTGCGCATAATCCCAATGCGAATAAGATGATTGTATTGTGTATCTGTAACTTTTTCATCGTCTTATCGTTTTAGGACTACAAATCCGGTTTTTGTTTGTGTTGCTCCACCTTCATTTATGGTAATATTGAAGAAATATGTGCCTTCGGGAAGGTCACTTGCTCCTAAAGAAGTTGCTTTATTAGCAGTACCTCTAAAGACATTTCTGCTATTATCATAATTCTTTATTTGAAAAACCAAATCGTTCCAGCGATTATAAATCTCAACGGTGTTGTCCGGGTACTGTTCAATACCATCAATATTCCAAAAATCATTGATACCGTCTCCATCAGGTGATAATCCGAATTTTATATCCGGCAATAGGTCCTCATTTGTTTCTTCTTCCAATTGAGTAGTAAATGATACTTCCGGGCAACCTATTGCGTTTCCGGCATCATTAAATGGAATAATTCTAACAAAATAGGTAGTTCCCTCTAACAGATTGTTTGAAAAGTTGTAGTTAGTAGTTATAACTTCATCTGCATCGACAATATCATTACCTCCGGCACTTGTACCTACAAAAACTTGATAGCCAATAGCGTCTGATACCGAGGTCCATTCTAAATTCGTTGTTATCGCAACATCTGCTTCTAGATTTTCTGGTTCAATCAGACTTGTACATTCCGGCACTTCTGCTGAACTAACAACTTGAGTGGTGAATTGTTCAGTTGAACAACCCATAGCCGCTCCAACTGCATTATATGGGATTATTGTTACCTCATAGGTGGTATCCGAATCTAAATCCGCTGCAAAATCATAGGTTGTGGTTGCGCTTACATCTTCATTATTTAACACCGTGGTCGTAGTCGCCGTATTAATAACCGTAACACGATAGCCCGTTGCATCTGACACTGTAGCCCATTCTAAATTAACATCTACTGCTACATCAGTTGCTCCTGCAACAGGGCTCGTCAGATTTGTACAGTCTGGAACTGTAGTAACTGTTGAAACCGTAGTAAACTGCTCCGTAGTACAAGCCGTTGCATCACCCACTGTATTATATGGTGTTATTGTAACCTCATAGGTGGTATCCAAATCTAAATCTGCTGCAAAATCATAGGTAGTAGCTGCACCTACATCTTCATTATTTATGACCGTGGTGGTAGTCGCCGTATTAATAACCGTAATACGATAGCCCGTCGCATCTGCCACTGTGGCCCATTCTAAATTAACATTTACTGCTACATCAGTTGCTCCTGCAAGTGGGCTCGTCAGATTTGTACAGTCTGGAACTGTGGTAACTGTTGCAACCGTAGTAAACTGTTCCGTAGTACAGGCCGTTGCATCACCCGCTGCATTATATGGCGTTATTGTTACCTCATAGGTGGTATCCAAATCTAAATCTGCTACAAAATCATAGGTAGTAGCAGCACTTACATCCTCATTATTTACAAGCGTGGTCGTAGTCGCCGTATTAATAACCGTAATACGATAGCCCATCGCATCTACCACTGTGGCCCATTCTAAATTAGCATCTACTGCTACATCAGTTGCTCCTGCAAGCGGACTCGTCAGATTCGTACAGTCTGGAACTGTAGTAACCGTTGCAACCGTAGTAAACTGTTCCGTAGTACAAGCAGTTGCATCTCCTACTGCATTATATGGTGTTATTGTAACCTCATAGGTGGTATCCAAATCTAAATCTGCTGCAAAATTATAGGTTGTGGCTGCACTTACATCTTCATTATTTACAAGCGTGGTCGTAGTTGCTGTATTGATAACCGTAACACGATAGCCGGTTGCATCTGTCACTGTCGTCCATTCTAAATTAACATCTACTGCTACATCAGTTGCTCCTGTAAGCGGACTCGTCAGATTCGTACAAGCAGGAACTGTAGGAACTGTATTTGTTCTAAAACTTTCTTCAATACAAGCAGTAGCATCTCCTTCTTCATTATATGGTATAATGGTCACATAGTGCGTTGTATTTTCCCGAAGATCCTCGTTAAAATTATAAAAAGTGTTTGCTCCTACATCTATATTATTGGCCACTTCAATACCATCTCTGGTAGTGCCTACAATTACCAAGTATCCGGTTGCATTTGCTACCGGCACCCAACTTAGACTTGTACCGACATCGACATTGGTTGACCCATCAGAAGGGCTTACCAAACTAGTACACTCAGGAGCTATAGGTATGATCTGAGTCCTAAAATTTTCAGTACTGCACCCTACCGCATCTCCTTCATCATTATAGGGAGTAATGGTAACCTCATAGATGGTATCTTCTTCAAGATCTGATGTAAACTCGAATGTAAGATCATTGTTTACATCAACATTGTTCACTACAAAACTCCCATCAGAGGTATCTACTACATTTAATCGATAGCCATCAGCGTTAGCAACAGCACTCCATTCGAGGTCCGTATTAACGACAATATCGGTCGCATTATTAAGTGGGATAGTTAGGTTTGTGCATTCAGGTAATTCAGGTGTTGGATTAGATGTTATCGTAAAACTTTCTTCAATACAAGGGCCGACTGCATCTCCTTCATCATTGAATGGAATTAATGTTACATAAACAGTTTCTCCTCCGGAGAAATCGCTTGCAAATTCAAAAAACGTATCATTAACGGTAACGTCATTTACCAAGGTGATATTCCCTGGATCCACGCGAACTGTTAAGCGATATCCGCGTGCAAAAAGTGCTGAATCCCATGCTAAATTTGTATTTACAGGAACATCGGTAGCTCCGTTTAAAGGGGCGGTTAATTGGGTGCATTCTGGAACAGGACAGTCTAAAACATCTCCTACGATATTCCAGCCAAAGTTATCAATAATTGATTGACGTTCTTCGAGAGCATCACAATAAGGAAGACTTAATGCACCAAGTGTAATGCCACTTGTCAGTGTTTGATCAGCCCAAGCAATTAATGTATTATCGTAGTTTGTTCTTGATAACGAAGTATTATCTAGCATATTGGTCATATCAGAAACATCACCGATATCCCAATCACCAAGATACTGATCAAAAGCAGATGCATCTGTAAACATTGACTCCATACTTACTGATCCTAAATCCCAACGGTCAAGCGATTGATTGTAGGCTATTGCATTTCTAAACATGCGATTCATATTCTGAACACCACGAACACGCCAGCTATTAATTGTTTGATTAAATTGTGAAGCCCCATCAAACATTTCTTCCATGGTTAGAACACCTCTTACATTCCAACTGTCTATTTCTCCATTAAACGAGGTCGCACCACTAAACATTCGCTCCATTGTAGTGACCGAAGCTACATTCCAAGAATTCATAGATTGATTATAGGAAGTTGCATTTTGAAACATTGCCAACATAGTGGTTACAAAAGAAACATCCCAAGTATCAATAGACTGATTAAAGTTGGAAGCCCCGCTAAACATTTCTTCCATGGTTAATACTTCTCCTGTATCCCAGTTTTGAAGTTGATTGTTAAAGAGTGTAGCGTTTTTGAACATAAGATCCATTCTCGTTACAGAGGCAACATCCCAGTTATTCATTTCACTATTATATGCAATAGCATCCTCAAACATTGAATTCATTAATGTAACAGAACTCACATCCCAATTAGCAATATCCTGATCAAAAACTTGTGCGTTTTTAAACATTGAGGCCATGTTTGCTACTGCACTAACATTCCAATTATCCAGGGGTTGATTAAATACAATTGCCCCTTCAAACATGGAACTCATATTCACTACAGAGTTTACATCCCAACTATTTAAAGGCTGATTAAATGATATTGCGTCTTTGAACATTGAATTCATATCAATTACCCTAGAAACACTCCAGTCAGCCATTGGTTGATTATATGCTGAAGCCATGTTGAACATATTGGACATGTTTGTCACGAAGGATACATCCCACGCATTTAAGTTTTGGTTAAAAGCAATGGCTTGAAGAAACATGCCGGACATTGTTGTTGCTGACGAAACATCCCAGCTGTTTAATGGCTGATTAAATACTGTTGCATCCGCAAACATTCTATTTAGGATCTGTACTGAAGAAACATCCCAACTGTTTAATGGCTGATTAAAAGCATTTGCACTTGAGAACATACTTTCCATAGTCGATACGTTACTAACGTCCCAACCGCTTATGTCCTGATTGAATGAGCGGGCCTCCTGAAACATACCTTCCATAGTCGCTACAGTACTTACATCCCATGAGTTTAATGGTTCATTAAAATCAACACACTTTCGGAACATTGTAGTCATATTGATAACATTGCTCACATCCCAACTATCCAAAGATTGGTTAAAGTCCATATCAATGTTGAATCCATCAAACATTCGAGCCATATCTGTTACACTACTAACATCCCAATTATCAAGCGGTTGATTAAAACGTGGAGTACTGAGAAACATATCTCTCATTGTGGTAACATTACTTACATCCCAGTCATTTAGTGGTTGATTAAAGTCTGACATCCCTATAAATGTTCTAGACATATTGGTTATAGTACTTACGTCCCAATCATTAATGTTTCCGTTGAAGTTTGAAGACTCAAACATTCTTGACATATCGGTTACACCAGAAAGGTCAGGCGTATCTGTGGCATTATAGCCAGTAAAACTTCTACAGGAATAAAAGGATGACTGCATCGATTCCCAGGCAATAGTTCCCCATTGATCAATTGTTAAAAGTTTCACATTATCTCTACTTGGACTACTGTAAAAATGGGTAGGATAATTTCCGATTATTGCGATGGTATAAATTCCGGGTACACGATAGGTGTGTATAATTTCTCCTGTCACATTATTATTGTATTCCCCATCACCCCAATCTATTGAATAATCATAGGTAAATGCACTATTCGCTTCAATACGCAGTTGATTCGCCAAAGTAGAACTTGAAGCTGTTATACTAGTATCAACTGTAAATTTAAAAGCATCGGGGCTATTTGTCCAGCTCTCTACAACAGTAAAACTTTCTTCGGCACAACCAGTAGCTGGCCCTTCGCCATTGTAAGGAATCACCTGCACATAAACAGTATCACCAGGAGTAAAATCATTTATAAAATCAACAGCTACAACATCACCAACATCTTCATTGTTTAAAATAACTTCTACTGTAGCGCCATTCTCCCTTCTCACACTTACTCGATATCCAGTAGCACCTGGAGCCGGAGCCCACCTTAAGTTAAAATTTGCAGGCACCCCAGTATCGCCATCTCTTGGCGAAAGTATTTCTGTACATACAACGAAGCTACAGTTAATAGTATCCCCCGTTATATTCCAATTATATGTATCAATAAGAGTTTGACGTGCATTACGACCATCACAATAGGTTAATCCATTTGCGCCTAAATTAACACCATCAGAAACAGTTTGCCCTGCCCACCCTATAAGCGTATTGTCATAATTGGCTTCTGACATTGCAGAATCACTTAACATGTTTTCCATGTTAGTCACATTGCTAATATTCCAACTGGCCAAATTCTGATCAAAAACCTCAGCATCAAAAAACATCTCCGACATATCCTCAACCTGACCCACATTCCAACTATTTAAAGGTTGATTAAAGGCTGATGCTTCTCTAAACATCCTTAGCATATTGGCAACACTCCCTACATTCCAACCATCTAAAGGTTGATCAAAGACAGTTGCACCTTCAAACATACTAGCCATTGATGTTACTGCAGAAACATTCCAACTATCTAAAGGTTGATTAAATACCACCGCGCGTCGAAACATTCCTGACATATTGGTTACGCTACTAACGTTCCAACCATCTAAAGGTTGATTGAAGACATTGGTCCCCTCAAACATAGAATTCATTGCTGTAACAGAAGAAACATTCCAATTACCAATTGGTTGATCAAAGTTTGCTGCATCTCTAAACATAAAACTCATATCAGTCACGTTACTGACATTCCATGCTGTTAATGGTTGATTAAAATCCATGTCAAGGATAAAGCCATCAAACATGCCCGACATATTAGTTACATTACTAACATTCCAATTATCCAGCGGTTGATTAAACCTGATAGCCCGATAAAACATATTCGACATATCAGTCACAGAAGAGACATTCCATCCATTTAGAAGTTGGTTAAACAAATTGTTTCCTGCGAACATGCTGGACATATTGGTCACATTACTGACGTTCCAATTGTCAAGTGGCAGATTATAACTACTGGATTCAAACATTCTTGACATATCAAGAACACTACTCACATTCCAATCATTTACCGAAAAAGTGAAATCTCCAGCTGACTGAAACATTGCGGACATATCAGTAACATTTGCTGTATTCCAATTGTTTATATTTTGATTAAAACTTGAAGCTCTGCGAAACATTCTTGCCATCGTTGTTACAGAAGTAGTGTTCCAACTATCTAATGGCTCATTGAACAATCCTGCACCGTTAAAAACATCTGACATGTCCGTCACAGAAATGGTATTCCAATTATCAAGAGGGCGGTTAAAAACACCTGCATCGAAAAATATCCCAGAAATATCTGTTATATTTCCAATATTCCAGCTATTGACTATTCCGTTAAAAGATGATGCTTCGCGAAACATATTCTTCAAGCTCGTAACCCTTGATAAATCTGGACTGTCGATCGCATCAAAATTTAAGTTTTCACAACCGAAGAAGGCATTTTCCATACTCTCCCATTCGATATTTCCCCATGACAAAATTTCAATTATTTTTCTTCGGTCGCCAGTACTATTGAAATAAATTGCTGGAAAATCTCCTGTAATCTCTACGGTATAAATTCCTTGGGTTGTATAGGCATGTGTTATATCACCTGTTATGTTCGTGTCCGTAGTTCCATCTCCCCAATCGACACTGTAATTATAGGTAAATGCTGAATTTGTGGGTATCGTAATCTCATTATCAGCGGAGGATCCTACTTCAGAAGTATTCCAAGTTGCACGAAATCCTTGAGCGTGTAATGCTGAACAGAAAAACAGCGAGCACAGGCCAAGTGCTAGCTGTAATAGGTTAGTTTTCATACTTTTTGTTTTGGGACAAAATGTGCATAAACATATTGATTAACATGTGATTATGCAAAACTTTTATTGTCCGATACAAAAATCACAGATTAAGTGCACGAATTAATCCCTGAAAACCGTGAAAAATAATTTAATAAAACTGAAAAACCCATCTATCAACATGACAAATGGGTTCTTAAAAATAATTTTATTCAAAGTCTACTCTGCGGCTTTAAACTCCTTAATCGCTTGATTAGGTTCTATAATGTTATATCCTTTCCAAAATTCAGGATTATAGGTCGGCATGTAAGTGGCCGATATCTTGTTATTTTCTTTAAATGCATCAAACACACTTTTATCGCTTTCATCGATATCAAAAACTACAACTTCGTATTTGTTAGCGGCTGTTGTGGCCATATCAAGCTTTACAAATAATTCATTCTGTTTACGACGCCCCTTTACATGTTTGTTTTTTTCTATGATTTTCAGAGGACGCCTAATTCCAAAACGCGAAGCATTTGAACTTTCTAAATATTTTAAATCGTATTTATTGTTTGTTTGATTTTTCTGAAATAATACAATTCCATCGCTTTTATATTGCTTAAATGAAATACCAAATAAACTGAAACTTTTAAGCGGCTTGACATTTTCATAATCGATACGGACAATTGCAAAATCATCTGCATTTACATAAACACGTCCTTTATAATCTTCCTTTCGTTTCGGTTCAAAATCCATCACATATACCGCCGCATCACCTAAATAGGTGAAATCTACATGAGTAAACTCATATCGATTCGATTTTGTAATGAAATTTCGGTTGCTATCTTCATCAAAAAATAAGGTTTTAAAAATTCTGCCAAGAGTATTCCTTCGGTATTTTGCAAAGTTTTCCTTTCGTTCGGCTTCTCTTTTTTTCTGTTTTTCAATTTCTTCTTGGGCTACAGCTACTTTCGTTGAATCCTGATCAGAACCAGAAACCATGTCATCCATTTCTACTTTTTGGCCAAACAATCCGGACTTAATTTTGAAGTACGAATTAGGTTTTACGTTTTTCTTGATAATATCATTAAACTTATCCTCTAAGGCCGACATTCCCACTTCATTAGTCTTATCATATAACTCAGAAGCTTTTATCATGTTTATTTTCTGATTTTCTTTTGAATAATCACCATACAAATCACAAAGTATTTCTGAATAGTAATCATACTTTTTAGGAAGCGTATTTAAAACACTATCTAAAAATGGTTTGTTTAATTCGTCAATAGTAGACTTTTTAAACTCATAATCAGTTTTTACAAAGTTTTGATGGTTTGACTCTCTAAAAAATATCTTCTTCTTGGTAAAATTGAAATTATAATTGTTTTGGATATTCTCTTTAACCTTATCAATTACTTCCTCGGGAGTCAAATTACTATTGGTGACAACAACAGCATTGAGCTCGATTGCTTTTGGATTTAATAAAATCACCTCCTCTGTAAATTCTTGGAGTGGTTTTCCTAATTGTTCATATCCGATAAATGAAATAAAAAGTGAATCAGTTGGCTTTGTATTTGCTGGCAACTGAAAAGTAAATTTCCCTTCGGCATTAGTAATAACTCCCTTTTTATTCGCTAAAAAAATATTCACAAAAGGAAGTGCTTCATTCGTCTTGGCATCAACCACTTTTGAGCTAATGACTTGCGATTTAAGGAAAAATGGAAACGATAAAAGAATAAAAATGAATAGTCGAGTAATTTTTAGTTGCATAGTTTTAATTTAAAATGCGAATAAATGCATATGAAAACAATTTCGTAGATCAATTTAGAAATCGTTAAGGCTATTTTATTAATATTTTAACCTTACCACCATGAATGATGCCAAATTGATAGTGCTTTTGAAATAAGACGAACTACTACCAAAAAAGTAACAGCAATCGCACCTGTTAAAGTACTCTCCCACAAAACAAAAATGTGATTGATGTGCTAAACGACTATTTTCAAAAAAGCTGTATTTTTAACAATACAAAACACACTTTCCCCTTTAAGTAGATATTCAACCCAACCAAGACTGAATGAAGAATTTTTCTCATAAGCTATCTTTTTTATTAATCGCTGCATTAGCGTACTATAGTTTTAAGGGTATAATGCCCTCTAGTTACTCTAAAAGTGATGCCCCTCTCGAACAATTTTCAACAGAACGAGCTTTAATTCAAATATCTCAAATAGCCCAAGAACCACATTATGGTAGCACAAAGGCTCATACAAAAGTGCGTGAATATATCACCGTAGAGCTTGAAAAATTGGGATTAAAAGTTGATATTCAAGAAGGCTATTCCCTAACCCAATGGAATAACATGGCCAAAGTAAAAAACATCATTGCTCGAATTAAAGGCTCTGATAGTTCAAAAGCGCTACTGTTACTTTCGCATTACGACAGCAACCCGCATTCTGCCATTGGTGCCAGTGATGCTGCTAGTGGCGTTGCTACTATTTTAGAAGGTGTTAGAGCCTATCTGACCAACAATAAACCGAAGAATGATATCATTATTTTAATTACTGATGGTGAAGAACTTGGTCTAAGCGGCGCTGATGTATTTGTAAATCAACACCCCTGGGCAAAAGATGTAGGCCTAGTATTAAACTTTGAAGCCAGAGGTAGTGGAGGGCCTAGTTTCATGTTCGCTGAAACTAATGGGGGTAACGCTAATCTAATTAAAGGCTTTAAAAAGGCTAACCCAGATTTTCCAGTTTCTAATTCTTTGTTGTACAGCATTTATAAATTACTTCCTAATGATACCGATCTTACAGTTTTTAGAGAAGATGGGAACATTGATGGTTTCAACTTTGCTTTTATAGATGACCATTATGATTACCATACCGCAAATGATAATTATGCGAATCTGGATAGAACAACACTAGAGCATCAAGGCAGCTATATTATGCCATTACTTAGTTACTTTGCCAATGCCGATTTGAGCACTATAAAATCGGAAAATGATCATGTATTTTTCAATTTTCCCATTTTTAAGATAATCTCGTATCCATTTACCTTGGTATACCCAATGCTTTTAATTGGATTGGTCATTTTTGGTTGGCTTATTGTTTATGGTATGCGCACAAAAAGACTTCAGGTAAATGAGATTTTTAAGGGTTTTATTCCGTTTTTAATACTATTATTAGCAAGCGGATTAGTTGGTTATTTCTTATGGCCTTTATTGAAATTAATGTATCCCGACTATCGAGAAATACTCCATGGATTTACCTATAACGGCCATTGGTATATTGCGTTTGCAGCATTTTTGGTAGTAGGTATGGCATTTTTGTTATACCATAAGTTTTCAAAACCGGTTTTAACAGTTAGTCACTTTATTGCTCCTATTACTTTTTGGCTCATCATTAATATTTTAGTAGCGCTATATTTACGAGGAGCTTCTTTCTTCATTATACCAGTTTATTTTGCATTATTTGGCCTATTCGTTTGTATTCGACAAAAAAAACCAAATTTGTTGTCAATGACGCTATTATGTGCTCCTGCCATTATTATGTTTGCTCCTTTTATTGAGATGTTTCCAGTTGGTTTGGGTTTAGCAATGTTAGTTACCTGCACCACTTTTACCGCTTTATTATTTAGTTTAATACTGCCGGTTTTTGGTTTTTATAACCGAAAGAAACTTCTAGGGTATGGATTCCTTATTATTGCATTAGGCTGTTTTATTACAGCTCATTTTAAATCGGGTTTTAATGATAAAAGACAAAAGCCAAACAGCTTACTCTATGTGTACAATGCCGATACCAATAGTGCCAATTGGCTTACTTATGATGAAAAGTTAGATAATTGGACACGCCCTTTCTTAAATGAAGATGTTGAAAAAGTAGAGGGTACAGATATTATGTACAGTAAATATGGTACTGATTTTACCTACAGTAAAAAAGCTGAAAATAAGGCATTAAGAACTCCGGTAATTGATATAGCTCTTGACACTATTATTGGTAATGAACGAAAAATATCATTATGCATAAGTCCGCAAAGATTTGTGGATCGATTTGAGTTTTTTGCTGATAGACAATTCAATTTTAACAGCTTTGTTATTAATGGTGTTATAAAAGACAAAAAAGAAAACGAATCTTATGTCTTTGGAAGCAGAAGAAGTAGTCGATTATTTGCTTTCTTTATGAATGATCAAGAACCGCTGAATCTGGAATTTAGTTTTCCCAAAGATGAAAAACCTAGTTTACAATTTTATGAATCGTCCTTCGATTTATTAACCAATGAGCTATTTAATGTACCTGAAAGATCACAAGATATGATCCCAAAGCCTTTTGTATTGAATGATGCTGTGGTGGTTAAAAAAGAACTCAGGTTTTAAATGAAACCAAAAATTGCCATTATTGGTTGCGGATGGTTGGGTTTTCCTTTGGCTAAAAAATTAATTGAGCAAGGTTTTGAAGTAAAAGGAAGTACAACCTCTGTTACTAAAATCGATACGTTAGAAAAAGCTGGCATTCTACCTTTTCAAATAACAATTTCTGAAAATGAAATAGTAGGTGATATTGATAGGCTGCTTCATGAATGTGAAATAGCCATTGTTAACATTCCACCACGGCTTCGAAAAAATCCTTCCTCAAACTATTACCAAAAAATTGATCTTCTTCGGTCAAAAATTGAAGATTCTACAATCAACAAACTTCTTTTTATAAGTAGCACATCCGTTTATAACAATCAAAATGAAGTAATAACTGAAAAAACAGTATTGAAGCCTGACACCCAAATTGGAAAACAACTTTTGGATGCAGAACAATTAATAAAGGATAGCAAAAACTATGAAACAACCATACTTAGGTATAGTGGTTTGATCGGACCTGATCGCCATCCTGTAAAATTTCTTTCCGGTAAAAATGACTTAAAAAATGGAAATAATCCGGTCAACCTAGTTCATTTAGAAGATTGCATTGACGTAGTTTTCTTCATTATAAATAATGCATTATGGAAAGATGAGTTTAATATAGCGTATCCAGATCATCCTACTAGAGCGTCATATTACATTAAAGCAGCGAGGGACAGAGCTCTTGCATTACCAATTTTTCAAAAGAATGTAAATTCTGGTGGTCATAAAATAATTTCTTCAGAAAAGATTCAACGTCTTGGTTTCCGCTTCAAAAAACCCATTTAAACCTTTAGCATCTCGTTAAGATTTAAAGTGAATTATTTTGTTAGCTTTGGGCGCAATTAAATTAACTATAGGATTATGAAGCAATTAATTTGTGTACTGGGTATGTTTATGGCTTTTGCGGTCAATGCCCAATCAAACAACGAGCTTACAAAACATTATGAAGCGTATTATGCGCAAATGAAAAAACAAGGTGATGTACAGGGTGTAATAAATGCACTAACGCATTTAAATGTTTTGAAACCGGATCAAGGTCGTACTGACACCTTGGCATATTTATATGCCAACGGAAGAAACTATCTTCAAGCATTAAATACCATCGGAATTGAAAAAAATGCGTCAGATTCAGATTTGGCAGTTGAGGTAAAAGCCATTTCATTAAAAGCGATGAATCAATTACCTCGCGCCATAGAACAATATGAAGAGCTGAACAAACGCGCACCGAATCCTTATTTGGCATACGAATTAGCTGATCTAAAAATTCAGACTAATGATGTTACAGGAGCTACCACGCATATAACATATGGTCTTGCTAATGCCAAAGATGATATGAAGCGCGCTTTTTATGAATCGCAACAACCTTATGAAACTAGTTTAAAGGCTGCTTTCACCTATTTAAAAGGGCTAGCTGAGCTTCGCAAAGATCAAAAGAACATAGACGGTGCTTTGACATTTATTAATCAAGCACTTAATATGGATCCTAACTTTAATATGGCACGTATTAGTCGGGATGCTCTTGAGAATAGAAAGAAACAAGCAGCAGCAGCAGCCAAGAATTAAACTTTTTTAGTTGATATTAAAAAAGGAGGCTATTGGCCTCCTTTTTGTTTGGTATTTGAATAAGAGCTATAAAACCCTTAGTTAGTTTTAAACTGAAATACTTCTGAAGTCGATGTATTCCCTTGACTATCAGTAGTAATTACATTCCAAAAATATGTTGTTGTTGACGCTGTAGTAACATCCAAAGATGTCGTTGCAGCATCTGTAGTTCCGGCACTAGTAAGACTTGAACTATCTGTTCCGAAAAATACCTCATAACCAGTAATATCATTGTCAATATCACTCCCTGTCCAACTTAATACAACGGTACCTGAAGAAACCGTAGACCCCATTGTTGGTGCTACTACTCCAGCCGGGAAAGGGGCATAATTTTCAACTGGCTCACCTGCGTTATAAAAACGAGCAGTACTTGTCGTAGCCGTTTGAGTAGTATTATCTCCTTTAGAAACCACCTCCCATGAAAAAGGAGCACCACGTTGAATCGTGATTGTTTCATTTGTTGCCGTAACATCGCGTGTTGTTGTAACGTTTGTATTTAAGTTGGTAACACGGACAGTGTATCCCACTGTATTTTGCCCAGCGTTCCAGCGAAAGTTAACATCACTAGTATTTGCTGTAATATTTGTTCCTTCATTACATTCCGTATTATCCGCTGGAAAAACCAAAGTTGCCGCAGTTGGTGCTGGTCCTTCGGGCGGTGGTGGTGGAGGTCCGTCGTCGCTTCCTCCTCCGCATGAAACTCCAATTAACGCAATAGCCGCTAGTGCAATGTTTTTTATGTTCGAGGTCTTCATATTTATCTTTTTATAATCTTAAAGTTCAGTAATGATTCTTGCGTCCTAATATTGAGAATATAGGCCCCATTTGTTAAATTCCCAGTGTTGATTTCAATTTTATTATCAACTACCGGAAAATCTTTTCTTAAAATGACTTGTCCCGTAATCGATGTTAACGAGATAAAAACTTTATCCTGATTGAAAGGCCCCATATTTACAAACAGCCGATCGCCAGTAAGTGGATTTGGATAAATTAATATTTTATCACTTAACAAGATGGTTTCTTCATATGTCCCCTGACAATCTTTGTCGGTTCTTACGGTCAAGATATTTTCAGTGCTCTTTAGATCCAGTATAATCTCACTTTCAGTTGTAGTATAGATGTCATCATTAATTTGAATAGTATAGCGTTCACCACCTTCAAGTTCTAAACGTACTCTATTGGTAGCACTTTGAATCTCGGTACTTACAGCTAACTGCTCCGGTTCTCCAACAACAAGATCAAAACACAATTCATAATCTGCTTGACCATCGACCGTTATACATGCTCTGTACATGCCTGCTGGAATCTCTGGAGAATCATACACATCATTGAAAGTACCATTCGTTGTAAAGCCTCCATCACCAGTTAGGATTATGTTATACATCAATGATGTGTCTTGAGCGGTAATTTTTACGCCACCATTATCACTTGTACGGCAGGTTTCGCCAAATGTTTGAATACTAAAATTATTTACAGGCAATGTAAATACAGGGCAGCCTGTAACGTCAACTGCCGTTCCTGTTGGTGTATCTGGACAAAGATCATCGGCATTGGGCACTCCGTCGTTATCTGCGTCATCATCGCAAGGATTACCTATACCATCACCATCTTCATCTGCTTGATCCGCATTTGCAATCAATGGACAGTTATCGTCAACATCTAAAATTCCATCATTATCGTCATCCGTATCACATACATCACCTATACCATCGCCATCTGTGTCTAATTGATTTGCATTAGCATTAAGCGGACAATTATCATCAACATCAAGGATACCATCATTATCATCGTCATCGTCGTCCTGTTCACCTAAAATCACAAAATCATCAATCATTACCCCTTCTTCAGTAACACCTGGATCTGACTGAAATACGAAGCGGAAAATAACATTACTCTCTCCTCTCAAGTCAGTCTCACCTGCGGTTGCATTTGCAGTAAAATCGTATTGATAATTCGCCAAAGCGGTTTCTGTTCCTGTCCATTGTGCCCCCGGGCAGTTTTGACAATCATCAGCAGTACCAGAAGAAGCATTTGTTCGATCGCTATTATACCAATTTGGTTGGCTATCCTTCGTTCCAAGAACATTCCAAGTCTTACCTTGATCAATTGTATATTCTACATACAGAATATCAAAATCTTGCTCAAGGTCATAGGCCATATTGAATGACATTACTGGTAATGTTATTGTACTAAAATCGTAACATTTTGTAACTAGATAACTTTTTGTATTATTTGGGTGATCACCGGTAAGTCCAGTTACATATGCATTCGTTCCTGTCGCAGCAGCATTCAAGAATGCATCTGCCGGTGCTCCACGTTCCCAAAGTGAATTTTCAGTGTCGCCTTCATTATATGATAAAAGTGCGTCTGCTTCGGTTTCAAAGGAATTTACTACTTGCGTTATCCCGAAATCATTGATAAAAAATTCAGAATTAAGTACGTTATTATCCGCAAAAGCATCATTTGCAACAGTACCAGTTACTTCTAAAACATATTTTCCACTTGTTAATTGTAATGAAGGTAGCGTCAGTATAGCTTGGCTTCCAGGAGTAATCGTTTGGTTTATTGTAGTATTCTGGACCGTTCCACCACTTACAGAATATGTAAAATCGACCGATGTAATATCATTGGCCCCATTATTTTGTACTGTTATCTCCGGTATGATTTCACCACAAACCACTTGATTAGGCTGAGGGCTTGCTACGTTGAGCAAACGAATATCATTTTCAGGAACCTGGATTGGGATGGGAGATTGCCATATTCCCCGACCATAAGTTGACACCGTCAATACTTCATCATCAATATTAATCTCCATATCGGTTACGGCTACATTCGGTAGTCCAGCAAAATACTCTTCCCACTCAGTTAAAGTATCGTCTAAACGATAGACTCCTAAACTGGTACCTACATAAATTGGGTTATTAGTATCTCTACCTTGATGAACTATTGAAAATATAGGCTGATTTGTGGGTAAATCAAAAGTAATATCCTCATATGTAGATCCTCCATCAGTAGATTTAAATACTTTAGGTTCGCCAGAGTTAGGGGTGCTTTCTAGCGATATATTTGATAGGGTTACATAAATAGTATTTGAATCTGACGAGCTAACCACCATATCAGAAATATCAGAATCAAAGGTTCCAACAACACTAAATGAAGTTCCCGCATCAGAACTTTTACGCAGAAACCTTCCGTTGATTATATAAATATTGTTTATGTCGTTAGGGTCAATAATGATCTCATCAATATTGGTTCCAATTGTTGTTGATACCCGTTCCCAGACATTTCCATTTAATCTATATAAGGCATCAAAACCTGAGTATAAATTGCCTTCACTATCAATTTGCAGAGGAGTTACCCAATTTCCGGAAATATTGTTTCCAGTGCCATCTTGAGGTGGACCTATTTGAGAAGATAAACTTTGGCCGCCATTCACCGTAATATTTAAAGAACCACCATTTTGGGTCATCCCGTAATGAATATTGCTATTATTAGGATCAATGGCATTATCCATTCCGTCCCCACCATGATAATTTCTCCATTGACCAGCTGCACTTCTAGCATGTCCTCCATTATCTTGTAAACCTCCTATAATAACGTTAGCATCTTGCTTGGAAACTGACAAGCGATAGAATTGGCTAATAGCCATTCCTTCAGTCTTATCGGCAAACGTTGATCCATTATCTGTTGAAACGTATAATCCCCCATCACTTCCACAAAACAAAGTACTTCCAAAAAACCGTAACATATGAATATCAGCATGGGTATAAGATGGAGTACTTCTAAACCAAGAGTTTAGCACATTAAAATTGTTCCCTCCGTCCGTTGACTTCCAAACGTTCAAGCAGCCTACATATACTTCATCCTCATCAGTTGGAGAAACGGCCATTGCCAAATCAAACCATGCCTGATCACTTTCGTTAATATTATCGGTCTCAGCAGTTTTCGTAAAAGTCACACCGCTATCTGAAGATTTGTAAATACCTTGAAAAGGAAAACCGGTGGTACTTGCAGCACTCAAAACATAAATGACATTTGGATTAGCTGGAGTAACATCAATGACTAATCTTCGAGAAGCATCTGGTAACCCTTCAGTTATTCTTGTCCAAGTGGTACCTCCGTCTGTAGTTCTATAAAACTGATTTCTAGTTACTGCATAAAGTGTATTGCTATCACCTGGTTTTATTTTTAAATCAAGAATATTACCAGAGCGTATCATATTCCAAGTTGTACCTGCATCAAGTGTTTTAAAAACTCCTGAACTTGTCGCCACCCATAAGGTGTTAGAATTAGTAGGATCAATATATATTTCATTCATTAAATTTGGTGTATTACTTGGATTTAACCCTGTTTGATTCCAAGTAGCACCGCCATCAATTGATTTAAAAACTCCTGCGCTTACACTATCTCCAGCATCATCATCTCCTGTTGCGATATAAATAATATTTGAGTCGTTCGGATCAATGGCTATTCCAGAAACTCCAATTTGAGGTAAATTATCAGTTGTTGTATTCCATGTTGTGCCCGCATCCGTTGATTTCCATAAACCACCTGCTGGCGCTCCCGCGTACCAGATATCGGCATTATTCGGGTCTATAGCCATCACATTTACTCGACCCTGACCCCTTAAACGATTTCCTTCAGCGATATGTTCAAAAGGTCCTAGCGCTGTCCAGTTAGCAGTTGGATTAGGTCTCAATGTACTATTCTGTTTTGCTTCAAATGCATCCCATAATTGCTTTGCACTAGGTAAGTTTCCATTTACATCAGCGTAATGACTCCAGTGATATTCCCATCTTTTGAAGGGTTTATATCCACTTCCTTTTTTGGTATGGTCTTTATCTTTCCAATATTCTTCAAAAGACTTTGAAATCTCAAATAAATTGTAGTTAGTTTGATTTTTTTCGGTGATACCTTTAATTTTTGAGTCGGTATTTACCGATTCCATCCATGGTGCATTTTGGTTGAACTGCGCTTTCATTGCAAAGCATGAAAACAACCCAACTAGGAGTAACAATCTCTTCATTCTTATCTATTTAATAAAATAACTGTGAAAAATCCTCATTTTTAGTGGTAGGTTGGTGCAATTTTTTTTGATTCTTCACGCGGATCGCAAATATAGTAGAAATCATCCAAATTAGGTTTATTTTAACATCTAACACCCTTTTTTGACGTTAACTACTTCAGTTAATTACAAATTATTAAAACTTTTTTATCCTCTTCAGTCTAGTTTTTAAAATGCTATCATAAACTTTTTTTGCCAGTACCACTTCTTTAACATTTTCATTAGGTACTGCAATCGATAAAACATAATGTACAATCTTCCATTTTCCATCTTGTTTCTTCAAAACGCCAGAGCCTCGACACAGTTCCATTTGAGTGTCTAAAAGTTCATCAAACCATGCAAAATTACTTTCGGCACTAACATAAATATTTCGTTCCACAGCCGTAAAACTCCATGCCTTTCCTCTATCAAAATACGGTTTGCTAAATGTCCTAAATTCCTCATTTTGCCAGTTTTCTTTTGCATCAGTCCCAAGAAACACCCCATCTTCTGTCATCAACCCAAAATATGCCTCAAAATCTGCATTTGAAGCTGCTTTATGCCAATTAGTAAGTACTTCATTTATTGCTGTTTTTTCAGCTTCTTGACCCCGAACAAAAAGACCAGTACAGAAAACTATTGTTAAAATTAAATACCTCATTATAAAATTATTCATTAGCTTCTTCTTTTGGCTCAATAATCAGCATGTCAGTATCTATGCTGCTTTCATATAATTCATTAATCTGATTTCTCATTGCGTTTAATTCCGCTGCTATTTGGTCAATTGTTTGTTCAAGTACCTCAACCGACTCGTTATTATCCACTTCATTGGATAATTTTCCTATAAAAGTTTTTAGCACTACCAATTTGCTCTTAAATCTAGGAACATCAAGTTTTTCGGGAAAATCAGATTCATATACATTTTTAAATATCTCATCAAAAACCTCAAGTTCTGTTTTCAAAATACGATAATCAGCCTCTAAAATGTTATTAATTTCTCGCTCAAGATTATTGAAAGCCGCCCATTGAGAAATCTCTTTTTTAGCTATTCCACTAATGGCTATTTTATTATATGAAGTAACCCTCTTCTTTTTTTCGCTGGGTAAGACTAAGGTGTCTTGAGCAATTTGCTCATCAGTCTTTTTAGCAACGTTCTTTTCATTACAACTTAGCAGCATGCTAACCAAAAAAACGAATAAAAATATTCTTTTCTTCATCCATCCAAAGATATAGTTTTCTATGTTGATGATTTAAAAATTTTAAGCCTATATTATTAAATACCTCCTAAAATAATGTGCGTTTATTTTATTTTTGTTACGATATTTTGAAGTTAATGGCAAAATCACTTATTATTGGAGCCTGTGGGCAAATTGGTTCCGAACTAACCATTGAATTAAGAAAACAACGAGGTGCTGATACTGTTGTTGCAACCGATATTCGAGAAGGAAGTAAAAGTCTTTTGAGTTCTGGCGTGTTCGAAAAACTCGATGTCATGGATAAAAAAGCTGTGGTAAGCTGCATAAAAAGGCATGATATCACCGAAGTTTATTTAATGGCAGCGATGCTTTCGGCTACAGCCGAGAAATATCCTGGTAAAGCTTGGGATTTGAACATGATCTCCTTATCCAACATCTTAGATATTGCTAAAGAGGGCTTGATTAAGCGCATATTCTGGCCAAGTAGTATTGCGGTCTTTGGTCCGACCACTCCTAAGAAAAATACACCGCAAGTAACGATAATGGAGCCTACTTCCGTTTATGGGATAACCAAATTAGCAGGTGAGCGTTGGTGTGATTATTTTTACCATAACCATAACATTGATGTTCGAAGTATTCGATATCCAGGTTTAATTAGTTGGAAAACTGATCCAGGTGGTGGCACCACGGACTACGCCATCGAAATTTACCATAAAGCTTTAACCCATAAAGTTTACAACTGTTTTTTAAAAGCCGATACTGAATTGCCAATGATGTATATGAATGACGCTATAAAAGCTACCATCGCAATAATGGAGGCTGATTTTAGCAATATTACTGTTTGGGCTTCTTATAACTTAGGTGGTATTAGTTTTACCCCTGAAAAAATTGCTGCTTCAATAAAGAAACACATCCCGGATTTTTCTATAAATTATATACCGGACTTCAGGCAAAAAATAGCAGATACCTGGCCGGATAGCATAGACGATACAATTGCTTTTCAAGATTGGGGATGGAAGCATGAATTTGATCTGGATGCCATTACTAAAGATATGATCGCGAACTTAACCCGCAAGAAAAAAATATCTTAGTTTTTAGATTTATCTACTTCTTGATTAAAACCTGTTTCTCCTAAAACTTCTTTTTTAACGGTATTAGCATCTACTTCTTCTTTGGCAAACCAAGCATCACGAAGCTGTTTTTTAGAATAAAGTTCTAATTGGTCACCACGATGAGGTGATCCTTCTTGAGAGGCATTACCATAGCTTAATAGCACTTTCGCTTTTGGAGTTTCTCCAAACTCAATAACACCTACCCAACTGTCTCCTCCTCCAGCAAACATATTATTCTCGTTACCTCCGCCGGGCCATGTTACCCTAAATACCCCAAGTGAACCATCAATACCATTGGCAGGCAGGTTTTTTCCGTGTGAATTAATACGATAAAAATCGCCCCAAGGGACATCAAGTTTGCCAAATTTAGTTTCGATTTCTGTAGCGGCTGTCTCTAATAAATCTACTGCCTTTTCAGGATCAGCCAGACCATCGGGTGTTGTGTTTGGATTTTTAAAATCCCATGGAGTGCTATAGTTCGATTTTCTCCAACTATTAAATTTTCTTGCCCAATTATAAAATAACAGCATTCCTTTGCTATCAGCATCCGCTTCGCGATCCCAAGCCATTAATACTTCTTTAGCTTGTTTGGCTTTCTCAGAATTTGAGGCATCTATAGCAACAAATAAATCATCTAAAATTCTATCTGCAAATTCTAATCGGGTTGACAATTTATAATCAACAAGTTCTTCAAAAGTGATCGATTCATCTTCGAGCAACATTCTTGCAGAACGCTGTGGCCTGAATGACATGCTTATTGGTGCCATGTAACCTGGATAATCATTCGGGTCTAATACCTTAGGAATAGTGCTTGTCCATGGCGGATCATTAGCATTTTGCAACCATCCTGTTTCCGGGTTTTTGACCTTAGGAAGATCGGCATATGCGTGTGTTTCAGTCCAGATGTCGGACGACTTTCCCTCTGGAATAATACGATCCCAATAATCCCAATCGCCAGCACTTCTTTTAGGAACTAATCCATTGAAAATGTAAAAAATATCACCATGCTTATCGGCATACATTACATTCCAAAATGGAATTTGAGCCATTTTTAAAGCCGTTTCAAACTCATTTAAATTATTGCTATTTGCCATGTTCCACCACTGCAAGGACGCATTTGGTGTTTTAGTTCCTACATAACGAATGGCTAGCACTTTCTCTTCAGATTGATTTACAACAGGGCCATGTTCAGTTCGTCTAATGGGAATCTCTCTTTCAACCAAAGTCCCGTCTTCCTGCTTTATCTTTATTTTTTTTGAGGATGAAATAAACTCTTTACGCTCACCATCCAATAGATATCCCCCATCTTTTATTTTCAGTTCATACGTATCACAATTATCAATGGTATTATCCGTATGACTCCAACCTAGACTTTCATTAAATCCGATACCTATTCCCGGAAGACCGACTAAATTCGCACCGTAAATAGATTTGTTTTCAAGGTTTAGCTGAAACTCCATCCAAGTAAATTCTCTCCACCAAGGTAAATGCGGATTCTGAACTAACATTGCATTCCCAGAAGCCGAACGTTGTGGAGAAATAGCATAGGTATTACTACCCATATCAGGCCACTGCTGTACGCGTCCTAAATCATTTCCGGCAATAAATCGGCTAAAAATAACATACATGCTATGCATAGTAAGATCCTTAGTAGATAATGGCAGTATTTTCTTCAACTCATCCTTCACCGCCGAGGGGTTCTTAGTCACATAATCATTCATACCTTTTACAAATGAATCGAACATTGCCGTTAACTTGGGGTCGCGAGTAGTTGCCCATTCATCAGCCAATTCCTCAAAACCTAAGGTGTGAATCATCATATCTTCTTGAAACTTTTGTTCACCAAAGTACTCTGCACCTTTACCTCTAGATGAACCATACATTTCGACAATTAAATTGGCATGATTGTGCATTTGGGTCCATCCCTGCGCATAAAATAACTCGTTTACCGAAGTGGCATAAATATGGGGAACTCCCCAACTATCCCATTTAATGGTAGTTTTAGACTCCTCATTTTTCTGACAAGAACAAAGAAAAAAGAACAAAGAAAAAAGAAAGAGGACTGATTTTTTCATTAGTAGATGTTTTTGATTGATAAATCGAGAATATGTGGTTTTGGTCAAAAAAGATACAACTTTAAGTCCACTTCAAAAACACCGATTTTCCAAAAGCTATTTGAACTTGAGGTTTTCATCTTTATCCCAAATACCCCAATATGCACCAACGTCACCCTCAGCACCCACTTTCCAGGATTCATCAAAAGAAGAGAAATAGAAAATTTCGATATCTTCTTCTACAGACCATTTTTGGGTATTAATGAAATATTTAATGGTATTTTCTTCAGACGGGAATGCTCCTTCCAAATTCGTTCCTTTTTGAGGCCAGCCCGTTTCTGAAATAATCACTTTTTTCCCATTCCCAGCCCGCATGGCTCGATGATACATATCTTTCATATACAATAGTGAATAATCCAGGTCACAACCTTCCCAAAACGGATAGCAATTGGCCAAAATAACGTCACAAGCTGCTGTTACTCTAGGATGATCAGTAAATTCATAATAAGCATCAACATACCCTACAGGTGTATTATTTTTTACTGATCTTTTTACTGAATAGATATATTCTAACAATTGATCTTCATTAAGATCTCCTCGATACAATACCTCGTTACCAACTGCAGCAATGTCAACGTTCCCTTCATTTATTAATTCAATGAGCCCTTTTATTTCTTTTTCATTTGTTTCATCTTCATCACTTAACCAGGCACCAACCATTGTTTTTAGGCCATGTTCTTTTGCTATTTTAGGAATGAGCTCATTCCCTTCTGTACATGAAAAAGAACGAATCCATTTAGTATAGGGTTTAATAATCTCAATACGCCTTCTAATTTGCTCTTCAGACAATTGATCTCCCGGTTGTTGCCCTTCCATATAAGGACTAAAGCAAAGACCATGCATTCCATCATTTAAAGTTTGATGAAAAAGCGATTTTAAATCTTCTAGAGATTTACCTGTATAATTTAAGGATGCTAATGCTAAGTATTTTTCAGATCTTAAAGACATTTCGTTTACACATGATTTTAATTTAAAACTTAGAGTTCACCTCTACGTGCTACCAGTTCTGCTTTAATCTTTCTTGCTCTTTCTTCATTCAGGCTATATTTCCACATAACCCAAACAGCTAACGCTGCTGTTACTGAGGGCACTACGATATCTGCAATCCTAAGATTATTCATAGTTTCAACAGATTGTTGAGTTGCATTAGGATCGAAACCGACAATACTTAAAATGACCCCACCTAAAACAAGGGCGATGGACTGTCCTATCTTAACCATTAGCCAATAAATCGCGCCAAAAGTTCCTTCCTTTCTCGGCATCCCATTTTCTAATTCGTCTAGATCACAAACGTCAGCGGTCATGGACATCATTAGGGTAAATAATCCACCCATTCCAAATGCAAAAAGTGGAATTGGGACAAATATCAGCCACGGAATTTCACTACCTGGGTCAATGCTAAACCATGACATTCCAACACTGTCTAAAAACGGATTTATCGATTCAAAAAGAGAACCAATGCCAGAGGTTAAACTTTTACCAAGCTCTGTTTGGTTAAATTGACTATTCAGCTCTTTGTCAAAACCCCACCATTTAAGAATATATCCGATTATTGATAATACCGTTGAGATGATGAAAGCTTTTCGTTTACCCCATTTATTGGCCATTCTTGAAATAATGGGTATCACAATAAATGCAGTCAACATTGCATTGATCGTGTTAAACCAAGCTGGCCATGTTCCAGCCACTTCATAACTGCCATTGTACATATAAAAAACTATTATAAATACACCGAATGCTGCAACTAATTGAAACCCGTTAAACACTAAAAATGTTGCGCCACAGAGTTTCATAAAAGGCTTGTTTTTAGAGACCTGTTTAATCCCTGCAAGAAGTTCTTTCATATTAGCGGCTAGCGTTTTGAAATTAATTTCTTTTCTATTTTCCATATTGGCTGAGTCAATACCTTTACAGAATAAAGCTGGAAGAATACCAAATACAATGCATAATACACCTACGATTAGTGCCATAGTCCTAACTCCTTCGGTTTGGGTATTAAAAGTGTTAGTATCAGGAATTATTACATATAACCATGGCACAATCATCCAAGCAATTTGCCCCATCGTATTTGAAAAAGCCATTAAACGTGTACGCTCGTTATAATCAGAAGTCATCTCATAGCCTAATCCCACTAGTGGTGTAGCGAACATGGTATTACCAATGAGAAATAGCAACTGAATTATCATCACATGCCATATAATATAAGATTGTGAAGCATCATCATCTAATTGCCACATCAAGAAGAACAGTATTCCGCTTATGATGGCCCCAATAAAAATATAAGGACGACGACGTCCCCATTTAGATTTTGTATTGTCGGAAATAAAACCCATAATGGGGTCGGTAATCGAATCAAAGATTCTAGGTAATCCTCCTAAGAGCCCTGCCCACAAGGGGTCTACCCCCCAAGCAGTCAACAAGAAAAACTGAATGAAAACACCTAATGTTCCTGGTAAAATATTCAGAATAAAATGCCCTGCACCAAAGGCAGCTTTTTGCCCTACGGGCACTTTGTCTTTTGAGGCGGTTTTTAATTGCGACATATCTTGGGTTTTAGTTAGTTATTGCTTTATCTGTTTTTTGGGAAAATCAACTTGAAGTGTATCTTTTATTGCTGGAATTAAGACGCGCAGCATCAATGAATCTTTTTCACCATCATAGGTTTTAGAAATGCTTTTACCTCCTCTTGTAAGACCTTCAAAGGTTCCTTTATCTACAAGATCCCAAACCGCATATTTGGCTTTTCCGTCAACAGTAAACAATCCGAAATGATTTTCCGAACCCCCTTGATTTGCTGCGTCTTTCCACGGCTCATTAAAAGCCTCAAAATAGAAACAAGAAATTTGGTTTTCGTTCGTCCAATCACGCATTGATTTATAGTACAATGCTTCCTTATATTCGTCTGTTGCTTTAGAACCTTCATTACCGTAAAAGCCATTTGAAAAGCTTGCCCATCCTGTTTCACCAATATGAATAGGTTTATCTACCCCTAGCTCATTCATATATTGCTTTACACTTTCATATTGTGCCTTTGCATAGGCTAAAGACCGTTCCATTACTTTTTCAATTTTATCGATATCAGATAAACTACTTTCTTCTCGTAGCACACCCCAAAACTGTGGGTTGTAATGTGTATCATGCATAGGATACGTATGTACCGAAAGAAAATCTACAGCCTTGATTAGTTTGTTTAAATCTTCAACATGATACTCACTACCACCACCTCCCCAAGAAGCAAAATTGTCAGAACTCGTTATCCATAAATCATTAGAAAGCTTTCCTTCTCCTTTAAGTTTTTGCAAATGGTTTACCCATTTTAAGATTACCCAAGGTTCTACATAATAACTGGTCGCCCATTTAACCATCGCTTCATTACCAACGGCAATAACTTTTATGATATCGGGATGCTGATTCGCTAGTGTAACCGCTTTTTCAATTTCTTGTGCATTTCGTTCACTCTCTTGATTGTGATCAACAGGAAGTCCAGTCCATGCATTTTTACAATCAATCCATGCGCCCAGCATAATATACATCTCGAAATTAGGATCTACTTGCTTTAACTCACTAATTGCCCGAACCAGATTATGGGCATGTGGTTTATGTAACTTGTAGGTACGAAGCATCTTGACACCCATTGCTGATAGTATTTTCATATCTTCCTTCAGCTCATCAATGGTGGGTTCAATATTATGGTCTTTATCTCGATAGCCCCCATAAGATATCGCTTGATATTTAGGATTACCAAGAATATCTTTTGCGGTAATGGTATTTTCCTTTTTCACCGTAGCTTGTTTTTCTTTTGATTTGGAATTGTTTTTACATGAAAAAACTAACAGTAAAAGCACAGCGCAACCGAGTATTCTAAGATTATTTTTCATGTGTTTTAATTCATTTGATTAATGAGATATTTATTCTATCTATTTCCTCATTCCGGCTAAACAACTTTTTACTTATTTTTTTATCAAGTGAAAGTCCCTCAAGGATTAATGAGGTTTTATCTTGAAATAACACTTCAATAAATGCTTTGCTTGAAAGTCTATAGACCATTGGAACTTGACAATACGTAAATGCTAATTCTCCGTTTTTTAACGCTATTTCTCGCCTATTTCCTCGAAGATCTATATATGAAAATGTTCCCGAGCGTTTTAAAAACTCTTCTCTTCTAAGTAAGCTCGGGTTAAAATATAGCTGACCGTTTGCAACAAATATTCCCAGTTCTCCAAATCTACTTAAAATATCTTCTTTTACCTGCCCTGTCATTCCAGGTTGTTGCGCACCTTTCCCTCCAGGAGTGTGTGAGTAAGGATCAGTAGGAAATGCTCCGTATAACTCAGGTGATTTATGTACACCAATACCTTCATTAATTTCATAGTAATGCTCTAATAATCTACCTATTGTTTCCTCTTCTTCATTGTTGTTAATTGCTCGTAAACAAGTTTCTTGAACAGCTAGTAATAGCTTAGATACCATATGCCAGTATATAGACCCCAGACCTTCGTATCCGAAAAAGGTGCCTGAACGCCCTGTAAATGCCTTGTGGTTAAACGTATCTTCAAATAATTCGAGTAAACTTGCTTTATCCTTTTCAATAAGTTGACCATAATCATCGTCTTCTAATAAGTCTAAGGCATTTTTAAGACTTTCTGCATTGTTGAATGAGCCATTAAAATGGTAGTTTCCATCAACATCTTTTTCTATTATTTGTGAATTACCATTTTGTAAAAGTCTTTGTAATAAGTCTATACCTTCGATTTTTTTTAACGGGATGTTGTTTTTATCCACAAACCGAGGAAGTTCTTTGTTAGGATATAAAATATAGCTGTATTGATCTGGTCTAAAGAGCGCGCTATTTTTTAATGCATCTAAAACCTTAAGCGATTCTTTAGCAGTAATATAACCTGAGCTTAAAACAGCTACCTGCCCCTCTAACATTTCAGATAAATACGAGATTGAAACTTCAGTATCATTTTCAATGGTCATTAGGTTATAAGCATGATATAAACTATCAGATCGCTTATTAGCATCTACACTATGGTCAATAAATTTCAGGGCAAGCCCTATAAATTGCAATAAATCGTCCTTTGTTAACGTACTTAAACGGCCACTAAAACCATTTTGATAAATATCATTTCTAAAAGTGCTTCCTGCTTCACCTAGCCCATCCATCACCATTTTTCTATCTTTATTTGATATGGATTTTTGGATAATAGATTGATTTTTGATCAGTGTTTTTCTACTACTGTCAAAAAAAGTGATTAACTCTTTTGATAGCCTAAAATTTTCTTGTGATGTCCTCTCCACTAATCCTTCAAAAAAGTGCAGGAATCTTCTTAAATAGTAAAGCGTCACCATTGAAACCCCATTACCTACTAACGCATTATTAGCGTCATTCCACTCTGGGCGTTGTGTATTCATCCAAATACCCCCTTCAGGAATAAAATTTGAAACTTTTGCCAAAACAGTGGCAAGCAATTTCTCGAGCAAGTTTACATGGTAAATGCCACCCTCAGAGTCTTTCAATAAAGCACCATCTGCTCCTATTCGAACCCTTTCAATATCGATAGCCTTGTGCTGTTCTTCATCAAAAATAATGGTGTCCTTTGGGTTTTCTTGTATTGCATTATAATCCTTTATTTTATAAGGCACATTGGCATATACAAACATTGATTTACCAAAATAACCTCCTAATTTCTCTGGATAATGAGCTTCGATAAATTCTAAGAACTTTAGTAAGTAGATTATTTGATGATCTCCCCAATAACCAATATATGACCACGGATCGTCTGGCTCAATGGTTTCCCAATCAAAACCGCCTTTTGTTACACGATACGGGTTATAACCATCGAAGGTGGTTGCATTTAGGAACTTAAAGATCATTCCCTCAATAAACTCTGGATAGGAGTATGCCAAGGCTTCCCAATTTTGGAAAATATCGCGCCAGTTACCTTCATAGTCTAATAACTTTGACCCGTCTTGTGCTGTAGTATTGATTGAGAACTGATTCCAAGGTCTACTAGGGTCACCATGACGTCGGCTAAATTTTAACGGTAGATACTCTCTTACTAATCTTTGGAAATCGACATCAGAATCAGAAGCAATTTGCTTTTTAATATAATTGAGGTCAAATATTTCCGGAAGTTGAGCGAAGTCTTGCTTTTTTTCTTGATAGACATTGATATTTGCCTTCTTGATATACCGGATAAAATCTTGACGCTCTATTGTATAATTGTTGTCAAAAATGCCACCCCGCATGATATTAAAAAGAGCGTTCGCAAAGTGTCTGGTATTACCTAATTTATCAGCCGTAAGCTGAATAGCATCGGTTGCCGCATTGAGTTTAAGCAGCTGTTCAGTCCCTAAGTTGATATCTGCTTCTACATCGGCAAATAACCTATCTTGATTTTTTAGTCTTTTAGAAATCTTATTAATATCAACCATCGTTTGATTGACTTCCGCTGCAATAAGCCAATCTTTTTGATTACCCGCACCTAATTCGATATCTGCACAAACAAAGTACGCCCCTTTTTCAGCTTTTATATCGATTTCTTGGCTAACATCATGCCCCTTTCTAAAGTTGTTTAGTTGTAAAGACGATACCAGATATTTAGCATTTTTAAGTCCTGTTGACCATGCGGTAGTTGCTTTTAAGGCTTCGCTAGGCTCTGCTTTGTCAACAATAATGGCACTTAAGCCATAAATACCTAAACCTATTGAAGCTTGAAGCTCATTTCGTTTATAAGCATCTACCAAGTTACTACCCGAATTTTGCAAATTAGGATCAACACCATACGGCATGATATTTTGGATACCATCAAGCACAGTGATCAGGACATTCTCATTTGTATTATTGATCAGGTTGGACTTTTTTACAAAACCAAATAATTCACTAGAGTTCCAATGATATCGAAAGGTAAGACCTAAATCGTCATTGATTTCTTCAAAAACTAATTTGTTTCCAAACACATTTTTGTAAAGATTTCTGTGAATAGTATAGATTCCTAAATACTTCTCAGAAAAGGGTTCCCACAAGAATGTTTTCCCATTTTTGAGAACGTGTAATACGGTTTTATTACCTGTAATTTTTGAAGATTCCGTTATTTTATCATCCGTGTAGTAAGGAAACAAAGCGGATTTAGAATTCTGTCTTCCCGCAGACAAGCCTCCGTTGCTAGAAATAAACATCCAATGATTAGAAGCGCTTACCACACTCATAAAAAAGGAACGCATCGCATCATAATTCGAAATCTTGTAGTATGATTCGTTTTCAAATTGAACAAGTTTTCCCGATATCTCTTTTGTATCAGAAATGACTTTTGAATTACCAATGTAGATCTCTTTTTTAGACATTCATGCTAATTATAGTTCGTAATGAGTTTTTAAAAAGGTTGGTGTCATCAAACACCAACCTCTTATACTTGTTTTAGGATATGGGGTTATGTTCGCTAAAACTTTGATTATTAAATTTCTGTCACTACAACATCATCAATAAGCACCTCCCCAGCACAAGTGGCAGCACCGCCACATGTGGCTTGGATGAGTAACGATATCCCTTCGTCTATAGCTGCATCCGTTGTAAAAGTACCTGTATAGGTTTCCCAAACGTCCACCGTACTGGTTCCCGCATTACCTAAATCATGTTGTACGGCGCCATTCGCTGAACGTTCTGAAAATGCCAGTACTTGAAGTATTGAGCCATCTACGAAAGCAGACGTAATTTTATATTTAAAAGTAACTTGAATGTTCTGATTACCCGCTACAGATGCCGCAAATCGTTCTTGTTTAAGATTCGGTACTTGGGCTGGACCTGTTGTTAATCTCGCCGAATACGTGCCAGTATTCGCATCAGTATCAATAACTGTTACCGCACCACCACCTGCGTTGAGTTGCCAGCATGCGCCATCGCCTGAGTTGGCTTCAAACCCACCATTGGATAATAACTCTCCCATTGGAGGTGCTGGGCAGCCACCACCCCCTCCGGTGCTACCGTTACTACATAATCGTATATTGTCAAACTGTATTGTCCAATCTGCACTACCATCACCAGCCGTTCCGTTATCCATGATCAGGGTGATAGCTGTAGCCGATCCCATATTGTTTGCAACAGTACTGAAATCATAGGTGATCGTCTCCCAGCCCATCCCGGATGTCGGAACCACCACTTCTATATTAAGTCCTTCTAGCTTGAATAACAATTGTCTTGCCGCTTGGGAGTTCACATCAATAGAAAACACACCCGCATTAAAGTTGATGTCAGGATCTACCTCGATGGTGACACCTCCAAATACCTCACCGGCATTCTTAACATACTGCCCAATCTTAGCGCTCGTGTTTACCGATGTATCAGGATTGTCTATGATTGTACCAACACCACCGCCGAAGTTGTTGAAGATACTGTCGTCAGCAGTTTCAAAATCGTTGACTAGATCACCACCACAATCTTCTAATGAATTACCCCCTCCGGTGCTACCGTTACTACACAATCGTATATTGTCAAACTGTATCGTCCAATCTGCACTACCATCACCAGCTGTCCCGTTATCCATGATCAGGGTGATAGCTGTAGCCGATCCCATATTGTTTGCAACAGTACTGAAATCATAGGTGATCGTCTCCCAGCCCATCCCGGATGTCGGAACCACCACTTCTATATTAAGTCCTTCTAGCTTGAATAACAACTGTCTTACCGCTTGTGAGTTCACATCAATCGAAAACACACCAGCGTTAAAGTTGATGTCAGGATCTACCTCGATGGTGATACCTCCAAATACCTCACCGGCATTCTTTACGTACTGCCCAATCTTAGCGCTCGTATTTACCGATGTATCAGGATTATCAATGATTGTACCAACACCACCGCCGAAGTTGTTGAAGATGCTGTCGTCAGCCGTTTCAAAATCGTTGACTAGATCACCACCACAATCTTCTAATGAATTACCACCTCCGGTGCTCTCGTTACTACATAATCGTATGTTGTCAAACTGTATTGTCCAATCTGCACTACCATCACCAGCTGTCCCGTTGTCCATGATTAGGGTGATAGCCGTGGCTGATCCTATATTGTTTGCAACAGTACTGAAATCATAGGTGATCGTCTCCCAGCCCATCCCGGATGTCGGAACCACCACTTCTATATTAAGTCCTTCTAGCTTGAATAACAATTGTCTTACCGCTTGTGAGTTCACATCAATCGAGAATACCCCCGCGTTAAAGTCGATGTCAGGATCTACCTCGATGGTGATACCTCCAAATACCTCACCGGCATTCTTAACATACTGCCCAATCTTAGCGCTCGTGTTTACTGAAGTATCAGGATTGTCTATGATTGTACCAACACCACCGCCGAAGTTGTTGAAGATACCGTCGTCAGCCGTTTCAAAATCGTTGACCAATTCACCGCCGTCACATGCGTCAAGAGAACCACCACCACCTGTCATCGTTTCCGTCTGTTGAATATCATCAATATAGAAGGTACCTGGGGTAGTACCAGGGCCATCTACAAAAAGTGTTAGTCTTTCGTAGCTCGCTGATTCGGTAAATGAGAATTGTATTTCTTCCCAGCCGGAACCACCATGGCTTGCAACTGTTTCTACGGAAGCAGCGCTGCCCTCTTCTAATTTCAGTAGTACGTTAATCGCTGATTCTGACCAGAAATTCATTTTTATGGTCTTTTCAGTTGTCAAATCAATTGATGATACTACATTAAAAAAGATTCCTTCAAAGGCTGCACCAATGTTAGTAATAGCTCCTACTTGAGAGGCTACATCGTTCGTTCCTCCCGGAGCTGGATTATCAACAACTTCAAAACTCGCACCTCCAAAAGTGCCTGCATTGTAGTTCACATTCGAGCTATCAAATGTTATTGGTAACATAACTCCCTCTGGAATACTTATTGTAATTTCATCTTCAAACGTATCAGATGCTCCTGCAACATTCATTGCCTTTAAGGCTACGGTATATGTTCCCGTCTCATAAGTTTTAATCGGATTGATTTCTGTAGAACTAGTCCCGTCACCAAAATCCCATTCGTATGCAGTGGCTTCCTCAGATATATTAATGAACTTTACTGTTCCCGTATCTTCATTTAAAGTAAAGGTGAATCCTGAAACTATTTTTGGCAAATTATTGGTATCATCTTCATTACATCCAAAAATGGTAAACACCAAAATAAATAGCGAAATCCTTTTAAATTGTTGAAATAAATTGTTCATAATCTTGTTCTGTTGTTAGTTTAATTCGGTGTTTTTGTAGACTCTTACATAGTCAACAAGCATCGTTTGTGGAAAGACTGTTTCTGCATTTGGAGATCCTACAAAAGAGCCCCCAACTGCTAGATTCATTAGTATAAAAAATGGCTTATTGAAAACCCATTCTCCTGTTACATCGGCTGGTGTAATCTGATTGTATAAAACATCATCTACATAAAAATTAATCTTTTCTGGACTCCATTCGATGCCAAAAACATGAAAGCCCGTGTCGAAACGATCATTTGGCAAGGTATACTCTTTAGAAATAGCATTTCCTCCATTATACCCAGGACCATGTACACTTCCTATTAATACACTAGGGTTTTGCCCTCTATATTCCATAATATCAATTTCTCCAGCAGCTGGCCAAGGATTTTCATCAATATCAGCTCCAAGCATCCAAAAAGCCGGCCAAATACCTTGACCGTAGGGTAGGCGAATTCTAGCTTCGAAACGTCCGTATTGTTGTTCAAATTTATCCTTCGTCAATAGCCTTGCAGAGGTGTATTGCGACCCTTCAAATGATTCTTGATTGGCGGTAATTAATAAAACACCATTTTGTACTGTTACATTCTCAGTTCGATCGGTGTAGTATTGTAATTCATTATTTCCCCAGCCATTTTCGCCGGTACCAATATCAAATCCCCATACCGAACTATTTGGAGCTCCATCATTATCAAACTCTTCCTGTAGTATCAGTTGATCAAACTGGGTAACTTGTTGTGTCTCATCAGTATCACAGCTGATTAATAGTAACACTGTAAGCACCACCAACAAACTGATCATTGAAAAACTAAGCCTTTTTTCACATAGGAAACGCCACTCCGAACTGTTTCGAGCAACGACCTTTTCTTTATTTTCTTTATACATTTTCATGAATTTTTTATTCGTTATTGGTCTTTACTCTGTGTAGAAATAGATGTTATCAAGTATAAAATCAGGGCCAGCTACTAATATCAACGCGCCCAAATTATTTTTTTGACTAGCCAAGTCTCCACCTAGCGGTATGTCGAATGATGTCCATTGACCAACGGTTAATCCTGTTAAATCAAATCGGAAATCTTTATCATCTACAATTGGGAATCCGGTATTTGGATCTGTTTCTAGTATTTGATTGGCTCCCACATCGCGAATTTGAAGTCCAACTTCTGTCCCCGCATTTTGTACATAAACATCAACATGTAAAAAGCCTAAACCAGAAGCGTCTACCGGATTATTAAAAACAATTCCCGTAAAATTATTATTGGAATAAGACAACACCGAATTGCCATTAGTAACAATTACCTCAGCCTGTGTTGTAGAGCCTCCAAAGCCTGGTGCAAAGTTAATTTCCGTATCGTTGGTATATGCATCACTAAAAATTGACTTTACATTGGCTGCCGGTCTTGTCGGAACTGGTGAAGGCTGTAAACTCCCGCTTGATGTTATTTCTAAAGAACCTTGAGCAAGAACCCCTCCTAATAAAGCTGTAATAGTAGTTGTTCCTTCACCTATAACCGAAATTTCCCCTAACTCATTCACCGTGGCAACATCAGTATCAGACGATGTAAAATTGAAATAAGAAGGAGCTGCTTCTACAGTTTGATTAACTCCCGACTCAAGATTAAATGTCTGCGTAAGTCCGCTTGCTTGGATGATGGAACCCGTAAATGTCCCTTGTGTAAGATCTTGACCAGAAAAAATAGCTGGCCTTGGTTGCGCTACTGTACCTAGTTTTTCAAATTTTACTTCATCAAACCAAAGAATATATCCGCCTTCATCTCCTTCAAATGAAGCGCCCTCTGCTAACCAGAATAATCCTGTTTGATCAATAAGTTTTGAGGAATCTGGTATCGGAATGGTATACTTTTCCCATCTCGTGCTTACGGCTAAGCCACTTAACGCGACTCTAAATTTATTAGCAGTCTCACCGCTAAGACCATATCCTATTTCATTTATTGTTGCTGATTTGGAAGCTTTAGCATAAAATGTAAGTGCATCGAAACTTGAAAGGTCCCTATTCACTGTAGTATTAAACGTTGCACCAACAAAACCATTTCCAAATGCTGGAACGTCAAATCGCATAGCGCCATTACCGGAAAAGGTTTCATCAGAAACTACACTAAATGCTTCAGGATCAGCCCCTGCACCAACAAAAGGGAAGTAGTCTAATCCAGGTGAAAAATTGTCCAGAAAAACATCCCCGTTTGGTGTGAATGTAGCGAAATCTACATCATCTGAAAATTCTCTTTCACAGCCACTAACAATGAATAGAAAACATCCAATCATCATTAGTCTTATAACCGATATATCTATAATTTTTTTCATTTTCATCTGTCTTATTTACCAATGTTAATATGAATGTATGTTCTTATTTCCCATTCGTTACCGTTAGGAAAACCAACAGGACTAATTATTGGTGAAGTAGCAAATTCTTCGGCCACATTTGGAGAATATCGAGGCGAAAATTCATTCATTGATCTCCATGTGCCTCGAATTCCTATTTGCGTACTCGGTAGAATAAACCAATCTGGCTTACCGATCGTAGTTGAAATGTCTAACATCAATTGCGCAGGATATGTTAAGTTAAAGTCGCGATGATAATCGAAGGGCCCCCAATCATTTACTTTAAAAGTATGCTGAAACTTAACATTCTTGTAAATAACTCTTACATCTCCTCCATAACGTTCAATTAATCTAGCATCGCTACCATTGGCCTGAGCGTTGCCGAAATATAAATTTGCAATTAACCCAAGATCAGGACTAACTTTTGAAATAATCTTTGTGTGTGTTTCCCACAAATCAGTTGCGGGTGCAGAATTAGGAAAAGCGAATATGGTACGATTAGCTAAAAATCCGATATGTGCATCTTGTGTGGTTGGAAGGTGACGATACACAAAACCGGCACTTATTGCCAACTTGGCATCTTCTGAACGATCAGCATCCCAAGCATACATCCATGTTCCTGGTGTAGGATCATAGGTAAATAACAATTCCCCAGCGGTTGTTTCCCTATTAGCTCGTACCGAAAATGGGTCTACTAGTATATTTCTTATTCTACCAGGGCTACCCACATCATTTGGCATAGGGTCTACTAGTGGTTTTTGCCATAAAAAGTTAGGGGCTATCTGCCAGTCTCCCACCGTGAATGTAAAACCAGTTAAGAAATTAGATTGATTGCCACTTCCGTTATCTCTTAGTTTCCAACCAGTAAATGTTTGGGTTTGATCTACGCCTCCATTAGCGACTAATCCCATAACTCCACCTTGAGCGTACCAATTAAACTTACCTCCCTCATACGTAATTTTAGCCTTTCCGCCCCAATTGTCAGTGTTTTGAATTTTGTCCGTGAAAACGGTATAATTTCCTGGGCCTCCTCTAACATCTTGAAAAGAACTACCATTTAAAGGACTTCCGCCCCATATACCTCCTAAGGTCAACCCGAATTTTCCAAATTCTCGCTCAACAACAAGTGTTGCTCTTTCTGTCGGCCATGGAGGAATCACACCACTGCGAACTAGATTTGGATCTAATACCCGTTGCCCAGTTTCATCAAAAGTAACTTCTCTATCTAGATCTCGATGGTAAATACCAGTAACATCCCAATCGCCAAGTTTACGACCATATTTTAATAATACTGTTGGATTTGCACCCCACCAAAGTTGAGGCCCAAATGCTGCTTTAAAACCTTTGAATGCATTCTTACCATTGAATTCCATTCCAAGAATCTCTCCATTGTAGATGTCGAGATTAGGACCATAATTGGCTTCTGGATATAGTCCGAAAAAATCACCTTCGTACCCCCAATGATAGTGACCCGTTCGATAAAATCCTTTGATATCGGCAAGTTTGGTATTCCATTCGAACTCCGCATTGTATACGCGCACCCTGTTGAAATCTGCTATTTCAACATCCAAATTATTTCCAGCATCAACACCTTGTACTGTTACTGGTCTACCCACATTTTCATAAAAAATTTCATCAATCGGGTTTTCTGCAACGTTACCAAGCACATTAAAATTAACATTGGCACGCATATTGGGTGCTGGTTTTCCTTCAACTCCAATATAATATGACTGCATATGATCAAAACCCAGCTGATTTGGAAATACGTTTGCATTCGGATCTTCATTTTCGGGAGTTGTTATAAGACTGCCGCCCGTATTAAAAGTGGAGAATTCTGCTCGCAGCATGCTTAGTCTTATTTTACTTGAACCCTCAGCTTCCAAGGCGGCTTTATCACCTCTAGCTTTTAAAACCGCATCCATTAATTGAATATTATTAAAATGGTTATTAATGAATTCGAGGCTCATGCCATCATCATAAGGGTTTATCTGATGCGCTTCTTTTAAAGCATAATAGGCTGCTCTTGGGTATAATTCATATAATCCTCTAGCATCGGTCGGGCCCTTAGCGGCTATACCAAACCATTCTTCATTCATATTGTTATCACCTTCTTTGGCTTGATCTCGGCTATAACCACCATTAGGCCAAACAGCAATATTATCATGAACATCCAAATTTTCAGTTTGTTTATATTTCCACCAACCATCGGAAAATTGAAATGTAAAACCTCCAATTGAATTATTGGCCTTACCAAGACCAGAGGCATTCTCATAAATTTCTTTCCAATTACCGGTCATATAATATGCCTGAGAATATTGATCTTCTTTGTTGTCTCTTGCATTGAAAGCATCAGCCCCAAATTCTGCAAAGAGTATTGGTAAATTCAGTTCATCTTTAACTTTTTGAAATGCATCTCCAAAAGAAATTCCTCGATACATATTAGTTCCATAAATATCAATGTCTTTGCATTCTTCCTTTACAATATCAAGAAAACCTAAATCTCCATTACATATAGCAACTGGATGCGACTGGTCTATTGCCTTTACTTCCTTTGTAGCATCATTAAACGCACGGTATAAATATCTAGCTGCCGCTCTAGTTTTTTCTCCATCATCAATAGGAATAGCTTCAGTTTCTGCACCTGTCCATACAAGGTGGTAATTATTCTCATTACCAATCATATACAATAATAGTCCTGGAGTGTTTTTGTAAGTATTTGCCATTGTTCTAGCCTCATCCATTAAAACTTCAAGAGTGGCAGGATCTGAATAGTCCGTTTGTGGTGTCCAGGCACCATTTATTGTAAGTCCGTATGCACCAAAGGTGATATTTAACATAGTATAAATACCATAGTTCTCATATATATACTTAATCCATTTAGGTTTTAAGTCATATGTTCTAATGGCATTAACACCCATGTTTTTTAACAAGGACATTTCACTATCTAGAGCAGACTTTATGATATCGTCAGATCTGTTCCAGATTCCGGGATCTGTAATGGTAGTACCTATAGGGACATAATCCCAATTTATACCGTTGATTATAAATTTCTCCCCGTTAACTGTTAGATAAGTACCACTTGACTCGTTAACAACTTGAACTGATTGTTTTTGAGAAAACAACGGACTCATAAAGAACAGTGTACCTAAGAAGAATAGCGTTTTGGTTAGTGTATTCATACCGCATTTTTTGATGGGTAAACTTAAACTCATAAAATGCGTATTCCATAAAAAATACCACAACAAAAAACATACATCACAATAAAAAGCCTTATTTTTTACAAATTTATCACCTATCAGCCCTGTATATCAGTGGTATTATCAATTTGATTATACTTTTAGCAAAAAAATTAAACAAAATTACTTTGTATAGGTGATGTTGAGGTGCTAATAAGTATTGTATAGGTGCACTATAGCCCTAGAATGTAGTTTACTAGGTTTTCTTCATGTTGTAAGCGCATTTTCTTACGCAATCTGTAGCGTTTTATCTCGACGCTACGAATAGAAATATTAAGTAAGGGAGCAATTTCTTTTGAAGATAAGTTTAACCGTAAATAAGCACATAATTTAATATCGTTTGGAGACAAATTAGGATGTAGTTTTTTTAATTTTTTCAAGAACTTCCGGTCAGCGTTGTTAAATGCCTCTTTAAAAAATTCCCAATCGTCATTTTTGCTTAAACTTTTATCAATTGTATTGATAATAGGTTTTACATCTTGAGCATCCATATCAAGTTGTGTAAGATCTTCTTTAATTTTAGTAAGTAGTTCATTTTTCTTTACAATACTCATTGTTGAGGCGGCCAACTCCTTACTTTTACTTTTATATTCCTTTTCTAGTTGTTCCTTCTTTATTTTTATAATCTCTTTTTCATTTTCGACCCTTGTAAGTTTAAGTCGTTGCTCATTTTTTTCAATTAATTTTCGCTGTTGCCTTTTATAATATCTTCTATAATTAACATGCATGAAAAAAGAAAAAGCTATGGTGCCAAGCACATATAGTGCAATCATAAAATTTGATAAGTACCATGGGCGAGCAATTGCAAATGAGTAGCTGGCAACATTTGTCGATGGGGTAGATCCTGACCTTCCCCTAAGTTCGAATGTATAATCTCCAGAAGGTAAATTTTCATATACTACAGTAGCATTACTTGACCATTCGCTCCATTCGATATCCCTACCATTTAAACGATGTTGGTATTGATTAACGTGAAATTTACTGTATTGTGGAATGTAAAACGAAAATTGAAAACTATTATGCGAGCTTTCAAAATCTCCTTGAATGTTACCATCAAGAATCCGATTTTCGCCTTTACCCTTTCCATTATTTTCTAGTGAGGAGAAGTAAACATTAAATTTTTCAGACAACAAGTTATCTTCATTAACGATAATATAGCCAGAGGTTTTTCCAATTAAGTATTGGTCTTCATCTTCATCAATTTTAAGTATGTTTTCATAACCTAATATACCGTTTCTAACTTCCTTTGTCAACGGAATAGTTTTTACTGAAAGTTTATTAACCAAACCTACATTTTCTAAATAACTAATCCCTGATTTAGTAAAAACCCAAAGTCTTTCCCCTCTTTTGTCTACAATTAGTTTTCCTGATTCATAGTCCTTTTCATCATATAGTACACTTAGTAAGCTGTCCTTCAGAAAACGATTCTCCTTTTTATCAAATTTATAAACCCCTTTTTTAAAAGCATATAAAAGGTCTCCTCTATACATTGCTAAGCCAGAATTGGCGCCCTTAATCAAGGTATCTTTTTCAACAGCTGTGACCTCGGTAAAATTGTCATCAATACTAAGCTTAAAAACACCATTGTATTCATGATTGACAAAAATATTATTCCCCAATATCTCAAAGTACCTAGAAGAGTTATCGAAGCCGTCTATTTTATTTCTTACTTTCCATGTATCATTTGACTTCTGCAAAACATACAAGCCATCATAGTTACCTTGAAGTAACAAATCATCCTTACTCTCTATTTTTTCAATTTTCCAGGTTCCAGGAACATTGGCCACTTTTGTAGCTTTTGCATCATTAATTAAAAAAGTACCGGTATGATGCCCACAAAAAAGAGTATCATCAATTAACTGAAAATCCCACACTTGACCTTGGGTTCCTTCTACAAAGCTAAAATTGTCATTCGTTGCGTTTGGCTTGTAAAACAGTCCTTGATTTGTTCCCAAATACAAATTATCTTCATGAATTATTGACGCATATACACTTCCCAATTGTCCATTAAAGTCTTCGAAAACAGCATATGGGCTTTGCATGTTAAGATGACTAATGCCATGATCAAGACCTAACCAAATAGCATTGTCAATATCTTGAAAAAGAGATAATACTGTATTATTAGCTAAACCGTTATTTTGATTTATTTTAACCGTTTGGTCACCCGATCTGTTAATATGAAAAAGCCCTTCAGAAATAGATCCTAGCAAGTAGCTACCATCATTTAGTTGAATTCCGTCATACAAACTAAGACCCTTTAAAGTATTGTTTGGAAAGGTAATATCCGGCACTAAACTATCTTCTTCCTTTTTAAAAAAACCATTGTGCTTTGTAAGAACTATTGGCTGGTTTTTGTTGCCAAATAGTTGAATCACTTCATCATTCTTAACCGCGGGATCATCAAAAACTAACACATCTGTTCCTGCCTCAATTTTAAAAATTCCCCGACCACTTCGATGAAAATAGATCGTATTATCAAAAAGAAAAATCTTAGTAATTGTTGTCTCAGAATCTATGGTTACTATAGAATCATCAGCAGTATTGTAAATATAAATGCGTTTGAGAGATTGAAAGATGACAAACTCATTTAAGCTTACAATGTTCCAAAACTCTTCATCTTCCAAAAGTTGATCTTCAACTGTTGATGACAGCGAGGTATATTTTAATATTCCTACTTCATTTTTTAACCAAAAACCAAACTCTCGATAACAGCCCGTGTAAATTTTTTCATCAACCACCGTTACCGATCGCATGATAGTCTCATTGGGCGAAGGGTGAAGTTTCCAACTCGCGCCATTGTATTCCAGTAAACCTGCACTATTGGCAACGTAAATAAGCTTGTTCAGGGACTGTGCTATAGACCAGTTTTGATTTTCCCCAAGATAATCCTTTGGGAAAAAATTTTGAATAGGCGGAAGTTCCTGTCCAACAGCACCTAACGAAACAACGTAAAGTAAAAACCAGTATTTTTTAAGGTTCAAAACGACTATTTATAGCTAAAAGATACTTCTTTTTTTTACAAGAAGCATATGGAATAACCTTAAGCTATATGTCCTGTGGGCTAGTACATACTAATTAATCAGTCTGTATTAAAGTAGCACTTGCCTTACCATTTACTACTGTAACAATGTATAAATGACCATAAATCGACTCGTCAATTTGCTCATATTTTTTTTCACCTAAAATGGCATTTACAAAAGTTGGGGTTGTATTACTATGTCCGACAATAACAACCCGCTTCCCTTGAGTTTCTTCAAGAAATTTTGGCAAGTCCAGATTTCGCGGATCGTATGTTTTAATCTTTATGCCCAAATTTGTTCCCGGTTCGGGTTTTTCTGGTAACATGATCGCAGCAACCATTCCTGAGGCTGTCTCCTTTGTACGAAAATAGTCGGTGCTATAAATAACATCGATTTTCTCGTTTTTCAGCATCTTACCCCATTGTGTTGATCTAAGTTTTCCTTCCTCTGTTAAATGCGGGTTTTTAGTACCATCAACCTGCTTCTCGGCATGTCTAACAAAATAATAGGTGGTTGCATCTTGTGCCTGGACATAACTAAATGCGACTATTAAAAATAAAATGCTAAACTTAATTTTCATGATATCGGTATTTGACTCCTAAAATAACACAATTATTTTTCAAAGGTAACGTAGCGCAAGCCCCAATCCATTGTATAGTTACCACTATTATTTTTTGTTAAATTAAGATGTGCAGCCATATACTTGGCAACCTCTTTGATTGACGCCTTGTCAATACCAAATAATAATTTCATATAAACCATTGATTCCTCAAGGTTCGACGAAAACTCCCAGGTAAAATTCTGATATTGGTTTTTGACTATATTAAGTGTCCCCTGGGCAAAGTCCTGAGCAAAGTTAGTATCAATAAACATTCCTACATGGCCTAATGAGTTGTTATTATGTACAAATTCGTTTAGAAACGGATCCATGGGTGTTCCTTGTTCAACATCAGCAATAACCAGCTTTCCTCCTTTTTTTAAAACCCGTACTGCTTCTTGTCTAAATTTCTTGCGATCTTCATCAGCTACATGATGTATTGCAGCACAGCACAAAATGGCATCAACCGACTGGTCTTCAAGTGGCAATTTTGACCAATCACAAAGTGGCGAATTGCCTAGTTTTGCAAATATTTCTGAAGTTTCTAATGGCAATATTTTGATATTATCAGGGAGATACTGTTTTAGGTAGTTTCCTCCAGATGGGATATCAACCAACACCATTCCACCTTGCAACTTAATCTGATCTAAAATAGTAGTAAGCTCTTTTTTCCTTGCATTAGGAAGCAATTTCATCGCTTCATGATACTGCTTACCACGTAAATTAAAAATGTCAGCATACTTTACGTGCTGTTGTTCAAACATATTATCTAGCCTTTGGGGATTTGAAGTACTTGATGGTCTAAAGATAGGAAATTGACAACCATCATTTTATAATTGCCTATCAATTTGAATGAGTTGATTCAATAGCATTTTGATTTTAGTATTTTCGTATTGAATATCCTTAATCGCTTGAAGTATTTTTATCAATCAACTGCTTTTATCAGAAAATTTGCCTTTTATGCATTTGATGCATTAAAAGGGAGGATTATAGGGAAGCATTTGACGGATATAAATTCTCATTTTGAAAATCCTGCGGAATCAAAAAATTCAAGAGAAACACTGCTCTTAAATCTTTTGAGTCATACTTTCAAAACGGTTGACTATTACGCTAAACTTGAAGGTATTTCTAAATTATCTGATTATCCAGTAGTCACCAAATCGCATTTTATTGATCATTTTGACTCTTTTATTTCTAGCCAATATAAAGACACCAAATTATTTAAGATGACTACTAGCGGTTCTACAGGCATCCCACTTTTAGTACTGCAGAATAAACAAAAAAAAGATCGTAATACAGCAGATACTATTTATTTCGCCAAACGTGTTGGAGTCTATGTTGGCGTTAAATTACTGTATATAAAGCTTTGGTCCCATAAGAACAAAAAGAGCAAACTATCGCTAGCTATCCAGAATATCATGCCGCACAATATTTTAGATTCAGATAAAAGTCATTTTGAGAAGTTACTTTATAAAATGAATAGATATAGTGGTAAAATGAACATGATTGTATATCCTTCTTTTTTAGAACAGCTTTGTCAGCACTTAGAAAAAAAGGATGTTGAATTACCAAAAATTGGATCACTTATAACCATTTCAGAAAAATTAAATAAATATGAACGACAATGTGCCGAAAAACTATTTGGCGCCCGAGTTTACGAACGATACAGCAATATGGAAAATGGTATTTTAGCACAAGAAGATAGTACCTCATGCTATTACACAGTAAATACAGCCAGCTATATTGTCGAAATGTTACATCCAGAATACGATGTGGCTATAGCAGAGGGTGAAGTTGGGAGGATTGTGATTACCGATCTTTTTAACTACGCTATGCCCATGATACGTTATGACACAGGCGATATGGCTATTGCTAAAACCTTAGATGATGGTAGGCTTGTGTTTACTGAAATCTTTGGTAGAAAAATGGATGTTGTTTATGATACCAATGGTAAATATGTTTCTCCACATATTTTTTATATGATATCTAAATTTTCTGTCCACAAACAATTCCAATTTATTCAAAATGGGAAAAAAACATATTGTTTTAAATTGAATGCTACACCAGAAAAAACCAATGAAAATGCAATGGTTGATTACTTTAAAGCATATTTAGGTAATGATGCGGTTTTTAGTTTTGAATATGTTGATGAAATCCCTCTGCTAGCTTCGGGAAAAAGGAAAAAGGTTGAAAACAGACTTTCTAGCTACTAACACAATATTTTGATTAAAAATTAGTCCTTTTTCAAATGTTTAAATGATCCGGCGTTGAGCTGATTTTAGTCATAGTTCGTCATTTTATGTATATTTAATTTAGTACAGTTAAAGCGCTAACTATGTATAATTGCGGTCATAAAAAAGGAAGCCCTACTGTACTCCTACTAGTATTTATTACAAGTTTTTTCTTGAACAGTATGTATGCGCAAGAACTTGTAAATACTGCTAAGGATAAAAAAACATACAAAGTGTTTTTGTCTAAACAGGATAGTGATTTCAAAAATGAAGTTGTTGAAGAACTTAAACTAAATTCTGATGATATTAATTTCAAAGTAACAGAGCTTTCCGCATTAAAAGACCTGAAGATCGAAGAATGGGATGCTATTGTCATTTTGCATAGTTGGGAATTTTTAAGTCCCCCGAGAGTTGTAAAAAGATTCATTCGTGCAAATACTTCAAACAAAAAAAAGATTGTAGTTTTAACTACATCCAGTGATGGCGATGCTAAAATGGATGAGGTAGACGCAATTACGGGCGAATCAGAATTAGTAGACGCTTATGAATACGCCTATATAATAACCGAGAGACTAAATAAAGTATTTGCAAGAGCAAATTAAACACCGTATTAATAAACACCCTCCCATGTATACTAATGAGCATCAGGCAATGGCTACTCGTTTTAGGTTTCAAATTCAAACAGAAAGTGAGGAAACTTCTCAAGCAATTTTACAGGAGGCATTTACCATTGTAGACGATCTAGAATTAATGCTCAGTAGATTCATACCGGATAGCGATATTTCAAGAATTAACAGATTAAGAAAAAATGAACAACTACATATAGAATATGAAACCTGGGATATTATAAAAAACGCTATCAACATTAATAAAAATACTTTAGGTGCATTCAACATTAATGTAGGAGAGTACATGAATATTTTTAAAGGAGCAAAAGAAGGTATACTTAATGCCAAAGAAGTTACCACAGCACTAGAAAAGGCACATAAAATAGCAAATGAAGGAAGTATGTATATCGATCCGGATCAACCTGTAGTATATTGTATCAAGGAAGGAATTAAACTTGACCTTGGTGCAATAGGAAAAGGATATGCTTTAGACAAGGTGAAGAACTTTTTAGAAGAAGTCGGAGTAACTATTTATACATTAGAGGCAGGAGACAGCACTATACTTTCAGGTGAAAATACATCACCTAATTCATCATGGTCATATCAACTTACATCGCCTTCAGATGTTAAAAACATCGAGTTAAAAAATGCCAGTATATCGGCATCTGGCACTTACTGGCAAGGAGCTCATATTTTTAATCCCAGAACAGGGAAAAATGAACTCAAAGGTCAATTTGATCGTGTTTGGGTATGCGGTAACAATGCAGCTTTATCTGATGCGCTTTCTACCGCATTTTATGTAATGTCAGAAGACGAACTTAAAAAAACAGTCAACCAAATAAATGATCTTAACTGGATTGCGTACGTTAAAGACGGAAAGATTGAAATGCTATCAAATATTAATAAAAAACAGAATTCATGAACAGCAATAATAAACCTAAACCAGAAAATACCCGGCGCGATTTTATGAAAAAAAGCGCCTTAATCGGCACTGGACTGGTTCTAGCTAAACCAATAAACATAATAGCAAATCCGATGTTTTCAAAGCAGAAGGTGAATGTTGGTGTGGTGGGATGCGGGAGTCGAGGCCGCGGTGTAATTTTTAGCAACATTCCTAAAATTGAAAGCGCTAACCTTGTTGCTGTATGTGATATTGTAAAAAATAGGAGAGAGGGCGCTAAGCGGCGATTTGAAAGAAAGTATGATACCAAAGTCAATGCCTATGAAGATTTTTATGACATGATTGCCAAAGAAAAACTAGATGCGGTGGTATTAACCACACCTGATTTTTGGCATATGCAGCATACTGTCGATGCGTTAGAAAGTGGTTTACACGTGTATTGCGAAAAAGCAATGTCTAACAACCTAAAAGACGCCAAAAAAATGGCTAAAGCCATGAAAAAAACCGGAAAACTGCTCCAAATAGGTCGCCAGAGAAGAAGTAATGATCGATATCGGTTTATGTATAGTAAGCTGATACAACAAGAAAAAATATTTGGTAATCTGACCCATGCAATTGGGCAATGGAACAGGTCAAAAATATACAGCTTTCCTAAAAGCCGCCAAGAAGCCCTTGATATGACGGTTATGAAAAAGTACGGATTTGACAATCAAGATCAAGTTTATAACTGGCGCAATTACAAAAAATTGGGTGGTGGTGTTGTATCGGACTTAGGGTCACATCAAATCGATATTTTCAATTGGTTTTTTAATGCATATCCGCATACCGTTTACGCCACCGGTAATAACTCCTATTACGGTCTGGAGCAAGCTGATACTATGGCTACTATTTTAGAATATGATACCCCTAACGGAAAAGCTATAGGTATTTATGAAAATATATCACATTCTCGAGCTATCGGAGTTAATGAACGCTTTATAGGTGACAAAGGGGCCTTCATCATTTCAGAAGGAAAAGATAACAAGATTTACCGCGAATCCAGAGTAAATGCCAATGAATGGCAGCAATATATTGATCGTGGATTTTTGAAAAACCTTAGTGGCTTAAAAGGCTATAAATCTAAAGAACAGGGTGACTCAGGCATCAAAGAAACTGCACCACAAGTTAGCTACGAAATAAATGAGATGCAGGAAATGGATAAGGTGTACAATCTAAATTCACATACGGCGCATTTATATAATTTCATAGAAGCAATCATAGGTAATGAAAAGTTAAACTACGATGCTATATCATCGTATAAAAGTGAATTATGTATTTACAAGATACATGAGGCAATTAACGGTGGTGGCAAGAAGATTACTATACCTAAAAATGCCTACAACATCTAATTTAAATTAAATATAGTCGACTTGCCTAAAATAAACATGAAGGGCTTCATACGGTAATTCAGTATCTTTACAAAAAGAATAATCGTGTACTGTTGCTATGAAAAAAAAGCCGGATAATGTAGTTTATAATGAGAAATCAGAACAATATGAAGCGAACATACTTCCCTACGCTACAAACGTAGGATCACCGATTATAAAAGTAGATGACGTTGCACTTTGGAAAAATAAGAATATCGCAAGTGCCAATCATCTTTTTGATACTCGCTTTAAAGAATTAAAGGCCGCTTACCAAAAGTTAATGACCGAATATGAGTATAACAAAATTATTTACAACGCCAAATTCACATTCGAACCTATAGTAGGTGAAGCCTATCATCTTTATGAAAAAAAGGATGCAACGACCTTCCTTTCACTCATTGCACCTGAAGAATGTAATTTCAAACATTTAGGCTCTTTTAGTCTGAGAGCAGATAAAATTTGGGAGCGTATCGATAACGATATCGTTAAGGAAACCAAGGCAAAGTAATTTACTAAAGTTCATCACAACTAGAGTTTATTCTATATTTATCTTAAATATTAGAATATGCTGCGTTATTTTTTACTTTTCTCATGTTTCGTTCTAGTCGTAAGCTGCAAAAAATCACTATCAGAAATTAATGATTCACAGGTTGATGCAATTAGAATCAATCAAGTTGGTTATTATCCTAATGCGCCTAAAAAGGCCATTATAATTGATGGTAGCAATCTAAAAACCTATTCATTGGTTGACCTTGAATTAAATACTATTGTATTTGAAGGTAATTTAACGGAATCTACTACTTGGGAACTCGCTGGAGAACAGGTTCAAATCGCTGATTTCTCCAACTTTTCAAATCACGGTAGCTACCGTATTTATGTTGAAGGGCTAGGATATTCTCATGCATTTGATATTGCCGATGATGTGTTAGAAGAACCTGCCAAAGCGACCGTCAAAGCATTGTATTATCAACGTGCCAGTACCGAACTTCCAGAAAAATATGCTGGAAAATGGGCTCGCAAAGCGGGTCATCCTGATAATGAGGTTACTTATCATTCTTCCTCAGGTAAAAAAGGAACAATGGATGGTCATGGAGGCTGGTATGATGCTGGCGATTTCGGAAAGTATGTGGTAAACGGAGCTTATCCTCTAGGACAGATGATGACGTTTCATGAGCAATATCCAAATTTTTACAAGGATAATAGCTTGAATATTCCCGAGAGCGGCAATGGCATTTCAGATTTGTTAGATGAGTTAAAATATGAAATGAACTGGCTTTTACGAATGCAAGATGACGATGGTGGTGTATTTTTTAAACTGACTACCAAACGATTTACTGGTATGATCTTACCTGAAAAAGCCGCTGATGAGCGATTCGTTATCGGGAAATCGACCACCGCAAGCCTAAATTTTGCTGCGGTAGCAGCCAAAAGTGCACGAACGTTTAAAGAAGTTGACCCCGCATATGCTAATAGCTGTATGCTAGCAGCAATTAAAGCATATAACTGGGCAAAGAAAAACCCAGAAGTCGCCTTTAAAAACCCAGAAGATGTAGTTACCGGCGAATATGGAGATGATGATTTTAGCCAAGAGTTTTATTGGGCAGCGGCCGAATTATATTTAACTACAGCTGAAGAATCTTACATAAACGATCTAAGATCAACTAGTGTCAATTTCAGCTTTAAGCCGGGAGAAAGTTGGGCAAATCATATGCATTATTTAGGGGCCATTGCACTTATTGATCATTTAGAAGATGGTGCACTTAAAACACAGTTAGAAACCGAAATTGTAGTTGCAGCAAATGAGCTATTAGGACTAACTGAAAAAACAGCCTATTTTCAGCCCATTTCTGATTTTCAATGGGGTTCAAATAGCGATATCTTCAACACTGCAATGATTGTTGCAACTGCCTACCGTATAACAAAAAAGCCACAATACTTAAAAACAGTACAAGAAATTGCAGATTATGTATTTGGCAAAAATGCCACAGCTTATAGCTTTGTAACTGGTTTCGGAGATAAAACTCCAATGTATATACATCACCGTCAAAGTGCTGGTGATGCAATTAAAGAACCCGTACCAGGATTCATCTCCGGTGGCCCAAATAATCGTAAACAAGATAAAGATCAAGTAACATATCCCGAAAACAAAGCCCCAATGAAAGCATGGGCAGATCAAGAAGCTAGCTATGCCAGTAATGAAATTTGCCTGAATTGGAATTCATCAGCGGTTTATGTACTTGGTTTTTTAGCAAACGAAAGCAACTAGTATTTTGCAACACTTAAGCTCCTAAAAAACATGACAAATTTTCCAAATGATTTTATTTGGGGTAGCGCAACCTCATCCTATCAAATTGAAGGCGCTCATGATAAAGATGGTAAAGGCCCCTCTATTTGGGATAAATTCTGCAAGACCCCTGGAAATGTTTTAAATAATGATAATGGTAACATTGCTATAGATCATTATCATCGATTTAAGGAGGATATTGCCTTATTAAAAAAACAAGGATTTACAGCCTATCGATTCTCCATTTCCTGGGCCCGTATCTTACCAAATGGAAAAGGTCAGGTTAATGAAAAGGGAATTGAGTTTTACAATAAACTAATTGACGAATTACTAGCTAATGATATACAACCATGGGTTACACTATATCATTGGGATTTGCCTCAAGCACTATACGAATCAAAAGAAGATTGGCTTAATCCTGTTATAAGTGATCATTTTGAAGAATATGCTACCATTTGTTTTGATCGTTTCGGAGATCGTGTAAAACATTGGATCACTCTTAACGAACCCTGGGTAGCGGCAATTTTAGGCTACGGGCAAGGAGTTTTTGCCCCAGGTCATATTTCTAACAGCGAACCTTATTTGGCAGCACATCATATGCTTATTGCGCATGCCAAAGCGGTAAATATATATAAAAGCTACTTTAAAAGTCAACACGGTACCATTGGCATCACCAATAATTGTGATTGGAGAGAACCTATTGACCAGCAACCAAAAAATATTGAGGCCGCTGAACGTGCACTATTGTTTTTTCTGGGTTGGTTTGCAGATCCTATTTGGTTAGGTGACTATCCACAGGTAATGAAAGACCGTTTAGGCGATAGGCTGCCTGTTTTTACTAAATCTGAAAAAGTGCTTCTTAAAGACTCCTCAGATTTTTTCGGCCTTAATCACTACACAACCATGTACGCTGCTGAGCAAGATGAAGATGCAGAAGAAGTCTCTGCTTACGGTAATGGTGGTCTATCAGAAGATCAAGATGTACAATTATCTCAAGATCCCAAATGGCCGCTTACTGATTTTAATTGGGCAGTTGTTCCATGGGGCTGCACCAAAATGCTTCAATGGATTGCAGACAGATATGACAATCCCAATATTATTATTACTGAAAATGGCTGTGCATATCATGACGAAGTTCAAAATGGCGAAGTGCATGATGAACGAAGAGTTGAATTTTATAAATCATATATAGAAGCTTGTGACGATGCTATACAAAATGGCGTTAGCCTAAAGGGCTATTTTGCTTGGAGTATGTTTGATAATTTTGAATGGGCATCCGGATATTCTCAACGTTTCGGTATTAATTATATTGATTACGATACTTTAGAACGTATCCCAAAAGACTCGGCGAAATGGTTTACCAAGATTATTAAAAAACATCAGGAGAAAGCGATTACTATTTAATCTTCTACTCTCAACTAAACGTTTCTTTTTACATAGGCAAATTTAACTGCGGTGCCGACAATCGAAACCATGGTTACTCCGTTTGCACCCATCATTTCAATATCAAAAGAAATACCAACAACAGCGTCTGCACTTAAATTTGTGGCATTTTCACGTAGTTTTTGAAACGCCTCTTCTTTGGCTTCTTCTAAACCATTTTCATAATTTTCGTAATACTTTTTGCTATTAAACATATCTTTAAACGACATGCCTTTAGTTCCATAGTTGACAACATAGGTTGTTCCAGTGACCACTCCGAGGTAGTTAGCAATTGTTTTTCCATCAACCGAGTTTGTTGTAGTTAATATCATAAATTGTTCTTTACCTAATTGGTAGTAAAAATAGCTTTAGTGTTACATCATAATACCAATTGAATTTTTGTTTCTTTGCTACTACAAAAATCAACGATTAGGCTTGGACACACTAAAGCGTTTTTTTAAAGATACTGCTATTTATGGTGTAACAACCGTACTTGCTAGATTTGTTGGCTTTGTATTAGTACCCTTGCATACGTGGGCTATGGGTACCGTTGACTATTCTAGTGTAACCACGTTTTTTGTGTATGCTGCGTTCTTCAATGTGTTACTTAGTTATGGTATGGAAACGGCCTTTTTCCGTTTTTTTAACACACAAAAAGATAAGCATACGGTCTACTCAACTTCTTTGATAAGCTTAACTACTTCAACAATCTTATTTTTTATTGGGGTTTGGCTTTTTAAAGATCTTATTGCTGATTTTATTCAAGTAGATCGGTACTACTTCAAAATATTGGTAGGAATTACTGTTCTAGATGCATTGGTAGTTGCTCCTTTTGCTTATTTAAGAGCAACGAATCGCCCTATTCGTTTCGCAGGTGTAAAACTAACCAATATTGCCGTTGTTGGATTTTTAAATCTCTTTTTTCTATGGATGATTCCTACTTTTAATTGGAATTTTTCTTTTTACGATAAACAAGAATTACTACAGTATGTTTTTTGGGCTAATCTAGCTGCAAGCGCTGTTACACTCTTGTTGTTATTACCCTTGTTTTTTAAAGTCAAGCTCCATTTTGACACTAGGCTTTTTAAAAAATTACTGCGTTATGGTTGGCCTATTTTAGCTGCAGGAATTGCTTTTGTGATCAACGAGAATTTAGATAAGTTAATGCTTGAACAAATGATTGATAAAGATGTAATGGGTGCCTATGCTGGGTGCTATAAAATTGCGGTTTTTATGACCATTTTTATACAAGCTTTCCGTTTGGGTGCCGAGCCTTTCTTTTTTAGTCATGCCACATCAGAAAATGCAACAGCAAATTATGCTACTATTTTAAAATATTTTGTCATTGCTGGATCGTTAGGACTTTTAATCATTGTTTGTTTTATCGATCCGCTTAAAGACTTTATCGTTCGTGATAAAAGCTATCATAAAGCCATTGATATTGTTCCTATTGTACTGCTAGCCAATTTGTGTTTGGGTATTTATCACAATTTATCTATTTGGTATAAACTGACGGATAAAACGAGGTATGGTATGTACATTTCGATTATAGGTGCTGCTATAACCATCATATTTAACTGGGTAATGATTCCAAAAATAGGATTCATTGCCTCCGCTTGGGCTACTTTGGCAGCATACGGTGGTATGATGATTATTTCATATCAATTGGGCAAAAAATACTATCCTGTGCCCTACGATTTAAAGAAAATCGGATTTTACCTAGCATTCGCAATCGGATTAGCAGCCTTGTCATATCTACAATTCCGCGCCAATTATTGGTTAGCAACCACTTTAGTTTTAGTATTTTTGGCTGCCGCTTTTTTCATAGAAAAAAGAGAGTTACAACTAATTTTCAAACGATCATAAATACATTGATAACGGAACGAATGAAAGTTCAAATCGTCAACAAATCAAAACACACATTACCCAATTACGAAACAGTGGCCTCCGCTGGGATGGATATTAGGGCGAACATCGATGCTCCTATCACTTTAAAACCGCTGGAACGAACTATTGTAAAAACCGGTTTATTTATTGCTTTACCAGTTGGCTTTGAAGCACAGGTACGCCCTCGTAGCGGACTTGCTGCAAAAAAAGGAATTACCGTATTGAATGCCCCCGGTACTGTAGATGCGGATTATAGGGGAGAAATTGGTGTGATCCTAATTAATTTATCAAATGAGGACTTTATTATTGAAGATGGCGAACGTGTTGCTCAGTTGGTTATTGCAAAACACGAACAAGCTCAGTGGGAATTAGTTGAGGTACTTTCTGAAACTGATCGAGGAGCTGGTGGCTTTGGAAGTACGGGAACAACTTAACAAGACAATTGTCATTCCCTCAAAAGAGGGAATCCTTAAATATACAAACAAACAAGATTCCTGCTTTCGCAGGAATGATAAAAAAAAGAATACATGAAAATAATAGTGCCTATGGCAGGTCGCGGTAGCAGACTTCGCCCACATACCTTAACTGTCCCCAAACCATTAATTCCTGTAGCAGGAAAACCAATAGTGCACCGATTGGTAACTGATATTGCCGGAGTGCTTAAACAAGACATCGAAGAAATTGCCTTTATTCTTGGCGACCCCGCCTTTTTTGGAGATGATGTTATTAGAAGCTTAGAAGAGCTTGCAAAAGGTTTGGGTGCAAAAGCAAGTATATATCGCCAATTAGATCCAAAAGGAACAGGTCATGCCATTATGTGTGCCGAACCTTCATTAAGTGGTCCGGCAGTAATTGCTTATGCAGATACGTTAATTCGTGCTGATTTTGATCTTGATCCTAATGCTGATAGTGTTATTTGGACCAAGAAAGTTGAAAATCCGGAAGCCTATGGTGTTGTAAATTTGAATGAGAACGATGAGATTATTGAACTCGTTGAAAAACCAACAGAATTTGTTAGCGACCAAGCGGTAATTGGTATTTACTATTTTAAGGATGTAGGAATATTGAAAAACGAACTGCAATACGTACTAGATAATAATATCATCAATGGCGGCGAATATCAGATCAATGATGGAATCAAGCAGATGATGGCCAAAGGAAAGATATTTAAAACTGGTACCGTTGATGAGTGGATGGACTGCGGTAACAAAAATGTCACCGTTGAAACCAATCAGCGTATGCTTAACTTCTTACATGCCGATGGTGAAAAACTGGTTGCAGATTCAGCCAACATTGAAAATTCGGAAGTGATTGAACCTTGTTTTATTGGAGAGGGTGTGGTAATTAGTAATTCGAAAATAGGACCTCATGTTTCTATCGGAAAAGGAACCAAAATCATCGATTCTACACTAAAAAATAGCTTGATTCAAAACGAATCAGAGATTAAAAATGCCAAATTAAATAATGCCATGGTGGGTAATCATGCTAAATTTGATGGTGATTTCACAACAATAAGTATTGGAGATTATTCAGTTTTAGAATAGGTTTAATCCTAACAAAACTAACATTCTACATTGTCAGATTGAGCGCAATCGAAATCTTATTGCTTCTTTTATATTGTTATCAAATCCGCTCTAACTGTTACGATAATCCAGCCTATATCCTATATTTTAGTTAATCAAAGCCCATTTTACATCAAAATGCGTAATTTACGGTCAAAACCTACCTGTTGTTGTCTATTCGTTTGAACACTTTATACTGCCTTGTTTTATTGGGATTTTTACTCCCTCTGCCCTTACATGCCCAACAGGTTGAAATTAATGATGATCTTGGCGATGTAACTGATGAGTTTCAAGAGTATTTTTTTGAAGCGCTAAAACAACGTAGTATCGAAAACTACGAGAAAGCATTAGAAGCACTTCAAAAATGCAAAAGCATTGACGATTCTAAGGCGATTGTTGATTTTGAAATAGGTAAAAACAACTTACTGCTTCGAAAATTTGATACAGCGGAAGAAAATCTAAAAAAAGCCATAGCGAAAGCACCCAGCAACGAATGGTACCTAGAATCGCTGTATGAAGTGTATTACCAAACTCAAAATCTAGATCAGGCAATTATTACAGCCAAAAAATTAATTGCACATCATCCTATTTATAAAGAAGATTTGCTAAGCTTATACATGCGCACTAAGCAATATGAAGAAGCTATTTATATTCTTGATGATCTTGATGCTAGCAAAGGACGATCTGCAAGACGAGATAGTATTCGAGCTCAAATATATACTACAAGTAGTTTTGAAAATGAAGAAGTAAATTACTGGAAAAAGCGCATTGCAAATGATCCAAGAAATGAGAAAAACTATCTTTCATTAATCTATTTGTTGAGCGAAAAAGGGGATGCCAAAGCTGCCTTTAAAATTTCAGAACAATTACTGAGAGCTATCCCCGATTCAAAATTGGCACATCTTGGCTTGTTCAAAAATTATTTAATTAATGATCAAGTTAATAAAGCCATTAACTCAATGAATATTGTAATGAAGGCAACGCAAATAAATCAAGAAGCAAAGTTTAAAGTGCTGTACGATTTTATGCGTTATACTGATACACACCCTGAACAAGAACCAGCCCTTGAAAAAGCTGCAAATTTGTATGCAGAGATCGAAGGAATGCGATCAGTCTACACTGATATTGGCAATTATTACCTAAAAAATGGGAAAGACCAACAAGCTAATAAATATTTGCAGCTTGCATTTAATGGAGAGCTCCCTACCAATAATTTTGATGCTCTAAAAAAGCAGCTATTCTTGTTAGCAGAATCTAATAACTATAAGCAGCTTTATGAAAAAACAGAAAAGGCTATTGAGAATTATCCTTCACAGCCACTTTTGTATTTTTTAAGGGGTGCTGCATGTAATAATCTTAAAAAATATAAAGAAGCTATTGACGTTTTAGAAATTGGTATTGATTTTGTAGTAGATAATATAAAACTTGAATCAAGCATTTATAAAGAATTAATTGTGGCCTATCGTAGTTTAAATAATACGAAGAAAATGAAATACTATGAAGCACTTCTGATTCGAATAAATAGTTAATAATCAAATAGAAAGAATATTCTTAAATTTTATTTAGTGTCATCTAAAAAATTCATAAAGATAATATTTGCTGTATTCGTCATTCTATTATCAGGATGTAAGGCAACAAATAAAGTAACAAACACTACAGTGGTTGCACCTCTTAACGCCCGAAAAATTGTAAAAAATCATTATAAAAGCAGTACGGTTTTTAAAACTTTAAAAGGTCGTGCAAAAGTTCGCTATGAAGACGAAAGTCGGGGACAAACCGTAACTGCTAACATCCGTATTGAAAAAGGCAAAACTATTTGGCTAAGTGTATCATTTTTGGGAATTGTCGGGGCTAAAGCATTAATCACCCCCGATCAGGTACAGTATTACAACAAGCTGGAAAAAAACTATTTTGATGGTGATTTTAGTTTGTTAACTGATTTGCTAGGTACAGAACTTACTTATAACCAATTAGAAGATATGCTAATGGGACAGGCTATCTTTGATTTGAAGGATGAAAAATTGGAGAGCTCTGTTTTCAACAGATCTTACAAATTACAGTCCAGTCAAAATATTCCGTTGTTCGACAAACTATTTTTTGTAAATAGTCAAAACTTTAAAATGGCTGAGCAACGCTTAAGACAAAAAGACAAAGCGCGCGAACTATCAATTTTATATCCTGAATACCAAAAAGTAAAAGGAAAAATACTCCCAAAGAAGATTGACATTGTTGCCAGTGAAAATACCACAAGCACAAAAATTGCGTTTGAATATAGAAGTGTTAATTTTGATGAGGATATTTCTTTTCCGTTTAAAATACCTAGTGGGTATAAAGAGATTCAGATCAACTAAAATGAAAAAAACGTCTGTTGCTACTTTTATTTTTATTCCCTTATTTACATTAATACTTTGGCTTCCTACGTCACTTTCAGCACAGTCTACAAAACAAAAAGAACTACAACAACGACAGGAAAAGCTACAACAGGAGATTAAGCAAATTAATAAGCTTTTTTTCGAAGTTAAAAAAGAATCCAAATCCGTTTTAGAACGATTAGAAGATATGGACCAAAAGGTCAATGCACTTCAAAAACTAATTCGGGTAAGCAACCAACAAGCCAACTTATATACCAGAGAAATTGATGAAAATTTGAAGAACATCGCAAAACTTCGGTCCGATTTAAGCTCATTGAAAAATGAATATGCCGATATGATTAGAAAGTCGTATAAAAGCAAATCGGAACAAAGTAGAATTATGTTCTTATTATCGTCTGATGATTTTTTACAGGCATACAAACGTATGCAATACATGAAACAGTTTACACGCCACCGTCGTAAACAGGGTGAAGCAATAAGCGCTAAGACTGAAGAATTGCAATTGCTCAATATCGATCTCAAAGAAAAGAAAAAAGAAAAAGAAAAGGTCTTAGCTGAAAACAAGAAAACTCAAAAAGCGTTAAAAGAAGATCAAAAACAACAACAAGAACTCATTGCTGTTCTTAAAAAAGATCAAAATAAATATGTTGCGGAGATTAAGCGTAAACAACGAGAATCAAACAGAATTGATGCGCAGATAAAATCACTCATTGCTGAAGCGATTGCTGCATCTAACAAAAAACTTGGAAAAAGCGGGGCAAAAACCTTTGCATTAACTCCGGCAGACAAAATTATCGCCGGGAATTTTGTTGCAAACAAAGGAAGACTCCCGTGGCCTATTGAAAAAGGAGTGGTTACTAGAAAATATGGCATTCAACAACACCCGGTATTTAAAGGTAATACCATTAAAAGTAATGGCTTACGTATTGCTAGTGAAAAAGGAGCAAAAGCACGTGCTATTTTTGACGGTGAAGTGCTACAAGTACAGGTGCAGAAAAGAGGAAATCCGAAGGTATTGATCAGACACGGTAATTATATTAGCGTTTACGGAAACCTGCGGAAAGTATATGTAAAAAAGGGTGACAAAATAAAAGCCAAACAAGAAATTGGCGAGGTATTTACTAGCAGAAGTAGTGGAAAAACTGAGCTTTATTTTAGCGTTTTTAAGGAAGCTAAAACCATGAATCCAGCTCCCTGGCTAGCGTCTAAGTAAACAGCGCTTTCAACTCACTTGCATCTTTAGGTTCCATTTTACCAGCTAATACTAAACTTAGTTGTTTTCTTCGCAAAGCAGCTTCATAACGCTCTTTTTCAAGTGCAGTCTCAGGTTTAATTTTAGGTATTGCCACCGGACGTCCAGTTTCATCTACCGCAACAAACGTATAGATAGCCTCATTTGCTTTTGCACGCGCCCCCGACTCCCTATCTTCTGTCCATACATCAATAAATATTTCCATACTTGATGTAAATGCCCGACTTACTTTTGCTTCTACAGTTACTACGCTTCCTAACGGAATCGCTCTGTTAAACGCCACGTGATTCACCGATGCAGTTACCACAATGCGCCTAGAATGACGTCTAGCTGCAATACTGGCAGCCCGATCCATTCTGGCCAATAATTCACCTCCAAAAAGGTTATTTAGCGGATTGGTTTCACTAGGTAAAACAAGATCAGTCAATATTGCTTGGGATTCGCTTGGCGTTTTAGCTTCCATTCAAAAAAAGTTTTGACAAAGATAGGATTCCCATATCATTTTTATAATTGGTTTGATAACTAAAAATTGATTCCTTAATTTTAAATCAATAAGTATTTACCAATGAAAACTTCTTTAACTAACATCCTTCTTTTCTTTGCTTTTTTTAGTTTTTTCTTCGTAGTCAATGCTCAAAATGACGAGTGGCATATTTCAACCACTGATAATTCTGATTATACCGGTATCGCTATCGCCAACGGAAGAATCGGAATGCTCTCTTCTAAAAAACCATTAGAAATACAACATGTTGTACTAAATAATGTATACGATGTTGATCCGAACCTAAAAGTGAGTCAGATTTTACACGGAATGAATTTTGGTAACCTAGATATGTATATCGATGGCGAAAAAATATCAGAAGATAATATCAGTAATTGGAAACAAACTATGAATATGAAGGAAGCTGCCTTTACTACTTCCTTTTCATTTAAAAATAAGGCGGATGTTTCATGCACCCTGTACGCACTTAGAAACATCCAGTACGCATCCTACATAGACATTAAAGTAACTGCCAAAAAAACAATAGATTTAAAGATTGCAGGAAAGATTATCGTGCCTAAAGAATATCAAAAACCTACCAACACCTATCAAGTACTTAAAGATGTAGAAACCACCATGCCCATTTTACAATCAAAAGCTAAGAGTCCTTTCGGAAAACATCTTGTCAGCACATCGGGGACCTTTGTTTGGCACGCTATTAATTCTTCCAGAGAACACCAAAGGCCCGAACTAAAACATGAGGTTATTTCAGACTATGAGAACACTCTTTCATGGCAACAGCAAATTAAAAAAGGGAACACTTTAGAATTTGCTTGGACCGGAGCACAATGTACTACCAAAGATTTTGCCGACCCAAAATCAGAATCAGAACGCATTGTTATTTATAATTTGCTGAATAGTCGTGAAGTCCTTTTGGGACAACATAAAAAGCAATGGGAAGCACTGTGGGAAGGTGATATCATTATTGAAGGTGACCTAACCTCCCAACAGGATGTTCGCCTTGCCCTTTATCATTTATATGCATTCGGCCGGGGTGATTCAGATCTAAGTATCGCACCCATGGGTTTATCACTTCAAATACCTTATAACGGACATATTTTTTGGGATACGGAATTATGGATGTTTCCACCGCTACTTATATTCAACCAAGATATTGCAGGTTCGTTGGTTAACTACCGTTCTGACAGATTAGATAAAGCAAAACAGCGCGCACTAAACTATGGATATAAAGGTGCTATGTTTCCATGGGAAAGCGATGATACCGGAGAGGAAGCAACACCGCCATTTGCATTAACAGGGCCATTTGAGCATCATATTACTGCCGATATTGGCATCGCTTTTTGGAACTACTATAGGGTAACCAAAGACAAACGTTGGTTACAGGAAAAAGGATTTCCAGTGTTGAAGGCGGTGGCAGACTTTTGGGTAAGTCGTGTCACTAAAAATAATGATGGTAGTTTTTCGATTAATAATGTAGTTGGCGCCAATGAATTTGCCCCTAATGTAAATGATAACGCTTTTACGAATGGTGCCGCAATAACTGCCTTAAATTATGCTGTTTTAGCCGCTAAAGAGTTAAACATCGACCCGGATCAACAGTGGACCGAAGTGGCATCCAAAATAAGAATCTTAAAGTTTAAAGATGGTACTACTAAAGAACATAGCCACTATAATGGCGAGCGGATTAAACAGGCTGATGTCAATTTACTCTCCTACCCTTTAAATGTGGTAAACGATGAAAAGACCATTTTAAAAGACCTCAAGTACTATGAACCAAAACTAGCAAAAGAAGGTCCTGCAATGGGTAAATCAATTTTTGCTGTATTGTACGCAAGACAAGGAGATGCAAAAAATGCATTTAGGCTTTTTAAAGATAGTTATGTACCTAATCAACAAGCACCTTTTGGTGCCTTATCTGAAGTAGCTACTTCCAACTTCTCTTATTTTGCTACCGGTGCGGGTGGTATGCTACAAAGTGTGTTATTCGGATTTGCCGGATTAGAGTTTTCTAGTGAAGGAATTATTCAAAAAAATCCCATTTTACCCAAGCAATGGAAATCGTTAACCATTAAAGGTGTAGGTCCCGATAAAAAAACATACAGAATTGACCAGTAGATTGGTTAGATTCAACTGATTTCAGTATGAAAAAACTATTTCAAAAACTGTCAAATTACACTTCGATACTACTTCCAACCTCTAAAAGAATTAACTCTTTACTAGCACTTGAAAACTTATTTTTTGCCTCCTCTTTATCAATCTCGATATACCCAAAAGTATCATAGTGAATACCGAGTACACGATTACATTCAACGAAATCAGAAGCAACGACAGCGTCATCAACACCCATAGTAAAATTATCGCCGATAGGAAATACAGCTAGGTCTAGAGCGGTCTGCATTGGTATCAATTTCATATCCATCGTTAAGGCCGTATCTCCGGCTATATAAATGTTTTTATCTGCCTCCATAACAAACCCTCCCGGTTGACCGCCATAAGTACCATCACCAAAAGACGATGTATGCACAGCGTTGACATACTTCACTTTTCCAAAATCAAAATTCCATGCTCCTCCATGATTCATTGGGTGCACTTTATGTCCCTTTGCCTGATAATGCATTGCTATTTCGTAATTAGATACAATGATGGCTCCAGTATGTTTTGCAAGAGCATCGACATCAGCAGTATGATCAAAATGGGCATGCGTTACCAGAATAAAGTCCGCTTTAAGTTCCGTTAACTTTATCTTTTCTTTTGCTAGCGGATTTTCAGTAATGAATGGGTCAATAATAATGTTTTTTGTCCCGGTTTCTATTCCAATACAGCCATGGCCGTAAGCAGTAATTTTCATAATGCTTATTAATTAATAATTTAAGAAAATTACAAAAAAACACACTAACAATTATATTTGCTTCCAGTAGTTAATTAGCACCACGGCGCATGCAATACCGATTCTATGAAATACTTCAATTAATTGGTTCCTTAGGGTTGTTCCTTTTCGGAATGAAAGTAATGAGCGATGCATTACTTAATCTGGCAGGCAACAAGATGCGATCTTTTCTTGCAAGGATGACTTCTAATAGGGTTTTTGGTATAGCAACCGGTTTTTTAATCACCTCTGTTATTCAATCATCTTCAGCAACCACCTTAATGGTAGTAAGTTTCGCAAATGCCTCTTTACTCACCTTAACAGAATCGATTAGTGTAATAATGGGAGCAAATATTGGCACGACCATAACCGCTTGGTTGATTACCATTTTAGGTTTTAAAGTAAGTATGAGTGCTATCGCTTTACCATTAGTTGGTTTTGGTTTTGCATTCACCTTTATAAAAAAGGAAAAGGCAAAAGATTGGGGTGGATTCATCATTGGCTTTGCAATACTTTTCATAGGACTTCAGTTTTTGAAGGAAGCTATGCCCAACATTAATGAAAACCCTGAAATTTTAGCATTCTTATCTAAATACACAGATCTTGGTTTCTGGTCCATACTGCTATTTTTATTAATAGGTACAGTTTTGACGGTTGTCATACAATCTTCAAGTGCTACGATGGCTTTAACTTTGATTATGACCGCTCAAGGTTGGATTCCTTTTGAAATGGCTGCAGCTATGGTCCTGGGTGAAAATGTGGGTACCACCATAACCGCAAATCTCGCTGCCATTGTAGGTAATTTTAATGCGAAGCGAACGGCAAGAGCACATCTTATATTTAATTTACTAGGGGTGCTTTGGATGCTTATTTTATTTTATCCTTTTCTGCGATTTATTAGCTGGCTATCGACAGAATTGGGATCGGAATCACCCTATGTAAGCGCTGCTGCTGTTCCTGTAGCAATTTCCCTGTTTCACACGGCATTTAACATAACAAATACCTTGTTATTGGTTTGGTTTGTCAAACCTATTGCGAAGATTGTACAGCGATTTGTTCCGGAAAAAATGATACCTGAAAGGGCCATAGATGAACCAAAGTTTCTTACAAAGGAATCAAAAAAGTACCCTGAAACCGCAATTGTAGCATTACTAGAAGAATCGAAGTATCTTTTTGAACATGCCATTTTTCAAATTGTTGCGAACGGACTAAATATTCAAAGAGATGATATTAAATCAGAACTGAGAATTCGAGAAGTCATTGAAAAATCCACTAAAGATCTTAAAACAGATGTCCGAGATTTATACTATCGAAAAGTAAAATCTATATACGGACAAATACTTACTTACATGAGCAATGTTCAAACAAAAGTGAACTTTAATAACGAACAAAGCGAGCGCCTCACTGAAATACAGGTTGCAAACCGTAAAATGGTACGTATCATCAGAGAAATCACAGAAATAAGCAGAAGTATTTCTACCTATTTAAATTCAGAAAATGAACACCTCGGTGATATGTACAATTCCTTCCGAAAGAAAGTGGCCAAAACCCTTCGGATTATTTATCTTTTTAGGACTGAGAAAGACAGGTTTTCTTATCATGAAAAACTTATAAAACTTAGTGTTAGGGCTCAGGAAGAAGCGTTAACGGGAAATAGAAAAATCGATAAACTTATACGCGACAATTTAATATCAGTAGATATGGCATCGTCGCTAGTAAACGATAACGACCATATTAACAACATTATTAAAGAACTAATCAATGTGGCTCATCTATTATATGAAGGTTACGATCCATTGACCGAAAATAATGGGATTAATACTGGCACTAAATAAAAACCAAAGCTATTCCGTCACTTCAGAATCTGAAGTGTCTTTTTCAGGCATCGATATTGTTGCTGCGGTTACTGAACCATCATAAGCGTTATCATATTGCTCTAATAAATTCATGGTCGCTACAATTAGATCTTTGGTTTCTTGTAATAACCCAAAATAGAGTGTCGTGTTTTTCGGACTTGATTCTTCTGTACGGGTACGTTGAATTTGCTTATTTATCTTATCAGATACCTGATCAAAAAGCTGCTGTTTTTGATCTAGTATAGCGCCAATATGTTCAAAGTTTTTGTTTTCAAAAGTTATTTGAATTTCATCAAACAATTCATTTAAATTACCTTCTATTTCTTTCAACTCTTTTATTTGATTAAAACGAAGGTTTTTATGATTGTTATTAACGTGTTTATAGCTCGCTTTACTAATATATTCAAGCGACTGGGTCATATCTTGTAAATAACCTAAAGTGGTGATGTAAAATTGACTCGCACCATCACTAGACTCATCAAGATTTTTAATAAAATAGAAAATGTTATCTCTAAGCTCATCAACCTCGACATTGAGCTTGCTAATTCCTTTTTTATTCTTTTTTAGTCGTGAAAGATCTTGCCTTGCCAAACTATCTAAAGAAGTACTATAAATTTTGTTACCACGTTTTACAACGGATGAAATATTAGCAGCACTTTCTTGAATAACACCTTGTATCGAGCTACTTTCTGCTTTCTGAAGACTAGTCTCTGTCTTTATTTCTTTACTTTTTTTCCGATGACTAAGAAAATTACGCGTCAAGAAAAAAGCTGCTAGTAATAGCAACCCAATTATTCCGGGTAGTTTTAAAAAGTAAATTGCAGCTGCCATAACACTTGCTGCCACAAATGCACTGATAGCCGTAAAAAACCATCCCCCGATAACGTTAAGCACTCCGGCTACCCGATATACTGCACTTTCAGTTCCCCAAGCACGATCCGCCAATGAGGTACCCATGGTAACCATAAAAGTTACATAAGTAGTAGATAGCGGTAATTTCATAGAAGTAGCAATAGAAATAAGTACACTGGCGACCATTAAGTTAACGGATGCCCGTACCATATCAAATGCGGGGGCTTCTTCTTTTCTTGATCTACTTGCAGGAATTTGTGAAAACTGTTTATCAGAAAACTTTTTAAATCCTTCTGGGGTGATTTTATCGATTGTGTAGTTTGCATTTATAAAAAAGCGTACAAATATTCTTGACAGGTAATTCGGTTCAAAACGCTCGCTTCCTTCATCTTGACGCGCAAGGTCGACTGATGTTTTCACAACCGCTTTTGCTTTACTTGAAAACCAAAGGGTTAGTACCATTATTAGTCCAGCTCCTAATAATAATATAGGTTTTGTAGGTACAGCACCAGCAAGACCTTCCATACTATATGTTGTTGGGTCAGGTGATCCAGCTAATGTCCAACCTTCATAAGAATTAAAAGCTGCAATGGGCACACCAATAAAATTAACCAAGTCATTACCTGCAAATGCCATGGCTAATGCGAACGTACCTAGAATAATAATAATCCTATATATATTGATCTTAAAAAACTGAATAAGCGCAAGTGAAACTATGGTCCAAAAAGCAAAATTGATCCCCACGGTACCCCAAACATTGCCGTTTACAAACGCTTTTACAGAATCACTCATAAAAGCAGCATTCTTGAAACCTTTGATTAGTAAGAAATATACGATAGACGTAACCGCAATTCCACTAAAAACAGCTCCGTAAATAGGTGACAGTTTTTCAAATTTAAATGACAATACCAATCGCGATAAAAATTGTGCCAAAGCACCTATACTAAACGCTATAAAGACGGATAGTAAGATGCCTACTATGATCTCCAAAGCTTTATCGGAATTGATATAATTGCCAAGTGACAAAAAAGTTTCAGTCTCGCTTGAGGCTATTTTGATGACGGCTACGCAAACTGCCGCACCTAATAATTCAAAAACAATAGAAACGGTTGTCGAAGTAGGGAGTCCCATAGTGTTAAAAAAGTCCAGTAACAGAATGTCTGTTAACATCACGGCGAGGAATATCACCATGATCTCGCTAAACATAAATTGTCCGGGAACGAAAATTCCCTTTCTAGCAACTTCCATCATTCCACTAGAAGACAAGGCACCAAAAGCAACGCCAATACTGGCAACGATCATGATTGTTTTGAAGGAAACGGCTCTAGAGCCAATAGCCGAATTTAAGAAGTTAACTGCGTCGTTACTAACACCCACAACTAGGTCAATAATAGCTAAGGTTACTAGGGCAACCAGCATGAAAATATAGATATTCTCCATGTCAAAAATTCTGAGGATAAATGTCTTATATAAATTTCATCAGTATGTTACCGTAATGTTATGTTATAGCAGATAATCTAGGTTCTTAGTTTACATGATAAAATACAACCAAATCAACAAAATTAGTTGCTGGCAAAGATCAAGATTACAGTATAATTAAAATAGCGCTCCATAATGCAAAAATTAAACCATTCATTCATAATAAATAATTGGTTATCAGTTAATTATATTTTTAATGTAAATTTAATGTTACCAAATTGTTTCCTAATCAAGAAATTAATGTTATGTTTGTAATGTAAAGATTAATTAAAACCTACAAAAGATGAAAAAGATAATCGCAATAATAGCACTAGTAAGTGTGACTTTTTCTTTTGCCCAAGAGAAAAAGACATTAACATTAAATAAAGAGACCAATTTAATAGAAGCTAAGTTATACCATGATAACGGTGTAATGAGTCAAGAAGGTACCTATAATTTAGCTGGTAAATTAGAAGGTGCTTGGACTAGCTATAATGAATTTGGTAAAAAAACAGCGGTAGGAGAATATACTAATGGCGTTAAAACTGGGAAATGGTTTTTCTGGTCAGACAATACTTTAAAAGAAGTTGACTACACAGACAATAGAATCGTAAATGTTAGCCTTTGGACCAATAAGAAGCAAGTAGTTGCTGTTCGAGACTAACTAATCTGATAATTTAATTACGTAAAAAGCCCTAATACTTAGCATTAGGGCTTTTTTTAATCAGAAAAGCGCCCATTAACATGAACGCTTTTCCTAGGTAAGTATTTGTATAATTAATACAAAAAACTATTGCCTTTTATAAACTAACTCTAATTCAAATATTTTCTAGTTTCCTGTTGCCCAAGCAAAGGTAGCCACATCAACAGCAGTGCCATTAAATACATCATCATCAACCGTTGTTAGTGCAGTACCATCAACAATTATATTAGCTACTGGGCCATCATCTTTCATATCGACATTAGTAACGTAATTAGTCAAAAGTACATTAGTCATTGTTGCACCAGAGTTCTTTTTAAACTGTAATGCAATACCTTCATTAACATCAGTTACTGCTGTAAAGTTTGTAATTGTTGGGTTTCCATTAGCCCCATCTGCCTCAATAGCTGTTGAGAAACCAGAAATTGTATGAGACACATAGGTATTTGTCAACGTACCATTCCAACCTTCAGTCCAGTCAACAGAATCATCTTCGTTATTTTCAGAATAGAAATTCGTAACAGATACTGTCCCGCCAAAAAACTCAACACCATCATCTTTACCATCAATAGCAGCCACCCACTCAATTGAAGTTCCTGAGCCAACCGCATATAAGGTCAATCCGTTATACTGTGACTCCGCATTAATTTGAGCACCCGCATATCGAATAATTAAATATCTGATTGATCCTGAATTGTCAGTATCATTAGTACCGCCATAAACAATTTGGCCTACCTCAGCAATTGCGTCAGTACCTTCTGTAGTGGTAGCATCACCGGCAATAACAAGTCCGCCCCAAGTACCAGGAGTTTCAGTCGCCGATGTCATTTCTACTGGATTAGCAGCAGTACCTTGTACATCGATAGTTGCTCCTTTTTGTATTACGATATAGGTGCTTGTCTCATCACCTGCTTCTACATCAGCAGTAATTTTAGTCCCTGCAGGAATTGTTAAAGTAGTCCCCGCTTCCATACTTAATGTTCCCTTTAGGAAATACGAAATAGAAGCATCCAATGTCAAATCAGAAGTTTGGCTACCTCCAATAACTTGCGTCGAAACTTGGTTATTACTATTTACCCAATCAAACAATGATGCATCGACTGTTGCCGGAGCTACATAACTCAAAGCTGGGTTAGAGGTTTCACCGTCAATAGTAACGTTAGTTAGCGCACCATTATCTTTATAATCGATAGATGTTGTGTAGCCTTGTAATGATAATCCGGTAATAGTTGCACCAGATTCTTTTTTAAACTGTAATGCTAAACCTCCTACTGAAGACACTGCTGTTAGGTTTACTAATGACGGATTTCCGTTATTCCCATCAGCCTCAACAGCGGTAGAAAAACCATCTTCCGTATGAACAATGTAGGCGTTGGTTAGTGTCCCGTTCCATCCTTCTGTCCAGTCGACTGAATCGTCTTGGTTATTTTCTGAATAGAAGTTGGTCATTGAAACCGTTCCACCAAAAAATTCAACACCGTCGTCTTCACCATTAATTGTAGCAACATTGGTTATTGTTGTACCTGAACCTACCGCATAAAGTGTTAAGCCATTATACTGTGCTTCTGCATTAATTTGTGCTCCTGCATTCTTAATAATCAGATAATTAATTGAACCTGAATTATCAGAATTATTCGTGCCGCCATATCTAATTTGTCCAATTTCTGCGATTGCATCTGTACCTTCGGTAGTGGTAGCATCACCAGCAATGACCAATCCACCCCAATCACCAGGATTATCATTTGCAGATGTCATTGTAACAGGATTTGACGAGGTACCTTGAATATTAATTTGAGCTCCTTTTTGAACAACAATATAGGTGTTGGTCTCACTTCCACTTTGAACAGATGCTGTAATTGTAGTTCCTGCAGGAATTGTTAATGTCGCACCTGCTTCTACACTAAATGTATTGGTAAGTGTGTATGCAACTGATGCATCTAGCGTTCTATCTTCAGTCATTGATCCTGTAAGATTAGTATCTTCACTTATACAAGGCTGGCAAGTCCCACCGCAATCTACACCTGTTTCAGTACCATTTTGGATACCGTCAGAACAGCTAGCCTGAACTGGAGGAAGATCATCGTCGTTACCACAACTGGTTACTACCAAAGCACCCAATAATAGCATACTTGCAACTTGTGTAAATTTCATCATTGTTTTCATAGTTAAAAATTGTTGTTAAAAGATATGTTGGTTAAAATTTATAGCTTAAGCCAAGGCTCAATCCTACACCATTGGTGTAAGAAAGTACCGTTTCATCTCTTGTTATTCTTGGTGCAGTATCAGGATTAGCTAATACTTCACCAGAATTTTGTAAAATACTTTGAACTTGTTTTACAGTAGGATTCAATAAATTCTTACCCGTAAATGTCAGTTTAAAATGCTCGCCAAATTCCTTACTGACCACGGCATCGAGTACTACAAAACCTTTTTCGACAATAGCATCATCATAAAAAGCAACTCTATTCGCCTGGTCTGTCGGCACACCTAAAGCAAAAATTTTGTCCGATGCAAAATTGGCCGAAATAGATGCCGCCAACGGATTTTCACCAGCCGTATTAAAGTTCAAACTTCCATTAAATATCCAATCTGATGCGCCTTGTAAATCAGTATCCGTATTATCACCATATTTAAAGGTTCTAATAAGATTTCCGCTTTCATCACGAATATCTCTTAGATCTTGCGTATGCCACATTCTTGTTGCATTGAAGATCATATTTAATGCATACCCTTTAGCGTTATCCTCTTCATCAGTATCCGGCTTTATTAAATCAAGTTTTGTTTCAGCCTCTAGTCCAAAAATCTCCGCTTTTTCTGCAGAATTGAAAAATGAAAACACTCCTGCTGATCCTCGATCTCTTACGCGGTTAATTGGGTCATCGATATCTTTGTAAAAAGCAGCTAGCGATATTAGTTGCCCTGCCGATGGGAAATATTCCCATTTTATATCGTAGTTCAAATCTGTCGAAGCAGCAACATCAACATTACCACGGGTAATTTGCCCAGTTGGAGATACATATTCAAAAGGAGCAATCTCTTTAAATTCAGGAAGTGTAATCGTCCTACTAGCTGCAAAACGGAATGCATGCTTTTCATTTAGTGAATATTTGGCACTAAAAGTTGGATATACATTATTGTAATTTTGAATACTCTCTCCCGTTCTTGGAAAAAGGTTACCAATGTCATACGTAACATTAATATTATCTTCTTGCCAGCGTAATCCACCGTTGAAATTCCATTTACCTAAGCCGACATTCACATTGGTAAAAATGGCCTTAGAATCAAGTGATCCGTCATAAATATCTCTTCTTCGGCCACGACCATTAATACCTAATAAGTTAATTTCCAGTAATTCATCTTGAAAGTTTGGCAGTTGAAAAATGGAACCAAGATCATCAATTGATGTTGGATTAATCGCATTGGTAGCGGTTTCTTCGACCCCAACAAACTCAGAACTAAATTCACGTTCCTTATTTCGGTAAGCACCACCAACCTCAACCTTAAACGATCTATTTTCTTCATCTAGAATATTGAAGATATCTTTAATTCGAGCATTGTAGTCAAAATCTTCAATCTTTTGACTCGATTTTCGCTGTTGGAAACCTCCATTACGGCCCAATTGAATTAAGGTCCCATCAGGATCAAAGTTGATCTCATTTCTAATACGATTCGGCTCATCTGCTTCTAAGAAATTAAAACTTCCTGCCCATTCCAATGTATTCTTTTCACCAAAACGATGTGTTCCTAATAGTTGATTTACAACCACGTTGGTTTGCTTTGTATTTTGATCTCGGATAAATTGAAATAACCCTTCTGCCGGATTGGTTTCTTCAAAGATGGTTGCTTCGCCATTTCGACCACCTTCAAAAACTTCATCATTTAATTTATTGATGAAGAAAAAAGTGTATTTCAACTTATTTTTATCGTTAATGAAATAAGTCGCATCTCCTAACAATGTATTCGTAATCTTTTTACTGTAGGTTGTTGCATCAGTAATGGTATCATCAATAAAGTTCGATCTAAACTGACGGAACAATCCCCTTCTGTATTCGTATGATTGGGAGTGAGAAGCAGTTAACAATAAAGAAAGTTTCTCTTTCAATCGGTATCCACCGGTAACAGAGGCCGAATAGTTAATAGGATTGTCTTGCTTTACCGTGTTCCAACTTTGCTGCGTAATTTGCTGCAACAACTGACGCGGTTGTTTGTAAAAACCGAAGCTTGCATCATTCAAATTAGGTGACACCCGAAAATTATCAAATACACCACTTTGCGCAACATTCGTATTTACTCCAGAACTTACACTTGCTGAAAATTCAGAATCTCCAGCCAGAGTTCGCGAAACAATGTTAACATTACCAGAAGACTGATCGGCCGAAGATGCTACCGCATAGGTTTTACTAATACCAACATTTTGAATCACTCTAGTTGGAAATAATGACAAATCAATATTCTTTCTATCGACGTCGTCTGACGGTACGGGCAATCCATTTAAAGTAGTCGCTAAATAACGATCGCCAAGCCCTCGAACAAAAACGTCACCAGATCCCTCACTTGAGGTAACTCCAGAAATTTTAGTTGTGGCTGATGCAGCATCAGAAACACCTACCTTTGCAAGTTCTTTGGCTCCAATACTTTCTACAATTTGAACCGCTTTTTTTTGTTCTAATAACAAGGCTACCTGAGAGTCTTTTCTAGCTACAGGAGCAGACAATACGACCTCGTCAAGGCTAACCGCACTAGATCCGATTCCTGAATTAACCTCAGTTACTTTATTAACCTCTACCACTACATTGGGTATTTCTAACGTTTCATACCCCACAAAGCTTATTACTACTGTATAGGTGCCAGGCTCAAGTCCCTCTATATTAAAAAGACCATCAAAATCGGTTTGGGCTCCTTTGGTAGTTCCTTTTACTACAACAGTTGCAAACGGTAAAGGATCGTTGTTCATATCCTTGTCTGTGATTTTACCGGCAATACTACCGGTTTGTGCAAATGCAAATGATGCCATAAACAACATCAAAGCGAATAATTTAATTTTCATATTAAGTATTACAAATAATTACCGCTGCAAAGAAACCGTCATACTGTAAAGCAGTGGTTAACCAAAAATGAAGTATCAGTAATAAAACAGTTATCTAAATGTTACTAAAAAGACCTTCCTTTTTTATTTTGGAAACATTTTCATAACACAACAAATAGTATCTTGTGCCAATCAATATGTTACTATGAATTGGGAAGCGCTCCTGTCACTTAAACGCTTTGGCGACACTCACAAAAGACTTAGAATTGAACAAGATGAAACCCGACTTGGTTTTGAAGTAGATTATGATCGTATCATATTTTCATCAGCTTTTAGAAGTTTACAAGATAAAACCCAGGTAATTCCATTATCGAAAACCGACTTCGTTCATACCAGATTAACTCATAGTTTGGAGGTATCTGTGGTCGGAAGATCATTAGGTAGAATTGTCGGTAAACAATTATTAGAGCGCCATCCGCAATTAAAGAAAACACATGGATATCAATTTAACGACTTCGGTGCTATTGTAGCTGCCGCGGCTTTATCTCATGATATCGGAAATCCTCCTTTCGGGCATAGCGGTGAAAAAGCGATTGGAGAATATTTTAAATCAGGTAACGGACTTCAATTTAAAAATCAATTATCAGCCAAGGAATACCAAGATCTGATCGATTTTGAAGGTAATGCCAACGGCTTTAAAATTCTTACAGAATCAAGACAAGGTATTGAAGGTGGATTGCGATTAAGCTACGCCACTTTAGGCACATTTACAAAGTACCCAAAAGAATCACTTCCCAAGAAACCAACAAGGCATATTGTAGATAAGAAATTTGGTTTTTTTCAATCAGAAAAAGAGGTATTTATTGATGTAGCGAATGAGCTGGGATTAAACCAAACAAGAACGGGAAAAGACATTAGTTTTAGTCGACACCCCCTTACTTTTTTAGTTGAAGCTGCAGACGATATTTGTTATACCATTATCGATTTTGAAGATGGTATCAATCTTGGCTTGGTTGATGAAAGTTACGCCTTAGAATATCTTATTAATTTGGTAAGAGACACCATTAATACCAAAAAATACAACGCTTTAAAATTTAAGGAAGATCGGTTAAGCTATTTGCGTGCATTGTCGATTAGTACTTTAATAAATGAGGCTGTTTCTGTATTTCTTGATAATGAAAATGCCATTTTAAATGGTGATTTTGACGTTGCGCTCATTGATAAATGCCGATTTGAACCGCAGATTAATGATATCATTAAATTGAGTGTTGAAAATATATACCAATCTAATGAGGTTATTGAAAAAGAAGTTGCCGGTTATAAAATGTTAAACAGTTTGTTGGATGTTTTTGTCCATGCCGTTGTAAACAATAGCAATGGAAAGGCCAATAACTATGATAAACTGATACTCAAACTGCTCCCAGCTTCTTTACATGTAGAAAGCAATTCGCTATATAAAAACCTTCTAGACGTCTGTTGTTATGTGGCCAGTTTGACCGATGGTCGTGCGCTGCAATTGTATAAACAAATTAATGGAGAGGTGGGGTGAAAAATAATTTTATTAACGCTCTTTCCAGCCCATGCAACTCCTGGCTCCTCGCTAAAAATGTCCACCGGACATTTTATTAACGCTCGGCCCTCCCTCTTGGGCGAGCCCAAAAGGGCAAAAGTAAAAGAGCCGCACTTTCGTGCAGCTCTTTTACTTTTTGCTCCCCCTCTTGGGCTCGAACCAAGGACCCTCTGATTAACAGTCAGATGCTCTAACCAACTGAGCTAAGGAGGAATATTAATACTTCTCTCTTAGTTTTTCAATGATTTCAGGGTACTTCACTAAATCTTCAATATATTTTCTACTCTTCATTCTCTTGATATGGCCCTCTATCTTTCTCGCCTGAATTCTATCATGACAAGTAATTGAAAGGATTAGTTTCCAATCATTTGACAAAGAGGTATAAGAATTATTGTAATACCCTTCATTGTGTTCATTAAGTCTTTTATCCAAATCTATAGTTTCGCCAACATAATATCGGTTTAACCCATCAGAATAAATGATATAAACAACATATTTCATTAAAAATTTAAAAGAACTTTACCTCTGATGCTCTAACCTCCCGATAACTATCGGGATGAGCTAAGGAGGAATTTCAATAATTTAAAATACTTAAACAACCCTTATATTTTGCCTAAGCGGATGCAAATATAACAGTTTTTTTAAAGCCCCAAAACAAAAGAAATCTTTTTTAACCTTGATTCTGCTTTAGAACTTCTTTATGAGGGGTAAAAATGCAATAAAACCTTATGTTTTGTAGGTTTTAGCATAGCATCGCTATGGTTAAACCTAAAAATGTAATGTTAGGTTTTGAAGCAGGTTCATTCCCGCAATAGATTTTTTAGAGTATAATCAAGATCTAAAGGAATCTTTTAATGATGTTCCAGATATCATTTCCGAAAATAACCCCCATAAGTGCTACCAAGAAAATAAAACCGGCTATTTGACCATATTCCAAAACCTTCTCACTTGGCTTACGGCCTGTAATCATTTCATATAATAAGAACATAACATGACCCCCATCCAAAGCTGGTATCGGTAAAATATTAACAAAGGCCAGCCAAACAGAAAACATTGCAGTAAAACTCCAGAAAAAGCCCCAATCCCATGTTTTAGGGAGCACTTCAATAATACCTATGGGTCCTTTCACTTGTGTATATGCTTTTGTTTTGGGTTTAAAAATCACCTTAAACTGTCGCACTTGCTTGCTTAACTCTCTAAATGTCTTTTTAAACCCTTCCGGAATACCAGCACCAAATGAATACTCATCGGTAGTAAATAAGTCGGCTGTTGTGCCAACACCAATAGGTTGGTCTTTATCCACAAAAACCGATTTTTCAATTTGTGTTCCGTTACGGTCAATAACTAGGTTTAAATTAGCATTTTCAACTTCGCCTATCGCATTTACAAACTCATTCCAATAAGCAACAGGTTTACCATTAGCAGAAAGTATTCTATCTCCTTTTTCTAATCCGGCTTTACCAGCATTCAAGGTGTCGACTACTCGAGTGACTAAGGCTTGGGTGCGCGGAGCAAAAAATGGATTTTTTAATCCTGTAAACACCTCACCCAATGCTTCATCGGTGATGGGAATAAATAATTTTTTATTGTCACGTACTACTTCAACGGTATCAGCAAGAATAACTTCGAGCATGATTTCATCAAAACGCTTTATCTTTTCTCCATCAACCGCAACAATTTGATCACCATCCTTAAAGCCAAGTTTTTGACCTTGTTCAGTTACTGTCAATCCATATTTTAAATTCTCAACAGGTATATACGTATCACCTTGAGAAATCAACAGCGTGGCATAAATAAACCAGGCAAGTAACACATTTACCACAACACCACCCACCATGATAATTAAACGCTGCCATGCAGGTTTCGAACGAAATTCATAAGGCTTAGGAGGCAATTTCATTTGCTCTTTATCCATACTCTCATCGATCATCCCTGCTATTTTTACATACCCCCCTAAAGGAAGCCAGCCAATGCCATATACCGTTTCGCCAATCTTCTTTTTAAAAAGGGAATACTTTACGTCAAAAAATAGGTAGAACTTCTCAACCTTTGTTTTAAATAACTTCGCAGGAATGAAGTGTCCTAATTCATGCAAAACTACTAGTAAGGAGATGATTGCTATAAACTGTGCAATCTGTACAACAATTTCCATATGGGAGATCTGTGTCAGTAAATTTAGTGCGTAAAAGTACGTTTTTAGCGCTATGTAAAAAAAGATAGTTTGGCTATGCCCTAGTTTTTATGATTTTTTTAATGAGAACAGCGAAAGAATATGATTTTCAGGTCGTAATTTTGTCGTCTAATCGGGTGATATGATCTCATTTTTTAGTAGATATAAGATATTCGGAATTGTCTTTTTCTTACTTTCTGTAGTTATAATTTCCTTATTTTATATTGCTTTGAAACCAAAAAAAGTGCTTCCTACTTATCAACCTACAATGGTTGACCCTAGCCTGGTTGATAGCACCATACAACAGCAAAAAAAGTATCATACAATAGCCAACTTCAAGCTAATTAATCAAAATGGTGACACCATTACACAAAAGGATTATGAAAACAAGATCTACGTAGCAGATTTCTTTTTTACCACCTGTAGAAGTATATGCCCGATAATGACCAAGAATATGGGCGATATCCAAAAAGAGATCATTGATGACCCTGAGGTAAAGTTACTATCACACACGGTAACTCCTGAAATAGATAGTGTTGCTCAACTAAAAAAATATGCAATTGAAAAAGGAGTAATCGATACCAAATGGAATCTGGTTACGGGCGATAAAAAACAAATATACGCGCTAGCGCGAAAGTCATACATGGCAGTACAGGAAGATGGAGATGGTGGCAAGTACGATATGATACATACCGAAAACTTTTTACTTATTGATAAAGAAAAAAGAGTACGAGGCTACTATGACGGAACAAAAGAGGAAGAAATTGAAAAATTACTTGAGGACATTAAAATACTTAAAGACAGCTATAAAGACTAAACAAATGCTGGCATAGACAATACCAATATAACTTTACTTTACCCTTTCTTGTTTTTCCCTTACTTTTGTCTTAATTAAAATCAATCTAAATAAAAATTGAAAAGAACCATTGCTAATTTAAAGTTAGGAGAACGTGCAATCATAAAAGATATCGATTCTGATCTGGTTCCTTTAAAACTATTAGAAATGGGCTGTCTTCCCGGCAATGAAGTTGAACTTTTATTAGTAGCCCCCTTTAATGATCCTTTGTACTTAAACATTAATGGATGCCATCTCGCCATACGAAAGGAAACTGCCAATTTTATTGAAATTGAAGAAATAGCATAACCCATATGAGCAAACAACTAAATGTAGCACTCATTGGGAATCCCAATACCGGAAAAACATCAGTTTTTAATTCACTTACTGGACTCAACCAAAAAGTAGGCAATTATCCCGGTATTACTGTTGAGAAAAAAGAAGGTGTTTGCAAGCTCGAAAGGGGTATAAAAGCACATATTTTAGACCTGCCTGGCACTTACAGTCTAAACGCTTCGTCTTTGGATGAAAATGTAGTGATTGAGTTATTGCTAAACAAAAATGACAAAGACTTTCCCGATGTAGCCATTGTAGTTACTGATGTTGAAAACTTAAAAAGAAACCTACTTCTTTTCACCCAAATCAAAGATCTTAATATTCCGACCATTCTAGTCATTAATATGGCCGACAGAATGAAACGCAAGGGAATTAGTCTCAATATTAAACTACTGGAAGAGCAATTAAAAACAAAAATTGCACTAATAAGTACACGAAAAAGTCAAGGTATTGATGAGTTAAAAGAACTCATCATCTCCTATAAAAAATTAGATACCGCACCCTGCTTAAACACCTCAGAAATTGACTCGGAATATTTTGAGGGTCTTCAAAAGGCTTTCCCGAATCAACAATTGTATAAGCTATGGTTAGTGATTACCCAAGATGTCAATTTTAATAATATTGATAGAAAGACAATTGCCGATGCGACCGAATTTCAGACGAAATCGAAATCGCACTTAAAAAGGTTACAGCAAAAAGAAACAGTTAAGCGCTATCAGTTTATAAATAATGTGCTTAAACAGGGACAAAAAGTCGATCTTGAGTCGGCAACTGATATTCGTATAAGACTAGACCGTATTCTTACACACAAAGTTTGGGGGTATGTTATTTTCTTTGCTATTTTATTGACCATTTTTCAAGCGATTTTCAATTGGAGTACCGTCCCAATGGATTTTATTGATAATGCTTTTGCCTCATTAAGCGAATGGACCAAAAACTCAATGCCTCCCGGAGTATTTACCGATCTGATTGCTGAAGGTATTATCCCCGGATTAGGGGGAATTGTGATTTTTATCCCGCAGATCGCATTTTTATTTCTCTTTTTATCAGTTTTAGAAGAGTCCGGATATATGAGTAGAGTGGTATTCTTAATGGATCGCGGAATGCGACGTTTCGGGCTTAGCGGAAAAAGCGTTGTACCACTAATTTCTGGAACCGCATGTGCCATACCTGCCGTTATGGCTACAAGAAATATTGAAAGTTGGAAAGAACGGCTAATCACCATTTTGGTAACGCCTTTTACCACATGTTCTGCACGATTACCTGTTTATGCTATCATCATTGCTCTTGTTATTCCTAACGATCAATACCTAGGATTGAGTGCTCAGGCACTAACTTTAATGTTACTTTATTTAATAGGTTTTGCTGCGGCAATTCTTGCTTCTTACATTCTTAGTAAAACCTTAAAAATTAGAAGTAGGTCTTATTTCGTTATTGAAATGCCCAGCTACAAAGTCCCAATGTTTAAAAATGTACTAATTAATGTACTAGAAAAAACAAAATCGTTTGTATTCGGGGCGGGTAAAATTATTTTAGCGCTTTCCATTGTTCTTTGGGTTTTGGCATCAGTCGGCGTGAATGATTCCTTTAAAAATGCAGATCAAATCGTGACCGAGTCCATTTCGGAAAACGGTTTTAGCGAAATACAAAAAATATCAATAGACAATAAAGTAATAAGATTTAAAAGGCAGCTGCAAGAAGATGCGGCGAGCAACGACCAGACATTAACCGATGAAGAAATAAAGAGTGCCGTCGAGGAGCAACTCCCTATTTTTGGTCAGGAAATTGTCAATGATGAAATTGCAGCGTACAAACTTGAAAACTCTGTTCTTGGTGCCTTAGGAAAAACAATTGAACCAGCGATTAAGCCCTTAGGTTACGACTGGAAAATTGGTATTGCATTGGTAAGTTCATTCGCTGCACGAGAAGTCTTTATTGGCTCACTCGCCACGATTTATAGCGTAGGTAGCGAAGGTGAAGATGAAGAAGGGAACACCATAACAACCAAAATGCGGTCAGAAGTGCATGCAGATTCGGGTAAAAAAGTATTTACCTTCGCCACGGGCATTTCATTACTATTGTTTTATGCATTTGCTATGCAATGTATGAGTACCCTAGCCATTGTAAAAAAAGAAACGAACAGCTGGAAATGGCCGGTTCTACAACTTGTATCAATGAGCTTTATCGCATATATCGTATCGTTAATTGCTTATCAATTTTTAACATAACAGTATGAAGAAATTGCTTCTAATAGTGCTATTCTTCGGGCTTCAATTTCTAAACGCTCAGTCTAATTTTGATGAAAAATTAGTTGGAGAACACATGATCTCTTTGCAATGGATTTCATGGGACTACTTTGGTAAAGCAATGGTCACCAAAACAGAAAACCCCAACGAATACACCATAAACGGAGCACAAAAAAGTAAAGAAAACGCTGATTATTTAAAAATTGATGGGACACTTAAAGTTACCAGCTTAAATGAATTGGTTTTTACCGGAATAATAGAAACTTCAGTAAGTTTTATTAATGACGGTGAAGCTTGTAAGCGCAATGGCATTTTCAAATTCAAAGCAAAAGGCAAACGCAAATATTGGCGCCTAAACAATATCAATAATCCTTGTGATCAAGTCGCAGATTATGTAGATATCTATTTTAAACAATAGTGCGCTATCTTTGTAATAATCGACCAATAATAAAAATAGCAAATATTGCATTTATGAAACTCGATCTTCAAACCATTTTAGTGCTAATCACCTTCATTGGTGCGATCGTTTTTCTAGTGAATAAATTCTTCCCAAGACGCATTGGTTCCCGAAAAAATGCTAAAAAAAATGGTTGTGGAGACGACTGTGGTTGCAATTAAGATTGGTATTCTAAACTAAACCCCTTATCTTTATTAACTTACGATAATTCATTTTGATGTTTTCTATTCAAAATTGAATTCTAATACCAACCACAACACTAACAGCTATGGGGATTAAAAGTTTTAGAGGCGCGCAAGCCGAGCAAAAAAAAGAATATGATGCTCCCATTTTAGTATCAGATTACATGACCAAGGTAGAAGATTTAATACTTTTTAAACCCGATCAATCGGTTTTGGAAGTAATGGAGGTGCTAATTAAAAAACGAATTTCTGGAGGACCCGTCGTTGATAATACTGGGAAGTTGGTCGGCATGATTTCTGAAGGTGATTGTATGAAACAGGTATCGGAAAGTCGTTACTTTAATATGCCCATGGGAGATCAAACGGTAGAAAAATATATGTACACCAATGTAGAAACTATTGAGTGGGATAAAAATATATTTGACACCGCAAAGCAGTTTTACGACTCAAAAAGACGGCGCTTCCCCATTATGCAAAATGGAAAGCTAGTTGGACAGATTAGCCGAAAAGACATTCTAAAAGGTGCTTTAAAGTTAAGCGGTCAAAGCTGGTAGCCTTTAGTTGTCAGTAATCAGTCTTCAGTCGACAGCATCTTAATCTGTATGAGTGCCAACTTCTTTTAGTTCGGTAAATATCTCTTGAGCATATTTGAATATTAATAAATGTCCTTCTTCAGGATATTTCCTTAGATTGGCATTACTAAAGCTATTCGCCATTAATTCTGCCCATCTAAAAGGTACATTAGTATCTTTTTCTCCTTGCCAAAATGTAATCGGCGCTTGAATTTCATCCAATTCAAACTCCCAATCTTGGACTAGTACATTGCAAATCTCATAGGCTATGCCTTTACTGCCGTTTCTAAAAGCCTCTTTAAACGTGCTTTCAATAACTTGTCTTACAGATTCATTTTTCGGGATTCTTTGATCAGGTTCGCTCATGATATTCAAAAAGCCTTGAAGCACTTTTTTGGGCTTATGAACTATTTTTTTAGCCTGAAGCTTAAGTAAGAATTTTACAAAAAAAGGAAGTGATTTAGCGAGGTTAAGTATCTGTAGAACTTTGTTTGATAGGTGTTTTTTACTTTCATTATTGAAAGGTGCAAATCCGCTAATTACGGAGGTTTTATAGACGCTTTCTGGAAATAAATATGCAATACCTAAAGCAAAAGGAGCACCTGCCGACATTCCTGCGACAGAGAACCTATTAATTTTCAGATGGTCTACTAATTGTTTAATATCGTTTCCAAATTCTAGAATAGAGCCATTAGGATTAAAATCTGAAATTCCATGACCGGGTCTATCGACTATAATTATTCGTAAATCGTTCTTCAAGGCGAATGACATGTCATAATGCATTTCCAATCTTGAACTTTGCGAACCATGACAATAAATAATAGGAAAACCACCTCGCTTACCATATTCAGCAAAACCCAGTTTTCTTTCGTCTTTTAAAATTAAAAACTGATCTCTCTTACTCATTTATGAACTAGGGCTTGCGTTAATTTATTCCTGCAATAAAAAATTTGAAATCTTTCTTGTAATCGACAATACTGTCAAATCTTGTGTATTACTAAATACAATAATGGTAATTCCCTTTTGGGGATACATCCATAAATCTGTAGCAAATAGATCACTCCCGCCACTATGACGCACTAGCTTATTTTCGGTATCATTATTTTCAATCCACCAACCATATCCGTAGGTCTCGTTTCCGCCGCTGTATTCAAAATGAGGATAGAGATAGGTAGCCGTTGTGGCTTCATCAAAAACAGTGTTCTCTCGTATTGCTTTGCTCCAAAGCAGCATATCATTGGCACTTGCTAAAATACCTCCATTTCCTTTAAGATTAAGATATGGTCCTTTATCACTCCAATTTTCTTCGTTTGGTTTTTTGGCCTGCTGGCCTTCAAAAAAACCATTGGCAACATCATCTTTTTTCCATTTTGGAATGACATAACCGGTGTGATACATTTTTGAAGGTTTAAAAATGTATTCATTTAAAAAGCTTTCATATTCCATACCGCTAACCTTTTCAATGATTAAGGCAAGTAAACTATATCCAATATTAGAATAGTTAAATTCTTTACCAACTGTACTTATCAATCTACTTCGAAATACACGACGTAGGAACTTTTCTTCTGTAATTGTATCATAATCATCGCCTATTCCAATTGCCAATCCGGAGGAATGTGTTAGCAGTTGATGTATGGTGATGTCTTTTTTGTCTTTTGGAACATCATCAAAGTATTTTGATAGTTTATCGGTAACAGTAAGTTTATTTTGCGTCGATAGTTTTAGAATGCCTGCTGCCGTAAACTGTTTTGTAATAGAACAAATATCAAAAACGGTATTAAGGTCATTAAGTCCATTTTCTTGGTTATTCTTTTTACCATAGGCTTTGTTGAAAATAATACTGTCATTTTGGGCGACTAAAACCACTCCTCTAAAATCTCTTTCAGTAAGTTTATCATCAATCGTTGCTAGATCATCAATTTTAATAGTTGCCTTTTCTTTACGAACCGCTGTTACGTTTCCCTGCGGTTGTATTAGAACTAATTCATTAAAAATCCCATTTTTCTTGTTCCTGAACTCTACTTTAAATTCTGGTTCTGCTCTAAAAGCAAATTTATGTTCTCCTGTGATCATCAATTCACTTTCTTGATCCCCCGACACAAACAAATAAAGCTTTCTGTTATTTTCTTCTTCTTTGGTATAAATCATTATGGAAATTCCTACTGCTTCATATATATACTCGCCGACATATTGTTTTAAGATATTTTCTGTATTTAAAGCGAAAGTTTTTGATTTACTGTTAGTACAACTAAAACTCGTCAATGAGAATGACATCATTAGAAGTATTAAGATTGCTTTTGTTTTTTTGATTTTATTTAGCATTTTCATCTTTTTTATTTGCGAATCGCTGTATATGTCCCTTCAGGTTGAGTTGCAATTAATTCTTTAAAAACACCATTTTTTAGATTCTTGAATTCTACTTTATATTCATTTGATAGTTTAAAAGTAAATTGGTGTTTTGCTGTTGGGACCAATTCATAGGGTTGTTGGTCAGCCACGAATAGATACAGTTTTGTTCCATTCTCTTCAGTATAGATCTTTATGGTCGTTTCTTTTAATTTATAATCCCCTACGTATTGATTTAATGCATTTGGATTTATATCGATGGCTTTGGGTCTGTCATCAATGGCGTTTGCTTTTGGCTCTACCCTTAACATCGGCTCTGACTTAGAGTCCGTTCCGGACATTTCTTCTTGAATCCACTTTATAAAGTGCGACACTCTAGCGTAATTTTCTACAACACCATATAAACCTTCCGGACCATCCTTGGTGTCTTGCCATGAGCTAATTCCGGCTAGATATACCGTATCGTCCTTTACAATAAAGGCTGGCCCTCCGCTATCTCCTGGACCACTAATACCTTCATATTCGGTTAGATATTTTGATTTGGTATCAGGATGATCAAAGGTCCATGTTAGCCATTTGCCTTTAGCGGTTTCAATCCTATTGGTGGCGCCTCTTTGCTTTCCATCATTCCCTTTTACTCCAGTTAAGCCAGTACCTATATCTCCTTTTCCTACCATATAAATCAGTTTATCCACTTCGTCTTCATCGACATATAATTTTGCTTGCAACGCACCAATGGGTTTTGTCTTTAGATGTACTAATGCGATATCATTTAATGGTGTCATATCGTTATAATTGGAAGGGTTTTTTTGGATATCATCCCATTCCTTATACATGATGACCTTATCTACTTCAATTTCTTCATTGTTTACAATAACAAAGTGCTTCAGTCCATTATTAAATTTTTCAGCAATTCCGATTGCGCAATGTGCGGCGGTGATTGCCCATTGATCTGCGATGATGGTGCCCTCACAATCGGGTAGATTTAAATGACACATATATTTTTCGAAGCGCTCAGCAAGCTTTATGAACTCGGCTTCATCTTTATCATGTCTGATGATCATCGGATCTTGTTTACTATTTGTTATATAGCTGAAACTTGCTAAAATTAATGACAGCAATAGCATTACAATGATTGCGTTTATTTTTTTCATTTTATTTTAAAATTTTTAGTTATGCTTTTATTAGTCTATGTAAATATTGTTGTAACATGAGTTCGATTAATAAAACATGATGTCAGGTCGAGTGATTTTTTGCAAGTAAGATTCAATCGAAATTGTAAAAAATTGTATCGAGACCGAGGTTGGGAAGAGAACGTAGTCTTTCTCGATACATTTTTTCTATCGTGCCTCAGAAAAAACACTCGAAATGACAACTTTCAATGCTAATTCACAATAATCGAACTCAGGTTTGTACATATTACTTTTACTCCGTTAATAAAAAATTTGATATCTCTGGTGCAATTGTGTAAACAGATTCCTTAAGTTCATTACTGAGTACGATTATTGTAATTCCCTTGTTTGGGTAGATCCACATATCAGATGCAAAAAATTCAGTCGTACCTCCATGTACCACTAACTTATTCTCTGAATCATTATTTTCAATACCCCAGCCATATCCATAGCTTTCATATAAACCTGTAGGTTGAAAATGCGGAAAAAGATATTTAGAGGTAGTTGCTTCATCTAGTACGGTATTATTCATTATTGATTGGCTCCAGAGTAATAAATCATTCGCTCGTGTTAGAATCCCTCCATTTCCTTTAAGATTGAGATACGGACCATTGTCACTCCAATTCTCTTCATTTGGCTTATCATTTTCAACACCATTCAAATAACCATTGGCCACTTCATTTTGTTGCCAATCTGGAATTATATAACCAGTATGGTACATGTTTGAAGGTTCAAAAATCTCTAGATTTAAAAAGCTTTCATAATCCATTCCACTAGCTTTTTCAATTATTAAACCAAGTAAGCTATAGCCTACATTAGAATAATTAAATCTTTCTCCAACGGGACCAATTAATTCGCTATCAAATACTTGATCTAAAAACGCTTCCTCGGTAATGGTTTCATAATCTCCACCGATTCCACCTACTAAACCAGAAGAATGTGTGAGCAACTGATGAATGGTTATATTTTTTTTGTCGTTAGGAACAGCATCAAAGTATTTTGATAAATTATCATTAACTGAGAGCTCATTTTGCATCTCTAATTTTAAAATCCCAGCCGCAGTAAATTGTTTAGTAATAGAGCCCATATCAAAAACAGTATTGATATCATTCAATCCATTTTCTTGATTATTTTTTCTTCCATATGCTTTATTAAATAAGATATCGTCATTTTGAGTTACTAAAACAACACCTGAAAAATCTCTCGCCAAAAGTTCTTTATCAAGAGAAGAAAAATCATCAATTATTACCCCATCATCACTATTAGTACAACTAAAATTCATTAATGAAAATGACATTATTAGAAGTAATAAGATCGTATCTGTTTTTTTCATGATTTTATATTGTTTAATTGATTGTGATCGAAATAAAAGTTTAAATAAAACCCAAGTGAATTCACCTGGGTAGCTATAAAATTCAATTTTAGAAGAAATAGCCAACAGATAGTTGAATTACTCCATTTCTGTTTTTATCCGTGACACCCTCTACATCATTAATGTTAGTTAGTCCAAGATTATATCTTGCGCTAAAATTGAGTCCGTTATCAAGTTTGTAGCCGACACCTAAACCGACACCAAAATCCGTAGGTTTTAAAAAATCTTTATAATCCACACTACCTCCTTTAGTAGAGAGCAAATAACCAATTTGAGGTCCAGCTTCTAAACTCAATTGTTTTGTAACATAGTACTTGCCTATCAAAGGAAGATTTAGATAGTTTAAACTAATACTGCCTTCGGATGCAATATTTAGATCAGACCCCTGTCCAGAATAGATTAATTCGGGTTGAAAAGAGAATTTATCTGAAATCTTAAATTCTGCCATAATGCCAAAATGGAAATCTGTATTGGGAGTAATGTCATCTGTATCGTCTCCAGTAATAAATGCAAAGTTTAGCCCTGCTTTTGTGCCAAGTTTAATGTCTTGTGCATTGATGTTTGTAAATCCTATAGCCGCAATTACGATTGCTAATACTAATTTTTTCATATTTTTTATGTTTTTTGATTATGGTGTTGTTAACTATTATTGTACTGTTATGTCAAAAGCCTCTTCAAAACCGCGTTCTAAAAAGTTGTTAAGCGTATCATCATGATCTCCAGGCCCTTTAATTACGTTGGCATTTTTCGACTCTAAAAATTGAATCTCGTTAGCGGTAAGAGCGCCAACAGCTTGATCTACTTCTCCATAAATGTATGTGAGGTTGCATAAACTCTCGATAGAATTAAATAGCTGAGTATATCGGTTCATCACAAATCCAGCACCTATTCTTTCAAGGTTTCTTTCTTTAACATCGGGGTTCGGCTCTGGGTTTATTATAGGCGTAATCCCATTTTCGAAATAGCTCGTTTTCCCTTCGGCGGCTGCCTGCCAAACAATTTCATTCATATCTAATCTTCCTGCCAGAATAAGGTACTTATCGGCACTATTTATTCCTTTTTTTGCAATAAGGTCTTGCGTAACAAATGAGCCAAATGAAAGCCCAACGACATACACCGTTCTACCTTGATTTTTAAAATAGGCAATCACTTTACCAAGCATCTCGGTACTTTCTGCATCAAAAGAACTGGCTTGCGCTAACGTAATATCATTTCCGGCAAGGATCTCAGGATTTAATGTTTGCGCCTGATGTACCGCTACGGTTAAAATGCCTTTTGGATTAAGAAATGGGGAAAAATCATCTACGGTATCTGAACCTATAACTGTACCTGGTCCTCCTGATACGGTAATTAGTACAGTGGCTGCTTTTTCATCTCCTTTGAAATAGATAAGGTTTTTAATTTCTTGAGAGATTTCTGTAATAGCGGTAGTCGGTTGGTCATCATCATTAGAACATGACCCTGTAACAATTGCTAAAAATATTAGTAGCATTTTGGGGATAAAACGAAAACCAATACGGTTTGTCATTTTTAAGGATACTCTTTTCATCGATTTATGTTTTTTGATTTATCGATGCAAAAGTATTGTTGCAGTAAACAGCAGCAGCTGTTTTTTGCTTTGTAGAAGTACTAAAACGAAGGGATCACACGAATCAGGACGTTATTTGAAGTTTTCTATACATACCTGGTGACATGTCTAAGCTCATTTTAAAAGTATTATAAAATGCACTCTTCGATTTAAAACCCGCTTCCATGCCTATGGCTTCGACTGAGTATTTATTAAAAACTGGATCTTTTAGCAGTTTTTTGGCAGCTTCAATTCTATAATCATTGACAAATTGAATAACACTTTTGTTAATTTCCTGATTGATGATTTGAGATAAATAACCTTCGTTTGTGTTCAATTCATTGGCTAAATCAGCCCTACTTAACAGTGGATTTTTGTACAACTCTTCCTCTTCCATTAATAGGTATAGTTCAGATATAATTTTTGAGGTAGTGGTACTATTTATTTTCTTTTTTGGTTGATTTTTGGCTGCTTTTTTTGTGAGCAGATACTTATGTATTTCTTCTTTTTGAGCAATGATCTGTAACTTAAATATGCCATAATAAAGTACCCACCACAAAGACAAAGACATGCCTATCGTTAAAATATATACCGTATAAAATGATTGAAATACATACGCTTCTATCCGTGTTAGTATCCAACACATGATTAGTAATATCATAAAAAGGTTTAAACGCAATATCCAACGTCTTTTATCCTTGGAAATACTAGTGGCTTTTATAATTAATTTTCTACTCCAAAAAATTAGCACTGTATTAAAAATGATCGCTAATGTATCTCTAAATAAGAATAGGATCAATTCAGAAACTGAACCGTATAAATTGAAATAGTAAACGGGTATTTCAAGAATAACACAACTAATAAAGGGAAGATACAGCAGTTTATACCTCCTACTTTTATAAAAGTTATGTTTAATCTGAATTAAAAAATAGGTAAATAAGGTACTCGCAAATAATGCTTCTAACTTTAAATTACCAATGAATGCAAGCAAGATACTGTCTTCATACTCCAACTCTAACCATAATAAAAGGGTTAAAATTGATAGTATTAGTAATGATAGTGCCAAATAGTTATTCGCTCGACTTCTATAAAAAGAAGATGTAAACAATACGATGCTTATAAAGCAACCAATAATAGTACTTGCAATTATTGATATTTCAAGCAGGGTAGTATTCAATCGATATAACTATTATTTTTTATAAAAACGCCTTTTATTCAGGCATTAAGAATTTTGCATAGATAAAGGTCTGTTTAACGCTAAACAAACATTTCACATTCTATTAATAGTAATTAGCTTTTTCTTTAGAAGATTTATTATTGCGGGTCTTTGAGTTAAAAATTATAGTTAAACCCAATACCCAATACTTGTCTAAATTGAACTCTAGGACCGAGTGTCTCTAAAGTGCCATCTCCATCGAGATCATCTCTAAATTTTACATCATCATCATAAAGTACCTGAGTGCCTAGCGATGCATTGACATACTCATTTACCTTAAAATCGATCAGTACTTCCCAGTCGATGTCGATATTTCCAAATTTGTTTAAATAATCTGAATAGAAAGTACTATTGGTCTTAAAATTCATGTTTTCGTAAATGGGAAATTCCCAGTTATGTGTAATAAGAATCCCCAGTTCATTTCTGGAGTTCTTACCTCGTTGAACAACATTCCCATCAGCATCTAAAACAGCTTTTTCAACTCCAAAAGAACCGGCATCGGCCAAATCTTGATCTAGCACAAAAGTCGATTTTTGCGTTAGCGGAGATAAAAACAGCTTAAATTTTTTCTTTTTTGGCGCATACTCGGCACCAACACCCAAAAACAAGTATCCCGGTGCCATAAACCGGGAAATTGGGGTGGAAGTATCAGGATACTTAAATCCGTCTGTAAACTGTGTTCTAAAATCAAGTTTTACGGAATAATACCAGCTAGAAACACTGTCTTTTCTATATCCGAAAGTACTTTTCAAACGTACTAAATCATCAGTTTTACGCACCTCGGTTTCTTGTTGTTTACTCAAGCCATAGCGTGCTTCGATTTCATTATCCCAGCTAACCAATTTGCGCAAGTAATTTCTCGTAATTGCACCCTTTACTAATCCGGAAATAGCATTATTCCCCCCGGCATTCCAATTAACGAATGACACTTGACTTAGGTCAATCCCAAAGTTGTTTTTTTTAGTCCACCACATCGTATCGATCGCTACGCTAAATCGTAGCCACTGCTCATCGAAAGGTAAAATTCCAAGATCTGGCTTAAATTTTCTTACTCCTTCAGTTTTAATTTCTGGTATCGGGTTTTGATAACCACGTTGGGCTAAGCCGATATGACTAGTTAGTATTAAAATGAAAAGTAGCAGTGCTTTTCGCATGAATAGACCAATAAAGCTTCAAAAATACATACGATCAGTAAAATGAAAGGCTATTTCAGAATTTTTTCAATGTAATTTTTAAGGCTACTGATATCAATTTGTGCAATTTCTTGAAGTTCTTCAATGGTTCCATGCTCAATAAATTGGTCTGGAATACCAAATACCTTAATGCTATTTTTATAATGATTATCTACAGCAAATTCTAATATTGCTGAGCCAAAGCCACCTTTTTTCACACCATTTTCTAAAGTAATAACATGTTCAAACTCATTAAAAATTTCATGTAACATGGCCTCATCTAAAGGTTTAACGAAACGCATATCAAAGTGCGCAATATTATTGCGCAACAAAGAATCATTCAGCAAGTTTGTTACGGTATTCCCTATATGGCCTAAGGATAAAATAGCAATCTGACTTCCGTTGGAAAGTTTTCGAACACTTCCGATTTCAATCTTCTTAAATGACGTTTCCCATTTCGTTAATACTCCTCTACCTCTAGGGTATCTAATTGCAATAGGATGATCTAATCCTAATTGAGCAGTATACATAATGTTTCGAAGTTCACTTTCATTCATCGGTTCAAAAATGATCAGGTTCGGGATGCACCTTAAATACGAAATATCATAAACCCCGTGATGTGTGGCGCCATCCTGACCTACTAACCCGGCACGATCTAAACAGAATATAACAGGAAGGTTTTGAAGTGCCACATCGTGTATCACTTGATCATAGGCACGTTGCAAAAAAGTAGAATACACGTTACAAAAAACCACCATCCCTTGCGTTACCATCCCTGCGGCCAAAGTCACAGCATGCTGCTCAGCAATGCCAACATCAATAGCCCTAGCCGGCACGGCCTGCATCATAAATTTTAACGAGCTTCCTGTAGGCATTGCGGGTGTTATTCCGATAATTTTTTCATTTTTCTTGGCCAATTCAACAATGGTGTGACCAAAAACATCTTGGTATTTTGGTGGCTCGTCTCCATTGGTTGCTTTTGGAGTTAGCTCGCCGGTAGTTTTGTCAAATTTTCCAGGCGCATGATATGCTACCTGGTTTTCCTCTGCTTGTTGAAGCCCCTTGCCTTTGGTAGTGATCACATGTAAAAACTTTGGGCCTTTTATCTTTTTAAGTCGTGCTAATTCGGTAACTAATGCACCCAAATCATGTCCATCAATGGGGCCTGAATATTCAAAATTAAGTGCTTCGAAGATATTTTCTTCCCGCACAGTGCCTTTCTTTACATTGGTTAAATACTGCTTCAAGGCTCCTACGCTAGGATCAATACCGATTGCATTATCATTTAAGATTACTAATAAATTTGCATCGGTAACACCAGCATGGTTTAAACCTTCAAATGCCATTCCGCTGGCAATAGAAGCATCCCCAATGACCGCAATATGTTGTTTTTCTGTTTCTCCTTTTAAGTTAGATGCAATTGCCATACCTAAAGCTGCAGAAATGGAAGTAGATGAGTGCCCTACGCCAAAAGCATCGTATTCGCTTTCAGCTCTTTTTGGAAATCCGCTAATCCCGTTTAGTCTTCTGTTGGTGTCAAAAATATCTTTACGCCCAGTAAGTATTTTATGTCCATATGCCTGATGGCCTACATCCCAAATCAACTGGTCATTTGGTGTATCGAATACATAATGTAATGCAATGGTAAGTTCAACAACGCCCAAACTGGCACCTAAATGCCCTTCTTTGGTGCTAACAATGTCGATAATAAACTCCCGCAACTCTCGGGCGAGCTGAGGTAGGTCGTTCTTTTTTAAAGTACGGAGATCTTTAGGTGAATCGATATTTTTTAGTAGTACCATTATAAGTTGATAAAGGTACAAGTTGAAATTGTATTTTTACAGCGTATGATCACACCTTTTGACGATATATATTATATGAAAAAGGCCTTACAAGAGGCGGAAGCTGCTTTTGATAAAGGTGAAGTGCCTGTAGGCGCTATTGTGGTTGTTGATAATCGTATTATCGCAAGGGGTCATAATTTGACTGAAACATTACATGATGTTACTGCTCATGCAGAGATGCAAGCAATTACTGCAGCGTCGAACTTTTTAGGAGGAAAATACTTAACAGGTTGTAAATTGTACGTCACCTTAGAACCCTGTCAAATGTGTGCAGGCGCCTTATACTGGAGTCAAATTTCAGAAATTATTTACGGTGCATCAGATGATAAAAGAGGATACCAATCTATGGGTACACAACTGCATCCAAAAACAAAAGTTAAAGGAGGAGTTTTAGAAGCCGAATGCAGCCAGATTATGAAACGTTTTTTTATTGAAAAACGAAATTTGAATTAATAACCTACTGACTCCAAGTAAGCACAAACAGATTTCAATTCAACTTACTTTTATCTCCATCTTTTTCATCATCAGTTTCAGGAAATAGCTGATAACCGCTTAAATCTTTGTTCTTGTATCGATGATAAATAAAGAGCGGCATCAAAATAAAAGATAATGCCAAAATGCTAATCCCTATTATTTTATCGCCTGTAGGATAATCACCGGTGTTCCGGTAGTAATAACCAACCGCAACTCCGCCTATAATAGCCACTAATAAAATCCTTAAAACATATTTCATCCCGTAAAATCGATTAGCTTTCTTCTGTAGGCTGTTAGCAATTTAGACTTCGACACAAAACCAACATATTTACCATTTTTTACTACCGGCAAATTCCAAGCACCACTATCTTGAAATTTCTGCATAACTGTTTTCATCGAATCTCCTTCTTGATGAATAAGTGCTGGTGGGTTTTGCATTAATTCTTTTACAAAAGTAACATCATATAAGCTTGTATCAAACATAAACTCCCGGATATCATCAAGAAGTACTACCCCTTGTAGGTGACCATTTTCATCAACTACAGGGAATAAATTTCTAGTTGATTTGGCTACACCATCATGAAGCATTCCGCGTAACTTCATCTCTGGGTGTAACGCAACAAAATTGTTTTCTATAACACTATCTAAAGTCATTAATGTAAGTACGGTTTGATCTTTATTGTGTGTTAATAACGCTCCTTGCTCTGCTAATTCTTTAGTATAAATGGTATGTTCAAGCGTATTTTTAGTTATAATAAATGAAATAGCAACAGTAATCATTAGCGGGACAAATAACTGATAACCTCCGGTGATTTCAGCAATCAAAAAAATAGATGTTAAAGGTGCGTGAAGTACTCCGGCTACTAATCCCGCCATTCCTATCAGGGTAAAATTAGACTCTGATACGTTAAAACCAAGCCCTAAATTATTGATGATTTTAGCCACTACATTCCCTAAGGCACTACCCATTACTAGTGAAGGAATAAAAATTCCCCCTGCGCCACCTGCTGCGAACGTCGTAGTCATCGCAACCGCTTTGAAAATAGTAATTCCTATCAATAAGCCGATAACCACCCAAATGTTTTCTACATACGAATCAAAAGGTGTTTTTCCTAATGCCTTCATATGATCTCCTTCTAACAAACTATTAATAAAACCGAAACCTTCACCATATAATGGAGGAATAAAATAAAGCATGCCCCCTATAGTCAATCCTCCTACCAATAATTTTTTAATCGGACTTTTGAACCTGTTAAAAAATTGAATGATTGCGAAATACATTTTTGTAAAATATATCGATGCAAATGCAGTCGCAACACCTAGTAAAGCATAAAATAAGGTATCCTTAATTTCGAACTTATCCGTCACTAAAAAATCAAACAGAATAGCGTCCCCCCTAAAAAAGTAAGAAGTAATAATTGATGATATAGATGCCAGCAACAAGGGTAATAAAGAAGCAAATGTGAGGTCAAGACTAAACACTTCAACTGCAAAAATTATTGCAGCGATCGGAGATTGAAAAATAGACGAAATTGCCCCTGCCGATGCACAGGCAATCAGTAACATTTTCGTTTTCCCCTTTAAGTGAAATAGGCTCCCAACATTAGAGCTTAATGCAGCACCGGAGGCTACTGCTGGTCCCAAAAGCCCTACCGAACCTCCAAACCCAACCGTTAATGGTGCTGTAATAAGCGGATAATAAATCTTTGTGCTAGCTAAAAACCCATTTTTTTTTGATAAGGAATATAGTATTGATGGAATCGCATGCTCAATTGGTTTTTTGCTGATAAACTTTACAAAAAGAAAAACCAATAATAACCCAATTACCGGTAGAATAAAATATAGCTGGTTTTTAGAAAAAACGATGCCATCTTCTAAAGCCGCCTCAATTGCATACGTAATATTCTTAATGAATACTGCTGCTAATCCTGCTAACAATCCAACTAAGGTGCTTAAAATTAAAATGAAGGTTTTTTCAGAAATGTTCTTATACTTCCAAATTAGAAATTTCTTGAAGTAGTAGTTTTGTTTCACCTGTTTGGTTTATTATTTCTAAAAGGTCAGATGTAATTCGCTGATAAGCATCTAGTTCGGCATCCAAATTTTGTAATAGCCCATTTCATAAACAATTAACTAGCAGCACTTAAAAATAAGAAAAAAGACCTACAAGCTACATAGTGCCTATAGGTCTTTTATTTTTAAAAGTTGAATTGTGTGTTATAAATCCAGCTTTAAATTTAGCTCTTTTAATTGCTCATTATCAATGGGTGCTGGCGCATCGATCATCACGTCTCTACCAGAATTATTTTTAGGAAATGCGATAAAATCACGTATGGTTTCTTGACCTCCTAAAATAGAAACGAGCCTATCTAAACCAAATGCGATACCTCCATGAGGTGGTGCACCATATTGAAAAGCATCCATTAAAAATCCGAATTGTGCTTTCGCTTCTTCAGGAGTAAACCCTAAATAATCGAACATGAGTGCCTGGGTTTCTTTATCATGGATTCTGATAGAGCCTCCTCCTATTTCATTCCCGTTTAAAACTAAATCATAGGCATTAGCTTTAACTTCGCCTGGTTTAGTAGTCAGAAGATCAATTTGACCCGGTTTTGGTGAGGTAAATGGATGATGCATTGCATGATAACGCTCTGATTCTTCATCCCATTCAAGCAAAGGGAAATCGATTACCCAAAGTGGTGCAAATTCATCCGGGTTACGCAGACCTAGGCGTTCTGCTAATTCCATTCGCAGCGCACTTAGCTGACCTCTAGTTTTATCTTTCTCACCTGATAATACACAAATTAAGTCGCCAGCGCTGGCTCCAGTCACTTCAGCCCACTTAGCAAGATCAGCTTGATCATAAAACTTATCGACTGAGGATTTGTAGGATCCATCTTCATTACAGCGAACATACACCATTCCCATAGCTCCAACTTGTGGTCGTTTAACCCAATCGATTAATTTATCAATCTCTTTTCTGGTAAATATATTTGCGCCAGGAACAGCAATGCCAACTACTAACTCAGCCTTATTAAAAACATTAAACTCCTTATGTTGCGCCACTTCATTCAGTTCACCAAACTGCATTCCGAAACGAATATCAGGCTTATCGTTACCATACAAACGCATGGCATCCTCATATAGCATTCTTGGAAACTTGTCGACCTCTACACCATTAATTTCTTTTAATAAATGACGGGTCAAACCTTCAAATGTATTCAGGATATCTTCTTGTTCTACAAATGCCATTTCGCAATCTATCTGCGTAAATTCCGGTTGGCGGTCAGCGCGCAAATCCTCATCGCGAAAACACTTCACAATCTGAAAATACTTATCCATACCACCCACCATAAGCAATTGCTTAAACGTTTGAGGCGATTGTGGTAATGCATAAAATTGGCCTTCGTTCATACGGCTTGGCACTACAAAATCACGAGCCCCTTCCGGAGTAGATTTAATTAAATAAGGGGTCTCCACCTCAATAAAATCTTGATTTGAGAGGTATGTACGTACCTCCATCGCCACTTTGTGGCGAAAAATCAAACTGTTTTTTACTGGATTACGACGTATATCAAGGTAACGATATTTCATGCGAAGATCATCGCCGCCATCGGTTTCATCCTCAATCGTAAATGGTGGTGTTTCCGCTGCGTTTAAAATAGTTAGTTTGGTTACCAAAATTTCAATATCTCCGGTAGTCATACTTTGGGTTTTCGATTCTCGTTCGATCACGGTTCCTTCGGCTTGAATTACAAATTCGCGACCTAAGGTTTTCGACTGCTCTAACAAATCAGCAGCAGAGCGTTCTTCATCAAATACAAGCTGAGTAGTCCCGTAACGATCGCGAACTACAACCCAGTTTAATACTCCGCGGTTTTTTATACGTTGTACCCACCCTGAGAGTATAACTTGTTTTCCTACATCCCCAATTCTTAATTCACCACAATTATGACTTCTATACATTGCTTGTTTTTTACTGGCTGCAAATTTAATAAGTTAAACTTCTTAATCCATAAAAGCGCCTATGAATTGAGATTAGAATCTTTTTGTCAGAAATTACACATTAATGATTTTCTTGTTAAAAACAATTGTTCAGAACACATTTATCGAAAAATTCTGCTCTTAATGGTAAAATAATTACTAATTTGTTAACATAACGAATCAAAAACTGATAATTATGAAACATCTTTTACCTAAAAAGGCATTTTTTGCTGTGCTTGCCTTTTTGCCAGTATGGGCTTTTGCACAGCAAACGATCACCGGTAATGTCACCGATGGCAGTAATGGGAGTCCTCTGCCTGGAGCAACAGTAGTCGAAAAAGGTACCTCTAATGGCACAACCACAGATTTTGACGGAAATTTTTCCCTTACTGTAGGAGAGCTGCCTGCTACCTTAGTCTTTTCATCTTTAGGTTTCGAAACCAAAGAAATACGAGTTACTAGTATTTCAGGAGTGAATGTTGCTTTAGATGAATCTGCGGAACAGCTAGATGAAGTTGTTGTTACGGGTTTAGGTACTTCGATAAAAAGAAGTAATCTAGCAAATGCAGTTTCTACTGTTTCTTCCGAAGAGTTAGTAGGTACAACGGCGCAAACCACTCTGGATGGTGCATTATATGGCAAGTTAACAGGAGTTAATATAACATCATCTTCGGGTGCCCCCGGTGGAGGTTTTGCTTTAAGATTAAGAGGTATATCTTCAATTAATGGGAATAACCAACCATTATTTATTGTAGACGGAGTTTACATCAACAACGCTGAAATTCCTTCTGGATTGCGATTTGCATCTGGTGCAAATCGAGGTAACGAAGAAAACTCATCAAACAGAATTGCCGATCTCGACCCGAACGATATTGAGAATATTGAGGTATTAAAAGGAGCTTCAGCTGCAGCCATTTATGGTACTCGTGCAAATGCTGGAGTTGTAATTATCACTACTAAAAAAGGTAAAAACGGTAAGACTACTATTAATTTTAAACAAGACACTGGTTTCAATACCATTAACAATCCCTTAGGTTTAAGACAGTGGACGGCCGAAAGTGTATTTAATCAATTTTTTACTCCTAATCCAGATGATCCAGCAGCGGAAGCAGATTCAAGAGCAGCAGCAGAAGCTGAAGTAGCAGCATTTAATAATGCTATTAGTAATGGAGGATTAATCGATTATGAAGATGAAATTTATGGAGAAACAGGATTCATTACTGAAACAAAAATTAGCGCCAGTGGAGGTAATGATAAAACCAGATTTTATGTAGGTGCTTCCTATAGAGATGAGGATGGTATTATAAAACGTACAGGCTTTGAACGTTTTTCCATAAGAGCTAACATTGATCATCAAATATCTAAGACCTTTAGCATTTCAACCAGCTCAAATTATGTAAATAGTGCTTCTAGTAGAAGTTTTACAGGAAATGAGAATGAAGGAGGTTTGAGCTATGGTTATACATTGGCTTTTACCCGTCCATGGGTTAATCAATTTCCAGATGCATTAGGTAATTATCCAGATAATCCCAATTATTCTGGTAACCCGATTTTTGTAAGGGATCAAGCGACTAATGAAGATGAAAACAATCGATTTATACAAGGATTAAAGGTTACTACAAATCTTTACAATGGAGAAAGAAATCGCGTACGTTTAGTATTTAATGGGGGCTTAGATTTCTTGGCTAATGAAACTTACGTTTATGTTCCTGAAACTCATCAAGCACAAAGAGGTAATCAAAACGGATTTATAGGTGTTGGTAAAAACAATTTCACCAATCTAAACTATCAAGGTATTGCAATTTGGAATAACGATGCCATGAATGGTGATTTGGGGTTAACCACTCAGGCCGGTATTTCTTATCTAGAACAACAGGCCGATATTGTATTTAATCAGGCGACTCAATTAATTCCGAATCAAACTACATTAGGACAAGGCTCTGCACAATCAATTACACAAGCTGTTTCTACTGTTAAAGAATTTGGATATTTCGGTCAGATTGAAGGAAATTATAAAGATCAAATTATAGCAACCTTAGGTTATCGTATTGACAAATCTACCTTAAACGGCGATCCTAACAAATTCTACGGTTTTCCTAGAGCTTCTGTAGCTTTAAACTTCAACAACTTTGATTTTTGGAGTTCAGAAATGTTCAGTCAATTTAAACTCAGGGCTGCTTATGGAGAAACGGGGTCTTCGGCTACATTTGGATCAGCATTTACCAGTTTAAATCAAATTTCTGTTGGCGGAAATGGAGGTTCTAGTATTAGCGCACTTAAAGGTGATGCGGGTATAGAACCTGAAACTTCAGCTGAATTTGAAGTAGGTATTGATACCAGAATAGCTAATAAGATAGGTTTAGAGTTTACTTATTACAACAGAAAGGTAAATGACCTTATTCTTAGTAGAACACTACCTACATCTTCTGGCTTTGGCACAGAAACTACTAATTTGGCAGACCTTAAAAATACAGGGGTTGAACTTGGTATTAATATTGACGCTTTTCAAAATGAGAATTTTATTTGGAATTCTGGGGTACAATTTTGGTTAAACCGATCTGAAGTAACAAGACTTGACGTTCCTGCATTTCCTCAACCAGGAGCAGGCTTTGGTTTAGGCCTTGGAACCTTTTATATTGAAGAAGGTCAACCAGTAACTCAGTTAGCTGGTAATGTAAATGGGGTTCCGACACAGATTGGTGATGTTGAACCAGATTTCCAAATGTCATTTTCAAATCAATTGACTATTGCCAAAAACTGGGATATTTCATTCTTATTACATTGGAAACAAGGAGGTGAGAATATCAACCTTTCAAAATTGTTAACTGATTTAGGTGGTACTACTCCAGATTTAGAAACAGTCGCAGGACAACAGCGTACTACGTTAGGTTTTGTTGCTGAACGATTTATTGAACCAGCAGGATATTTAAGGCTACGTGAAGCGGCAGTTTACTATAACATTCCTTCAAAATCAATAAACTGGTTAGGTGATGCTATTGATGGTATAAGAATAGGTGTGTCAGGCAGAAATATCTTTACAATAACTGATTATAGTAGTTATGATCCTGAAGTCTCCACAAATGGTGGTGCTGGTTTATCTAGTGGTATTGAAGTGACCCCATTCCCTTCTTCAAAACAATTTTACTTACACTTAAATGTTAATTTCTAAAATAAAAGCAATGAAATCAATTCATAAAAAAATAAATACATTATTTGTGGTTGCCATTGCATTGTCTTTGGCATTAACCTCATGTTCATTTGATGAACAAGTAGATCCTAATAGACCAAGTCTAGAAGGTGTTCTAACAGGCGCTTCTGTTAACCAATTAAATAATTTGGTGGTAGGTGTTGAAGCTACTATGCGAAACGGTCTAGGCATTCAAACCACAGGTAGTGGTACTATGGCACGTGAACTTTATTTGTTCGATGCAGATCCGCGAAATACAGGAGATTTACTTGGGGCTGATGGAGCTACTCTTGACAACAACTCTTTTTACTCTACTGCACCATGGGCAGGTAGATATAGAGCTATTAAGAATGCTAACATATTACTGGAGTCTGTTGCGAATACAGATGCAATTACAGATGCACAACGATCAGGGTATTCAGGTTTTGCTAAAACAATAATTGCTCATGAACTTATTGATGTGCTGAAATCGTATGGAAGAGCGCGTATTGATGTCTCTGATCCAGACAATCTAGGCCCAATTCTTGAATTTGACGCTGCACTTACTGCTATACGCTCACTTCTAGATGAAGCATTAACTGATCTTAATGCTGCCGGAGGAGATTTTGCTTTTGACTTAGGAGGCTTTGCTGGATTTGATTCACCAAGTACATTTGTTGAGTTTAATCGGGCAATTGCTGCAGTTGCCGCGTTATATGCCAGTGATTTTAGCGGCACAATGACAGCCTTAAATGCCTCTTTTTTGGATTTAAATGGAGAACTTACCGTTGGCCCAAAACATGTATTTAGTCTAGGTGCAGGTGATATCACCAATGATTTATTTAAGATCACGGACAATAATGGGGATCAAATAATAGTTCATAATAGCTGGATTAACGATGCCGAAGCTGGCGACACAAGAGTAACCAACAAAACAAGTGTGAGAGCGAACGCAACTACTCAAGATGGTTTAACAGGTTCAAATCAAACAGAACTTTATGAAACAAATGTATCTCCGATTGATATAATTAGAAATGAAGAATTAATACTAATCTACGCCGAAGCAAAAATTGGTATGGGTAGTGCAACCGATTTAACTGATGCTGCTAGTGCACTTAATGTTATTAGAAATGCAGCCGGATTAGGCGATACTGCTGCTGCTACGGCTGAGGATCTTACCACAGAAATGCTCAATCAACGTAGGTATTCTTTATGGGCAGAAAATCATAGAATGTTTGATCTTAGAAGATATAATCTTTCTAACACCTTACCAATCGATAGAGCAGGTGATCAAATATTCAATGTTTTCCCAACACCACTTACGGAAAACGAATAGAATTAGAATTATTCATATAAAAAAGGGAAGCCGTTGGCTTCCCTTTTTATTTTTAAACTCATCGGACTTAGGCTGCCGATTTTTCCTTTAAAACAGGGGTTTCCAAAACCACTTCTTGTACGCCTTTTCCTCTCCAATTTCTAAATCGAATTTTGATCTTATGCACAATGTAAAACAATACTGGTACGATGATCAAGGTTAAGAAGGTAGCGATTAGTAATCCGTAAATTACCGTCCATGCTAGTGGTCCCCAGAAAATAACATTGTCACCCCCGAAATATAAATTTGCATCAAATTCACTAAACAACGTAAAGAAATTAAGATTCAAACCTATTGCTAGTGGAATTAATCCTAAAATGGTAGTAATAGCTGTTAACAATACCGGGCGCAAACGCGCTTTTCCTGCTTTTACAATACTATCTCGAATATCATCAATTGATAAATGCTCATCATCAGCAAGGTCTAATTCTACTCGTTTACGATCCAACAACAATTGTGCGTAATCAAGTAGTACCACCCCGTTGTTTACCACAATACCAGCTAATGAAATAATTCCCATCATGGTCATCAAAATCACAAAAGATGCACCAGTAATTACGATTCCTCCAAATACGCCGATTAAACTTAAGAAGATAGCAATCATAATAATTGCTGGTTTTGATACGGAGTTAAATTGTAAAATCAATATCAAGAAAATCAAGAACAAGCCTGAAAAAAATGCTCCCATCAAAAAGTTCATTTCTTTTTCCTGCTCTTCTATCTGACCGGTGTAATCAATCTTTACAGTTTCAGGCAGTCCATTAAAGTTTTCCATCTCCTTTTGAATCTGACTTACAATGGCTCCAGCATCGGTAAATCCAGGTGCAAGACCAGAATATACTGTAACTACCCGTTTGGTGTCTTTATGTTTAATGGTATTGAAACCTGAACTATTTGAACGTTTAGCCACCGCAGAAATAGGTATTGCTTTTATTTTTCCAGATGCCTGATCTCTAAAAGTGATGCTTTGATTAAATATTGCACTGGTGTTATATCTGTTTCTCTCGTCAAAACGAACATAGATATCATAATCTTCTCCATCTTCCTTATAAATACCCGCTTTTGCTCCAAAAATTGAGTTTCGTAGTTGCTGTCCTACTTGACCAGTGCTAACACCAAGCTCCCCGGCTTTTTTACGATCAACATTAATTTGCATTGATGGTTTTCCTTTGTTTACATCAATTTTAAGCTCGTCAATCCCAGGAATATTTTTGGAATTTATATAGTTACGCATCTGTTCTGCGGTAACCACCAACTCTTCATAATTATTCCCTTCCAATTCAATATTTACCGGTGGGCCAGCCGGTGGACCATTTGCATCTTTTTCCACTGAAATTAGTACTCCGGGATAAATACCCGATAATGCTTCTTGTACTTTAGTACGTAACACTTCACTGTCTTCCCCTCGACGGTACTTATATTCGCGCATAGACGCCGTGATCTTTCCTTTATGCGGCATCTCTGCAGCAGAGCCACCATCAGTCATTGGGTTACCGGCGCCTTCGCCTACTTGCGAAACAGCACTTTCAACCAAAAAGTTATAATCGTCATCAACATAGGTGTTCGCGTTTAATACGTCATACACTCTCGTTTCAATTTCTTTCGTAATTCTATTGGTTTTTTCAATATCAGTTCCTTCAGGATATTCGATATAGACAATAATTTGATTTGGTTTATTGTCGGGAAAGAATTCGATCTTTGTTCTTTGTGATGCTACCGAAGCTCCAAATGCCATAAAGGCAAGAATAAGCATGGTAAAAATACCCACTGCTAAAAAGTAAGGTCTTCTGCCCGTAAGCGCCCTACCAAGTTGACGACGGTACCAATTTTCTAACCTAACCAAAGTTTTTGTTTGAAAATTGTTGGCCATTTTTCGCAAAATAAGTCGATATATCCATAGCATAGCAGAGGTTACAACCATGAGTGTTCCAAATGCTCTAAACTCACCACCGAAAATCATGATCACCAGACCTATCCCACCAACGATTGAAGTGATTCGCACAATTTGTTTCAATGACATTTCCTTGTCCTCAGTAGTCATAAATTGGGACACTAAAACGGAGTTAAAGAATATCGCCACAAAAAGTGATGAACCAAGAACTACTGATAATGTTATTGGGAAATAAATCATGAACTGCCCCATAAGTCCAGGCCACAATCCCAATGGAATAAAGGCTGCTACCGTAGTGGCTGTTGATATTATAATTGGAAAGGCAATCTCTCCGATCCCCTTTTTTGCCGCCTGTATTCTAGTTAATCCTTCTTCATCCATCAAGCGATACACATTTTCGACAACAACAATACCATTATCTACCAGCATCCCAAGTCCCATTATCAGACCAAATAAGATCATGGTGTTCATTGTATAACCAAGCATTTCAAGTACCATCAATGACATAAACATTGACATCGGGATGGCAAAACCAACAAACAAGGCGTTTTTAAATCCTAAGAAAAACATTAGCACGGTTACTACCAGAATAATCCCAAAAATGATGTTGTTTACCAGATCATCAACTTGGCCAATAGTTTTACTAGATTGATCGTTTGTGATATCAACTACTAGATTTTTAGGAAAAATATCAGCTTTGGTATCTGCTACTATTTTTCTAACCTTTTCTACAGCTGCTACTTCATTTTTACCAGATCGCTTCTTAATGTCTAGCATCACCACCGGATCGCCAAACTTACGAGCATAGGTTGTTTTGTCCTTGTCTTTAAAACTTACCCTTGCAACATCTTTGAGATAAACTGGTTTATTGTTCTCTGATTTGATCACAAAATCATTCAACTCAGCAGGGTCTTCAATTTCACCAAGTATTCGCATGGTACGACGCTGACCACTGGCGATTAAATTACCAGCTGAGAGCGTGGTGTTCCCATTTTGTATTGCAGAAATAATATCGTTGAAGCTTATTTGAGCAGCCATCATTTTGTAAATGTCAACAGCAACCTCAACTTCTTTCTCTTGTGCCCCACGTATATCGACCTTCTTTATTTCATCTAAGTCTTCAATTTCATCTTGAAGGTACTCCCCAAATTCCTTTAGCTTGTCTACAGGGTAATCTCCAGAGATATTAATGTTTACAATAGGAAACTCCTCGGACATACTCAATTCGAATATGTTAGGTTCTACCTTAGCATTATTAAAGGTTGGCCAATCTTCACCTGAAGTTTCCTGATCTACCTCATCTTTTACTTTTTGCTTAGCTTGATCAACAGTAATACTTTCGTCAAACTCAACAATGATCATTGAATAATCTTCTTGCGAATTTGAAGTAATTTCGACTACATTACTTAGATTCTTTAATTTGTCTTCTAAGGGATCCGTGATCAACTTTTCGACATCTTCAGCAGTATTACCTGGGTATAAAGAACTTATGTAAATTTTGGTTTCCTTAATCTCAGGGAAATTTTCACGTGGCATACTAAAATATGCTTGGACACCAAGGAATAAGAACAGCACCATTAAAACATAAATGGTCGTTTTATTGTTAATGGCCCATGATGATAAGCCAAACTCTTTATCTACTTTCTTTTTCTTTTGTTGCATGGTGGTTGGTTTAATCGTTCATTATTTTCACTCCCTGCTTATCTTTTACACTACGGGCACCTTCTTCGATGATTTCATCACCGGCAGATAATCCGTCTAACACTTCGATAACACCTGCTTGTGTCTTTCCTGTAGTAATAATACGTTGTGTGGCAGTCGCTTCATTATTACCTGTTCTATTTTCAACCACGTATACATATTGATCTCCATTGGCATTTTCTGAAATAATACTTTGCGGAACCAAAATAGCTTTTTCATTCGTATAATCATTAATACGTAATCTCGCGGTAAGGTTTGGTTTGATCTCACCGTCTTTATTTGGCACAGCTATTTCGACTGTAAAAGTTCTATTCGCAGGATTGATGAAATTACTAGATTGACGAATTTTAGCATCCACATTCTTTCCTAACACCGGAAAGTTAACTTCTACTTTCTTGTTTTTCTTTATACTAGTTATATAGGTCTCAGGAACGTCGGCATTAATGTACATATCACTTAAGTTAACCAACCTAAATATCATTGATTGACCAGGAGCTACAACAGTGCCTTGTTCTGTAATTACTTCATCAATCACACCAGAAAACGGTGCTTCAATGGTCGACTTACCCAGCTGACTTTTTGCTTGTTTCACCGCATTTTGGGTTGCCTCATAATTTGTTTTAGCTTGTAGGTATTGGATTTCAGATCCAATATTCTGTTCCCAAAGTCTTTTTTGTCGTTCGAAAGTAGTCTTTGCCAACTCCGCCTGTACCTGCAATTGCGCCACTTGCTGACTCATTCCACCATCATCGATGCGCGCTAACAATTGCCCTTTACGAACCCTTTGTCCCTCTTTAGCATACACCTGTAGTAACGTTCCCGACATTTCAGGATAAATAACCACATTTTGTTTGGTAGCAACGCTTCCTTGTAACTCTAAAAAGTGAGTAAAAACAGTGTCTTTAGCCTTAAAAACAGTTACTAGTGGTAACCTTTTGGTGGTATCTTTTTTGCTAATCTCATCTTCTAATAGTTTAATCTTACTTTCTAGAGCAGTTTGTTCAGCAGCAAGATTTTCTTTCATTTCTTTCATTGCAGCTAAATCTCCATTTTCGATAATCGCTGCCACGTCCTTGTCTCCGGTCGCTCCAGATCCTCCACAAGCGATAAATACTAATGAGATAACGATGTATAATAATGTCTGTTTCATTTTTTTGATTGATTAATTTGAGATAGTATTCAATATTGTTTCTAATTCAGCTTTGTTATTAATGACATTAATCATGGCATTTAAATATTCTTGCTGGGCTGAATATAATTGTGTTTGTGCCTGACGCAGCTCGAAACTACTAGCAATACCTTCAGAAAATTTTGTTTGATTTTTACGCTCAATACGCTCGGCTAAATTCAAATTTTCCTTTGAGGTATCATATTGTTCTATAGCAAAGCTATAATTGCTTTTAGCTTGCTCGGTTTGTAGTTTGATACGTTGCTCAGTTTCTGTTAACTGTGTTTTTGCTTGATCGAAAGCAATTTTTGCACGTTGTGTTCTAGCACTTCTGCCCAAAGAACTAAAAATTGGCACATTCAAACGGGCACCAACCAAAGCCTGTCCAAACCAACGTTGATCGCTATCCAAAAAAGTAAAAGTGTCACTATTACCATTGTATCCTGCATTCAAAAACGCCGATAATGATGGCAAGGCCTTTGCCTTTTCATTTTTAAGCTCAAGCTCCCTTTGAATCGTTAGGTTTTCCGCAATTTTGAAATCCACATTGTTAGTAAGTGTCAATTCATTAGCCAACAGTACCGGTTCAATATTTTGAACCGCCAGTTTATCTAATTCTTCAGTCAAAGTTACTTTCGACTCAACGGGAATACCTAAAGTAATATTCAATAGCTTTTCAGTAATGCCCAGCAACCGTTCTGCGTTATTCAAGCCACTTTCAACATTCGACATGGTGATTTTTAACTGCTCTACACTTTCTTCTTCTGCCAATCCGTTTTCGAACGTTGCGGTTGTTTCATCTAAGTTTTTTTGAAGTGCTTCTTTGTTCTTTTTAAGTATGGCAATATTTTCTTTAGATAACAATACATTACCATATGCGCTAATTACCGATTTTCGAACTTCGAGATCAGTCTTGTCCTTAAAATTTTGGGAATACTGCGTAAAAGCTTTGGCCGCTTGTAATGCTACAATGTACGACCCATCAAAAATTAACTGGTTAACATTAACATTCGCATTCACCGCCTGCTTGGTTCCAAATACAACCGGAATAAATCCTTCAGGCGGATCGGGAAACTGCTGTATTTGCAGTGCGTCAAGATTATAATACTGCTCGATATCTCTTAAACTAGCTAGTGGATCGAACGCCGCCGCCGGTAATAGACTCACAGGTTGCTTTAAAAAGTTTTGATATTCAATGCTAGCGCTTATTTGAGGAAGTCCGCTTGCGGTTGTTTCCCATTTTTGTTTTTTAGCGGCTTCAATGTCTCTATTAGCATTAATCGCTGTATAATTATTTTCAAGCGCAAATTCTATTGCCTCATCTAGTGAAAAGATGTATTCCTTTTGCTGCGCAAAAGCTACAATGCTAAAAAATAAGGTGGTTGTTAGTAATACAAATTTCTGCATCATTAGTGTTCGTGATTTGATTGTATGAATTGATTAAGTACGGTTAAACCCTTTTCGGTCACAATGGCTCGAAGGTGATATTCAAGATAATGCTCCATAAGATCGTTCGCCGTATAAGTCTCTTTTGGAAATAATTTATCGTCTTTAATACCAGACATTCCATTAAAGTACATACGTGCAACAAAGTCGACATCAAGGTCTTTTCTAAAAATTCCTTGATCGATTCCACGTTGCAAATTTTCTGATACACTTTCGTGCATTACCTCAAATTGTTTCCAACTAAGGTTCTCGAAAATCTTCGGATAGTATTTTTTAAGTTGATACTGCGGTGATGCCTTTTCATTTTTTAGATGAAGCATCACAAATCGTTTTATATGATAAAGCTCTTCAATAGGATTTGGCGTGTTTTCACAAATAGCATCAATTCCTATACAAATTTTGTCAAATAAGTGAAATGTACTTGCCTCCACTAGTCTGGTCTTGTTTTCATAATGGGTATAAATAGTCTTTTTGGAGATTCCCATTTCTTCAGCAAGATCATCCATAGTGACGCTTTTGAAACCAATGTCCAAAAACATTTCTGTCGCTTTATGAAGTATTTTATTTTTCATAGTGGACAGTAAAAGTAGTTAAGGAAACTTTATGTACGGCAAAAGTTTCCTAAGTTTTACAATTATTTAACATTTCATTTAAATATCGATTAACTCGTTGATAAATAAGCGTATGCAAAACGTTTATAGGAGCTTGAAAACCTGAACTATTAGGTCATTGTTTAATTATGAAATGTCTTAAATACAAAAACTCCAGCTTGGGGCTGCCGGAGTTTTCAATAACTAATCAATCAATATGTAATCGCAAACTAAGTTTTTATGTCTTGTTATTTATTGTAGTTTAGAAAATATAGTAGTGTAGTAATACTTTCCGTTGTTATCTTTTTTAGCGGAGATTCCGATATGCGAGAAATCATCTTCCAATACTTCTCTGTGGCTATCACTATTAATCCATGCATTTACTACACCCTGGG
>NZ_JBEFZF010000006.1:0-295557 GCF_046524175.1 Spongiivirga sp. MCCC 1A20706
CTCTAAACACCTACCATAAAACCACTAATTTTTAAGAACTTTTTTCACTCTCCCTGAAAGCGGGTGCAAATATAAAAACAGTTTTTAATTCACACAACAAAAAAAATTAATTTTTTTTATCTCACAACTCCCAATACAAAATGAACTCTTTAAACTAACCCAAACGTTCCCCGTCTAAGCGGCTGCAAATATAGAATAGTCTTTTGATTTACCGCAAGACTTTTGTTGTTTTTTTCGAAGTTTTTTCAGCATCTTTTTCAAGCCCTTTATTTATAGGCTTTTGCTCAATTTCACAAAACACATTTTTACTAAAAAAAGCTACTTTACAGCAAAAGGTTTTCCAATTTTACCACAATCTCGTTACTGTAAACTTATTAATACGCACTTTATAATCGCTAAACAAGTGTTCATCTGCGTTATGGATGAAACGGCATGTTGGAGCTCTCTTCTTGGTTTTTAACTATGGAAGAAGCGACTAGTGACAGCCCGACCCAACTTAGCTTTAGCAACCGCGGGAGCGCCCAAGTTATGTTACGTAAAGAAATTCCATACAACACCAAAGCGCACTATGAAATCCCGATATGGGTAATTGGGTGCCGATAAAAAATTATAACCTGTAAAGCTACTGTTAAAATGTTCAGCCTTTAAGTAAATACGTGTTTGGCGCACTTTTGCATTGAAAAAGAAATCGAGAACCGGAAAGTTACCGATCTTTGTTTGATTTTGGGTATAGAATTCGCCAATTAAGGGGCTATATTCGTCAGCATTATACTCGGTAAAATACTTTAGTGTGAATCCAGATTGGAAATACATGGCTTTTTTGAATAGAAAACCGGAATAATACAGGGTATTTCGTGTAACAATTTCAGGCACATTAATGACTTGCTGATCTTGGGTTATATTTTGGTATTGAACCGTATTGTGCAGCGCAAACTTACCAACCCTAATTTCGTGCTGTAGTTTTGCTTTTAGATAATTGATAGTCCCAGTAAACTGAAATGGTTGTGCTTGTGCAACTTCTGTTGATTCGACAGGCAGTATTTCTTTACCAAAATATGCGTAATTATCAATAATGGAATAGCTGACATTAATATCGAACCATTTTTTTGATTTAAAATTGAATTGCCCAGTTTGAGTTTTAACATTGTCAAAATTGTTAAGCCAATTATACTTTGTATAATCACTTTGATACATTATTAGATTAAAATCAGGGGCTGTTGAGGCGGATTGTATGGAGGCACTTAACGAAAGGTCGTCTGAAAATTGATAGCCAGCATTAGCATTCAGACTATTTCCGGATAAATCGCCTGTAATAATAGTTTGTAAGTTAGCACCAATATCGAACTGACCTATTTTGTGCTGCCAACTACCACCGATGCCTATGGTACTGCCCTTTATGTTATTAGGAATAACTGTTTCATCTTCGTTAATAAAGGTACTGCCATGTATATAGTTATAATTATAATAACTACTAGTAAACTTAAGTTCACCTGTTAGTTTCGAATCGTAGCTTAAATACAATTGATTGTTCATAGCGCGAAGCTTAGAACGATCATCAATCGATCCAGAGGCGAGGGTGGTGCCAAAAAAAGTATCTGCAGCAGTCTTTTCAAAACGATAAGATTTAGTTTCGTAATTAAATACGTGTCCTAATTTAAGGTTATACCTTCTAAGCGAATCATTTTTCTTAAAGATGCTAAAGTCATGGTCGAGAAAGTACCGCTTACCGTCCAATCGGTTTTCAGCATCTTGATATAAGACTCCTATTAGAGATCTGTCTTTGAATTCGTCTTCACCTGAGGTAAACTGCCCCTCTAGATCTTCAACTCCGCCATTTTCCTGATTGGTTATATCTTGAGCAGCAATATGCCAACGGGCGTGGTACCTTTTGTTAGTAGTATTGTAATTGGAAGTTATTGCAAAGTTACCGTTACTAGTTAATATGTGTTGATACTTACCTAATGAGCGGAGCCCCTTGTAAGCCAACGAAATATTGAAATTTGGACTAGGATTAAGAGTGATCATCGTTTCCAACAACTGCCCCTGCTCCATGGTCGTTTTAAAAAGAATATCAGTGACGGGAGTGGGAACCTGGTAATAATAGATATCATTAAGTTCTTTGTATGCGAAATGCTTTGCCTTCAAACCGTATTCCGGGTAAATGGATGAACGCTTAAATGAATAACCAAGACTGTTATAAGTTTGTCCAACATTAGAGAAACGCAGTAATTCGAAATTATCCTTACGCAGATAGTTGTATTTATATTCTTTTTGAATCGTAAGTGTTGTGTCGATAAAAGTGGTATCTCGATTATGTGAAATGACTTTATATAAGTCGATTGTTGGCTTTACTTGCTTGTTTCTAGCCAATGCTTCAGGATCAAATGTACGCCCTCCCTTTTTTTGAATGGTGGAGTCTTGTTGTTGCTGATTAAATGGGTCAGTATTGTTATCTGGTTTCGGCGGTAAGTCTTGTCCTAAGACAAATGATGAGATACTGAAAAAGAAAAAACAGAAAAATGTGTATTTCATGTATTATTGCTGATGATTATACAGCGGCCACATGGTACCGATTGTTATCGGGATAAAGGTATGGTATTTGAATTAATTTAAGTGGTAAGGTTTTGTGAAATAAAAAACCCTCCAGAAGGGAGGGGTTATATCTAGTTTTTGTAATAATATGCGACAATTTGCTTTAAGTCATTTTCGTCATCTAATTTAAATTTTCGTTTTTTGACTAACTGCGCAATGTCATCCTTCTTATCACTAAAGACGTTAAAGAACCTCTTTTTCTTCTCCGGTAGTTTTTGAACTAACTCACCCTTTGTCTTCAGATAATAAGAAGATCTACTCTTAAGAAACTTCGCAGGCTTATCATTCCCATATCCATTTTTTGCTTTTTGTTCTTCTTGAAAACCGATGACATCCCGAGCAAGAAGCATATTTCCATCAGCACTTTCCCAAACAACTCTACCGAAAGCATTTCCATAGGCTTCTCCCATAGGAATATAGGTTTCGCCGGTAGATTTAATTTTCACACTTTTAACATTTGAAACCGGCACCACCTTTACTCCAGCACCGACTTTTACCTCCATCTGTTCTTCACTAGCATTATACCTAACTAGATAACTTCCTTTAAAACCCTGTATCGAAGCTGGTAGAAAATCACTATGAATATAAGGAGTTCCCTTCACACCATCTTTGTTACTTGGTCTTAATGTAATAAATTCTACTTTACGAAAAGAGGAATCAACTGTTCCTTGAGAAAAAACTGACCCGGTGGCCACAACAAAAGATAGAATAATAAGTAAGTTCTTCATAAAACCAAATTTAAGTTTTAAAGGTAATTTTTTTTAACCAATTATTTATTATTAAAATGTTAATAGTCAAATCTGAGCAAAACTCTTAGTGAAGAAAAAATCAAAAATACGATTACCTTCCTTCACGAAAAATTTCATTCCAATAAAGTAAAAACTAAAAAAGCCATATAATTTTAAATTATATGGCTTTAATTTAACTTTAATTACTCTATTGTACGACCAATACCAAAGTAAATGCAGCGAATCCACCGCCGAAAACTCCATTTGCAGCTTCAATAGTAATTTGATTTATACATGTTAAGGCTCTACCCGAAATCCCTGTAACAGGAACAGGTGTTGTACCACCATTAATAAATATCAATGTTCCATCTGGAGAGCCATTTGTAATATTTCCTGTTGCAGGATCTATATTCAAAATAATATCATCTGACGTGCTAACGCCAAAACCTCCAACTATGGTAATTTGATTTTCTCCTGGACCCTCTACTACAGTACGAGGATCTGCAGCTGTATCTTCTAACCCAAATGCACTAAGCAACTCATTCGAAACAGTTGTTGCAGTCCCAACAATATTAGATAATTCAAAAGAAGGGCATTCAACTGTGAAACCAAAAGAAAGTGTGTTACGAGCACCACCCTCAACAACTGTAGCACCATCAACTGATACCAAATTTAGAATCAGAGCATCGCCCTGTTCAGGGAAATCAGTTGTCGCAAATGTTGTCACTAACGCCTCTCCGGTGTAGCTCCCAGCAGGAATAATACCTGTTAATTGAATATCATAGAGCGTCGGGTCAAGACTAGAGTCTTCATCAACTGATAGTGTAAAAGATCTATCTACGTTAGATGCAGCAGAAACACCTATTACCAATCTGTTTTCTGTATCAGCCGCGGGATTAATTACCAAAACTTCACCTCCATTGAAAGAGGCTATTGCTTGTGCTCCCTGAGAATCAGCAGTTACCTGCGAATCTTTATCACAGGAACCAATTAAAAACCCTATTAGTAGGATATAAACTAGTTTTTTCATTTTAAATATTTTAAATTTTTAGTTACCGTAGCCCGGGTTTTGAACGATTGCCGTATTTCCTGCAATTTCAACATTAGGGATTGGCATAGCAAAACGGCGATCATCTACGGGGATACCACAAGGAATACCCTGCGCCCCACAATCTCTAGCATCACGAACAATGCCATTACCCAAAATATCACGAGTTCTTCTAAAATCAATATAACGATGTCCTTCGTAAGCCAACTCTAATCTTCTTTCTAAAAGAATATCTTCAATCGCATCCCTTAAACTTCCGTATGAAGGTGTAGGTTGATCTGACCCAAATCTTGCATCTCGAAGCATGTCAACTGTAGTAGCGGCTCCACTCAAATCATTTGAACGTGCTTGAGCTTCCGCTTTGATAAGATATTGCTCAGCCACTCTGAAAACTTTAACATTGTTTCTAAGATCCTCACCTGGTCTACCAAAATATTTACCGACTCTTGTTTCTCCAGATTCACTAGTTACTAAATCAATAACAACTTCTCTTCTAGCATCCATAGGATCTAGTAAGTCTCCTAAACCAAAAGACACCTCTAGAAAGGGGTTTCTTGTCCCGAAAGAAAACAAAGTACCCGGACTTCCTCCTGCTGCTTGGTTTCTAATTAATGACCAAATAACTTCTTCGTCATTTGTATCTCTAAAAATACCTAAATAGTCCGCCTTATCTGCCAACGGGATAGCAGCTATCAAAGCATTAGCGTTAGCTATCGCACCTGCATTATCCCCTGTATAAAGGGCAAGTCTAGCTCTAGCTGCAGTAATAAATTCTGGTGTAACTCTATTGAGATCTGTTTGGTTACCCAAAACGGATGCCGCTCTATCCAAATCAGCAGTTATGGCAGCGCTTAAATCGGCAACAGTATTCCTTACAGGCTGTTCAAAGACAATTATACTATTAACATAAGGAACTGCCAAAGCATCCGGAGCAAATTCACCTCCTGGCGCAATGTTATCATCAGATGAATAAAGAGCCATCAAATCGATGTGAGCTAAGGATCGTAAAGCTAACATTTCACCCAAAGCCCTGTTTAATCTAGCTCGCTCATCGGCATCATCAGTTTCAAAACCTTCAATGGCCAAAATAACCTGAGTTGCAAGATTTATAACTCCATACCTTGATGTCCATATTCCTGTAGTACTTCCACTACCTGGATCTAGGACCTGCGACAAGTCGGCAATACCTTGACCACCACTGTTAGATCCTATTCTTAAGTCATCAACAAATCTTGAAGAAAACGCTATAACATTTTCAGGATTATAAGATCCGTAAGCAGCCTGAACCCCCTGCTCGATATCTCCTACAGTACCAAAGGCTTGACTGGAATCAATCAAGTCAATGGGGTCAATCTCTCTGGCATCCTCACAAGAGAGAAATACAAAAAGAGATGCTATTAAATAAAAACTATATTTTTTCATGATTAACTCTAATTAAAAATTAATATCAAATCCTAACGTAAACGTTCTTCCCACCGGAAAATCAAAGAAAGAACCAGCATCATTATCTTCAGGATCAAATCCTCTCCACTTAGACCAAGTCACTAAATTCTGAGCTTGTACATAGATTTGAATGCTCTTGAAATGATTCTTCAATTGATCAGAATTAAAAGTATAACCCAATGTCACGTTTCGTAGTCTTAAGAAAGACGAATCTTCTAAATAACGAGTTCCATCCGCGAAACGGTTAAAAAACTGCGGATCTGGGATATCAGTAATATCACCAGGCTGCGTCCAACGATCTAATACTCTCGTAGATTGATTAGCAATTCCAACTAATGAAGGATCCTCTACAACCGCTAAGGTGCCATTGTTTCTCCAAACGTTTGTTGCGTAACTAAATAAACTTGTTAAACCAAATCCCTTATAAGTTACGTTCAACCCAAATCCACCAGAGAATTCAGGATCTCTTGTTTTGTCTAAGATCACTCGATTATCCAAACTAAATTGTTCTGTAACATTACCGTCAACGTCTAAAAACAAAGGTCGTCCATTTGCTGGATTAACCCCAGCATAACGTACATCAAAGAACGATCCAAAAGGATCTCCAACTGATAAAGATTGTGTAAGACCTCTATCTACAAATTCTTGCTCGCCATCTATTGAAATAACTTCGTTTTTATTGTAAGCGGTATTTGCAAATAAGTTAACAACCAAATCACTAGTTTGCACTACATCATAAGACATCGCAAACTCAACACCTGTATTTCTAAGCTCACCAAGGTTTCTCAATATTGTTGTAAAACCAGATGTTGCAGAAATTGGTGCACTCAGAAGAATGTCTTCAGTATCTTCTTGATAAACATCAAGAGATCCGGATAGACGCCCTTTCATAAAACCAAAATCAAGTCCAACATTAATACTTTTCTTTGTCTCCCATCTTAAATCAGGATTACCAATAGCGAAAGGAAATACCCCAGGGTTACCAGCATAACCTGTTCCCGAAGAAAATAAATCTCTTGTAGCAAAAATATTTGCTTGACCGAATCCAATATCCTGATTACCTACTTCTCCATACCCCGCTCTTAAAGCCAAGTTATCAATCCAAGTAGAATCACTCAACCAATCTTCCTTAGTAATATTCCATCTTCCAGAGACAGAAAAGAATGTCCCCCATTCATTATCACTTGAGAAACGCGAAGAAGCATCACGACGAATATTCGCCTCGATATTGTATTTACCATCATATCCATAGCGCACAAGTCCGAAAACAGAAAATAAACCTAAATCCACACTTCTACCTTCTAAAGTAGGCACGTAAGGAGTAGTACCATCAGGGTCCGCTGTTTGACCACTTGTTAAACCCAAAATAGAATTTGGTAATCTAGGATCAATACCAAATCCTGTAAATCCTGCATCACGGAATTGCTGTTTAAAGTACTCCGTAAACGCACCAACCTCAAGATTGTGCTTATCATTAAATGTATTGGTATATGTAATATTATTAGACCAGTTCACCCTTAAAGCTCTTTGAGTAGCTTCTCTTCTGCTACCTCTAATCTGCGCAGTTGGGTTTGGAACATTTGCAATACCACGTAAACTTGTAGGACTAATAATATCTAAATCGCTTTCCTGAGTATAATCTACACCAACATTAGTACCTACAGACACGTTATCTGTTAATTGATATTTACCACTCACACTGATTACTGCCCTTATTTCATCTTCACGATTAGTGTTAAATCGATTGGTATTTTGAGTCACATATGGCGTATTCTGGAAACCAGTTGGAGCCAACGCAGCACCTGTTATCGGATCGTTGCTTAAACCTGTAATGTTTAAAGAACCGTCAGGATTAAAAGGTGAATAATAAGGCAAACTAATAAAAGCTGCCAAGAACGGGTTATCTAAAGAACCACCACCAGCAGCTCCATTTACAACAAAATCATTTCTAGTAAAGTTTAATGATATATTTGTAGAGAATGTTAATTTATCAGATCTAGCATCTAAGTTTGAACGCAATGATATACGCTGTAACTTTGACCTCAAAGAAGTACCCTCCTGCTCAAAATACTGTATAGAACTAAAAGAACGAGAGTTTTCGCCACCACCAGAAAAAGTTAATTCCTGAGAAAAAGTTTTACCTTGTCTTAATAAGAAATCCTGCCAGTTAGTATTAACTCGGCCAAATTGTGCTATTTCTGCATCACTCAAGCCATTACCAGCACCTGCACCCAAATCTCTTTGGTAAGTTAAAAATTGAGAGCTACTAAGGAAATTAATGTTTGGCTCTATTAAATCGGTAAAACCATATTGTGATCTATAAGTTACACTTAAAGGTTGATTAAAGCTACCTCTTTTAGTAGTTACTATAATAACCCCGTTCGCACCTCTATTACCATATATTGCAGAAGCACTCGCGTCTTTTAGAACGGTTAAATTTTCGATATCGTTAGAATTTATACTTCTAAAATTATCCTCATCAACAGGAACACCATCAATAATGAAAAGAGGCTCAATATTTGCGTTCGGATTAAATGAACTTCGCCCTCTTAAGATAATAGTACCACTAGCCCCAGGTTGTCCTGATCCAGCATTCACACTAAGACCAGCTACCTGACCTTGCAGTACCTGATCCAAAGCTGGAATAGGAACATTTTCAATAGTTTCGGCCGTTACCGTAGTTTGAGCAGCCGTTACGCTTTCCTTTTTAACTGTAGAATAACCGGTTACCACAACTTCTTCCAATGCTTCTGCATCTTCTTCTAAAACAACATTGATTGTTGTCTTACCGCCAACTGAAATAGTTTGAGTTTTTAAACCTAAATAAGAAAAAACTAAACTTTCGCTAGAAGAAGCGTTGATGGAATAATTACCATCAAAATCAGTTTGCGTTCCGCGCGAAGTACCCTGTACCACGACGCTCACACCAGGTAATGGTAAACCATCGGATGCCGAGGTAACATTACCAGTAATCGTCTTTTCCTGTGCAAAGGAAAAACTTGTAACCAACGCCAATAATAGCGTTAGAAACAAAGTAAACTTTGATCTCATACTTTTAAATTATTTGAATTAGTCAATCGCAAACATCCTAATAATTTGTTAATAAAGCAAAAAAATGAGTATGTTTAACAAGAACGCTCAAAGGTTAAACTAAATATTTGCTAATCAAAGTATTCGTTTATTGAAAAATATTTATTTTTTTGTAATCTTTATGTGTAATCTATCAACAATTTTAACTAAAATACAGTCAAAACATTAAATGTTAAATCTTAAGTTTAGTAAGTTCATTCTCGAATGCGGCACGGATGAAGCTGGACGGGGATGTTTAGCAGGTCCAGTCACCGCTGCTGCAGTAATTCTTCCGACCGATTTCTCAAACGAAATACTTAATGATTCTAAACAACTGTCAGAGAAAAAAAGACTGTCATTACAACCCATTATAGAACAACAAAGTGTAGCATTTGGAGTGGCGCATATTGTTCCTGAAAAAATTGACAAAATCAATATTCTAAATGCTTCCATACTTGCCATGCATAAGTCTATAAAAAAGTTAAATCCGAACCCTGAGTTTATCTTAGTTGATGGTAACCGATTTAAGTGCTTCAAAGAAATTCCGCATCAAACTATTATCAAGGGTGATGGTAAGTATTTGAATATTGCAGCCGCTTCGGTACTTGCTAAAACATATCGAGATCTTTATATGATGCAAATCCACGAAGAATTTCCCATGTATAATTGGAAAAAAAACAAGGGCTATCCTACGGAAGAGCATCGAGCGGCAATTAAAAAATATGGCCCTTGTAAATACCACCGTAAATCATTCAGATTACTTCCCGAACAACTCTCACTAGACCTATAAGTAAATCGTTCATTGTTTTGTTGAAAAAAGACTTCCGGCTATCATTTACACAAAATGAATAAAAGCTACTTTTCAATCTTATAAATATTGATTGAATCGATGCGAAAAAGTCTGTTATCCTATTTAGTGACTATACTCTTATTTATCAGTTGTAATGAACAAAACACATCTAAAACTGATGTCTTTAGTTTAATTCCCCACAATTCAGGAGTAATCATAAAAACAAATAGCCTAAACATTTTAAAAAGTAATCTTCAGAATCATGACTTTATAAGTCTTTTGAAGAATACTTACCTCAAAAAGCAGTTTACCAATAAACTTTCTTTCTTAAAAGATCTTAATTTTGATGAAACCGCTCTAGTTTGCATTTCAAATGAAGGTAGAAATAGTTTTGAAATTACCATTGTCACGGAAAGTAACAGCACCTTTAAGCAAAGCCTAAACTCATCTAAATTTCAGATTACCTCTTCCACTTATTTAAATAACACGATCAATCAAATAAAAAGAGATGATCATGAAGTATACCAACTATCTATTGACGATAAGGTGATAATTTCAACTTCCAAACTGCTGGCTGAAAATACACTTCGTCATTATAAATCACCTAGTGTTTTCACCTCTGAAGCCTTCAAAAAATTGTACAAGACTACAGATATAAATGCCCCGTTCTCATTTTTTGTCAATATTGAAAATGCAAATGACCTTTTGACCAGCATGCTCCCAAATAGTAAAAGAAATACTTATCAACATCTTGCTAATTGGGTAGCGATTGATGCCGATATTGATGGCCACGATATGCAGTTCAACGGAGTTGTTACTGCTAGTGATTCAGTTCAACTACACTTTAATATTCTTAAAGGTCTGGAAGGACATTTATTGCAAAGCACAAAAATTGCCCCAGCTACAAGCACCTATGTCAAAGCATATGCATTTAACGATTTTGCCGTTTTACATAAGAACATTAACCAATATTTGGAAAAAACTGGGGCTCCTACAGGGAAAAGCTATCATCCAATATTTGAAGATATTGATGAAATATCACAGCTTCAGCTTGACAAAAATACTGCCATTTTAATACATTCTAAAGACGTCTTTGCAACTAATGAAGCTATAGCAAGTGAAAAAAACGAAGTAAAAAAATTTAGAGATATTTCTATTTATGAGTTCAGCATTTCCGATATCTTTAATAAAAATACCCCTACCATTCTTCCAGAAATTGATATAAACTACTACTTCAAAGTCAATGATTCTTATATTTTCTCAAAAGAAATAGCCCCGCTTCAAGACATTATTTCTTCATTTCAGAATGGGAACACAATTGAAAAGAATGATCATTTTAAAAATGGTATAGATCATCTGTCAGAAGAAACTTCATTCACTTTTATTGCAAATGCAGATCAATTTAAATCTATTTTGAAAGACAAAGTCTCAACGAAAAGGTCTAAAGAAATTAATCAACTGGATCTAAAGGAATACCCTTGGATAGTTTTTCAATTGAACTATCAAGATGATTTTGGATATTTAAACGGTATTATCAAAAAGAAAAAAGGCACCGTCAAAACAAACGTTGTGGCACAAACTGCTAGCATAACATTGGACAATAAAATTACAAGCAAACTGCAGCTAGTCACAAACCATCGAACAAAACAAAAAGAAATAGTGGTACAAGATGAAAACAACATCTTATACCTTATTTCTAATAAAGGTAATATTTTATGGAAAAAACAGCTAGAAAGCAAAATAGTTGGTGGAATCAAACAAGTCGATCTTTATAAAAATGGAAGGTTACAGCTCATTTTTAATACTCCTCACAAACTACATGTTTTAGATCGGAACGGAAAAGTAGTTGATCCATTCCCAATAAGTTTTGAGGATGAAATTACTCAACCTATCGCTGTTTTTGATTACGATAAAAGTAGAAATTATCGATTCTTAATTACACAAAACAACCACTTGTTAATGCTAGATGGTGGGGGAAAGACTGTAAAAGGTTTCGAGTTTACAAAGGCAAGCTCCAACTTAATTCACGCCCCAAAACACGTCAGGTCATCAGGAAAAGATTACATTGTCTTTCCTACTACAGATGGCATTCTACATATTCTTAACCGCCGTGGACAACAAAGAATCAAAGTCAATAAAAAAATCGATTTTTCCGAAAACCAAATATACTTTTACCGAAATAAGTTTGTAGCGACTGACAAAAAGGGACTTTTACATCTTGTAGACAAATCAGGTAAAACGGAAGTAGCAAAATTAGGGCTACAAGCCCAACATAGCTTCACAACAACAAGCAAAACACTTGCTAGTTTATCAGATAATACGCTTACAATTAAGAAGAAAAAAGTTCAACTTGATTATGGCCTTTATAGTGAACCCTACATCTTTTATCTCAACGACAAAATCTACGTTTCGGTAACAGATGTACAAGCTAAAAAGGTATACTTGTTTGACAGCAATGCTAAATTACTACCAAACTTTCCAGTTTACGGTGCTTCTGCAATTGCAATGGACAATATTGATAATGATGAGAATCCAGAATTCGTAGTACAAGGTGAAGACGACTCTATCTTAATTTATAATATGAACTAGGTGATCATGAAATTTACCAAATCAACTTTAAGTCTCTTATTTCTTGTTTTTACAACTCATTTCAACGCACAAAACTGTGAAAATGCCCTCCTTTTAAAGGAAGGCAATGCGCTTACTTATAATACGTACAACAAAAAAGGAAAAGCCATATACCAAACAACGGTTACAACTACTTTTTTAGACACGGAAAATGATTGGTCTCAAGCTACTGTGAATAGTACAGTCATTTCTACTTCTAATGAAGATAGTTTCGATACAACGTATAAAATTAGTTGTGAAAACGGGATGATGTCTTATGAAATGATCCACTTTTTTGAGACTGCCATTTTATCGAAATACAATGCATTAGATTTCGTATTTGAAATGGATGGAGATATTCTTGAATTTCCTTCTCAATTGGAAGTAGGCCAAGATTTGAATGGTGGTACTTTTACGGCAGCGGTCGAAGGACAAACAAAGACATTGATCAAGATCATCTTTGAAATAAGCCAAAGGAAAGTGGTGGATAACGAAATGAAAACGACTAATATGGGCACTTTCGAATGCAAAAAAATAACCTATAATTATAGTAATCAAGCTGGTATTAAAACCGAGGGAACTGTATCCGAATGGTATACAAATGACAAACTGCTCTTACGCGCTGAAAAGTATAACAGAAAAGGAAAAATAATAGCAATCAAAGAACTAGTCAATATCACAAAAAAGTAGCTTACATTGCTTAAAAGTCAACAATCTGGAATGAATTCTTCCTTTTTTATATCTTGCAAAACCCTAAATTAACAAAAATGTCTATTCTCAAATTACGTTTACAACTCCTCATAGTAATTGCTTTAGGATGTACTCAGCTTCAATTTGCCCAAACCGACAGCAAATTTAGCACCACTTATTTATTAGAATCGGATTTATACGCTAATCACCTAAAAAAAGAATTAGACAATAATACAGGTAATAAAACTGCATACGAAGATGCTGTTGAAGTTGGTAGACTGCTGCGATTTAATGCGGCATCCTACGATCCTAAAATTCCAATACCAATGCCACCTTGCAAGTATAATATTATCTGTGGTAGTAATCAGATTGAAGGTATTGTTACTAAAGATATTAGTTTTATTGACGCTTCAATTATCGATGCCAATGACAATGTGGTTGCAACACTTAATGTAAGCCCAATATTTACCGATACTACATCCGGCATTAAGGTGTATTCCTTTATATGGACTCATCAAGTATTTGGAGAAGTGACATTGAATCTCACTCGGCCTAGTATTAACAAAGGAACAGAACAATATAACCATAAAGTAGTATTGCAATAAAAACTAGTCCCTAATTTAGTTCGCAAGAAATTTCCTATCTTTTAGCTATCAAACACATAGTAAATGTGTAGGGCTTGTCATATATTTTTATTTATATTTTTTCTTTCTGGTACAACAATAGTTGTTTCACAATCTGACAGTTACTTTGATTCTATTTATCTTAAGGCGAAAACTGAATTGAAAAATAGAAAATATGATACTGCATATACAATTTCTAAAGACCTAATACAACAACTGGCAGAACGAAAAAATGATTCGCTTGCATTTAAAAGCGCTCTTATTATTTTCAAAAGTCAGCCAAAACTACAGATCAAAGACACTACAGGTTTTTATGATAGTATTCAAAAGTACTATTTAGCATCAACTATTTGGCCTGAACAACTAGAAGTTCTCAAATCAATGGGTGATGGTCATTATACCAATCAGGATTTTAACGCTGCACTGCCATTTTATATCAAAATAGATTCGTTAAGTAGATTAAAATCATATATCGACCCCACGACTATTGGAGCGATTATAAAAAGATCAGAAATCTCACGCTTAACATTTACATACGAAAGTGTTGAAGAAGCATATAGCTTAGCAAAAAAAGCCTTGTCAGATGCTAAAAAAATAGACAATAAGGAACAAATTCATACTGGTTATGTTTACTTATCTGATTTAAGCGGAATGATTGGCAAAGTTGAAGAATGCAAGGAATATATAGACAAAGCACTACCTTATTTTCTGAAAGAAAATAATATAACATACGTTAGCCGACTGTATAATATACTTTATTCCTATTATCTCGAAAAAGGAGATTTCAAAAGCGCTGATGAAAATTTCCAAATTCATCTTGCCTATTTAGCTGATAAAAATGATGCCTTACTACTTGCAAAAACATACTATTACTATGGTTATTTCAAACGATATCGCTTGAAAAAATATAGTGAAGCCCTGGCCGAATTGGAAAAGTCCTATGCTTTGTATGAACCTCTAAACGAAAAAGAAACAGAAATATATCATAGGTTGTTAAGGGAACTTGGTTTTTGCAATTTGGAATTGGGGAATCACGAAAAGGCAAGTACGTTTTATAAAGCGGCATATGAACTCAAAGTTGACCTTAATAAAAAAGCAAACAGAAAACGATCCAAGGAGGTAGAATCCAAGTATAAAGTGCTTCAAAGTGAACAAGAAATAGCGCTTTTGAGTTCACAAAACGAACTAATAAAAGAACAAAAAACGAATCAGCAGCGCTTGTTTATTGCTGGTATTCTGTTAGTTGTAATAGCTGGAATTTTCATTTTCATACTATTCCGAAATCGTCAAAAAACTACTGCAAAACTTAAAGAGCTTGATAGGGCCAAATCTCATTTTTTTTCAAATATCTCTCATGAATTACGCACTCCGCTTACTCTAATAAAGGGTCATGTTCAGAATAAATTATCCAATGAAACATATAGTGAAAGCGATAAAGGTGATTTTGAAATAGTCTTAAAAAATACTGATCGCTTAACACAACTAGTAGATCAAATATTGGATATTTCGAAAATAGAGTCGGGCAAAATGAGGCTTACCATCAATCAGGCAAATCCCTTAAAAATTATAAAAGCAGTCGCACATGACTTTGTTGCTTTGGCGCACCAAAGACAAATAAATTTCGATCTTGCTATTGATAATGATATTTCTAATGGATGGATTGATACGGATGCTTTGCAAAAAATTGTTACTAACCTTATATCAAATGCGATAAAATTCACTCCTGAAAATGGAAAGATAACGCTAAAAGCTGATATTAAAAACAACAAGTTACATCTTGAAATCATAAATTCCGGAGATGGGCTAAGCGAAGAAGAAAAGGTAAACATATTCAGGCGATTCTATCAATCTCAACACTCAAAAGGAGGCACTGGTATTGGACTTGCTTTGGTCAATGAATTGGTAAAACTGCATGGTGGAGAAATTCATGTAGATAGTCAAAAGAATGAATACACCAAATTCGAATTGACCATCTCTTTAGATAAAGCGAATATTAAATACGCGACATTTAAAAAAACCCAATCTCCTCTAGCCAAAAGTTTAACTGTTTTAAATGATGATCACCTAATTTCTGGGGAAGGTGACTCTAATAATGATGAAAAACCAATATTACTTATTGTTGAAGATAATTTAGATTTGGGGAATTTATTAAACGACCATTTTAAGCATTTGTATGAGGTTATTCGCGCTCATAATGGACAACATGGATGTAAAATTGCCCTAGAAAAAGTACCAGATATTATTATTAGTGATGTAATGATGCCTGTTATGAATGGCACAGAACTAACTAAGCAACTGAAAAACGACGAACGAACTAGTCATATCCCTATTATACTATTAACCGCAAAAGCCGGAGATGAAAATACCTTGATCGGACTTGAAACTGGCGCGGATGATTATATCACGAAGCCATTTAATCAAAAAATACTAGCTACCAAAGTTTACAACCTACTATCCAACAGAAAAAAATTACGGCAACGGTATAGTCAAGAAATAGTTTTAAAACCTAAAGACATTGCTGTTAACGCAGTTGATGAGCTATTTTTAAATAAGGTGCAAACAGTTTTGGATAATCACCTAACAGAATCAGAATTTAAAGCTGAAGCTTTTGCTGAAACAATCGGTATGAGTCGTATGCAATTGCATAGAAAATTAAAAGCATTGACAGGTCTATCGGCTACCGAGTTTATAAGATCTCAACGATTAAAAATTGCTACAAAACTTCTTCACGAAAATCAAATCAATATTTCTCAAATAGGTTATGCAGTCGGGTTCAACGACCCCGCTTATTTTACTAAATGTTTTAAAGAAACTTATGGGGTTACTCCTACTGATTTCTTGAAAAAAGCCTGAAATACCGCTCTAAAAACCTCAGTAAATAAAGGTTGTTACATATTTTACAGGTTTTGTTACAATACTCATAGCCTCTAGCTCTTATTAAAAATACTTTTACAATATCAAATCAAAAAACATTCATAACACCTGTTAAATAATGAAAAATAGTGATGGTGTTTACACTGGCATAATAGACTCACTACCTAAAACAAAGGTGTATTTAAATATAGACCATCTTGATACTGGTATCTATCAATTACTAATCTCTCATAAGCATAGAATTATCAAGGTGGTCTCTTTTAAAAAAGAATAACATGAATAATGACAACTAGAGAAAGGCTTTAATCTGTCACTTTCTAGTCAGATTGCTTTATTGACTTTATTTACTGTTCTCCCAGCCCAACAACAGCGTATTAGTTGCTTGTTAACTTTTATAAGCAGATATCATTAAACTAAAAACAGATCAAATAATTAACAATAAACCATTACATCATGAAAAACACAATTAAAACCTTTCTAGGCGTTCTAGTAGTAATAACTTTTACATCCTGTGTTACCGATTATCAAGGGCAAATACCGGACGAGGCAGAATTTACTGCCACTAATTATATTTATGAGGGAGACTTATATAAATATTATTTAGAAGAACAAATCTCAAATGCTAACAATCAAACAAGCGATAATCAATTAAACTTCTGGAAAAAAGAACTTAACAATATTATAAATTTGGAGAAGCTAGGGCTTGATTTAATCCCTCCTATTCCTCCCTGCCCTACCCCTAATGAATGTGGTTATGAAGATTTAGAATATCTACTGGTCGATAGCAAAGCAGAAAAAGTAGAGGTCATTTTTTATGACAGTAATGATAAAGCTATTGGTGGTGGCACGATAGACCTACTATCTCCGCTACCCGATGCTAAGGGCCTAATTAATTTTGCAAATCTTAAAATAGAAAACTACAACGACAATCTTTATTCCATAAAAGTTGAAGTGTTTGAAAATAACAAGGTGACCAGATCCTATCTGGTCAAATAATTACTGATATACCATATGCTTTATAATCGTTCTATCTAAAATTAGTAATGATTGTGAAGATATGTTAACCTTTCTTTGACCATATCATTAAATGGTATACTAAAAATATACCATCATGAAAACAACAAGAATTATCGTTCTGCTATTAGCAATCTTCAGCTTTAGCACCGCAGACGCGCAACTATGGAAAAAACTAAAAAAACGAGCTGCAGAAGCTGCTGAAGAAGCTTTAAAAAGAAAGGTGGAAGAAAAAGCCGCTAACGAAACAGAAAAAACTTTTGATTCTATTTTTAATAGTGACGGAAAGTTTATTGGACTGAAGAAAAGAAAAAAGAAGCGTCGAAAAAACAGATCGAAGAAAGGTGTAGAAATGGATGACCAAACAGAAGGTGAATCTATGGAAGGTTTGGAAACCGACCTAGAAGCACTCGAAGTATATTCTAAATTTGATTTCGTCCCAGGGGAAGAAATGCTCTTATATGATGATTTTTCCAATGATGCATTGGGAGACTTTCCTTCAAGATGGGATACCAATGGTTCGGGAGAACTTGTGGAAATCGATGAAGAAAAATGGTTCCGATTAGTTAGCAAATCAGTTTATGTGCCTATGCTTGAAAACACACTTCCTGAGGAATATACGATAGAGTTTGATCTTTTAACAAAAGGTTTAGATCTAAAAACTAGCTCACAAGCCATGTTAGAAGTATGGTTACATGATAATAGCGGGTATCAAGGCTCTCCAAACCGAGCTTGGGTAGAAATACCGATGTGTCTATTCATCGATCCGGGTTTTATAGTCGAAAAACGAGTCGATGATAAACGGATTATGCGCAACCAAATTGGAAAAGATATTAGAAGTGTCTTACTAGAAAAAATGCATATTTCAATAGCAGTGAATAAAAGTCGTTTCCGCTTATGGGTGAATGAAAATAAGGTAGTAGATATACCGAGATTAGTCCCTGAAGGAATCACCAATTTTAAACTATATCCTAAAAGTTTAAGAGATGAAATTGATCAGTTATTTATTACTAATTTCAAAATTGCTGCCGGCGGTCAGGACTTAAGAAACCAGTTACTAGAAGAAGGAAGGTTTACAACCACTGGAATATTATTCAATTCAGGGTCCGCGTCAATTAAAGCAGAATCATATGGCGTATTAAAGAAAATTGCAAAAATGCTCGAACAAGGTGACATCGCAATCAATATTATTGGCCATACTGATAGTGATGGTGACGCAGAAATGAACCTTGCACTATCACAAGATCGTGCTGAAGCGGTAAAACAGATTCTGATTGATCAGTTTCTGGTAGATGAAAGCTTGATCGCCACCGAAGGGATGGGAGAAGAAAATCCACTTGCTGATAACACCTCCCCAGAAGGAAAAGCGCAAAATAGGAGAGTGGAATTCGTAAAAACGAATTAATATTTAGAGAATTACTTGATTAATCAGTAACTTAAAAAGTCTCAAGAAATGAAAAACTTAATATTGTATATAGCAATCGCCTCTATTAATTGCAGCTTAACAATAGCACAAAAAGCAGATGTAAAATTGGCTACAAAAGAGGAAATCGTCGAAAAGAGTACATCAAAACTCCCGCAAAAAAGAAATGCTGTTGTTTTCAACGAAGCTGACATGTTTCAAATGTATTATTCGAAGGAAACAAAGGATATTCAATTGAAAAAAAAGATGATCTTAAAAAAGATAAAGAAAGGTGATAAGAAAGCAGAACGTGATTTAAAGGAACTAAAAACAACAGAATCTAAGCTTAATGCACGAAATAAAAAAGCTTTGAAGTTCGCTAGGCTTAACGAGCAAATTTACTTTGAAATAGGCCCCATTCCTCCTTGTCCAACGCCTAATGAATGTGGTAACGAATGGCTACCAAAGCTCGATGCTGTAATAGTACAATCTTTGGTTAGATCAATCAGCATTGAAGCGGTAAATAAACAAGGTAAAACAATCGGAGTTCTTGATAAAAAGCCGAATTTCTTGAATAAAAAGATTGGCTTCAAAACCTTTAGGTTTAAATGGAAGTCAAGACCTAAAGGACCTATTACCTTTAAGATAAAAAAGGTTTTAACAAATAACCTGAAGGAATCTTATGAAGTTAATGTTCAATAATTATAAACGCAAGTCATGGTTTCCAAAGTCCATTGTAAATTACACTGGGCTTTGCTTGTTTTTTGCTATTTCAAATCTGTCAATGACTTATTGCTTAAGTCAAGATTTAGGAAATCGGGAAAAAGCAGCATCATTCATATATTCTAACAAAGATTCTGCGCTATTCTATATTAATAAAGAAATAGACTGGGCGAAAAGGAATAATTATACATTAAAACTTTTAGAAGCACTATCCGATAAATCTTCCATTGCTAGCTATTATAGTGATCTATCAATTCTTCAAAAATCAGTTAGCGAAGAACAGCTGGTTTTTAGAAAACTTCCGGATTCTATAATTTATTCTGATAAAGGTTTCAAATACAAGTGTAAACTAGCATATGATAAAGGACTATATAATTATAAATTGAATAATTTCTATACAGCAAAAAAAGCCTTTTTTTTACTTACAGAGTTAATTGAATCAAATCAAAATGAAGAGATTCGGAAATCATACAATGCCTATTCTACAGTTGCTAATAGCTATTTGGCACTTATGTACGCAGATGAATTAAAGTATGAAGTCGCCGAGGAGTTTTATAATGAAAATTTAAGACTTCATAAGCGGTATAACAGCTCAGAAACTACCGTTTATGATACTAAAAATCTTATTGCTGGGTTAAAACTAGACCAGGGAGATTTATTAAGTTGTGTTAAGATTTGTAGAGAATCTATTTCTTATTATAATGAAATTCAACCCATGAATCAAATTAATAGCTTCATCAGTATCTCGCAAATTCTTATTGAGAGCTATTTAAAACTTGAAAAAATAGACAGCGCGCAATACTTCATCAACAAAACAAAACCATATTTAGAAAAAAGAAAACGTTTTACAAATAGCTTCAATCGTTTACAAGCCGACCTCTATATCGAACAAAATAATTTTAATAAGGCAGAAGATGAGTATCTAAAAATCCTTGCCAATCTAGAATCTACTGATAATAGCTTTGAAAAAATTAGAATTTATTTACGACTAGGCAAATTATATACATTAAAAGAGAATAATGAAACTGCCAACAAAATGTATAATGAAGGACTTTCACTTATAGGAAATGAGGAATCACCTGGCAGTAATTACTTGATAAAAAAGATCGAGTTATTAAGCGAATCGAACAAAATACTATCGGAAAATGAGGATGAAAAGAAATTAAAACGAGCTGTTAACCAAGGACGAGAGTTAATTAGTACAATCGATTTACTAAAGCTTTCTTTTATTAACGATGGTGATAAACAAAATTTGATCAATGCCTCAATCAGCGGAATTGAATACAGCTTGGATGCCTTAAATAAGCTAAATAATATACAAGAAAATGACGAATATCTAGAAGCCGCTTTTCAGTTAGTTGAAAATTCAAAAAATAGTATTCTACTGGATGCGCTTACAAGAAATAAAGCTTCATCATTTTCTGGTATTCCGGATGATCAATTGGAAGAAGAAAAAAGACTTCGTGTAACCATCGCCAATTTACAAAAAGATACATCTGAAGAAAGTAAGGCCGAACTTTTTGACACAAAAAATGAGTATAATAATCTAATCGAATTATTTGAGACAGAATACCCAAGGTATTATCAGCTTAAATACGCAAAAAATACGCCGACACTATCTGAACTGAGGGAAGACCTAGATGAAAAAACGCTATTTCTCAATTTTTTTGAAGGCAATAACGCCGTCCACATTATTGCCATCTCTAAAAATCAAAAACACTATACAAGTATCGCAAATTCCAAAAATGTAAGCGAGCAAATAATTAATTTTTCCAAACTACTGGCTGATCCCAAATCCGATAAGGCAGAAATTAAACAGGTTTCGAAAAAATTATACGACCAACTACTAAAACCATTATTGAAAACTGATTATCAAAACCTTGTTATTGCTGCTGATGGTATTTTACATTCGTTACCATTTGAAGCTTTGTATACTGGTGACAATTATCTTATTAATCAATATGCTTGCACTTATGTAAATTCAGCATCGCTATTAACCGAGTTGAAGTTTAAACCTACCAACAAGGGCGATAAACTACTCGCTTTTGCACCTGTTTTTACAAAGAAGTCTAAAAACAATCAATTACAACCTTTACCAAATAACACAAAAGAAGCTAGTAAGATTGCCAGTTTTTTTAGGGGTGATGTTCTTAAAGGAAAAGCGGCGAACAAATCTAATTTCACAACCATAATAAACGACTACAATATTATTCATCTTGCAACTCATGCTATCATAGATAATGAAACACCGGAATATTCTTACCTCGCATTTTCAGAAGAAGATTCTAAAGAGTCATTATTGTATGTTAATGACTTATATGCTACCAACATCAATGCCAATTTAGTGACGCTAAGCGCTTGCGAAACCGGACTTGGTAAACTGCAAAAAGGAGAAGGGATGATTAGTTTATCGCGCGCTTTTTTCTATGCAGGTGCTTCAAGTATTGCACATACACTTTGGAAAGTGAATGATAATGCTTCTTCTCAAATTATGGAAGGCTTTTACAAAGAATTGGCCAACGGAAAACCAAAAGATGAAGCCCTTCGCAATGCAAAGCTTAATTTTATCGATGCCAATAGTGACAACAATTATTCGCATCCTTATTATTGGGCAGGATTTGTTATTAGTGGCGATACTGCACCTTTAACTTCTAAGAATAGAAAATGGGCTTGGTTTATTATTATACTGCTTCCTACTTTACTGGTTATTTACAATCGCAAGCGGAAAAAAGCAGCTTAATCCAATTTTTCCAGCAACTCCATCGCAGCCTCCTTTTTATAGGTGTTTTTGGCAGCTATTTCCTTCAAGACATTTTTAGCTTCTTTAATATTATCTTGTTTTAAATAAGAAAGCGCGGCATACCAACGTGATTCTTGGGTAAAATCTTCATTTGCTTTGATCACACTTTTAAACGCTATAACGGCATTTTCATATTCCTCATTGGCTAAATATGCTTGACCCAAATAAAAATGAAGATTTTTTAAACCATCTTGTTTATGTAGCTGATTAAAGTAGTTAATCGCTCCTGGATAATCGCCCCCTTCATAGGCTTCAAATGCACTACGCTCTGGTGATTCTTCCCCTCCACTGCGAGTAATGGAATATACCGTATTCGGATACATTTCATAATAATTGTCATATAGTGAATTGCCACTAGGTGCAATATTAGAGCCTATGTAAATTCCCAAAGAAAAGAGTAATGCAATGGCCGCTGCTATTGGCAACCACTTTCGTTTAGAAGCTTTAGCATTATCAACGGCAGCTCTATCTTCTTCATACCGTTGAAGCAATCTCTTTTTATCAGCTCTTTCAGAAAGTTTAATGGCTTGTTGAATATCTTGTTGCAGCTCAAACTCGGCTTTAAAATCTGCATCCGTTTTTAAAAGCGAGTCGAATTCGAGTTGCTCGCTCGCATCTAATTCACCTGAAAAATATTTTTCTAATAAAATATCGCTCTTCATTGCTATTGGGGGTTTATTTTATCCTTCAACGTTTTTAAGCATCGTGATTTCTGACTTTTAACCACATTCTTGCTTGCATAATTTCCGACCTCCATAATTTCATCAATGGTGAGTCCGCGGTAATAAAATAACGTCAATATTTTTTGGCACTGCTCCCCTAAGGAAGAAAAGAACTTTTTGAGTAATAACTGACGTTCACTTGGCGCCGTAATATCAATTTCAAAATCGTTAATATCAACTTCTTCTTTTACCACACTCATCACTTTTTCTGACCGGATGGTTTTATTATTCTTTCGCATTTTATCCATAATCATGAACTTACCTATGCTAAACAAATAGGTGCTTATGGTACTAGTAAACTGCTTGATCTTTCCGCTGACAATATTTTCGTGAAATACGATATAAGCATCTTGGTAAATATCAATTACTTCATCGTCGGTCAGGTCATATCGTTTTGCAAACAATACAAACTTCTCTCTATTGTCTTCATACACTTTTTTAAAAGCTTGTTCTGAGCCATTTTTAAGTGCGTTAAAAAGATCTTGGTCCGTTAGATTACTCATTAATGGTTAGTGGGATAAAAAGTAAACACTTAAAGGTAAAAATTTTAGACAGATGTTAACCTTTTAATTCATCACGACATTAACTAATAAATACAAAAGTCAAAAACATGAAAACCTTCACATTAATAATGGCATTAATGGGTTCTTTCTTGACCCATGCGCAAATAGTAGTAGACGATTTTTCCAGTGGTAATTTGAGTCAGCAACAACATAGTGCCCTAAAAGAAACGAAACTGACACAATCTGGGAGTACGATTTTAAATACTCAGCGCGATGTAATTACACGGATAAAAAAGAATGATGATCGGCAATTGATGCTTACAAAAATCGAAAAGGGTCGTATGGTCTCAAGTATTGGCTATAACATTACCGGGGTAATCGAGCTTCGATATGGCTATAATCGTAAAAAACCATTAAATCTTGACTTAAGTACCTACAAGTATTTAAATATTGAATACGAAGCTAAAAGCAACTTTGGTCGTGTGTACACCAGTATGTTTAGTAACGGCCCTAATCGTGCCTTTTGGCGAGGGGGAAGTAAAACAGAACGCTTTGAAGGAAATCAACGCCCTTTTACACTAAAAATTCCATTAAATGAATTGCAAAAAGCTCAAGACAATTCACAACGAAACAACACTTTTACCATTAAGGATGTTGATCACATAAAAATTCAATTCATCGCTCAAAATCAAAGAGGACTCAATTTTGCAATCACCAAAATTTGGTTCGAAAAATAAGATCTCTAAACATAGACTATTATGAAAAATATCATCATATGTACCGCAATTCTTTTAACAACAATCATGAATGCCCAATTGGTTATTGATGATTTTAAAACGGGAACCATCAATAAAAAAACGTACGGGACCGGTAGCGGTACTGTCACCACGCAATCGGGTACCGGAATCGTAAAAGGTATACGTAGTATCAATGCTAAACTCAATCAAAACCCAAATGATCATGGCTTACAATTAAGTATTAAAAACGGACTACTTACATTAAGTTATGGCTATGATACCAGAGGTACTACCTATGTGAATTATGGCGTAGACAAAAATGGAAAAAACAAACCCATGAACCTTAACTTAAAAGATTACAAAACCTTAAAAATTGAATTTGAAGCGAAAAGCACGGTTAATGGACTTAACATACAAGTTTACACTGGTAATCGCCGCGCTACCTTCGGGGATCATGTTCGTGCACGAGAAGGCAAATTTGTAAAAGAAATTCCTTTGAAAGATTTCAACCCTATTCATAAAGATTTCACTTTTAGTGATATTGATTATATCCGTTTTCAATTTGATAGCCGCAGTAAAACAGGTTGCAATATGGCAATTAACAAAATTTGGGTGGAGTAGCTGTAATCTTTAACTCAACACTCAACTATAAAGACCGAAGCAAAATGCCTCGGTTTTTTTATGGCTTGATGTTAACCTTCCATTACATTTTGCATTAAGAGTAAATAATTAAAAATCAATACAATGCAAACAACTAAAAAAGTATCCTTCGCGAAGTTTACAGGATTATTGCTTCTGTGCTTTCTAGTAAGTTCAAGTAATACCCTGGAAAGGGGACAAAGTTTAAAGCAAATAGCCGACACTTACGACAACGCAATTTGGACAGCACTCATGAAAGAACTGAACAATGGCAAATGCTATCGAATGGACGCTACCTCAAGTAACATCAAGAAAAAAGGAAGTAACGAAGAACATGCCTTTACGACCTTTGGTCAAGCAGATGTGAAAAAAGTAAACAGCTCGACAATTGAGATAAAAAATGTAAAAACCTACTTCAGCGACCGAGGCTTGTTTAGGGGCAGAACTACGAAGGAGTCATTTACAATTAATTGCACGAGCAGGGCTTTTACCGTAAAAATCAAACAACATGATTGGGGTAACAGAACGCAAACTCTAAGGGATGCTACGATTTTTAGAGGCACCAACGGCTTCTTTATTTCAGGTAACTATTACAACGGAAAAAAACTAACATTCGTAACCATAGCACTCTATAAATTAAAGTGTTCTGGTCTCATTTAATCCACATTACTCTAAAAATTTTAAATCATGAAAACACATTTTATAACAGTATTATTGATCCTATTCACCTTAGGTACGACATCAGCTCAAATCACAAAACCAACCATTAAAATTCCACCAAAAAAGGTAAATATACCAGTAGATTTAAGTGGGACACTCGATCTGGAAAAGATCAAAAGTCATATTAAGAATGGTAAATTCTGCTATACGATTAATGTATCATCCACAGCAATTTTTCCTCCAAAGCACCCAAAGCCGGTAAAAGCGGTTGACGCCTATTACAGTAGTACCAGATATCTGAAAGTTGAACGCACCTATTTGCGCTCAAATGGACTGCTATTAAGAAGTGATAAAGGATTCAATCGTAATCGAGGTAATAACTATGAAGTGCTAATTTATCCCGATCGTCGCAACCCTAAACTAGTTAATAAAAATCAGGTTAAAATAACATGGCGTATTCCCGAGTCACAACTACGCACCTTTCATTTACAAAATGTATCGGTACGATATGAACGCCATGGCATTTTGATTACCGGTGATTATAAAGTTGACGGGGTGGTGTTTGGGGTAAGCATAGGTATCATTCCTACCACTTGTCTCATTTAATACCAGCGTAATCATGAAAAATTTATTCATCTTTTGTTTCCTAATGGTAAACGTTGTTGGCAGAGCACAAGAAGGTTGCTCACCTTACTATCCATCAAAAACGGGACAAACGTTAGTAGTTCATCAACTCAATAAAAAAGGAAAGCTAAATGTAGTGACCGAATATAGAATTCAAAGTGCTACTGATTCCATAATCACATTAAATACAGCACTTTTCGATAAAAAAGGAAAAGAAATTGTTACTGGCAATTTTAAAGTCACCTGTTTGGGCGAAGAGACTGTTATAGAACCAGAATCAATTATCGACCCGTCTACTTTAAAGCAATTTCAGAATATGAAATACTCGATTACGGGTGATGGCATTCGGTTGCCAAACACCTTAGAAGTTGGACAGCATCTTCCTGACAGTGCTGTCGAAATGAAAGTCGATGCAGGTATTATGAATATGAATGTATCAGTAACGATGACAGATAGAAAGGTAGAAAGAAAAGAACAGCTGACCACACCCGCTGGCACTTTCGATTGTTATGTAATAAGCTATACCAATACCTTAACAATGGGAACGAGCAAAGCCCAATATGCTACCCAATGGATTGCAAAAGGAATGGGAATGATTCAACAAGAAATACGAAAGGAAAATGGGAAGTTAATTTCAAAAAGCATACTGAACGAAGTTAGAACAGAATAATTCGTATTCCACTTCAAACCTATTCAAAAACCGGACTTTAAGCCGGTTTTTTTTCGCCTACATGTTAACCTGAAACCCTTAACCTCATTAAAGAGAAAACAAAACATATTATTATGAAAAAATCAACAGCAAACCGAAGAGGGTTTATCAACAAATTAGGGAAAAGTATTGCCGTTGGCGCAAGTGTAGGACTCATTGCTCCAGCTAAAATACTCGCTTCAAGCGAAAACATTTCTGCTAAACTTTTTGCCACTTGGCTACATGGTAACGACGGAAAAATGGAGGGTGTTTTTCATAACGGTAAAGATGCTAAAGGTCTCGGAAGTAAATTTGCTGATAAAATTAGAAAGGCAGCAACTGCTGGCTTCGCAAGATCTTCACAAATGGCTGGTATGCCTGGACATACTATTAAACTCCCAGGATCTGCTGCCGCAACCATGTTACCTACTTCTGGAGGTGCGCAATTTACAATCTGGGATAGAGGAACAAAATCTAAAGCCAAGAACGGATCGTTTTGGGTACATTACGCAATACCGACCCCTCTAATTGTAAACGGAGTTAGAGCAAAAGCAGCACAAGTATTAGTCAAATGCGCATCTACTGATGCTAACTTTTTTATAGATCAAGTAGAATTATGGGACGCCAATAAACGTATTCTTCAAAAAAGCGGTCTTAAATTATGGGGTAATGATAAAATGCATCGCTTGGCATTAAAAGCACAAAAACCAGTAATGCATGGTCTTTGTGTATCGGTTAGAGTCAATGGAAATCGCGTTTCAGCAGATCGTATATTTGAAATAAGTGGTGTAGGCATAGACTTGTTTGTATAAAATACTGATTGGAACTTATTAAAATAAACTACACATAATTCATTATAAGCATTCTTCATTCGAATAAAATAAGAACCGAAGCAATTGTGCTTCGGTTTTTATATCCCATTGTTAACCTTTATCCATTCTTCTCATTAATAAGAAAACAATAAAACTTTTAATCATGAAAACAACATTTTTAAAGCTGAAATACTTTTTAATTGCTGGTATTACCATTCTGGCATTTTCTTGTAATCCTGAAGATGGATCTGACGGTATGGACGGTGCAACGGGTATTCAAGGCGAACAAGGTCCTGTAGGACCACAGGGTCAACCCGGCGAAAACGGACAGGACGGTACTGATGGACAAGACGGTGAAGACGGTGAAGATGGTGAAGATGGTGAAGATGGGAATGCTAATGTTCAAGCATCCGATTGGTTTGAGCCTACTGAAGGTTCATATAACATTAACAACCCTCGTTTTAAATCATTAGAGCTCGCAAATGGTATGAATCCAAATACCATAAGTGAAGGTACAATTATTGTTTATTATGATAATGATATTGAAGTGGTAAGCCTTCCAAAATATCAGTTAGATATTGATGGTAATATTTATAAAGTAGTTGATGCACACATCAACCATGCTTCAAGAACATTGTACTTAAATATCGAACGATTTGGAAGTGATTTAACAGCTAGAGAATATTTATGGGACCCTAACGGACCTGCTTATGGTAAAGGAGTTCGGTTCCGATATGTATTAATACCACCAAGTACAACAGGAAAAAAGCAACAACCCAACTTTTCAAAAATGACATACGAAGAGGTCATGGACTATTTTGGGCTGGAAAAATAAAGACGTAACCTCAATAAAGCCGGCAGAATAGTCAGCTTTTTTTATACTCTTTGTTAACCTTTCTATTCCCAATTCATTAAGAGAAAACAACAAAACAAACAATCATGAAAACACTTTTAAACTTTAGATTTTTAGCTACGGTAATATTCGCCTTAATAGCAATTGCATGCAATCCCGAAGATGGTACTGATGGCATGGACGGTGCGCCGGGAATACAAGGAGAGCAAGGACCTGCGGGACCTCAAGGTGAACAGGGAGAACCTGGAGAAGACGGAGTTGATGGTCAGGACGGACAAGATGGCGAAGATGGAAATGCCGAAGTGTATTACAGTGATTGGATTCCAGCTGATTTTCAAGGTAGTTCGTCATCAGTGAAGTTTATGAATATTGATTTTCCTCCTGAGTTACCAAGTGCTTTTTCTATCAAAAACACCCATATCATTCTGGTCTATTTTACGGGGTTTGGTGACGGAAATGTTTACTTACTTCCCGTTTTAAACTTTAGAGGAGCACAATTTACTGCTGGGTTTGGTTCAGGAAGCGCCTCTGTTGAAGATATTTTAATTCGGGCACAAGCATTGTCAGGTGATTTGAATGAATTTCAGATCGATCCTGCAAGAGGCAATCGGTTTCGCTATGTAATCATACCTCCTACTATTAACGTTAGCGGAAAGGGAACTTATCCCAATTTCTATAAAATGACCTATGAAGAAGTAATGGACTATTTGAAATTAGACCTTTAAACCTCGGCCCTCTCGATAAAACTACATTCAAAAAGCTCCTCAAAGTGTTTGAGGAGTTTTTGTTTTACCTCATCTTCATCAACTTTACCTCCCATTTCAACATGAAGCGAGGTAACGGCTTTTTCCTTTATTCCACAGGGAATAATATTATCAAAATAGCCCAAGTCAGCGTTTACATTCAGTGCGAAACCATGCATAGTAACCCAGCGGCTAGCCTTTACCCCCATGGCACATATTTTTCGAGCAAACGGAGTTCCAACATCTAACCAAACCCCGGTTTCACCATGTGAACGCTCAGCCCGTAGCCCGTATTCGGCTAAGGTTAACATGACCATCTCCTCTAAAAGTCGGAGATATTTATGAATGTCAGCAAAGAAATTTTCAAGATCCAAAATAGGATAGCCTACAATTTGTCCTGGACCATGATACGTAATATCCCCTCCTCTATTAATCTTATAAAAGGTGGCGCCTTTCTCTTCTAACTGCTTTTCGTTTACCAATAGATTTGAAATGTCACCACTCTTACCCAACGTATATACATGTGGATGCTCTACAAACAAAAGATGATTGTTTGTTACGAACGAAGTCTCATTACGTCTATTTTGAATTTTGGTATCTACCACCGCTTTGAAAAGCTGTTCTTGATAATCCCAAGTTTCCTTGTAATCCTTTAAACCAAGGTCTTCAAAATGTACTTTTTTATTCATACTACAAAGGTACGAATGTGAAGACATCTTTTTAATCTACTAACTCCACCTCTATATTCAAGCTTTCCGGATCTTTCATCATTTGTAAGAAATCGAATTGTACCGTCATCGTTTTTCCATCCTGACTTAACAATGCCGTTGAGTCTGAAACAGATTTTACACGCTTAGGAAAATGGTATTTTAAAGTATATGATGATCCAGCTAAGAAGGTCTTCATTTGTTCAAGACTATCCAGGCTTTTTTCTAACAGTTCTCTATTTTTAACAACTGCCTGTCGGGTAAACTTGTTATTCTTAAAAGTATAAGAGACCTCTGAGGCTTCAGATGATGAACTCAAAGGATTTGGAGGTGTTGAACCGGATTTAGATTTACCTTGTTGCATATTGCTTGCATCTTGAAAGCTTTTCATTACATCGCCTACTTTACTAATATCTTTAAAATCAGTCATTAGTGTAAACTTCATTTTCTTGGTTTCAGCATTCATGAGCATATGCATACTAAAATCTTCTAACTTCTTTAGGTCCGCCTGTTCTTTTGCTGATAATTTGCTGATACTATCTTTCTTTTCTTCAAATATGTCTTTAAAAACGATTAGCGAATCAACCGACTCACGCTTCTCGCCGTCAGCATTCTCCATTAACTTATCCCCCATCATAGTCATCATTTGAGAGCCATCAAATTTAAAACTCATCTTTCCGCTTCCATCGTCGTTAACGTAAATCTCTTCAGTAAAATTACAAGAGGTAAAAAGAAAGGTCGAGGCAATAAATAGTAGGCATAAAATTCTGTTCATGTATTAGTTTTTAGGGTTATTAAGAATTATTAGGGCGGCGATAACACCAGGTATCCAGCCGCAGATTGTTAAAATTAAAGTAATAATAAAACTTCCGCAACCTTTGTCAATAACAGCAAGAGGGGGAAATAAAATGGATAGTAGGACTCTCCAAATACTCATAGTGATTTTGTTTTAGTGATTGATGATATCTATAAGTAGTTTAAAAGTATGATTTGTTACTTAATTCAGTTAATTTTATTTCATATTATCTACCTCTGTTAATGAAAAAGTGCGCTACTGCAATTCTTCTACTGCTACATATGATTACGTATGCACAGTATGATTTTAGTGGTTACGTTGGTGATGGCACCAAAAACACCACCGTTTACCTTTCATTAGTTGAAGACTACCGTAAGGTATCTAAAATTTCATTATCCCAAATTATTAGAAAAACAGAAGCTGATTCGACCGGATTTTTTTCTTTTAAAGGTGATAATCTGCCTGAAAAAAATCGAATTTATCGCTTACATACTGATGGTTGCAACACAGCTAAAGAAACAATCAATCACCTAACAGAGGAATGCAAGGACAGCAAGCAAATATTATTTATAGCCAATAATAACGATACTATATACTTTCCTCTAAATGATATCAATGAGATTTTCTGCCAAATAAACACTACTAATCCTGTAACGGATGCCATATTACAAACTCAGCTATTAAAAGAAGAAATGCTTTTTGATTTTGCAGAGTTTAGAAGTGATGCCAACCGAAAAATTAATACAAAGAACTGGTTCAGGCAGTTTCAAGATTTTGGCTTTAAAACTAACGAACCACTTGCCGAGTTGTTTATTTATGATTTTCTATCTGATAAAAGAAATGACACCTATCCTTATTACTTAAAGGATTTAAGTAGTAATGACTATTATAAGGCACTGCAATTAAGACTGGAGGAAAAGTACCCAAATGAAGCGTTTACCAAATTATATGTTTCTGAAATAGCAACTGACACCTACAGTCTTACTTTAAATCAAAACAACGACGAATTTAAATGGAACAGCGTAATTTACTTCTTGCTATTCCTCTCCATTGCTGGTAATTTGATATTGCTGCTAACATTACTGAAAATCCGAAAGAAAAGACGGTCAACTCCATTTTCAAAATTAACAAAACAGGAAGAAAAGATTTTCACCCTTATTCAAGAAGATAAGACCAACAAAGAAATTGCTTCGGAAATTTTTGTTAGCGTAAGCACGGTCAAAACACATATTAACAATCTTTACAAGAAATTAAATGTACAATCTCGGGAAGAGATCAAATCGATTAAAAAGTAAATTACCCTAGGCTGTAGGCGTAAAAAACAAAATACTCAAACAAAGCATAAAGTCCTAAACTAAAAGTGGAAACACAAAACCAGAAAAAGAAACTCAGTTTCATAACTCATAAGCATCAAATTTAAGCACTAATAAACGAACACCCCTTATTGCATAATGCTTAGCGCCAACAGCCAATAAAAAATTCAACCGGGGTCTAGACCCTGATTCAACCCTAAAAACAGTCTAAAACACTACTCTTTTTTTCATTTTCGAAGAAGAAAATCAAATCGCTTCAACATGAAAAAAATAATTGTGATTACCTTCTTATTAGTAACTTCTTTTAGCTACTCGCAAAAAATCAACAAAGAAATCATCTCCAAAAATAAGCCGATATTGGTAGGGCAGCTTAATAAAAACGGGTTAACCACGGTGCCCTATAAAAGTTGGTTCAATCTTCAGTACGAAAGTTATGATATCGATAAGGAGTTAATTAATGATATTAAATCTCATATTAATAACTATAAGGTACAGATTTTTATGGGTACTTGGTGTGGTGATAGCAAACGGCAAGTACCTAGATTCTACAAAATACTAGAAAATGCTAATTACAAAATGAAAAACCTGGAAGTAGTTGGTGTTGGTAATGGTCTGGAAAATTACAAAAAGAGCCCAACAGGGGAGGAAAAAGGTTTGAATATAAAACGTGTTCCCACCTTTATTATCTATAAAAATGACAAAGAGATAGGACGCATCATTGAACGACCTGTGCATTCCCTTGAAAAAGATCTGCATGCCATTCTTGTTCAAGCATCAAACTGAGATAAAGAATGCCCTTTTAATTTGGAAGCAAGAAATGTATCTTTGCGCTCTTAAAATTGAACGCAGATGCAACTTTCTGAACAGGAAATTATACGACGTAAAAAGTTAGATGACCTTAAGGCATTGGGTATCGACCCATATCCAGCAAATTTATACCCGGTTTCACATACTTCCAAACAGATAAAAGATGAATATAAAGAAGGTAAAAAAGTAGTTGTTGCTGGGCGTTTAATGGCGGTCAAGGTTCAAGGGAAAGCATCTTTTGCGGCACTTCAAGATAGTGAGGGGCGCATTCAGTTGTATTTTAATAGAGATGAAATTTGCCCAGATGAAGATAAAACAAAATACAATGAGGTTTTTAAAAAGCTTCTTGATTTTGGAGATTTCATTGGTGTAGAAGGCGAGCTTTTTACCACAAAAGTTGGCGAAAAAACTATAATGGTTAAAGACTTTACTGTTTTAAGTAAAGCATTACGTCCATTACCACTACCCAAAGAAAAAGATGGAATCATTTATGATGCATTTACAGATCCTGAGCAGCGTTATCGTATGCGTTATGTTGATCTGGTCGTCAACCCTAAAGTAAAGGATGTTTTCGTAAAGCGGACCAAGATCATGAGCACCATTCGTGATTTTTATAATGATATGGATTTTCTTGAAGTAGAAACTCCAATTCTTCAGTCAATTCCTGGAGGTGCAGCCGCTAGACCATTTGTCACGCATCATAATGCATTAAATATTCCGCTGTATTTACGAATTGCTAACGAGTTATACTTAAAAAGATTAATTGTCGGTGGTTTTGATGGTGTTTATGAGTTCGCTAAAGACTTCAGAAATGAAGGAATGGACCGAACCCATAATCCAGAATTTACAGTAATGGAAATGTATGCTGCATACAAAGACTACAATTGGATGATGGATACTACGGAAAAATTGCTGGAAAAAGTAGCTATAAACCTTCATGGCACTACTGAGGTCGAATTAGATGGCAAGACCATCAATTATAAGGCTCCTTACAAACGCATCGGTATTTTAGACGCCATTAAAGAGCATACCGGTCATGATTTGTATGGTAAAAATGAAGATCAAGTACGAGCTGCATGCCAGGCCGAAGGTGTTGAAGTTGACAATACAATGGGTATCGGCAAAATGATTGATGAGATGTTTGGCGAGAAATGCGAACATCACTACATACAACCAACTTTTATTATTGATTACCCGGTAGAGATGAGTCCGCTTACTAAAAAACATAGAAGCAAACCCGGATTAACCGAACGATTTGAACTGTTGGTAAATGGAAAAGAACTTGCCAATGCTTATTCAGAGTTAAACGATCCGATCGATCAGCGAGAACGATTTGAAGATCAGTTAAAGCTTTCAGAAAAAGGAGATGATGAAGCCATGTTCATCGATCACGATTTTTTACGTGCCTTAGAATATGGTATGCCCCCGACCTCAGGAATTGGTATTGGTATCGATCGTCTTACCATGTTTATGACGGATAGCGCTAGTATTCAAGACGTGTTGTTCTTTCCACAAATGAAACCGGAGCGCAAGCAGGTTGAATTAAGCGATAATGAAAAAGCCATTTTCGAAATATTGAAGAAAGAAAAGAGTATACAACTGGTTAGCCTTAAAGATGCAGCCGGCTTAAGCAATAAAGGCTGGGATAAAGGCATTAAAGGTCTTACCAAACACGGCCTTGCTAAAGTTTCAAAAGTTGATGATATTTTAATGGTGGAATTACAGGATTAATCAGTCAAAAAAAGAATAAAAACCGACCTCAGCGTCGGTTTTTTTGTGCATTAAACAAAATTCAAAAAAATGTTAAAAATTGGGTAGGGTTTTTCACAAGTAGATTGTTTTATAGACGGCGAACATAACCCAAACATTTAAAAATCGTTCGTCACAAATTATCTACTTATGAAAAAAAACTTAATTGTAGCACTTCTACTACTTGCATACGTAGGAGTCAAAGCCCAAAGTTCAAACCTAGACAGAGAGTATTTCAAAACCTCTTATGTATTGTTACCAACCGATCCAATCTTAAATGATAAGGATCGTACCTTCAATGTAAGTGTTACCAACGCAATGAATAGTTCTTCTAGAAGAGATATTGCGCAAAGTCGTATCAAGATCAACGGATTTAGCAAGCTTGACAATAACGGAAATCTTGATATTGATATTGAGATTTTCAATGTGGAGTTAGGAGATATGAACATAGAGAAGCGAGAAGTTGAAAACAAAGACAAAGAAGGAAAGGTAACATCGGTTAGTCGTTACTATAAAGTAGTGTGGCCATACAAAACGTATGCTACCATGTCGGTTAATAACCAATTAATTGGTGAAAACAAGAACTTTACTTACGGTAAGGGAGAAACTTATAATAGCGACGAGTTTAGAAGTTATACAAAAGCTAAAGAATTTTATAACAACAACCGTTATAATCTTCGTGATCGTTTTAAAAGCGATTTCTTTAAAAGCGTTGTTGGTGATATGAACTATACTTTGAATAAAAAGTATGGTTACAGAATTGCTGACAAAAAAGACCAATTCTGGATTCTAGATTCAAGAAAACATCCGGAAACGCCTAAACATAAAGAAATGTACGAACTTATGAAAGAGGCTTTTGCTTCTAAAATGAAGTCAGATGTTGCTACTGATGAGCTCGCTGCTGCCCTTGCACCTGCTATCGAATATTTTGAAGGTGTACCTGCACGTTACCCTGGAGATAAAAAACGTATTAGAAAACTACGATATTCAAGTTACTACAACCTTGCAAACATTTATTATTATTTAGATAATCCTGAAAAAACCATTGAGTACGGACAGATGATTATTGATAACGACTATGATAAAAGTGATGGAAAGCAGTTTATTAAGGATGGTGAATACCTTCGTAAGCAATTAGACAAAAATAAATTAAGTACTCGCCATTTTGAAATAGTAAGTGAAGATCTTACCGGTCAAGCCGAAATGAGTTTTGATGAAGTGGAAGCTGAAGCTGCTCAACCAAGTGAGATGGTAGCGTACTTGATTACTACAAAAAACGACACTATAGCTGCCAAAATGAATGAGGCTTCTATAAAAGACATCGCTTTTACGGCAAAAGTAAGAATGGCTGATGAAGATGGTAATGTAGGCGACAAGTTTTATAAAGCTAAAAACTGCCAGGCATTAGCACTTAGTAATGGTGATATGTATGAGGTTATTCGATTCAAAGAATCTTCAACAAAAGAAGGTGCTGTGGATGTTGGTCAAATGGCTTTAGGTGGTGCATCTCCAAAATTTGCAAAAGTATTGCACAAGTCTGATAAAATTGAATTATACCTTTTTAATAATGAAGAAATCGTATTAAAGCGTCCAGCTGATGAAAAAGGGAAATCGACCTCAGGTACTGGTTTTATATTCGGATTCAAAAAGAAATTAGCTGCTTACGCCGAAGGATGTCCTGCCGTTGCTGAAAAAGCAATGAATAAGGAATTCAAAAATACAGTTGAAAGTTTGACACAATTTTGTGAAATGCTTTCAAAATGCGAAAGCGAAAGTAAACCCTAATAAACTATCCTAAAACAAATCAAGGTCGACAACTAAAGTTGTCGGCCTTTTTTTATCCCATTACGTAATCGCATTGCCGTACCGGTTCGTTAACTGTCAGTGCATTCCAGTCAGGATTCGCTGTATCTAAATATGCATATACAGGGGCTTCAACGTCCTTTAACTTTAAATAAGATCCCATTTGCGTTTTATTTACAAATTGTACACCTAACTTAAATTCAGGAATGTACATAGAAGGAGGAGCATATTGTTTATCTTCCAAAAAATAAACAATAAATCGATGGTCTTCTCCACTGCAGGTTAAATTACCAACTGTGTGTACGCGCGCTCCTTTCCAGAAAACTATTCGCTTTGACTCATGCACAATAAACCGCTCTACCAAAAATGTCTTGTTTTTCATCATTTTGCTTTTTAACAAAAGTAGTAGCAAGATTGCGCGATGACAAGGTGGAAATAGCGGATTTACAAGAGGGATTTTTCCTGTCGTCTCTTTATGTAAAAGGTGATGATTATCGTTAAAAAGCTCAAAACCCACACAAAAAAGCCAATTCCCGGTACATTTCCTCTTTCTCCAAAAATAAATTCTTCGTAACCTAAAGCAAATAGCGATAAACAGCAAGTAATTGTTGCAAGAATGAGTCTTCTTTTAGTTGGAACGGCATACACTAGAATTGACAGCAGAAAAGTAACATTTGCCAACCATGAAATTGCCATAAAAGGTTCGTTGTCAAGAAAACCCGACCAGCCTAATAAAAACCCTAATGCCCCTAAAGCGCTTTTATCAGAGCTAAACATTGGTAAAAACATTGAACCTACATATAATAAAAATGACATACCAATACCTATCACTAAGACTTTATGAAATGTTATCTTCTTCATAATTACTATTTAAAATAATGTCAGTCTGAAAACTCAGACTGACATTTATAAATTTCTATTTTTCTAATTCCTTTTCGTCAATAAACTTAGTGTCACGGGTGTTTTTCTGCACGGCAATGGCAGCAAATAAACTTAAGGTAAACGACATACCGTAAAAACCTTTTTCACTGAGCAGTAAATCGGCATTCCATAAACCAATAACCAAAAGCACGATTGAGGCTATTGTTGTAAACCAACTAATACTGTGATAAATATCCGTAACCGGAATACCTTCTAGCTTATCGCGTACACTTTTCTGCACTGACACCGCAGAGAACAATCCGAACAACAATATGGTAAAATAATATCCCTTTTCATTTAATAACATATCGGCATTCCACAGCCCGATGCAATAAGACACCATGCCAATAAATAAAGCCGCCCATGAGGCTGAAATAAAAGCGGATGTTGGTTTTTGATCATAAACCGTAGCCTTCTTTGTAGGTCGTGTTTTTGGCTTTTCAATAATTTCATCTTTAATCTTAAAATTCTGATTTTCCATTTGTTTGAGTTTTAGGATCCTTCGATCAATTTACATGACAAAGATGAACGTGTAATGATAAGTAACACAATCTATTTTAAGATAAAACTTATGATATAAAATATATTTTTTTACATAAAAATATTATATTTAATAGCTTTATATGTATAAAAACTTATGATATAATGAGTAGTTTATCATCCATTATCAGTGTTCTAAGCAGTGACGAAAAACGATTGTTTATCAATAGACTGCAGCAAAAAAACAAACGCCATGACACTAAAAATATCGAACTATTCAAACTATTGGAGGCTGGCACTACATCTTCTGCTATCAAAGAACGTTTATATACCAATCAACCAGATGGGGCTTATCACGCACTAAACAAAAGACTATCTGATTCTTTAATTGACTTTTTGGCAGCTAGAAGTTTTGATAGTGAAACTGCAGAAGAAATGAACATTTTAAAGCTTTTGTTAGCGGCCCGTATTTTGTTTGAAAGAAAACAGGTAAAAGCTGGTTTTAAAACCATCAACAAGGCAGAAAAATTGGCTTTGAAGTATGAGTTTTATAATATTCTCAATGAAATATATCATACACTCATCCAATATGCACACCTTAATCCCAACGTCAATCTTGACAATCTTGTTAAAAAGCTAAACAATAACGGAAAACGATACATAAGCCAACAACGACTCAATATTGTATATGCGAAAATTAAGCGTCAACTGGACAAAACCAAGATCAATGATAATACAGGTACTTCAATACATGCAATCATAGATCAATATACTTCAGCCAATGAAGAAATCCTGGACGTAAAGTCGGTTTACCGATTAATGGAAATTTGTAATACAGCAGCTAAAGTGGAATTTAATTATTATCAAATTTTGCCAACCATGCGGTTCTTGTTTCAACATATAGAGGACAAACAAGAACAGATAGACAAACACCTATTTTATTACATCAAAATATTATTCATCAAGGCAAATACTCTTTTTCGAAATAAACTTTTTGATGAATCGATGTTAATTCTCAACCTATTACATACTCAACTTGAAAAGAAAAGAGCCGTGTATAAATCAGTGTTCAAAGGGCAGTTACAACTATTAATGGCATTAAACCAAAATTATACGGGCAATGCTCTAAAAGCAATTGATATACTTGAAGAAACTATTAAAATAACTAACAAACAACTAAGGTTACAATATGATGCTCGCCTAGCTTTGGTAATGTGCTATTTTAATCGAGAACAATACAAAACTTCATTTGGAAAGCTCAACCAGCTGATACATAGCAATACCTATTATGAGAAAAAAATGGGGCGAGAGTGGGTAATCAAAAAAGATATTATTGAAATTTTATTGCTTATTGAACTAGACTATATTGACCTTACTGAATCGCGATTAGCAAGTTTCAGGAAAACACATCGCAATTACCTAAAGCAGACAAACGAAGAAAGGACTCTTCAGTTTATCTCATTGATACAACTATATTATAACAATCAAAAAGAGGTAAATACCGCTGCGTTTAAAGAAAAAGTTGAAAGTTCCTTTGAGTGGATTGGTGTTGAACAAGAAGACCTTTTTGTCATGAGTTTCTATGCATGGTTAAAATCTAAAATGGAAAACGCAGCTTTATATATCACAACTTTAAACTTGATAAAAAAAGCTACTGCTTCTTGATGTTTAAAATTGAATCGATTCCCTTTTGAAAATCAGGATAAACAGATAGGTTATTATGATTACCGCCAGGTATTGTAATTAGCCGTTTTGTCTTTGTACCTAATGAGTTAAAAAGCTTTTCACCATAACGATACGGAACTACTGTATCATCTGTCCCGTGAAAAATACTAATTGGAATATCAGTTTCTTCCAAATACAGAATTGGTTCAAATTCATAACGAACCAGCAACTTAGCGGGATATATAGGAAAACGAATGGAAGCTACATCGCTAATACTACTGTAAGGTGTTTCCAATATTAATTGTCTGGGCATATTTTGACTTGCAACATAGCTTGCAAAGCCAGTTCCTAATGACCGTCCGTAAAGCGTAATTTCTGATTCCTTGTAGTGTTTGGTAGCATATTCATACCATTTAAGGGCATCAGCCAACAACTTGTTTTCATTAATATTTCCATCACTTTTGCCATAAGTGCGATAATCCATAACAAGCACATCATAATTTTTAGCAACTAAGGGCTGCACTAAGGTACCCCACCGCTTTAAACTGCCCGCATTACCATGAAAATATAGAATAAGTCCGTATGGGTTCTCATTTTTAAAATGAATTGCATGTAACCGCGCCCCGTCTTCAACATCCAAAAAAACCTCCTCAAAAGGTGTGTCAAATTTAAATACGTAGTCCGTAGGAAGCGTCTCCGGCAAAAACAGCATACGCTCCTGAAAAAAATACAATAAAACACCAATTAACAAGTAGATTCCAACTAACCAAAACATCAATTTCTTTATTTTGTTCATGCTTGCCGCTTACGCTTTTTACCATGTGCCACATGAATACTTGAATCACTAAGATCTATTTCTTTTGGGTCAGAATTCACTATTTCGGTCAACATTTTATGATAAGACTCAAAATTATTAAGGTTTTTATGCCCTCCTTCAATAACGGGGTACAAACGCGTTAGCTTTGGCTTTATACGAGATAACTTGACACTCGTTTTAAAGGGAATAAGCTTATCATGGGTACCGTGGATAATATGTATTGGGCACTGCACATATTTAAGCCATTTATAGGTCGGCAACGGATACCGTATTAATACGGATAAAGGCATAAATGGCATATACCTTGCCGTCACTTTTGTAAGACTGTAGTAAGGCGCATCAAGAATTAACATTCTAGGATTATTCATTGAAGCCAATTTGGCGGCAAAGCCTGAACCTAATGATCTTCCATAAAGGATAATATATTTTTCAGCAACCCGCTTTTTAATTTTGTCATATACCAATTGCAGGTCGTGCTTAATTGCCTTTGCAGATCGACGACCCGTACTTTTACCGAAACCTCTATAATCGACCATAATCACATCATATCCATTTCTTGTAAAGTCGACTGCAAACTTACCCCAACCTTTTATGCTTTTAGAATTACCTTTTAAGTAGAGTACAACACCTTTGGGTTTTTCCGCCCTGAACCATATGCCATTAATCACCGCATTGTCACGGGTGGTAATATTATATTCTTCAAATTTTTGATTCTCGTAGGCAAATTGAAAATCTTTAGGGAGCTTTTCAGGTTTAAACAAAAAATATTCTTGCAAATAATAAAGCGCTACACTAATCGCTATGTACGCCAAAAGAATCACCATTAAAACCAATAACCAACGTGGCATTTGTTTAAGATTTTAGTTTAATCTACAACTTTTTGCCTAAAAAAATGGGTTTTTATAAGTGTGCATCACAATTTTTTAAAAAAAGTTGAGTTATAGTTAGCCACATGATAACCCCAACCTATGAATAAACCAAGCTTATTTTATAAAGGCTATAATCAGCTTATTACGAGCCATTTACTTTCTTTTTCTTCAAAAAAATTTAGCATACCAAAATCCAAAATATTCTGCGAAACGTAAATAAATTCGATTAGAAACAATTTCTTAACATAAAAACATAATTTTTGTTAGATGAAATGCATTTTTAATCGATAAAAAATTTTATATTGCCAGCGCTATTAATCAGATTTTAACACCCAAACAAACAACCCCCTAATGCGGATCCCCCTGTTCTTATTTACCCTTATGGTATGTTTTTCTACGAGTATGGCCCAGCTAGTCGTAGGAAACGAGGTACTGCCGTTCGATCCGGCTTTAAAACCCTTTTACCATGGTGTGGCTTCTGGAGACCCTTTAGCGGATCGTGTTATTATTTGGACGCGCGTTACCACCGAAGAAGAGGGCGATGTAAACGTAAGCTACAAAATAGCAACTGATCTTGAATTTAAAAATATCATTAGATCAGGAAAAACAACCACCAATAGCGAAAAAGACTATACGGTAAAAATTGATGTAACAGGTTTACACCCGGAAACTACCTATTATTATTATTTCTCATCCCTTGGTAAAAACTCTATTATCGGTCGCACGAGAACCAGCCCTATTGCCAAAGCTAATTATTTGCGTTTTGGTGTAGTAGCTGCTGCCAACTATCAAGCTGGCTATTTTAATGCGTACTCACAACTTGCTAAACGAAAAGACCTAGATGCCGTAATTCATTTAGGTGATTATATAAACGAGTACGGAGCTGGAAACAATACCGAAGGATATTCAAAAGAACGTGCCGACCGTATTAATATTCCTAATACTGAGTTGTTAGATATTGCAGATTATAGAACTAGATATTCATTATATAGATTAGATCCTGACCTTCAAGCGGTGCACCAACAACATCCGTTTATTGCTATTTGGGATGATCATGAATCAGCCTACCAAGCATATAAAGATGGTGCCACGAATCACAATAAAAATGAAGGCGCATGGGAAACCAGAAAGTCAATTTCTAAGAAAGTGTTTTTTGAATGGATGCCAATTCGTGAGACTAAGAAACACCAAATTTACAGAACACTTAGCTACGGGAATCTTGCAGATATTATATTGCTCGACACACGATTAGAAGGTAGACAAAAACAAATTTTTGATATTAACAGTAAGGCGCTTCATGCTGACGATCGTACCATTTTGGGAAGTCAACAAAAAGCTTGGCTAAAGCAAGAATTACTTGCTAGTAATGCTAAGTGGAAAATAATTGGCAGCCAAGTATTGTTTTCTGATTTCAATATTGGTTGGGCTGCAAACCAGCTGAAGACTACACCAAATAAGCTTGAAAGTGCATTTCTTGATCATTGGGATGGGTATCCCGCAGAGCGCAAAGAAATCATAAATTTCTTTACTCAAAACAGCATCAATAATACAGTTTTGCTATCGGGCGACATGCATTCTTCCTTAGGATTAGAACTCGAGAATAATGGTAAACATTTTGGTGTTGAATTTAGCACCCCTAGTATTAGCAGTGCTAACTTTAATGAATTAGATGGCACCACCAACGCTCGCTATATAGACGCTAACTTATCGGCGAACAATGAACATTTAAAATTCAGTAATGTACAACAACATGGTTATATGATTTTAAATGTAAGGTCAAACAGTGTACAAGCTGACTGGGTTTATACTGACATTACTGAAAAACCCGACTACAGAAAAAAGAATATTAAAGAAACCTACGGAGAAAGTTGGTTTGCTAATTTTAATGACAATAAGTTGCAAAAGGCTGCTAGTGCAAGTAACACAAAACCTAATCAACCGGCATTAGCACCTTCGAAATCACCGGCTTTTGAACGTAACAAACAATTTTATAAAAATTTGTCTGAAGTAATGAGTGTTCATCAGAATACATCTGATGGTAATTCGAAATTACTTGTTCAGCATGTGGCCTATGAACCACAACATTTAGTACTTGATATTTACGATCAAAATGGAAAAACTGCCTCTGACAGTATCCAAAAAGAGATTTCTTCAGGAATCCAGCTCACTGAAATTGCATTACCAAAACTTAAAAAAGGATCGTACTTTATTCGTGTTTCGACAGAAGATGCTCAACATATTCAAAAGGTACAGATTGACTAAGGAATGTCAACGATTAAAACATGTAGAAAAGCCACCTTTGCACAGGTGGCTTTTTCGTTGACTAATTCAAATAATTTTTATGTTGTTATAAAAACTATTTTATCATTGCTACTGCTTCATAAGGATTAAAATCCTTTGGCAAATAGTCTCTGGTATTAAACTCAATGGTGATTTCTTCCTCGAATAAAGCGTCGATCTCCTCATCGGTAAGAACTTCTTGATAAGGATCAAAATCAGCTGGTAAATATTCAGCGGTGTCGAATCCTAATTCGATTTCTTCTTCAAATAAAGCGTCTACTTCATCTTCTGTAAGCTGTCCGCTCTCCGCATAAGGATCAAAACCAACTGGTAAATATTCAGCAGTATCAAACCCTAATTCGATTTCTTCTTCTTGTTCAATGTAAATTACCGGTTCTACGGCGTTTGTTTCTTCGTTGCATACATACGATACGGTTTCTACATCGATGTAATTAATTACTGTGTTGGTCGTGTCGGTAGGGGTATTCATCCAGAATACAAGGCTACCTAAAATTAATAATTGGTTCATTTTTGATTTGATTTGATTGATTGATGGTATTCACTATTGAATACACCTAAAAGACGTTTACTAAATGTTTTCGTTACAGTCATTTGGAAATATTTAACAGAAACTGCACTGCTTTAAGAATACTTTTAGATCGCTTTATATTAAGGACACTTTCTCTTAACATTAAATAAATTTCTTATGATTCTCTTAACAGAAAATGCACCTTGGTTGGTCGTACCTTTCTACCGACTAATTCAAATATGATTATGATTAAAAAAGTACTAAGCGCATCATTAGTGATGTTGTTGTGTTTGGGTATGGTTCATACCACTAATGCTCAGAGAAAAAAGAAAAAGAAAAAGGGTAAAACGGAAATTCCTGCTAAGCCGCCAAGCAAAAAAGGCGGAATTCAGCCCTATAGCAAAGTAATTACGAAAAAGGCGAAAACAGATGAAGGCCTTTTTGCAGTACATAAAGTAGATGACAAATACTTCTACGAAATTCCGGACTCCTTATTTAACCGCGAAATGCTGATGGTAACCCGAATTGCCAAAACAGCTACTGGTATTGGTTTTGGGGGTGGTAAGCAAAATACACAAGTACTTCGCTGGGAAAAAAGAGATAAAAAGGTATTATTAAGGGTCGTTTCTCATCAAATATTTGCTGCAGATTCGCTACCTGTTCATGAGGCTGTTGTAAATTCTAACTTTGAGCCGGTACTTTATAATTTTCCAATAAAGGCGTTCGGCAAAGACAGTACTAGTACTGTAGTTGATGTCTCTCCATTATTTACTAAGGATGTAAAGGCTCTTGGTTTTCCTCAAAGTAGAAGACAACAATATCGTATCACTCGACTTGATGATAGCAAATCATTTATCGAAAGTGTGAAGAGCTATCCTCTAAATATTGAAGCAAGACATGTAAAAACTTATGCAGCAGGAAGACCTCCTTCTAATTCAAGTACGGGTACTATTTCATTAGAAATGAATAATAGCATGATCTTACTACCAAAAGAACCCATGAAGCGTCGAATTTTCGATCAACGTGTTGGCTGGTTTGGACGAGGTCAAACTGATTATGGTTTACCAAATCAGGAGAGTAAAACGGTTCGTTATTTAGATCGTTGGAGATTGGAGGTAAAAGATGAAGATGTTGAAAAATTTAGACGAGGTGAGCTCGTAGTTCCAAAAAAGCAAATTGTTTATTACATAGACCGAGCGACTCCTGAAAAATGGAGGAAATACATAAAGCAAGGTATAGAAGATTGGCAAGTAGCGTTTGAAGAGGCTGGTTTTAAAGAAGCTATTATCGCAAAAGATCCTCCCTCAAAAGAAGAAGATCCTGAATGGAGCCCTGAAGATGTACGATATAGTGTTGTTCGTTATCTGGCTTCACCAATTCCCAACGCAAACGGACCGCATGTTAGTGACCCTCGATCAGGAGAAATTTTAGAATCCGATATTAACTGGTATCACAATGTAATGACATTGTTACGCAATTGGTTCTTTGTACAAACTGCAGCAATCAATCCTGATGCTCGTGGCGTACAATTTAAAGATGAAACAATGGGTCGTTTGATCCGTTTTGTTTCCGCCCATGAGGTAGGTCACACATTAGGTTTACCACATAACATGGGAAGCAGTGTGGCATATCCGGTAGATTCACTTCGTTCTGCCAGCTTTACTAAAAAATACGGTACAGCACCCTCAATAATGGATTATGCTCGTTTTAACTACGTTGCGCAACCCGGCGATGAAGGTGTAGCGCTAATGCCAAATATTGGTGTTTATGACAAGCACTCAATTAAGTGGGGGTATCGTCCAATACTAGATGCTGAAACTCCTGCTGACGAGAAGAAAACACTCGATAAGTGGATTTTAGATCATGCTGATGACCCCATGTACCGTTTTGGTCGCCAACAATTTGGTGTTATTGACCCTAGTTCTCAAACAGAAGATTTAGGTGATGATGCCATTAAAGCAAGCAACTATGGTATTGCCAACTTGAAACGAATTGTTCCAAACCTGATTGAATGGACAGCTGAAGACGGAAAGAACTATAGCGACCTCGGTACCATGTACCGTCAGGTACTAGGGCAGTATAACCGCTACATGGGACATGTGTCCTCTAATATTGGTGGGGTTTATGAATACTATAAAACTTATGATCAGGAAGGTGCTGTTTATACACATGTTCCAAAAGCGCATCAGCAAAATGCAATGAAATTTGTGCAAAATGAACTGTTCAAAACTCCAAAATGGTTAATTGATCAAAATATTTTCAATAAAATTGAATCTGCAGGTAATGTTGATCGTATAAGAGCTTTTCAAGTGCGTACATTAAACAATATGCTAGACTTTGGCAGAATGGGACGCATGATTGAAAATGAAACCATTAATGGCGGCAATGCATATAGCCTACCACAAATGATGCGCGAATTGCGAAGAGGCTTGTTCAACGAATTAAGAAACGGAAGAAAAATTGATACCTATCGTCGTAACCTTCAACGTGCGTATGTTGAACGTATGGAGCATTTAATGACTGAAGAACAGGCACCAATTCCGGCTGCATTTAGACGTTTTGTTGCAAGAACAAATGTAAATGTAAGTCAAAGTGATATTCGCCCAGTTGTTCGTGCAGAGTTAAGAAGCTTAAAAAGTAGCGTGCGCAGTGCTATTGGAAGAACCGCTGATAGCATGAGCCGGTATCACCTTCAAGATTTAGCGGAGCGTATCGATCTTATCTTAGATCCGAAATAATTAATACACATTATTTTAAAAGAGGTTATCTATTAGATAGCCTCTTTTTTTTGTAAAACATTTAACTCCCTCGAGGTGTTAACCTTTTATTGTTAAGTTCCAACTAAGTAGTAAATCCAATAAAAATTTAAAAAATGACAATTACCAAACAATCAACGTTACTACTTCTAATTATCGCGACACTTTTTTCTTGTAATAAGATAGATGAACTAACGGAATTTGATGTAACCGATGGCTTTTCTACCACTATGTCCGTTTCGATTCCTGATGAATCCACTGAGGCACAAACATTTTCTGAAACTTCAACTATTGATATTTTAAGCAATCAAGATATTCAAGAGAATCTAAATCTTATTCAAGATATTAATATCAATTCACTAACCTATGAAATCACTAATTTCACAGGAGCCCAAAATACTACCATAACTAACGCTTCTCTTAGTTTTGGCGACTTAGGCATTAACGTTGATGAGATTAATCCTCAAACAGCGGATGAAGCAGGTACTGTTTATACTATAACAGATACAGATTTGCTTCGCAATATCGCTTCTATTCTTAAAAGTTCTGGTTCGATTACAGCCACTCTAGAAGGTACAGTGAGTAGTACACCTATCAATTTTGATATAGCTATAAAACTAGACCTTACAGCCACTATTGATGTGCTATAATTACAATACTTTATTTTCACTAAAAGTCCGTTTTGTTTTAATACATCGGACTTTTTGTTCTCTCATTTTTAACATTGTATTAGGTTTAAGCTATTAAACCATTCTCTTTTTAAATGGTCATAGCATTGAACTAAAACATAAGTACAATGAAAAAAACAATCTATTTAATGCTAGCACTATTAACAGTAAGCAGCATAAGTGTCGCTCAACATAGAAAAGGGCAACATCAGGAGAAAAAAGCGAGTGTATTTGAAAAATTTACTGCTGAGCAAATTGCTACTATTAATAGTAAACGGATGACGCTGCAGCTTGATTTAACAGACAAACAACAAAAGGCTGTCGAAGCTCTAGAATTGAAGGAGGCCCAGTTTAAAAAAACGAAAATGGCCTCTCGTAAACAAGAAAAAAGTGACAATAAGACTCTTAGTGACGAGGAGCGCTTTAATAGAATCAACGAACGCCTAGATCGTCAAATTAGCTATAAAAATAACTTAAAAGATATTTTAGATGATGATCAATTCGCACAATGGAAAGAAGAGATGGAACGGAGAAAAATGCGAAGAGGAAAAGCTAAAATGAAGCGAGAAAGACGCTCTCGTAAGTAGTACGTTATTTGTCAAGAAAGGGTGTTTTTAAGACGAGATCGTTAAAACCCGAAGTCTCCAAACACCCTTTTTTGCTAATTTAACTGTATATTGTGGCCAATATTACCTACTTAAATAAGACTAAAATGAAAAAATTTATGCTCCTTTGCGCCATTGTGTTTACCTCTTTTTCAATGGCACAATCAAATGTTGTCCCTCTGGATAAAATGTCTCAAAAAGATTTGGCAATTCGAAAAGTTAAAGACCTTGACAAAATTCTCGACTTAAACGAAGAACAAGAAAAAAAGCTAATTGCCTTGTATTCAGAAAAAAATATGATGGCGCGCAAACCGAGATCAGTTCAGGAAGCTAAAAGTAAGCGCATAACCGTTACAGCAAAGTTAAAGGCAATCTTAACTCCACAGCAATATGAGAAATTAATTAAATCATCTGGTGTAGAGGAAAAAAAGGCCGAGATACCTAAAGAACGATATTAGGTTATTTCAAAGTAGGCGCAATTTTTTCTAATGCTGCAATGGTGAAATCAATATCTTCGTACGACAACGCATCATTCAAAAAATAGCTTTCAAATGCACTAGGTGGTAAATACACACCTTCCTTAAGCATACCATGAAAATATGCATTAAAAACAGGATTATTACCTAATGCTGCAGAATCGAAATCGACTACATCTTGATCAGTAAAGTGAACTGAAATCATCGATCCTAATCGGTTTATCCGATGCTCGATCCCTTCGGCCATAAGTACTTTTGAAATTCCGTTATGTAAATATTCCGACTTTTTTGAAAGACTCTCAAAAACATTAGGCTTATTCTTTAATGAACTTAGCATTGCAAGTCCAGCACTCATAGCTAATGGATTTCCGGATAAAGTACCCGCCTGATATACCGGTCCGCTTGGGGCAAGATGATCCATTATTTCATTTCTCGCCGCAAATGCTCCTACAGGTAAACCTCCTCCAATTACCTTTCCGAAACAGACAATATCTGCCTTAATACCTAGCAATTCTTGAGCGCCTCCGGCCGCTAATCGAAAACCGGTCATCACTTCATCAAAAATCAGCAATACACTATATGCATCACATAAGTCCCGAAGTCCTTCTAAAAAACCATTTTTAGGAATAATACAGCCCATATTACCAGCTACTGGTTCGATAATGATAGCTGCTATTTCATTTTTATTAGCCTCTAAAAGAGCTTTAACATTATCAAGGTCATTATATCTAGCCAATAAAGTATCCTTAGCGGTACCTTGAGTAACGCCGGGGCTATTTGGTGACCCAAAGGTAACAGCACCACTACCCGCCTGTATTAAAAACGAATCACTATGCCCGTGATAACACCCAGCAAACTTGATAATCTTATCTTTTTTAGTATACCCTCTTGCTAAGCGTACCGCACTCATACATGCTTCGGTACCACTATTTACAAATCGAATTTTGTCAATATTTGGCACCATAGAAACAGCAAGTTCAGCAATTTGGGTTTCGATTGCTGTCGGCATACCGAATGAAGTTCCTTTTTTAGCTTTTTCAATAACTGCATTTACTACAGGTTCATACGCATGTCCCAAAATAAGTGGGCCCCACGATGCGATATAATCAATCAAGCGATTGCCATCTTCATCATATAAATAGGCACCTTTGGCTTCTTTTACGAAAATTGGAGTACCCCCTACTGCTTTAAATGCCCTGACAGGAGAATTTACTCCCCCAGGAATTACTTTCTGTGCTTCGGTAAACAAAGCACTACTACGTTTGTATAACATGTATTTTAAAAATCTTTTGGAAGTGGTTTAGTAAATAATACCTGTCCTATATGAAGGTCATTGGTCTCTAAACCATTTAGCTTTTTTAATTCACCAACCGATATTTTGAATCTTCTAGAAATTGAGTAAAGCGTATCACCTTTTTTTACCATGTATTTGTCCAAATCATCAGTTACCACATTAGCCACACTACTATCTTTACCTAAAACCAACGCATCATATTGGTAAAGTTCGTATTTATTAATAAGATCGATGAGCTTTTGTGGATATCGCCTGTCAGTTGCATACCCTGCTTTCTTTAGACCTCTAGCCCATTTCTTGTAATCGTCCTTTGCATAACTAAATAAGAATAAATATCTAGATCTCGTAGTCAAAAAAATTGAATGATCCCTAAATGAGTGACGAGGATGCGTGTATTTTCTAAAGCACTCGCCTTTTTCATCATCATCATGATACACCCGATAGCCTTTCCAGCCTTTATGGCATTTAATTCCGAAATGGTTGTTACTACGTAATGAAAGATTGCTATTACCACCACCAGATTCAAGCAGGCCTTGAGCTAATGTTATACTTGCCGGTATGCCACTTTTGGTCATTTCTTCCATAGCAATATCTTTAAATGTCGCTATATATTCTTTATAATTAGCCATTCGTTTAGCAACATACACTTTTACCGTATCTCTTGGCGATACTTTGACAACTGACTTTTCCTTGTCCTTAGTATTTTCTACCACTCTGCGTTGGTTTCCGCAGCTTGAAAAAAGTAGTGCAAAGACTACCATTACCATTCCAATCCTTATCATTACTATTTTATTTCAATCATGCTCTTTTTTCGAAGCAGTTTATTCATACCGTTGATTCCCTGTAAGCCTCCCGTATGAATTGTTAAAATGGAATCTCCTGGCTTAAATTGATCGTTCTTTATCATATTGATAATGCCGAACATCATTTTACCTGTATAAACAGGATCAAGTGCTATTTTAGTATCCTTTTTAAACTGATTAATAAATCTGATAAGCGATTCATCTATCTTGGCATACCCGCCAAAATGATAATCAGGCACTAAGCACCAATTTTGCTTCTTTGTAAATTTACTAATATCAGTTTGCAAAAAATTCCCCTTTAAAGCAGGAAAACCTAAAACTTGTTGACCGAGTTTTGAACAATTAACAATTCCGGCAAGGGTGCCTCCAGTTCCAACAGCGACTGCAATATGCGAAAAGTCTTCATCTCTTTTAGTCAAAATTTCTTCACATCCTTTAATAGCTTCTTTATTGGTACCACCTTCAGGAATAATATAGGTATTAGGGTGTTTTTCCTGAAGTTCATCTATATATTCAGGGTCGTTTCGTTCGCGATATAATTCTCTAGAAACAAACTCAAATTTCATTCCGCAAGATTGTGCGAAACGCAATGTTGAATTTTCTTCTATTTTATCTGCTAACTCATCGCCTCTAACAACCCCTATGGTCTCGAAATCTAGGAGTTTTCCTGCTTTTGCTACAGCAGCAATATGATTGGAATAAGCACCACCAAACGTTAGTAGCGTATTGCACTTTTTAGTCTTTGCAGCTAACAAATTATATTTAAGTTTTCTCAACTTATTACCTGATACGAACTCATCAAAAACATCCTCACGCTTTATTGATACTCTTACTTTTTTAGCTAGAAATAGCGGAAGCTCAATTTCTTGATTTTGGCTAATAAATTCACTAAAGAGATTCATGACAACGAAGATACTTGATAAAGTGCCATGATTTTCGGTTTTCTAAATAGTTTAGATCCCATTCGTTGTAATAAGCCTCACGCTCAAAACTGATATTTTTATAGGCTTTATAAGCATTGCCATAGCGAATAGCTCGTAACACCCATTCCAACATGTAAAGAATGTAAAATGGAAAAATGAAAAGTTCTTTCTGTTGTTTTAGATGAATACGTTCATGATTAAGCAACACCTCATCGTTCTTTAACTCATGATCGCGCAAAATAATTAATGGCCAGAGTGTGAGCCCGATATAGTTTTTCCTAAAAATATGTTTAAATACAAGAATCATATCTTAAACTACTCAAATATCAAACCATTTTGGGTTATCTTTGGAATAAAGGTATAGAACCGGTGTATCTTAAACGCACTTAAAAGAAAAAAGTTATAAGCAGAATTGCTTGATTTTGTTAACATTACCTATTTAGATGAAAAAAATAATTCCGGTAGAAGAAGGTGACTATTACTTAACACCAGAAGGCTATAGGTGTTTTACTGAGCAATACCACCTTAAAAGAGGATACTGTTGCGAAAGCGGATGCAGACATTGTCCCTATGGTTTTGACAAGAACAAGAATTAACAGTTAAAATACCTTTTCGGTACAATTATTGTTACATTTTTGATAGAATTTCTGGAGAATATTAATTTATAAAGCTGTTATGATGAAAAAAATAAAAGTACTACTACCATTGCTACTGGTACTCATGCTAACTTCATGCGTAAGTGTACGAGTAGCTTCAGATTATGATCAGCAAGCTGATTTTAACAATTACAAGTCATTTGCCTTTTACAAAACAGGTATTGATAAAGCTGAAATTTCAGATCTAGACAAAAAGCGAATTTTAAGAGCCATTGAAGCTGAAATGTTGGCGAAAGGATTCGTAAAAAGTGATAATCCCGATGTATTAGTCAACATTTTCACTAAAGAAAAAGAAAGAGTTGACGTATATAACAACTGGGGCTGGGGAGGCTTTGGTTGGGGCGGTTTCGGCTGGGGAGGCTGGGGCTGGGGCTGGGGTCCAGGTTGGGGTGCTGGCTTTAACAATGTAGCCACGCGCACCGAAGGATCATTATATATCGATGTTATCGATACCACTGAAAAAGAATTGGTTTGGCAAGGAAAAGGCACAGGTAATCTAGTAACCAACAATAATATTGAGAAAAAGGAGGCACGTATTCGAGAATTTGTTCAAGAAATCATGAAGCAATACCCACCTTTAGCACAGGCTAATTAAAATTCTGATAACAAAAAATACGAGAAAGCTGTAGCAATGCTACAGCTTTTTATTTTGCTTGTTTTCGTAACTTTACTAATGAAAAAAGAAGGGATTAATGAGCTTAAAAATTCAATCAAACGAGATATTAGATAGGCTACCAAAGCACCTTAGTCAATACATTAAACCGCAAGATTATGATGCTTATTCAGCAATTGATCAAGCCGTTTGGCGCTATGTAATGCGAAAAAACGTTGATTATTTAAGTAAAGTTGCTCATTCATCTTACCTAGAAGGTCTTGAAAAAACAGGGATTTCTATTGACCATATCCCAAATATGTACGGCATGAACCGTATTTTAAAGGAAATTGGTTGGGCAGCAGTTGCGGTTGATGGTTTTATTCCCCCCAGTGCATTTATGGAGTTTCAAGCTTACAATGTACTGGTCATTGCTTCAGACATAAGACAATTAGAACATATTGAATACACTCCGGCTCCTGATATCATTCACGAAGGAGCAGGCCATGCACCCATTATTGCAAATCCTGAGTACGCAGAGTATCTGCGGCGTTTTGGTGAAATTGGCTGTAAGGCCATTAGTAGTGCCAAGGATTACGAATTATACGAAGCTGTGCGTCACTTAAGTATTATCAAAGAAGCGCCAGGCACTCCAAAAGAAGAAATTGATAAAGCCGAGGCCAATATTGAATACCTTCAACAAAATATGGGTGAACCTAGTGAAATGGCTTTGATCAGAAATTTACACTGGTGGACGGTTGAATACGGTTTGATCGGCGAAGTTGATGATCCGAAAATCTATGGCGCCGGGCTATTATCCTCTATTGGTGAGAGCGAGTGGTGTATGACCGATCAAGTTAAAAAAATACCATATACCAAAGAGGCTACCTTTACTGGTTTTGATATTACCAAACCACAACCTCAACTTTTTGTGACCCCTGATTTTGCCCATCTAAGTCTCATTTTAGAAGAATTTGCCAATACCATGGCACTTAGAAAAGGTGGACTTAGTGGCGTACAAAAACTTATCGATTCAAATGCACTAGGCACTGTCGAATTAAGTACTGGTTTACAAATTTCTGGAGTTTTTAGCGAGGCGATTGATTGGGAAGGAAAGCCCATTTACATACAAACCACAGGAAAAACAGCGCTGTCTAATCGAGAAAAAGAATTAGTTGGTCATAGCACCAAAAGTCATACCAACGGATACGGTACTACTGTCGGTAAATTAAAAGGTATCAATCTCGCTATTGAAGATATGAGTCCGCGTGATTTGGAAGCCTATGGTATTTATGAAGGCAAACAAGTACATCTTATTTTCGAAGGTGGTATCGAAGTAAAAGGTGAGATTATTACAGGTACACGAAACTTGCAGGGTAAAATAATATTAATCAGTTTTAAAAACTGCACAGTTAACCATAATGATAAAGTACTTTTCAAACCGGAATGGGGCATTTATGACATGGCAGTTGGCAAAGAAGTTGTTTCTGTTTTTTCGGGTTCTGCCGATCTTTCTTCATTTAATTTGGTAACGCATTCACCTTCCTCAACAACCATTAAACCAAAAAAATCCGCCGAAAGAAAAGCCTTAGAGATGCTATACGAGCAGGTTCGTGATTTTAGAGAAGGAACCAACCGCACCATTTCTAGACATAAAGTTTTTGAGCAAATTGTTGAAAATCATCCTGAAGACTGGTTGTTAAGTGTCGAGTTATTTGAGCTAGCTTCAGAAAATGGCGATACAACTTTTGCTGAAGAAATCAAACAGCATCTGGAAACTGTAAAACAAAACCGACCTGAAGTGGGTCATCTAATTGATGGTGGTATTACTTTAATACAGGAACAAAAAGTTATACGATAAATGGGATTATTTAGTTTTTTATTTGGTTCGAAAAAGAATGGATCACTTGATGAATTTTTGAATCAAGATTATATTATTCTCGATGTAAGAACCAAAAATGAATATGAAACCGATCATATTGCAAGTGCTCTACACATTCCTATAAACGAAATAAAACAGCATATAGACAAAGTAAAATCGCATAATAAACCGGTAATTGTCCATTGCCAAAGTGGCGTGCGAAGTGCTAAGGGTGCAAGTATATTACGTAAACATGGTATTAAGGCTGTTAACGGTGGTGGTATTGCTTCGTTAAGAAAGAAAATATCCTAGAAAAAGAAGTTAATTAGCAAATTCTAATGACTTCGTATTTAAAAATTCATATTCTTTGGCAAGCTGTTCTTCATATTCTAGTTTCCAACCCATCGAATTCGTGATGATATAAAACTTTGACAATTCGCTAATCAACCGATTTTGTGCGTTTGTTTTTAGGCTTGAATCTTCGATTTTTTCCTTAAAGTCAGCGCGCACCTTATCTTGAATTTTGTTATAATCTTCTCCAGTAAAGGGGTTAAAAACACTTTGATCAATATTGTAAAACTCGATCATGGGGTTGATCTTGATCTCTTCCTCAGGAATATTAGTAATCTTGATTATTTTTTCAACTTCATTTAACTCATAGGTTAATTTGCCTAAGTCATAAGCTACTGTAACCTCAGCGTTAATAACAACCAAGGCTTTTTTTTCAAAACTAACGAAATCACTCCAATACGACTTCGCATCAGCATAATTATATACTTCTGAAAAATGCCCTTCAGAAACGACTAACTTTCCCACATTGACTAATTGCTCCTGAATAAGTTGTGTTCCTTTAAAAATAGTTTGTTGTTGTTCTTTTTTATTTTGCCAATACTGAAAAAATAAGAGTATAAGTAAGGTGATAATGATTCCGAAAAGTACTTTACGCATGCGCCACTTTTAAGGAAAGTTACAAAAAATGAAATTAGCTACTAATCATTAAACCGTATTGCAGGGTACGTTTTTTGCAAGGTACCTATTCGCTGCTTTAGCCTTTCTAAAAACAGTTGATGTTGTTCTCCATTTTGATTAAAAGGTCGATGTAGCAATCCCTTTTGTATTTGGTCTATTTCCTTCATTACCGGAAAACTGTTTTGTGATATAAAAACTTGCTGAAATCGCTCCCAAATATATTCAATCGCCAAATCGTTTGGGTGTAGCATGTCTCGATCATAAAAACGATAATCACGCAGCTCATCTATCATAAGTTCATACGAAGGAAAATAACTCAACCCCGTAGGTCTATTTTTAAAAGATAAAGTTTGATGTAAGCCTGTTATTAAATGTGACTTACTAATCGTATTTTCAACAAAACCATCCTTTAAATGACGTACTGGTGATACCGTATAAATAATAGCTACATTTTTATTTACATGCCTTATTAACTTAAAAATCGTCATTAAGCATTTGATGACTTCTTCAACAGAAAGTAGTCGTTTATCAAACTCACTTTGTGGAATTTTATGGCAATTGGCCACAATATGATCGGTCTGTTTTAATTGATACACCCATGAAGTACCTAATGTAATAACAATATGTGAAGCCTTGGATAACTGCTTTCTCATTAAGCCCAAAGCGGCATTTAAGTTATTAAGTGTTGATTCTTTGGTATCACTACTTATGCTTGAATGTGCATCGAAACAATGCCATAAGCCTTGATGCTCGAAAATATCATCTTCGGTATAGTCAACTCCAGAAATTGCATTGGCAATTACGTTTTCAATAGCAACCGGATTAAACAAAATACCAAATGGGTTTTGAACGATCGGAAACTTGAAGTAATCCAGTTTTCTTCCAATGTTCTGTGCAAAACAGGAACCAATTAGCAACACATTTGAATCATAATCAATTTGATTATCCGATTTTTTTAGTGGTATGGTTGTTTGTAGTTTCATAGCCGTTACCTTATCTCTCTAACCTAAGGAAGCGGTAATAGGTTTAGTCAACAAAGCTTTTGGCTGTATTTAATGCCTCTTCAATCCCGGAAGGGTTTTTACCTCCCGCAGTTGCAAAAAATGGTTGTCCGCCGCCACCGCCTTGAATATATTTACCAAGTTCGCGAACAATCTGACCGGCATTCAGTTCTCTTTCAGCTACGAGATTTTTAGAAATATAACAGCTTAAAATAGCTTTCCCATCGGCTTCTGATCCAAAAACAGCAAACAGATTATCAACCTCATTGCCAAGGTCAAAACAAAGATCTTTGATTCCACCCGCATCTAAGGAAACTTTTTTCGACAAGAAATTGATACCATTTATTTCTTCTATTTCTGATTTCAACTCCCCTTTTAAATTCTTTGCCTTGTCTTTTAATAGTTGTTCAATTTGCTTTTTTAAACTGGCATTTTCCTCTTGTAAACTGATTATTGCTTTTACTGGTGCCTTAGTATTTTTTAGAGCAACTTTTACTTCATTAAATTTTGCAGTTTCACTAGCAAAGTGTTCTTTGGCAGCGTCTTTGGTAATGGCTTCTATTCGTCTTACCCCAGCTGCTACTGAACTTTCCGCAATAATTATAAAATGCCAAATATCTTTGGTGTTTTGAACGTGAGTGCCACCACAAAGTTCCATACTTTCGCCAAATCGTATAGCTCTCACAACGTCACCATATTTCTCACCAAAAAGTGCAATTGCTCCTTTATCAATTGCTTCTTGATATGGCATTGCGCGCTTCTCATCTAAAACAATACCTTCATTTATTCTGGCATTTACAAAGTCCTCAATTTCCTTCAATTGATCATGTGTTACCTTCGAAAAATGAGAAAAATCAAATCGTAAGTAACCTGAGTGCACCATACTACCTTTTTGCTCAACATGATCACCTAAAATAGTACGAAGCGCTTGATGCATTAAATGCGTCGCTGTATGATTACTAGCTGTTCGATCTCTTTGTTTGGCATCGACAACCGCTTTAAAACTATCGGTTATATTAGTCGGGAGACTCTCGGTAATATGAATAACCAGATTGTTTTCTTTCTTGGTGTCTATAATATAAGTAACATCGCCGTTAGAGGATTTTAGATAACCTTTATCCCCTACCTGCCCCCCGCCTTCGGGATAAAATGGAGTTAAATTAAATACTAATTGATATTGAGTCCCCGCTTTTTTACTTTCAATTTTTCTATATCGTGCAATACGTACATCCGCAGTTAGATGATCATACCCAATAAACTCCTGATTAGTATCCTCGAAAAGAATTTGCCAATCATCGGTTTGTATCTCGCTGGCACTGCGGCTACGTTCACGCTGTTTCTCAAGAGCTGACTTGAATCCAGGCATATCAATGGTCATTCCATTTTCACGAGCTATCAACTCGGTAAGATCTATTGGGAATCCATAAGTATCATATAATTCGAATGCCTTATCACCATCGATCTCTTTTCCTTGATTTACTTTCATCACGGTATCAAGCAATCCCAAACCTTGATCCAACGTTCTTAAAAAAGATTGCTCTTCTTCTCGTATTACATTTTCGATAAGATTTTTTTGAGATTTTAACTCAGGGAAAGCACTTCCCATTTGTTTGCTTAGTGTATCAACCAACTTATGAATAAATGCTTCTTTTGTATTAAGAAAAGTAAAACCATATCGGATAGCACGTCTAAGAATTCTTCTTATAACATATCCGGCACCCGTATTACTTGGTAGCTGACCATCAGCAATCGAAAAAGCTACGGCCCGAACATGATCGGCGATGACACGAATTGCGATATCTACTTTTTCGTCTGTACCATAATTTGACTCAGTAATCGTTTCAATCTCCCGAATTAATGGAGTAAAGACGTCCGTATCATAGTTTGATTGAACTCCTTGCAAAACCATACATAGGCGTTCAAAACCCATTCCGGTATCAATATGCTTAGCTGGTAAATCTTCGAGTTGACCGTTTGCTTTTCTGTTGTATTGCATGAAAACCAAATTCCATATCTCGACCACCTGAGGATGATCCTCATTTACGAGGCTTTTTCCTGGAACTTTTGCCTTTTCAGCTTCGCTTCTTATATCGACATGAATTTCAGAACATGGTCCACATGGCCCTTGATCTCCCATCTCCCAAAAATTATCCTTTTTATTGCCCATCAAAATTCGATCTTCTGCAATAATGGCTTTCCAAAAGTCGAATGCTTCATGGTCCATTTTTAAGTTATCAGCATCATCACTTCCTTCAAAAACTGTTACGTATAAGTTGCTTTTATCAATTTTATACACTTCGGTCAACAGCTCCCATGCCCAACTGATAGCCTCTTTTTTAAAGTAATCACCAAAACTCCAGTTACCCAACATTTCAAACATGGTGTGATGATAGGTATCCATACCAACTTCCTCAAGGTCGTTATGTTTACCACTTACGCGCAAGCATTTTTGCGTGTCGGCGATGCGATTTTTTTTAGGCTTGGAATTCCCAAGGAAAAATTCTTTAAACTGATTCATCCCAGCATTAGTAAACATCAACGTAGGGTCGTTTTTCATTACCATAGGGGCTGATGCCACAATAGCATGCTGTTTGTCTTTAAAAAAATTTAAGAATTGATCTCGTACCGCTTGCGACTTCATGGGCAATTTTCTAGGTTTTATAACGTTTTCTTGAAAACTCAAACATTTTTTTATCTTTGTGAGGATTGGCAAGGGCTTCACCAGTCTTTCCCCCACTAAGAATTGTGCAAAAATAGAATTTTTTGACTTATGTCTCAGGTAAAATATTATTACGACCAAGACACTTTATCTTATAGAAAAATTGAACCCACCAAAGGAAAAAAAGCAAGGAATATTTTGTTGTTTTTACTTTCAGCGGGGCTTTTTGCATTTATAGGATTAACACTTTTGTTAAACACCAATTTATTTAGAACGCCAAAAGAACTTTCACAGGCAAGAGAGCTTAAAAACTTCGAGCTACAATACCAATTGATGAATCGAAAGATGGATCAAATGGAAAAGGTTCTAGAGAATATTGCTGAAAGAGATAATACTTTATACCGCGTTTATTTTGAAGCCAATCCGATTCCGGAAGAACAACGAAAAGCAGGTTTCGGTGGTATCAACCGCTATAAATCCCTTGAAGGTTTCGACAACTCGGGTATGATTATTAATACGAGTAAACGGATTGACGTACTCTCAAAACAACTGGTAGTTCAATCTAAGAGTTTAGATGAAATAAAACTGCTTGCTGAAGACAAAGAAAAGCTGTTGTTGGCAATCCCTGCTATTCAGCCTGTTCAAAACAGAGATCTTAAACGTATGGCTTCTGGTTATGGTATGCGTATGCACCCTATTTTAAAATACCGCAAAATGCACAAGGGAATGGACTTTACCGCACCCAGAGGAGCCGCAATTTATGCAACTGGGGATGGTGTAGTAAAAAGAGCTGTTCGTAGTAGTACCTTTGGTAATTTAATTATTATTGACCACGGTTTTGGTTATGAAACCTATTATGCTCATTTAAGTAAGTACGAGGTAAAAAAAGGGCAAAAAGTAACCCGGGGTGATATCATTGGGTATGTAGGAAATACAGGATTATCAGCCGGACCTCATCTACATTATGAAGTACATAAAAACGGGAAAGCAATAAACCCTATTAACTTTTATCATGCAGATCTTACTCCGGAAGAGTATGAAATCATGCTAGGCAAGTCTGTGATAGAAAATATCTCATTAGATTAATGCACGTTGAACTTCCAGAAAAACGATACTATAGCATAGGTGAAGTAGCCGATGCTTTTAATGTAAACACTTCTTTGATTAGATTTTGGGAAAAGGAATTCGATGCCTTAAAACCTAAGAAAAATGCTAAGGGTAACCGCAAGTTCACCCCTGATGACATTAAGAATCTTCAGCTCATATTTCATTTAGTAAAAGAACGTGGTTTTACCCTCGAAGGTGCGAAGATTCATTTAAAAGAAGGAAAGAAAAAAACACTTAATAATTTTGAAATTATTAGGAAGCTCGAAAGCATAAAGGCAGAGCTCGTCAAGATTAAAAGCCAACTCTAACTAAATAAAGAATACCATGAAAAAATGGATAATCCCCGTAGCAATTGTATTAATTGTAGCAATATGGGGTTATAATGCCTATAAAGGTTTTTACAATACTGGAATAGAGTATCAAGAAGATGCTAAAACTAAATGGAGTAATGTTGAAAGCGCTTATCAACGTAGAAATGACCTTATTGGTAATTTGGTAAAAACAGTACAAGGAGCTGCAGATTTTGAGAAGAGTACTTTGGAATCTGTAATTAGTGCAAGGGCAAAAGCGACTTCAGTTAATATTGATGCTTCAAATTTAACTGCTGAAAATATGGCGCAATTTCAACAAGCACAATCAGGACTTACCTCAGCACTATCAAGGCTATTGGTAACAGTTGAACGATATCCAGAATTGAAGGCAAATCAAAACTTTAGAGAACTTCAAACACAGTTAGAAGGTACTGAAAACCGTATTAACGTTGCCCGCGATCGCTTTAACGAAATGGTTGGCGAATATGAAAAACACATCAATCGTTTTCCAAATAATATTTTTGCTGGTTGGGTAGGCTTTGAACCTATGGAGCGCTACAAATCAGATCCCGGTAGCGAAAAAGCGCCTGATGTAGAATTCGATTTTAACTAATCATGTCACAGGTCGAATCATTTTTAACCACTGGCGAGGAGCAAGAGGTTATTGCTGCTATTCGACAAGCTGAACAATACACCTCGGGAGAAATTCGCGTACATCGGGAAAAAACCTCTGGAAAATTAGAACCCTATGAACGTGCAACTTACCTATTCCACCAACTCAAAATGGATAATACTAAAGATGCAAATGGAGTACTCATTTATGTGGCTGTAGAAGATCATACATTTTCAATCTGCGGTGATGCCGGAATCAATAAAGTGGTACCAGAAAATTTTTGGAAAAAAACTAAAAGTCTTATTGAATCTCATTTTAGAAAGGGATCATTTAAACAAGGGCTTGTAGAAGGAATTTTATTGGCTGGCAAAGAACTACAAGCGCATTTTCCATGGGATGACTATGACACTAATGAGTTAACTGATGAAATTTCTAAAGGGTAATGCAGCAACTAAAAACTATTTTTTTATTAGTTGTCGTCTGTTACGCTACTAGGCTAAATGCACAATATAACATTCCTGAAAAACCAGCTTTTCAAACCAGTGTTTATGATCAAGTTGGAGTGCTAAGTAATTCTCAAAAATCCTCGCTTGAGTCCAAACTAATACGATATTCTGATAGTACCTCAACTCAAATTGTAGTTGTTGTCATTCCATCTACCAAAGGTGAAAACATTAATTATCTAGGTGCACAATGGGGACAAAAATGGGGAATTGGACGCGAAAAAGAAGATAATGGAATTCTCATGTTGCTGGCTAGAGAGGACCGTCGTATAGCGATTAGCACCGGATATGGCATTGAACCTGTTCTTACTGATGCACTATCAAAAAGAATTATTGACCGTATAATTATCCCTCAATTTAAACAGGGTAATTACTATCAAGGTCTAAATAGAGGAACGGATGCGATTTTTGAAGTCCTTACCGGAACTTTTAAAGGAACACCTCAAAGAAGAAGCAAAAATAATATACCAATTGGTCCATTTTTGATCTTTGTTTTCTTTGTGATATTGGTGATACTTTCAAGAATAAATAGCAATAGGGGTGGAAAAGGTGGCACCAGTTCTACTAGCTATGATTTATGGGATATTATTATACTAAGCAATATGGGACGTGGTGGTTACGGTAGAAGTTCTTCAGGTGGCGGAATCTTTGGTGGGGGATCTAGTGGCGGTGGATTTGGCGGTGGATTTGGTGGAGGAGGCTTCGGTGGTGGTGGAGCTAGCGGAAGTTGGTAAGCTAAGTCGATATAGATTCCTTGAACTTCAAAAATTTTCCAATGTAACTAAATCAAAAGAGTGTATCCCGCTGCTATTTCCGCAAATATTTTCCATGTTTTAACATCCGATTGACAATTCTCGTATCAGAGACATTTAATTCAGATTGCTCTTTATTATAAGCTGAAACCAAATTATTCGTATTACCCTCCTCTTTCCTTAACTATATATTATTTCACAAAAATATTCTTAATTTATCTTTATGTAAAGATAAATTGTATATATTAGCAATATATCTTGATATAAAGATAATTTTAAATAACACGCTAATTATGAAAAATATAACCTTGCAGTCTTTGATAGTATTAGCGCTTATACTATTGAGCGTCTTATCTTGTGATCAAAACATTAGTAAGCCAAAGTCAAAAGAAAAAATAGATACTCAGGAGCCTAGTAACTATGCCCCTACTACTTTCACTAAAGACACTACTAAACTCTGGATGGCTGAAGGAAATATTGAAAATGATACGGTTTTAATTATGGGAGATGGCGGCCCCAAAAATCAATTAGACTATGCATACAACGGTAAAATAGCCTGGAGTTATCTTAATAATTTTAAAAACTATTACTTTGTTAGCCTTCATCAATCGACTACATATAACCTGGAGATATTTAATTGGAAAAAATCTTTTGATCTTGAAGATGGGATAAAAGAAATTAACAACTCTACTGAAATGATGTATCGGGCCATTAAATATTTCAAAGATCGAGATAAATATGTTGTAGTAGTTGGTCATTCTTACAGTGCATTTTTAATTCCTCATTATTTGGCTACCAAGCCATCTCTCGCAGATAAATATTTTATGCTAAATGGACGATTAAATGCCGACTCGCTTCAAACGTACTATCAGTTAAAGGGATTTAATTCAAAATTTAAATCAGATGGTATAACATTACAAGAACCGGACACTACCCGTGGTAAAAACCCCTTTAGAACCGAACGGTATTTTAAAATAAGACGTGCAAGTGAAATGTTAAAGGCTGGTTTAGGAATTAGAAAGTTTACTGAAGAACTTGCTGATAAAAATATTTCTAACCTCGTAGTCTGTTATGGTAAAAGGGACCAGAATGTGGGGGCGTTAAACGAAGAGGAAATCTCTTTTCTAAAATCGAAAAAAGTAAAAATTATTGCAATCGATACTGATCATTACGGAGTAACAAGACCAATTATCGAATGGTTAGACGAAGGAACCATTACATTTTAAATCGGCTGGAAAAGTCCTATTAACATATACTTCATATTAGTATAATATCGCGCTACCAACCCTAATATCAATAGAGTCAATTACTTTAATTAGGAGCCTCGTAACTAAAAAAGGAATTGTCTTGAGAAGACAATTCCTTTCTAACCAACTAACTAAACAGGATATTGGATTACGCCGCTTGCGAATTATGTGAAGAAGCAGAAACAGCTAGGTTGTAAACAACCAAACCAAATCCAATTTTATTGATAGCATCACCAATATTATAAACAACATCAAGCGATAAGCCTCCAAAAATACCTTCGTACCAACCAGGTGTACCCGCCATATAGCCCAACGGATAGATTGCCCAGCCAACTAAAACAAACCAGCACAAGGTTTTATGAGCTGAAAGTACAGCACCACCAGCCTCTTGAGCCAATTTTTTTGCTTTACCTAACCAAATGTCATAAACAATAACGAAGTAAGCGATACCAGATACTAGACCCCAAAGCCATGCGTTGTCACGATCTACAGCTTCTCCTATATAACCAGTAACCAACATAATTACTGATAAGAAAATCAATCGCCACATGAGAGTCTTTTTTGCCCCAGCAACTTTAAGAATTAAGTAAAACTCAACGCACATTAACGGTACTGTTAATATCCAGTCTACATACCTGAAAAAGGTAGGTGACTCAGCATTTACAGCCCAGTAGTCGCGCATGTACCAGTAATGTACAGCCGCAATAAATGTGATAAGCCCCGATACTAAGATCGAAGTTCTCCATTTCCTATCGTATGAGTTCATTGAAAAGAAGAAAAATACCGAAGCGGCCATCATAGCCATACATCCTACGAAGAATGTGAAACCTACATAGTCATTGCTAGCCATTTTGCTAACAAGTCCCATTGTACTACTAAACATTTCCATAATAAATTTGTGTTTTAAGAATTTTGTTCAGCTAAAATTACAAAAGATTAAACAAATATGTTTAACTTTATGCATATTTTTTTAAACAAAATTGAATTTATGAGGAGCAATTTTGAGAAAATGATGAATTTAACCTTGGTTTCTACCTTCTTCTGTTTGTGGTTTACTGTTAACTTTGAGGAACAAATCGAGCAAACTGTTGCTTTTGCTTTAATACTATCATTTGGAATCTTACATGGAGCAAATGACTTTAAACTACTTAGAAAAAGTTTCAGTAAATCATCATCAAAAAAACCCGGATCGATTCTTTTTATATATATCACCATCGTACTACTGGGTGCAATATTGTTCTATTATCTACCCGCGATCGCGCTTATAACTTTCATATTGTTTAGTGCCTATCACTTTGGAGAACAACATTGGGAACATCAATTTAAAGGAAAAAAAGCTATAAGACACCTTGTATATGGCTTTCACGGCCTGGTAGTTTTAGGAATGTTATTTATAACCAATCAGGACGAAGTACTGATCATAGTAGCCAATCTTACTACCCATAACATACCTGCATTATATATAGGACTTCTTTTTACTATGAGCGCTATTCTATTTGTAATCAGCGTGGGATATGCAATTTATACAGACAGTACAAATACTATTATTATTAAGGAGTTATTTTATCTGTTCGTCTTTTTTATCGTTTTCAAACTGGCATCCTTAATATGGGCGTTTTGTATTTACTTTGTTTTATGGCACAGTATACCATCATTATTTGAGCAAGTTAAATATCTATATGGTGATTTCAATCATAAAACTGTACTGCAATATTTAAAGTCGTCTTTCGCTTATTGGTTGGTCTCAATTATAGGGCTACTATTGATTTATTATTTTTTAAAAGATTCACAGCTCCTATTTCTGTCTGTGTTCTTTGCATTTTTGGCAGCAATTACCTTTCCTCATGTCATCGTTATGTTTAGGTTGCATGATGAAAACAAAAGTGAAAAAGGCAGTAATCTTAAGAGTTAAACACTACTGGAAACTTTTATTTTCCTTTTCTCATTTCGCGAATCCTCATCGGCATTTTATCTATACTTGCAAAAATACGCGCTGGCAGAACACCAAAAGGTTCAGACATTTTTATACGTGTATCTTTTCCTATTAAGATAATCCCATTAAAGGTTTTTGATAAGTTATAAGCTTTTCTAACTGACGCTTCATCAACTTGATACTCTTTTCCTCGTTTATGATTAACAAGACGACCTTCTTCTAAGGTAAAAAGAACAATATCTCGTTCTCTCATTTCCTTTTTGTAATCATTAAAAGAATTCAGTTGCCCGTTGTAGTCTGATGCTTTAACGCTTTTAGTAATCAGCACGATTAAGCGTTTTCCTTTTTGGTATTGCAGTAAAGGATTCATGTCTTGAGCTTGCAGGCTCAAACAAAAACAAAAGATTAATATATATTTCATAACTAAAATTACGCAAAAAACATACCAATCGATAAACTCACATCTATTTACAAAATTGCAGTAACCTATTTCTTGCGCATATAAACATCTATTGGCACCCCATGGAAATCAAAATGTTCGCGAAGTTGATTTTCAAGAAATCGTTTATAGGGATCTTTCACATATTGAGGTAGATTACAGAAAAAAGCAAATTGTGGCTGTTTTGTTGGAAGCTGTGTAATGAACTTAATTTTTACATACTTACCCTTGTACGCCGGCGGTGGTCTGTTTTCTATTATAGGAAGTAGCGTATCATTTAATTTACTGGTGGCAATTCTTTTTGACCGGTTCTTATAAACTTCAACCGCGGTTTCTATCGCTTTAAAAATTCGCTGTTTGGTCAAAGCTGAAATAAACACGATAGGAATATCAGTAAATGGCTCGCACTGCTTTCTGATTGTTTTTTCAAAGTCTTTTGTGGTATGATTATCTTTTTCTACCAAATCCCATTTATTCACCAAGATCACAATACCCTTGCGGTTTCGTTGAGCCAGCCAAAATATATTTTGAACCTGACCGTCAAAACCTCTTGTAGCGTCAAGCACCAATAGGCATACATCAGCATACTCTATAGCCCTAATGCTTCGCATTACCGAATAAAATTCAAGATCCTCTTTTACTTTACTCTTACGTCGAATTCCTGCGGTGTCTACGAGCTTAAAATCGAATCCAAAACGATTATATTTGGTGTCAATGCTATCTCTAGTAGTGCCAGCAATATTAGTAACCACAAAACGATCTTGACCAATTAGTGCATTAATGAAAGATGATTTTCCCGCATTGGGTCTACCCACCACCGCAAAACGTGGTAATTCTTCATCATCTTCTTCCTGTGTCTCAGGCAGTTTTTCCACAAGCGCATCAAGCAAATCACCTGTACCACTACCGTTGGTGCTGGCAATGGTATAATAGTCTCCAAGTCCCAAGTTGTAAAACTCAACTGCATCCGAAGCTCTCTTACTATTGTCAACCTTGTTTACTGCTAAAAAAACAGGCTTTTTAGCCTTACGCAATAAGTTGGCAACATCTTCATCCATTCCAGTAATACCCGTTTCAACATCGACCATGAAAATGATTACATCCGCTTCGTCGATAGCTAACTCTACCTGTTTGTCAATTTCTTCTTCAAATTCATCATCAGACCCCACCACATAGCCGCCGGTATCAATCAGTGTAAATTCCTTCCCATTCCAATCAGATTTACCATAATGTCTGTCTCTCGTAACACCACTAACTGAATCAACAATCGCTTCGCGACGTTGAATCAACCGATTGAAAAGTGTCGACTTTCCTACATTAGGTCTTCCTACGATTGCTACAATACTCATTTATCGTGAATTTAGCCGCAAAGATAGTTGAAACAATTGAAGGAAGATAGAAGAAGTAAACAGGAATTTGTCAGTATTAGAATATGATAAAAGTCAACATTGGTTTTAAAAATTGTCCTTATTTTCAGAACTGCTTTATCAATTGCATATACAAATGCTAAATAACGAAATTGTACTTAGGCCTAGATTCCAGCTGGATTTTGAAGAGTCTAATGAAAAGCTGCTTCAGATTTTCGAAAGTAATTATGATTCAGATAATCGCTTTTTGGTAAAGCGCGTTGATGACCATGTATTTATTAAAATGAATGAAAATGAGGCTCATTTTTGGTCGCCACAACTTCACCTAGAGATCAATGCTACCGATGAAGGTTCTTCTAAATTGTATGGTCTTTTTGGGCCGAACCCTACCCTATGGACATTTTTTATTTTTCTTCACTTTGGCATAGGTACCATATTCATCATTTTTGGTATTTGGGCATATAGTAATTGGAGTTTAAACATTTCATATATACCACAAATAACTTTGTGCATGTTGATGGTACTTCTATGGATTATATTGTATGTTTTTGGTAGAATAGGAAAATCAAAAGGAAAAGAACAAATGCAATTACTTTATGATTTTATGATGCAAAAACTTCGTAATGAACATATTAAGTAGTAAAAGTAAAGGCACATATTTTTAACAACATGTGCCTTGGGCTTAAATGAGAAGAATAATATATTATTGGTTTTCGTAAATAGTAACTGTACCGCTATCTTCATTACTAACCACCAACAATGCTTTTCCGGTAGGACTCTGGTTTGCAGAAATTGCTAGTAAGCCTTCAGGTGCTTCATCTCCAGGACTTGATAAAATTTCAATAAATGAAGGTGCTAAAGGATCTGTAATATCATAGACCAAAGTTTGATCAGTTCGTTCAAGCCCTACAAATAGAATCCATTTTTTGTTTTTGATGTTCAAAACTTCAACACTTTCGGGTTCTGCTCCTTTATCATCACTTCGCTTGTCATTATCATTGAAGCGATCAGGAGTAAGGTCTAAGGTTCTGAGAGCAATGTCATTTCCGCTATCATATAAAAGACTCCCATCAGGTGACCATATGGAGAATGAACGAGCACCATAATTATAAATTTCATCATAATCCCCATCATCATCTGTATCGCCTAATGTAGTGGTTACTTTTATTCTTCCAAGGTTTTCCTCCATTAGTAAAACAGCAGCATCAGGGAAAACCGTAGCATCAAGGATAAGATCATCAGCACGTTCTTCTTCTGAGAAACCATCATAATCTCTGGCGTCGCCTTCATTTGCAGTAATTATATATTCGGCACCATTAATATTTACATATTCAATTGCATCTGGCTGATACATACCGTAGAGAGGCCAATTTAAAAGTTCCTTCTTGTCATCTTTATCACTAGCATCGATCTCATTTCCAATGATTGAGTAATCCTTATATCCTAGGGGATAAATAGCTTCTATTTGTTTGGCTTGTAAATTAACCCTTGCAAGACCGTTATTTTCTTGTAAACTAACCCATGCTGTTTTCGAATCTTTTGATATTGTAATGTACTCGGGCTCAACATCAGTAGCAAGATCAGCACCAGGTCCAAATACTCTAAATCCGTTACTTTCTAAAATAGCTTCCTGACTATTAAATGCATCAAAAGTAAGATCAGTCACCTGACCTGAGTATACATTAATAATGCTAATAGAACCTTTAGGATCTATGGTATATTCATCATTTGGTTCACCTTCATTTGCAACAACAATGTAGCGTCCGTTTGGTGAAAACGTAACCATGTCGGGTAAAGCCCCTACATTAAATGTGTTCAATAAAGTTTGCGTTTTTGTACTGAATAATAACACAAATCCGGGATCTTGTTTAATAGGAGCTTCAACTGCCACTGCCATAATACTTTTGGCAATTGCAACGCTGTTTGGTGCTCCATAACTTGACAAGTCTATTGATGGTAACTGTATTGGGTTGTCAATATCTGCAATACTAAATACCGATAGTTCATTAGACTCGACATTAACGGTAAACAATTTTTGATTGATAACGTCATAGGCTGTAATCTCCGCAGCACCTTCACCCCCTACTTGAATTGTAGTTCGTACTTCAAAATCTATCGCAAGAGGATCGTTACCTTTCGGACCACCGCCACCAAAATCGTCCAAACGGTTACAAGCAAAAACAGCAAACAAAAGGGCAAACGCAAATAATCTGTATAAAATTTTCATTAATGGTTGGAGTTAGTTAACACCCTCAAAGATGAAAACCTTATGTAAACAATATGTTAGTTTAAGTGAAACATATCTGCCCCAAACCATTACACACCGTGAAGAAATTGTTACTTTGAACAAATCATGATTGGTTATAACCAAAACGCTTTAACTGCTTTTGATTACTGCGCCAATTTTTGTTCACCTTTACATACAATTCTAGGTGAATTTGTTTCCCGAAAAATTGTTCCAAATCTTTACGAGCCTGCGAACCTACTTTTTTAAGCATGCTACCTTTATGCCCTATGATAATACCCTTTTGTGTTTCGCGTTCAACCATGATCACCGACCTAATCTTGATTATTTTATCGTCTTCAACAAACTCTTCCGTATCAACCTCAACGGCATAGGGAATTTCTTTTTTATAGTTCAACAATATCTTTTCACGGATTGCTTCATTTACAAAAAACCGTTCTGGTTTGTCTGTTAATTGATCCTTTGGATAGAATGGCGGCGACACTGGCAATAGACTTATTAATTTTTGGAGCACCTCTTCAACTCCAAAATTTTCAAGTGCTGAGATCGCATAAATCTGAGCATTTGGCACTTTTTCTTGCCAAAGATCAATTTGTGTATCAAGGAATTCTTGGTCGGTATTGTCAATTTTGTTGAGCAATAGTAGCACGGGAATTTTGGTAGTAGTGATTTTTTTGAAAAAGGCTTCATCTTTAAGATCTTTTTCACCTACCTCAACCATATAAACCAGCACATCCGCATCATCAAAAGCCGACTTTACAAACTGCATCATCGATTCTTGTAACTCATAAGCCGGCTTGATGATACCTGGAGTATCAGATAAAACCACTTGAAAATTATCTCCGTTCAAAATACCCAATATGCGATGTCGGGTAGTCTGTGCTTTCGATGTAATAATGGATAATTTTTCACCCATCAAGGCATTCATCAAGGTTGATTTTCCAACGTTTGGATTGCCAATAATATTTACGAAACCTGCTTTATGCACCATACGGCAAAAATACATTTTATAAATATTTTAGCATTTATCATCCTTAACCACTTGTAAATGTGACGGATAATTTTGTAAATTCACTATATCAAAACTACTAACGATGACTTTGGATAAAAACAAAGCACGCCGAAAAGAACGATTACTAAAGCGTTATAAAGCGTTGATGAAGGAGGCAATTGCCTTTTCTAGAATCAATCGTGAAATGAGCGCTCAAAAATCGCAAAATGCGTATCGAATTTTAGACGATATTGAAAATTTGCATGGTTAATCGTTACTTCTTTTTCTATCAATAGGGCGCCTAGAAAAAGGTAGCCTAAATTTCTTTTTGTCTTAAAGTATTGGTATATAATTTCATTTGCTTCGTGATTCTAGGTGCCAGGTAGATAACGGCAATCATATTAGGAATACACATTAACGCGTAAGCGAGATCGATTAAATTCAGTACAAAATCTACAGACGCCACTGCAGCCCAGATAATGGTAACCACATAAAAAATATTATATCCAATAGACATATTTGATTTAAACAAAAACGACAAACACTTGGTACCGTAATATGAATAGGTAAACATTGTTGAAAGCGCAAACGAACTAACAATAATCATGAGCAACACATCTCCGTAGCCAAACAACGTTTTCTTAAAGGCAATTAAGGTCATTAATATACCGTTACTTTCGGCTTCCAAGTGCGCTCCACTAATAATAATGACTACTGCGGTTAATGTACAAACCACAATAGTATCAATAAAAGGTCCAAGCATAGCTACCAAACCTTCTTTTACCGGTACGTCTGTTTTAGATTGACCGTGATACATGGGTGCACTACCCAATCCTGATTCATTACTGAATACCGCTCGTCTAACACCCAGAATCACCATACCCCAAAACCCTCCTTGCACCATGGTATTAAGATTAAAAGCCTCCGAAAAAATGATCCCTAAAGATGGTAATATCTGATTAGCATTCATTATCATAATAAACACAACTGCGATTAAATATAATAACACCATAAACGGAACAATTGCAGTAGTTACTTTGGTAATTTTTTTTAGTCCCCCGAATACTACAAACGATGTAATGATGGCACATACCATACCAACAATCCATTTCCAATTAGCCACCCCAACATCTACAATTGAAATATTAGGCTGAACCACATTCATGAAGGTCTGCGTAAACTGATTTACCGTAAAAACTGCTAAAAAACCAATCAAACCGGCTAAACAGAAAAAAATGGCAAGTGGTTTTGCCTTTTTACCTATACCTTGAGTAATATAATACATAGGTCCAGACAGTATCCCATTTTCATCATCATTATCCCTATACATAACTGCAAGACTACAGGAATAAAACTTAACACACATACCAATAATGGCAGTAATCCAGATCCAGAAAACGACACCTGGCCCTCCTTTATAGATTGCTATCGCCACGCCAGAAATATTACCAAGACCCACTGTAGCTGCAACAGCAGCCGACAACGCTTGAATATGACTAACTTCCCCAGGGTCATCTTGATTATCGTATTTACCTCTTGTAATGTTAACAGCGTGTCTAAAATATCGATACGGTAATAAGCGGGAATGAATAGCGAGGTAAAGACCACCTCCGACTACAAAAATGAGCATAATCCATTCTGCAAATGGGATAAGGCTTGAAATAAAATCTGAAACTGTCTTCATAAAATTATCTGGTTAAGATAGGTATTTCAAAGAAATTTAAACGCGTAGGCAGTATATTTATAAAAACAATTTAATCGCTTGTAAACTTGAATATAATCACGTGCCGTTTCATATTAGTCATTCTTCTAATCGGTTGCAGCAGCTCGATTGTGGCCCAGGAAAAACTTGAAAAAGAATACCGAATTCGCCTAAACCAAGTCCCCCAGCCAGCGTTAGATTATGTCTCTACATATAACTTTCAAAAAGTAAAATGGTATGCCGAAGAAAGCTTGAAAGGTATTTCTATTGAAGCAAAAGCACGAACAAATAAAAAGTACTTCAGCATCGAGTTCGATAAAAATGGAATTCTGGAAGATGTAGAGATCACAATTAATAAAGCCGTAATAGTAGGCGATGCAAACAAGAATATCAATCAGTACCTCGATGAAAATTTTAGACGATATCGTATTAGAAAAATACAACAACAATTTTCCGGAAACCCGAAAGATATTCGTGATCTAATTAAAAATAAGACCATTAATCCTGTTACGATAAAATATGAGTTAATTGTAAAGGGAAAAGATTCCTCAGGTGTTTATTTATATGAGTTATTATTTAATGATAAAGGAAAATTAGAACAACGGTCAAAAATAATTTTCAGAAACTCAGATAATTTAGAATACTAATGGAATTAAGAGCTTTTAAATTTCTCTTTATTAGTTTCTGTTTGCTGATTAGCGCAAATATAGGTGCTCAGGAAAACCGTCAATTTGGAATGTTACCCGCCCTGAACTTAAGAAAATCGCTTCACAATAATTGGAAGCTAAATTTCAAGGTCGAGTCACGTCAACAATTTTCAAAAAAAAATAACGGGATTAACCAAAACTATGAGTATCTGCTAACAGACTTATCAGTAATCGTGGCTAAAAAAATAGGTCTTAATAATTCACTGGCATCAGGTTATCTAACAAGACTGGAAGATAGTAGTACGTCACATCGATTCATTGAGCAATTTACCATAGTAAGAAGATATAATGGTTTTCGTTTATCTCATCGCTTTAGAGCGGATCTTACCCTTAATAATAATGAAAAGCCTGAGACAAGATTTCGATACCGTATTGCACCAGAAATACCGTTATCCGGACTTGCTGTTGACGAAAACGAATTCTACTTAAAAATGAATAATGAATATGTACTAAGCTTTCAAAATCGTCAAGAGGACCTAGAAGTTAGATTAGTATCAAGCTTGGGATATAGACTCTCTAAAAACAATCGTTTTGAGCTCGGTCTTGATTACCGTATAGACAACTTTGTTAGTAACAATACTAGAAGTAGGTATTGGCTTTTACTTAACTGGTATGGCAGCATTTAGGAAACTTGTTTCATGCTAGATAAACGATATTGACCTGGGGACATTTTTAAATGACGTTTTATGTATTTTACGAAATAAGAAGCGTCATCAAACCCTAGCTTATAAGCAATTTCTGAAATTTGCAGGCTGGTAAATTGTAGTAATCGTTTTGCCTCTAAGACAAGACGCTCAGAGATAATAACAGAAGGTGGCTTGCCGACTACTTGCTTTGTAATTGTGGTTAATGTTTTAGAGGATATATTAAGTAATAAAGCGTAATCCTTAACCGAAAGTCCTTCGTTAAAATGGGCTTCTAATAATTCTTTAAACTGAAAATAGACCACTTCATATTGGCTATTAAATGCAAAAGATTGTCGGGTATCGTTTTGGTAAATTCGCTCTAAAATGATCAGAAATGACTTCAATAGAAACCGGATAATCTCTTCATATCCAAATTGATCTCGTCTCTTTAATTCCAATTTAATAAGATCAAGATAGGTTTCTGCCTTTTTTGCAACTTCTTGTCCTATTGAATAAAACGGTTTTTCTTCAGATTTAAAAAGTTTATACTTTAGAAAAATATCAACATCAGAATGCATGAAAAAACTCTCGTTAAAATGAATCAAAGCTCCTTCTATCTCTAAATCTTGATCAAAAGCATGAACTTGATCTTTAGAAATAAACAAAATGGTATTGGGTTGTAGATTGTACTCTTTAAAATCAACAAAGTGCTTACCTCTTCCTTTCGTAAACCAAATTATTTGATAATAACTATGTGAATGGGGTCGTGCTGCTTCATTTAAGCTCTTCTTTCGATACTGATTTAAATCATACAACTCAAACTGCAATTTTTCAGGATGCTGTTTGTGTAAATGATATTTTGCTATTTGATCTGAATTTGACAAGACCTTCCTAACTAATTTGTTGACTTTTTAGTCCAGCCCTTGTAACCCGGCGAAAAATCATAGATCTCTTTAAACCCCAGCTCAAGTAAGATAGTACTCGCCTTTTTACTTCTGCCACCGGCATGGCAATAGACATAGATTGGTTTTTGAGGATCAAGTTTACCAACTTTTTCTTTAAAGGTATCTTCCTGCAACACATCAATATGTAAGGCGTTCCTTATAAAACCTTTTTCATATTCAGCAGTTCTTCTAACATCCACCAACTGGACATTTTCTTGTTTTATTTCTTTTTCAAAAGTTGCAATATTATCGATAACTACGACCTTACCTTCCTGCGAACAGCCTATTAAAGGAAGTAAGACAAAAATGTAAATGAGAAAGTTTTTCATTCTTTAATTTCTATTTTAAAAATTGTTCAACTACTTGTTGTCCTCGCATTATAGCACCATCCATGTAACCACCAAATTCGGTAGCAGTTTCGGAACCTGAAAAAACCAAACGATCATTCATGTACCTTTTTTGAAATACCGGATTCCCATATTCAGGGCTTAAATACACCGATTTTATGGTCTCGCAAGATGTATGTCTATCTGAAGACCAATCTTTTTCATCGTAAGTTACATAATTCAACACCTCTTCGCCTAAATGCTTGTTCAAATAACTTAGAATTCGCTCCTTTCTTTTATCTGATTCGAGATCTCTCAATCCTTCATTAATAAACCCCATCAGGCTAAACTTATTTTCACTTTCATTTGTATGATCATATAGTTCAGTAACCGCTCCAACCTGCCCAATGATTGTACCGGAAAATCCTTTGTCTCGCCAAAATGGGCATTCAAATGTTAAGCCTACCTTCATCGCATTGCTCATCCATGTATGAGTTCGTTGCATTGCCGCTTCGACAAATTCGGGTAACTCAGGTTCATATTTAATTCTGGCTGCAATCCTGGGCGGAATGGTGCAAATTACTTTTTGAGTTAAAATCTCCATCTCCGGTGTGGTAACAACCAAACCATTTTCTACCTCAAGAATATTGAGTACGTTTTGACTTAACTGAATTTTATCTAAAAAAGGTTGTGCCAATGTATTGATCATCCGTATAGATCCTCCGCCAATACGGTATGCTGATGGAACAGAAGTATCACTTTCAAACAAATGTGACGGCGCCATTGAATTATAAACCAAAACACTAGTACCTTTTACATATTGATGAAATTTTTGAATACTGAGGTCATCTAATAATTTGACAACATTGGTATGGTGATTTTGAAACCAGGCAGCTCCGAAATCCACCGCATTTCTCGTTAATATCCGTCCTCCTATCCGATTTCTTGACTCGACAATCATAAAGTTGTCTATCCCATTTTTCTTAAGATAATAGGCAGAGGTAAGTCCTGACAACCCAGCACCTATAATCAAAAAATCAGTTTTGCATTCCTTCATAGCTTATAAACTGTAAGCAAAATGCTAAGGTATTTGCTTTCATTTATAGTGGATTGAATTTATAGGATAATTAATGGTAATTATGGGAAGAGCCTACTCAGTTACTAGTTACCCTCTGAAGTGCGTTATAACCGCCTTCTACATTGATAAACGTTGATTCCGGATATTCCTTTTGAAGTTGATTAATCGCTTTAAGGCTCCGAACTCCGGACTGACATATGCAATAAACTGGCTTTTTAAAATCAATAAGATTTGCATATTCGTTGATTTCATTTAAAGGAATATGGATGACATCTTGTAAATGGTAGGTATCATACTCCTGTTTAGTACGAACATCTATACATTGTATGCTACTATCCATGATAAGATGCTTAAATGCAAAAGTATCAATTGTTGAAAAGGGCACTTCACAGCTAAGATCATACGAATCTTGAAGCTTGTCAATTCTCAAGTTCTCGTCAACCCTTTTTATACTGAACTTGTGATATTGCTGATCAAGAGTATTGACTATGAGCAATTTTCCAGAGAGCGGATTACCAATTTCAGTTAGTACCTTTACCACCTCTAAAGCTTGCAAATTCCCTACAATACCCGGTAAGATTCCAAGAACACCTTGTTCATTACAATTAGGAATTTCTTCAGCCTTTGGCATAGTGGGAAAAAGGCAACGATACGTTGGTCCTTCTTTATGGTTAAATACACTTACATGACCTTCAAAACTATGCAATGCGCCGTATATGAATGGTTTTTTAAGAAGAACACAAGCATCATTTACTAAATAACGTGTTGGAAAGTTATCCGAAGCATCAACCACCAAATCGAATTTTTTAATGATCTCAATGGCGTTTGAAGTATTTAGTAAGGCATTATACCCCTCAAATACAGTATCACTATTTTGAGCTTTAAGCTTTTCAATGGCAACCAGAACTTTCGACCTATTTACATCTTCTTCTGTATATAACACTTGTCTATGAAGGTTACTTAAACTCACTACATCATTATCAATTAAACCAATGGTACCAACACCCATCGCATTTAAATATTGTAAAACGGGAACGCCTAACCCGCCAGCACCAACAATCAGTACTTTTGCGTTATGTAATTTATCCTGAGCACGTTGCCCAAAACTTGATAAAGTGGTCTGCCGTATGTAACGATCTTCGTTCATTTTGTTTTACCGAGCAAAATCTGATTTTCCACCAGTCTTTTTGTCTAAATGAATATCTGTTATATGAATATCATGAGAGAGTGCTTTGCACATATCATAAATGGTAAGTGCTGCTACCGATACACCAGTCAATGCCTCCATTTCAACACCAGTGCGTTCATTGCATTTTACCTCGCATTTAATGGCTAAGCCTTCAGGAATAGGATCAATTTCAATGTTTATTTTTGATAACGGTAGTTGATGACATAAAGGAATTAAATCAGCTGTTCTCTTTACAGCCTGAATCCCGGCAATTATTGCTGTTTGGGTGATACTGCCCTTTTTACTTAAAAAGTCTTGACTTTTTAATGCTGCAAAAACTTTTTCAGGAAAAGTCACTTTTCCTGAAGCGATGGCAACTCTAGTAGAAACAACCTTATTTGAAACGTCAACCATTGAAGCATTACCGGAGTTATCGATATGTGAGAGTTTTTTATTCATGTTCATGTAAAATCTGTAATGCCCTAGGGAGTTGAAGATACCCAAACCGTTTTATTTTCAAAAAACTCCTTCTTCCATATAGGAACTCGCTCTTTTAAGGTATCAATTAAATAGCGACACGCTTCAAAACAAGGGTTACGATGAGCCGATGAAGCGCCAACCATTACAACAGGCTCTTCAATTAGCTTTTTACCTACTACATGATGCATCAAGACTTTATTCAATTCCCATTTTTCGGTTGCTTCTTTTGCTATTGATTGCATTTCTTTAAGTGCCATTTTCTCGTAGGCTTCAAAGTCTAGCGCCTCAACAGTTTCATTTTGTGTCACATTACGTACACTTCCAATAAACACACAAACACCACCACTTTTGGGATGTGATAGCTGTTTATAGGCAATTGCTGTATCTATATTATCAACTATTTTTATTTCTATACTCATCATTAACCGCCGCTTACTGGTGGAATAATCGCCACCTCATCACCATCATTTACTTTCATCATATCGCTAGCATAATTACTGTTTACAGCAATAGCAAGCGATGATAACTCCTGAAATTTTGGGTACTGTTGAACAATATAATTTTTTAGTTCACCTACAGTTCTAGGCGAATTAGCTCCATCTTCCACTTCTAGGACTGATTGTCCGACAATGTCTTTCGCTATACCAAATAAAAGTATATTCATTTTTATAACTCATTTCTATAATAAACAAACGGATACGTTTCTCCTTTTTTAAATACTGTTTTCCCTTGGGGCAGTATCAGAAAACCGTCTGTATGAACCAGGTTCACAAAATCGCCAGATCCATTTCCAAAAATGGGCGTTGCATGTAAAACCCCATCTTCTCCGCTATGCACTTTCGCTTCTGTAAAGAACGTTAGATCAGGTTTGAATTGAATATCCTCGGATAAAGCCACATAGGTTTCAGACGCCTTAGTCCCTAAAGAAGCTCGAATCCAATGACGAATATATATATACAAACACACAAACGATGAAACTGGATTTCCAGGTAAGGCAAATACAGGTTTGCCATCATCTGAAGTTCCGAACCAAAATGGTTTTCCAGGCTTTTGTTGTATTTTATGAAAGTGCTTTTGTACTCCTAATGCGGTAAGTACATCCGGTAAAAAATCGTATTTCCCCTTAGAAACTCCACCAGTAATTACCAAAAAATCATAAGTCTCTAGTAAGACTTTGATAATTTGTTCCATTTCAATTTTATTATCAGGCAAGTGCTTTAAATCGCATGGCACTCCCCATTCGTTTAAAGTATTCTTGATACCATAAACATTCGATCTTCGTATTTGATGGGCTAAAGGTTTCTCGTGTACATCAACCAATTCATCACCAGTAGAAATAATAGCAGCCTTGGGCATTTCTATTACTTTCAAATAATCTTTCCCGATTGCGGCAGCCACATTGATCTCAGCACTTGACAACCGTTCTCCTTTACTCTTAACAACTGTTCCTTGTTTGATATCAACACCCTTAAAATGAATATTCTGCTTTTGTTTTACGGTGTCTATCATGATGTTAGCGACGCCATTTTCAATGGCTAGGTCTTCATAGCGAATTACGGTATCGGCATTATTAGGTAAGATACCTCCTGTCATGATCTCTATACAATCATCCCGATTAATTAATGTTTTTTGTGGTGATCCCGCGGCCGCGGTTTCTTGAATAGGTAATTGTAGAATCCCACTTTCAAAAGAACTGTAATTTATTGCTATACCATCCATAGCAACTCGATCATAAGGAGGAAAATCACGGTCCGCAATCAAATCTTCAGCAAGAAAGCAGTCACCCGCTTCGGTAATTGGGACACTAACTATTGGAAACTTTCGGACTTGATTGGCAATAGTCTCTAGCGCTTCGGTAAATGTGATAAACGTACGCTCCATAGCTACCCTCCTATTACGCTCATACTTTCAAGATGATCGTGCTTTGTGTTCTTCATTTTTTCGGCAACAAAACCGTTTTCAGGTTTCAGCTTTACTAGTTCCACAAATTTTTCAGTTAGTTCTTTATCGGTAACCCCTGAACGCATAAAATCCCGAATATTAAATACTCCGCTATCATACAGACAGCTTTTGATATCTCCTTTTGCAGTTATTCGCAATCGGTTACAGGTATTACAGAAGGTTCTTGAAAAGGCAGGAATAATACCAACATCCCCTAGAAAACCATCGATTCGATAGCTAGTGGCTGTATCTCCGTGTTTACCTTCTTTTTTATGAAAATCAGGATACTTTTTTATAATGGTATTATAGATGTCAGTGGCTTTAAAGACCGTTTTATTCTTTTTGTACCCTCCATTAAAAGGCATTTCCTCAATAAAACGAACAGAAACAGGATATTGCTTTGCCAGACCGACTAATGGAATAATATCTTCTGTATTTATATCATTCATCACCACCGCATTAATTTTAAGCTTAAAACCTTCTTTCAAAAGGGTATAAAAAGTGGACATTACTTTATCAAAATCATCCCGTCGGGTAATCTTCTTAAATCGCTTAGCATCTAAGGAATCTAAACTTAGATTTAGCTTGGTAATTCCCATTTCTTTTAGCTTGGGAATTTGCTTTGTCATTAAGGTCCCATTTGTAGTGATTCTGATATCAGGATATTGATCAAGGGTATATGTTTTTTCGAGTAGGGTCATGAAATCCTTTCTTAAAAAGGGCTCGCCTCCAGTAAATCGTACTTTATTAAAACCAAGATTCCCTAAAACGTTTAAAAGGCGCGTGATTTCTTCATAGCTTAACAAATGTGCACTTGGTTCATACGGAACACCTTCTTTGGGCATACAATAAAAACAACGTAAGTTACATCTATCGGTAACTCCGATTCTTACATAGTTAATCGACCTGTTAAAACTATCTTTCATTTAGATTGAGAAAATCTTTTTCTATTTAAAAGCCTACTTTTATGTACCTTTTATCGAAAGAATGAATTTACGATATTTATTAGGTTAAACTAGGATCATAATCGAATAAATTTTTCATAAAAAAGCTTTAGAGTCATCAATCAATGAAAGAAATAAAATCCATTTTATCATTATATAAATCCCATAAAGAACAAGATGAAAAATGCGCAATAGCACAAGTTGTTCGGGTAGAAGAATCTTCATATCGAAGAGAAGGTGCACGAATGCTTGTTTATGAGTCAGGGGTTTTTGAAGGTGGGATAAGCGGCGGTTGTTTGGAGGGTGATGCACTTAAGAGATCACAAATAGCGATTTTAAAAGACAAGCCGTCTATTGTCACCTATGACACTTCTAAAGATGACGAAAATGAAATCGGCGTAGGACTGGGGTGCAATGGTGTAATCGATGTTTTAATATCTCCTATTAATCAGAAAAATAGCGCATTGTATGCACTTGAAAAGTGTATTTCCGCGAGAAGAACACATATTATCGTAACAATTACTGCCCATAATCATCAGCGTTCTAATGTTATATTAGGAGGAACTTTTTACTATAATACAGATACTAAGCTTCTAGAAAATTGTGATGATCCTGAGCTAGAAAAAAAAGTTGTAGCGGATGTTGAAACAGTGCTTAGCACTAAAAAATCACGAATTTACCACTACGATTATGATGAGCAGCAAGTAAGTGTATTTATTGAATATGTCCCTGCGCCTTTTCATCTTGCCATTTTCGGGGATAATTATGATGTATACCCTATGATTGACCTGGCCTCGGTTTTAGATTGGGAAATTAGCCTAACAGGAAATCTTCAAAAACTTAAAAAAGATCGATTACATACTGTAGCTAGGTTATTCACAAAAGAGGATAACCCATGGACAAATATTGATAATCGTACTGCAATCATTTTAATGGCCCATGATTATAAGACTGATCTAAATAATCTTAAAAAAGCGGTAAAAACTAGTGCACCATATATTGCTTGTTTAGGACCTAAAAAAAGATTTGACAAAATGAGAAAAGAGCTTTTAGAGACTGGTGAAGATTTGAATGCATCAGATTTTTCTAGAATTTATGCCCCTTGCGGATTAGAAATTGGCGCAAATACTCCGGAAGAAATTGCAACCAGTATTTTTGCAGAAGTACTTACTGTTTTTTCAGGCAAAAAAGGTGGCTTGCTGCGTGAAAAGAAAGGTCCTATACATGAGCGGAACTAAGATTTAAACAACTTCAGCATTTTGGTTTTACTTTCTATTATTTAAAATTATATTGAATCAAAATTGTCATTTCGAGTGATTTTCGATAGAAAATTGTATGAAGAAATACAATGTTAATAGGTAAAAAATAGTTCTCGAACTCTCTACTCTGAACTTACAACTCTTAACTCTCAAACTCCTCTCCGTTCCCACATAATATTCTCGGCCCGTAAGGATACTACAGTCTTTTTTACCGAATTGATGATACTTTCAACATCATTTTCAGTGGTATAACGACCGAGGCTAAATCGGACACTCGCCATGGCCAATGAATTCGAAATACCCATTGCTGTAAGTACATGAGAAGGATTCACTGCTGCTGAATTACAAGCAGACCCATTAGAAACGGCAATTTCTTTACTCAATGACCGAAGTAGTTGTTCACCATCTACATACTCAAATGAACAGTTTAGAGTATTTGGCAATTGATCAGTATTGCCACCATTAACAATAACAGATTCTATTTCAGTAATTCCTGCTGCTAAGAGATTTCGCAACCGCCTTAGTCGCTCTTTTTCTTCATTTAGATTGTTAAAAGCCAAAGTAACCGCTTTTGACAAACCCACAATACCGGGGTTATTGTAGGTTCCTCCTCGCATCGATCGTTGTTGTCCCCCTCCGTGAATAAAAGGCATTAACATTTGAGCTTTATTCTGATTCACATAATTAAATCCAACACCTTTAGGCCCATATATTTTATGCGCTGAAAAACATGCAAAATCTATCTTAGTAAAGAAGTTATCCAATGCCAGCTTACCTAGCGCTTGTGTGGCATCAGCAAAAAGCAAACATTCGTTCGCTTTACAAATTTCTGATATATCGTCAAGAGGTTGTATTACTCCGGTTTCATTATTTCCGTAAAGTATAGCAACTACTAAAGTTTGGTCAGTAACAGTCTTTTCAAGCTCTTGTAAATCGATAAGCCCATCTGAATTAACTGAAAGATAAGTTATCGATGCTCCTTTTTGTTCGAGATAACTACAAACATCGATCATAGCCTTATGGGCTGTTTTAACTGTTATTATATGTTTTTTCTTGTTCCCATCTTTAAAAAAAAGTCCCTTTAAAACGGCGTTTATACCCTCAGTAGAACCAGAGGTATATACTAACTCCCGCACATCAATTCCTAGACATTTTACGATGTTAGACGTAGCCTCATCTATCGCATCTTTTGCAAGCCAACCGAAGGCATGATGCGCACTAGAAGCATTTCCAAATTCATTGACAAAAAAAGGCAACATTGCTGTTATCACCTCCTCATCGCATGGCGTAGTCGCATTGTAGTCTGCATATATTTGAGAATAGGATGAACCCATATGAGAAAATTACTGAAAAAAACGGTAATTTAGTTAGACTAACCTCAGTTTTGAATAAAAAAGAGAGATTAACAAACATAATTGCCCAAATATGAAGCATCAGAAACATGCAAAATTAACAAAGCCCGATAGTGGGTTTTTCGCTAGTAATGAGATAAGCCTTTTGGGAAGTAATTGTGGTAGAATTCAAAGAATAGCAAAATCGGCCGCCAAACATTTAAAAGGTGATTTCACCGTAGCCTATGTAGATGCGGACCACGCTTCACATGATGAAGAAACTGTTGAGCATAGAGAGCCGTTTGCAAGTATGCTAACTGACAAGATTTCACATCATCAATTTGACATACACCCAAAATCTAATTTTATTCAACAGCAAAGTGTTTTTGATGCATGTGATCTTACCCTTGTAAATGGAAATCACGAACGCGCCAATAATCAGATTGTTATTATAGATGCTAAGAAAGAATCTTCATTAGACAAACGCAGTGCGGCGCTTACCAACGTCATCGCATTTATTGGAATTGACGATAAAGACATTCCGGATTACATCAAAAAACTTATTCCTAATTATAGTGAACTACCCATTTTTATTGAAAAGGATGAGGATGATATTGCTAGATTTATTCAAGAATTTATAATTAAGAAGAAACCCAGATTAAACGGACTTATTCTAGGTGGAGGTAAGAGCACAAGAATGGGAATTGATAAGCTTACCCTGAATTATCATGGGACCTCGCAATTAGACTATTTGAACGATTTGTTAAAAACAGTCTGTGATGATGTATTTGTTTCTCTAGCAACTGATCAAGAAATTAAGAATACCATCCTCGATACTTTTGTCGGACTTGGCCCTTATGGTGGAATCTTATCAGCTTTTCAGAAAAATCCTAATACCGCTTGGTTTAGTGTTCCTTGTGATGTGCCCTTATTGGACAAAAAGACAATTGACCAACTGGTTTCACAAAGGGATACCAGCAAATTGGCCACCTGCTTTTTTAATTCAGACACACAATTTCCTGAACCACTGATTACCATCTGGGAACCCCGTGCCTATCCCGTTCTATTACATTATCTTTCTCAAGGATATTCTTGTCCCAGGAAAGTGTTAATTAACACTGATGTTGCAGTTATCAAATTAACAGATGAAAAAGTACTTCTTAACGCAAATACTATTGAAGATCGGGATTTTGTGACCAACTTACTTTCAAACGGAACCTCTTAATGCAGGTTGATAGTCATATCACAGCTATAGTACTTACAGCTGGACTTTCTTCACGAATGAACCGCTGTAAATTAAGTTTACCGTTTAAAGATCATACCATCATTCAAGAAGTGATCATGCAGCTTTTAGGAACATCTGTTAGTGAAATTATTATCGTTACGGGGCATTATAGAGAAGAAATTGAGACTCTTATTCCAACAGACAAGCCTATACAATTGGTTCACAACTCCAACTATGAAAAAGGCATGACGACCTCCATTCAATATGGAATACAAGCAGCAAAGCACACGACAGAAGGATACATGATTTGTTTGGGTGATATGCCGTTTATTCAAACTGAAGATTACAATAGTATCTTAAAGCAATTTCTTAAGCACAGTAACCAACAAACTATAGTGCGTCCTTTTTATCAGAATAAACCTGGAAACCCGACTATTTTCAGTCATCATTTCAAAGATGAGATTCTAAATTTAGACCATATGGACGGAGCCAAACCCTTATTGAAAAAGTTTAAAGGTTCTTTAGTAAGGCTCGAGATGGAAAATGATAGTGTAATTAGGGATATTGATACACGGCTAGAATATGATAAAATTAAATAGTCATTACAATTGCAAAAACTAGTTGTTTCGATAGGTATCGTTATATGCCTTTATAACGGTAACAAGCCACCCAACGAAGAAGATGGAAACGATTACAGCATATATAATTACTATATCCATTATTTAGCTCTTTTAAGATAGATCATGAAGCCTAAAATGGTCGGCGCCCATAATCCTATAAAAATTGCATCAAGTTTATTGCCAGATATATAAACGTACTCTGAGACAACAATGATAGATAACACCACTAATAATAAAACAAAATTGGCAACACCTATCTGGTTAATAAAACTTTTGATCATTTACGTTAACAAGATTTTATGAAATTTAAGCATTTAAATACAGAATACCAGCCAATTCAAGAATTAATTTGTTATTCAAAGGTCCTTAATTGATAAAAAGTAATTCCTTCTCTTGGTATGTTCAAAAATGGGCACAAAAAAAGCCAAATACTTTCATATTTGGCTTATTGTAGCGGGAACAGGACTCGAACCTGTGACCTTCGGGTTATGAGCCCGACGAGCTACCTACTGCTCTATCCCGCGATATCGACTGCAAATATACAACCATTTTATATTTACACAAGACCAGGCATTAATAAATTAATCACAATATCGAATAGGCATCAATAGAAAAAAAAGACAGCCACTAAATAGTTTGTAATTTTTAAACCATTTGGACGACTATAACCTAAAATTTTATACAAAAATTTGGGATTCTAATAAAATTTAGTAATCTTGTATTCAAGATAACCCCAAATTATCCGACCAATGAAAAAATATGTAATCGCCATTTTGGCTTGTGCTTTGTTAATTCTGGCATATGTTGTTGAGCAAAAAGACATCGCTCAAGAACAAACTAATCTTCATTCTACAGCTACAGTTTCAAATACTATTACCTAGCGGTTCTGTTAAATTTTAGGTTTACTTTTAGTGAGATTTGAGATATCTTTGACTTAAATAACTCATTGAACGAAATTGCAGTACGCGCTGTTTTACCAAAATGACATTTCAGATACTGCATGGGCAGCAGCTGTTATTGCTTCAATTATACTAGGGATTTCCAAATCAGGAATTAAAGGTATTGCCGTTATCATCGTTACATTAATGGCGATTTCATTTGGAGCAAAAAGATCGACCGGGCTTATTGTACCCTTACTAATCGTTGGAGACATATTTGCTGTCGTTTATTATAACCGTCATACCCAATGGTCCATTTTAAAACGCTTTCTACCCTGGATGATGTTTGGTGTCATTGTAGGTGTATTAGTTGGCAAAGACATTCCTGAAGCGCTTTTCAAAAAATTAATGGCTATCGTTATCTTACTGAGCGTTATCATGATGTACTGGTGGGACCAAAGAAAATCAAAAAAAGTTCCCACACATCCTACTTTCGCCGCTTTTATGGGTACCATGGCCGGTGTTACCACCATGATTGGTAATTTAGCAGGGGCATTTTCAAACATTTTTTTTCTAGCTATGCGATTACCAAAAAATGAGTTTATTGGTACTGCTGCGTGGCTTTTCTTTTTCATCAACTTATTTAAGTTGCCTTTTCACATTTTCGTTTGGAAAACGATTACGATCGAATCGATGATTGTAAACATGAAATTAATTGTTCCTGTTGTAATTGGATTAGTTTTAGGAGTACGTCTTGTTAAAAAAATCAAAGATCATTTTTACCGGAAAATGATCCTTATTCTTACCGCCTTAGGAGCATTGATCCTGTTACTAAAACAGTAACTATTTCAATAACTCGCCTTCTTTAAGTTCTTTTTTAATCATACCAATAACAGCTTTATACATTTTACCTCTTAAAAAAAGCCAATTAGCAATTTTAAAAAAAGTATTATCAATTAAACCATTACTGACCTTTTGAAGTCTTTTTTTAATTGATTTCTTATACTTTTTTTCAAAGTGCTCAAAATTTACTGAAGGAAATGGGAGTAAACTGATCTTAGCATCGGCACCATAAGTATCTGTATCGAGTTGCTCATCAAAATTTTTTAACACACGCATATCAGGAATGATAGGAAAATGCATATTTCCCGTTTCGTCTTTGGGTTTATCAGAAAAACGGAATCTTGAAGATGCTTCATCAGTTATACCTACTCCCAATCGATCTTTTACAGCACCAAGTGCTACCGAAAAATGATATCTAAGGAAAGCCTGACAGTTGTACCGTCCCAATTGGTAGTCGTGTTTTCGTAAATCTGCACTTAAAAAACCTGCGAAACCACTAATAGGAGCAGAAGCAAGCACATTTTTGGCAAGTTTAAAACTTCCGTTGCGTTCTACTTTTCTTACAGGTTCTATCAAAAACTTAGTTCTATTTTTCAAGTCCAGCGCATCAAGAATCCCGTCCTGATTAAACATTACCTGATTTCTAAGTGATTTAAACATTCCAGCAGCAATATCCAATATGCCATTGCTTTCACTTTTACTGGTATCAGTATCTTTATTAGGAAAAGGATCAACCATGATAACGGCATATTTGCCATTATCAAAATCTTGTTTATCCATGCGCTCTCTAAGGATTTTTAAACCAATTCCATATGGCTCATTGTTTATGAGACCCCCATCGATACTATTAAAAGTATATGTATCACCTTCTATTTCTTGTGCAGTTATTCCTTCTCTATCTCCAAATAAATATCTAGGAAAACGTTTAATGTACTCATTTGATATCGTAATCTCCCTTGACTTCAACCCAATCGGAAAAGCAGCAGTACTTAATGTGGCGTCTCGCAAAGCACCAATATCTTTTTCATCTTTAGGATCTATCACATAAAACAACTCATCTCCACCATCAGGGATACCACTTTTCAAATCGCCATTAGCGATTTTATATCTAAAAAAACCTCCATGTGTAGTTATGACCGTTCCGTTATCATCATTCTTGTTAGCGCCACTAAAATCCACCTTGAAATTAACTCCTCTTAAATTAGTTGTGGTTAACACCAAATCCAATTCCTGAGAAACATAAGAGGGGAAAGTAATTGAATCCTGACTACTCACGACCTTCAACGCCTTATCCGCAATTTCTTCAATAGCATCTGTATTAAGTAGCGAAGGAACTTTATCTTTCAAATCATCATTTCGTAACATTTTTTCAAGTGTATCGCCTCTACCATTGTCAGCCATGGTTACCCAACTTTCATAAAACTTATTATTAACCCCATTTGGGTTATTCTCGTTATATGGCCTGTGGTTTTTGTCAAGCAACGACAACATTGTAAGAGTCCCTGTAATCCCTCCGGCTGATGCACCACTAATAACATCGATTTCAACATCATGCATAGGAATGCTCTTGTCATAATCAGGATGCCCTTCTCCCAAACTTCGATTCTTTTCCTTGGCTTTTTCCCAAAGTTCAAGGGTTTCTAACAAATAGTCAACAACACCGCCAGTGTAGGAACCGGCAGAAACGGCTCCTGCCATGGTAATACATAATCTAAATTTAGGTTGATCGGGCATAGCTTAAAAATTTATTGATGATGAAGATACAACCTAGCCGCGATTTAGCCATCAGGGCTTTTCCCTAAAAACAAACCTAAATAACCCCCATTTTAGCCAGGCTGTTTTTCACTTAAATATCTCCAGTACCGCTTAGGAACATGACGTTTATGCAACTTCATATTCTTTCGACTCTCGATATTCGTCGAGTCAAAATAATCTTTCCATAGCTTTTGATATTCCGTCTCTGATTCATCTAACAAACTAATATCATCAGTGCTTTGATAATTAGTATCCTCAAAAACGATGGTATGCACCTTCTGTAAATCATAGTGAATTCCATATTTACGTTTTTTATCATAAATAACCCATTGCTGATCTGCATATCGATCTTTAAAGTGCTTTTCTATTAACGGAATAACGTTAAAATCTGGTGCTATCTCTGCGAAATAGTAACCGTCTTTAGTCAATTTAAACCTCACAAAAGCTTCCATACGGTGTTTTTCCCTTCCTACCATTTGTGCAATTTGCGACACTCTTAACACATCTTTATTAGAATAATCAATATTTACAAAAGACTCTGTGGAGTACGCATAAATAATGTACCTAAGTAATACGTTTTCAATACCTTTTATCTCACTTAAAAAAGCTTTACGTAATTGATTTGCCCCCATTTTTGTCGCCTTTAGATTTAATGAACGCCAAACTCTTTTTGCTTTAAGAAGATCGGTTACAATATCTGTTGTATTGACAAACATATCCGGTTGATAATGTTTAGGTTTTACAATCTTTGCTTTGTACTGCTTTTCTTCAAAAACCTGATATACTGTAGTTAAAAAACCTTCGAATGTACCGTCGTATAAATAAATTGCTTCCATAATGTATCGTTAATTAAACAGACTTAGTTGATTATTGTAAAAACCTTGATATTTGCTATTCGTTTTCTGTATAATAAGACTTCGTATTTGTGCCGATGTAAGATCTCTTTTTTCGAAGTCTACCGAGTTGCAAATAAGAAAATAGCGGGCTCTGTTAAGAGCCACGCCTATTTTCTTGAGATGATCCCAATTCAAACCCCTAAACTTTCTTGCTTGTATAATTTTATAAACAGATTGCATTCCTAACCCTGGTACACGTGCTAGCATTTGCCTATTTGCAGTATTCACGTTTACAGGAAAATAATCCAGATTACGAAGTGCCCAACTCAACTTCGGATCGACTTCCACATCAAGATTAGGATGCGGTTCATTTAATAACTCTTGTACTTCAAATCCGTAAAACCGAAGTAACCAATCAGTTTGATACAATCTGTTTTCACGTAGCATGGGTACCGGAGACCCCAAAGATGGCAACCTGCTATCGTTACTTATTGGCACATAACCAGAATAATACACCCGCTTAAGCTTAAAATTCTTATAAAAGAAGCTAGATGCGTACATGATATCTTTATCGCTTTCCCCACTAGCGCCAACGATCATCTGTGTACTTTGCCCTGCGGGTGCATAAACCGGTGTACTCTTTATTATTTTCTTTTCGTTTTTATACTTTACAATCTCATTTTTTACCGTATTCATCGGCTTTAAAAAGTCTTCTCGTCTTTTATCTGGCGCGAGTAACTTTAATCCTTTTTTAGTAGGTATTTCGATATTCACACTCAACCTATCAGCATACAATCCGGCCTCATACATTAATTCATCTGAGGCGCCTGGAATAGACTTTAAATGTATATACCCGTTAAAATTCTCTTCTTTTCTAAGCTTTTTAGCCACCGCAACCAACCGTTCCATTGTGAAATCAGCATTCTTAAAAATGCCTGAACTTAAAAACAACCCCTCTATATAATTGCGGCGATAAAAATTGATCGTTAAATCGACCACCTCTTGTACCTTAAATGCCGCTCGTTTTACATCATTACTTTTTCTAGTCACACAATACGCGCAATCAAAAATGCAGTGATTTGTAAGCAATATTTTTAATAGCGAAACACAACGTCCATCTTGTGTATATGAATGACAAATACCCATTTTAGATGCATTACCAAGACCCTTATTCTTATTCTTACGATCACTACCACTCGATGCACATGACACATCATACTTAGCAGCATCTGCCAGAATATTTAATTTCTCATTAATGCGATCAAAAGACATTCGCTTCTTGGATTTTTTCCAAATATATGGAATTTTTCCTAATAAATGGAAATAATCCAATAAAAAATTGGAATTATTCCAAAAATTCATAACTTTGAGATATGGAAAAACAGTTATCTACTGAAGCACAACGCTTTAAAAAGGTTAGAGAAATACTAGGTTTCACCCAGCAACAATTCGCCGAAAAGCTTGGCACGAAAAATAGCACTGCTGATATTGAGCGCGGTAAAACAAAGATTACCGGCAGTATTGTCATGGAATTATTGAGACAGTTTAAAATCAACCCGCTTTGGTTGTACGGTAAAAGTTTTGAACAGTATTTAGAAACCACTCAGAATGTCATGCCAAAAGTAGTTACTGTCGATAGTAACGATAATGATAATATGGTAATGGTTAATGTAAAAGCAGCCGCTGGCTATCCACATAACTTGCAAGATGTAGATTGGTTTGAGCAATTACCCGCTTTTGACTTACCATTACCCGAATTTAGAAATGCTACCTTTAGAGGTTTTCAAGTAGAAGGCGATAGTATGTTACCTAGTTTAAAACCTAATGAATGGGTGATAGGAAAAGCGATCGAAAGAATTCAAGATATTGACAAAAATGCAATTTGCGTGGTCGTTTTAAAGGATAGTGTTCTGGTAAAAAAGATACAGTTACCGCAAGACCCATCAAAGCTAATGCTAATATCGATTAATGCCGAGTACCCTCCGATTCAGATAGATCAAAAAGAGATACAGGAATTATGGCAAGTGACTAGTACATTGAGTTTTGATATAGACACTAATCCTAATAGCAACAGCACTTTATTACAACTACAAAACTCAATTGAAATGCTAAAAAAGGATATTAATGAATTGAAAAACTAATGTTTATTGCTCAATATCTCTAACTGCTAAGCTTATTAATTCGCTATTCTCAAAAACGACGTCAATTTCAATAGGATTGCAACATACTTCACAGTCCTCAATATAGGTTTGTGATGCGGAAGGATCAAGCAACATCGATATTTCCTCCCAACAATAAGGGCACTGAAAAAAGTGTTCGTTCATTCCTTAGTAGTTAGCGTTGAGTAGTTAGAATTCCACATTTAATAATTGACCACTTAATTGTAATACGGCCAGTTCAGCCAATTTAGCAGTGTATTTCGCTGCATTTTTGGTCGTTTGCGCATTCAGATAATTTAGTTGAGCCTGTCTATACTCCACACTGGTGATTTGCCCCAGTTTAAACCGTTCTTCTGATCGATTGAAATTGTCCTTACTAGTCAATACATTTTGTTCTTGCAACCTGTAAATAGTCAATGCATTTTTATAGCTGTCCTTTGCATTTTCAATATCTCTTAGAACTTGCTGCTGTAATTGTTTCTTTATTAGTTGCTGACTTTCATTGGCAATCTTCACATTTTTAAGTGCCACAATAGACCTCCCTCCATCGAACAAGTTCCACCGTAAATTAAGCCCTACGTTTAGGTTGTTCGAGTTTTGAGTAGTTCCAGGAAAGAATGCAGAAGCCGGGTTATCAGATGTATTCCAACCGTAACTCCCCGTTAAACCAATAGTAGGAAGGATAAATGATTTAGCACCTTTAATTTGGTACTCACTAATCTTTATATCTTGATCAACCTGCTGCAAACGTACATTGTTTGTTGCCGCCGTTTCCAAATAGCTGTCAACCACCAATTCATTAACAAATACAACGGTAGTATCAACATTTGCTTGCTTCGCTAATTCTCTGTTTAGAACCACATTTAAATCTCGTTTCGCGTTTCGCAATTGTTGCTGCACATTTAATATGTTAATACTATCGGTTGTGACATCAACTTGGGCGTTTAATACCGCTAACTTATTGGCCTGACCATATTCAAATTGATATTCAGCTCTTTTTTCTCGTTGTTTTGTAATAGCAAGCGCTTCTTGCAAAACAGTTTCATTTTCTGTTAGTCTTGCAACTTCGTAATACACGCTAAACAGTTGCAACATCGTATTTTCTATTGTTTCGCGAGCTTGTAATTGTGATAAATTGTATTCCTCTTTTAATTGTTTATAATTGTAGTACCGACCTAATCCATCAAACAGCGTATAATCTAGATTGATTGAAGCATTGTATCGTCTAGTTTCCGCATCATTAATCTCAATATCTGGACGCGGATTACCCTGGTTATCAAGAGCACCATTAAAATCAGTAGTCGATGAATTTTGGTCAAAACTACCACCGGCATTTCCTGTAATACTCGGTAAATAATCAGCATTTAAAATACTCTTATTATTCTTAGCCACCGCCACTTGATTATTCGCTAACAAAATCCCGAAGTTGTTTTCGAGCATTTGGCTAATGGCTTCCTTTTTAGTTAAGGTTTCTTCCTTAATCTCTTGAGAATATAGTTTAGCTATCACACTGCATAATAAAATTACTAGCAGTGACTTGTATTTAAGCTTCATAAAATTCTTCGATTTTGTCGGTACTTAGTCCTTTATCAGTAGTTGTAGGAACAGTATGCTTCCCATTCAGCGGAGTTTTTTCAATTTCCTGCTCTTCCTTTTGTTCTTTGATCGCTCGCTCAACCTCTTCTTTACTTATAGGTCTATTAGCAAATAACCAAGTATATTCTCGTTTCCAGAAATTGCTAAACGACAAGAAAATTGGCATTAAAATTAGCGTTAAAACCGTTGCGAAGCCTATACCATAAGCTATTGATATAGCCATAGGAATAAGGAATTGAGCCTGCCTACTTGTTTCAAAAATTAAAGGAGCCAGACCAGCGATGGTTGTAATTGATGTTAAGAAAATTGCTCTGAAGCGCGATCTTCCCGCTTCATAAATAGCCGTATCAAATGTCATCCCACTGCGTAAATTACTATTGAATTTTCCTATTAACACCAACCCATCATTAACCATAATACCAATAAGGGCGATGATTCCTAACATTGACAAAATGTTTACAGGGAAACCATGAATCCAATGACCCCAGGCTACCGCCGGAAGACTAAAAGGCACTAACAACAATAACAAAAATGGTTGACTATAACTTCTAAATGTAAAAGCAATAGTGATATAGATTAACAGAAGAACAATTAAACCAACCGGCCCTAAGGAATCCATTAATTTATTACGCTCTCTATTTTGACCTTCAAATGATGGTGTAATTGTTGGGTATTTTACCAAAATATCTTCTTCAACAACCTGCTTTATCTCCGCTAAAATTTCAGTAAGATTACTGTTTTTAGGGTCTTTTAAATCCGCCGAAACCTGAATTTCCTGCTGACTATTTAAATGATTAATGGCAACATTACCTCGTTCGATAGTGTAATTCGCAATTTCAGCTAGAGGAATACGTTGACCGGCGGGCGTTACAATTCTCATGTCATCTAAGTCAGTAATAGATGATCTATTCGACCTATCGTAACGCACCCAAACACGAATTTCATCTTGACCACGTTGAAAACGTTGGGCTTGGGCGCCAAAAAAACCAGCTCGTACCTGAGCCATAACATCACGTAAACTCAACCCTAACAAGTAGGCATTCTCCTTTAGTTCAATACTAATTTCTTTGATTCCTGCAGGGTCATTGTCAACAATATCTTTAAGCTGGGAATTACTTTCAAAAAGTGCTTTGAGTTCCTTTTTCGCAGCTTTCAATTCATTAATGTTATTTCCTAATAACGAAACCGAAACAGGACTACCTCCAAAGTTTCCTCCGCTGCCAAAAACCAAACTTTCAACACCTATTATAGGACCCACTTTTTCTCGTAGTCGATTGGTTACTAATGAAGAAGGTAAATTATCAGGGCGGTCTTCACCAGGAAGCAAATTAATACTTAAAGAAGCTGTTGCTGACCCAGGACCAATATTTTTCACTATGTTTTGATAAAGAACATTGCCGGTCCCTGCTAAATACTCATCTGTAAGTTCTTTATTTACCTCGATTGCTTTTTCTTCAATAAAAGAAATAATACTTTCTGTTACTTTTTCATTGGTTCCGTTTGGCATGTTTAGGGTTACAGCCACACGATCACTCGCAATTTGCGGAAAAAAAGCTCCCCGAATTATGCCACCACCAAAGCTTCCCACCGTTAAAACAACAAAAACAATAAATAAGGAAAAGGTAAAAAACTTGTTTTCAAGCGAAAAGCGAAGCACAGGGCTATACATTTTATCGCGCAACCACCGCATTATTTTATCGCCAAAGGTGTTGATATACCTTAGCTTACCAAAAATTTTACCGATAGTGGTGGTTGGCTTTTTACCGTCTTGCCGTAACGCTTTTGAATGTGCCAAATGCGCAGGTAAAATAATAAGTGCTTCAATTAGTGAAACGCCTAAAGTCAAAATTACTATCACGGAGACTTCACCAAAAAAGTCACCAATGCGTCCATCTAAAAACAAAAAGATACCAAAAGCAAGTATTGTAGTAATGATGGCTGACACAATTGGTGGAATTACTTCCATCGTTCCATCAATGGCAGCTTGAATTGGTTTTTTTCCTTTTTCGTAATGCTGATAAATATTTTCTGCAATGACAATACCATCATCTACCAAAATACCGATCACAATAATCATCCCAAATAGCGATAGCACATTAATAGTGACATTAAAAAAAGGTGCTAACATGAACATTCCAAGAAATGCAACTGGCAAACCAAAGGCAACCCAAAAAGCTAATCTAGTATTTAAGAATAAGCTTAGAAAGATGAGTACTAAGATCATCCCTATTATAGCATTTTCAGTAAGTAATTCTGTTCGCTGAACAAGTGTGGTAGAAGCATCACTAACTACGTTTAGCTGAACATTGTTGTATTTTATATTGAAATCTTCTATGTATTCTTTTACCTTATCAGCTGCTCCAATTAAATCTTCAGTATTTGTACTAGTTATGGTGACACTTACAGAGGGATTGCCATCATAAAAGGAGGCATTGGCTGTCTCCGAAAAACGATCGCGAATACTAGCAACATCTTTTAATCTGACGGTAGTACCTGAAGCATCTGCTCGTACAATAATATTAGAAAGTTCATCACCATAATAGGCGCGATTGTTTGCCCGTATCAAATACTCTTCGTCATTGGTTTTGATAGTACCGCCAGTAGTAAGAATATTAGATCTACTTACCGCTTGTGACACCTCGTTAAATGAAATATTGTAGGCTAATAAGCTGCCTTCATTAACAGCAATCTCAATTTCCTCATCAGGATAACCCGTAATATTAATTTGAGAAATACCATCGATAGCACGAAGATCATTTTCAACCTGGCGGCCAATTTGCTTTAAGGTTGTCAGTGGTATATTCTCCCCGCTTATAGCAAAGGTAATAGTAGGTCTTACTGCTTCTAATTTTGAGACGACCAGAGGTTCCATACCCGTTGGAAATGTAGGCACGCGATCTACTGCATTTTTTACCTCCAGCAGCATAAAATCAATATCCTCGCCTTTCTCAATTTCTACATTGATATTTCCGCTATTTTCCCGAGATACGGACGTTACGCGATCTACACCTTCAAGCCCCTTTAAATTGTCTTCTATTTTAAGGACAATACCTTCCTCAACTTCCTGAGGTGAAGCACCGGGATAGGTAATATTAATCGAAATATTTTTAGAGTCAGTTAAAGGAAAAAATGATGAGTTTAAGGAGAGTGCGCCAAAAATTCCAAAAACCGCAAAAGCAATAACAATTACATTAACTGCAACGTGATACTTAATAAAATAAGATATGAGCTTTCGCATGTTGCTTAAGAATTGTTGTTGGCTGATACTTTTTTCTGGCTAGATTCTTTGTGCTTTTTACCTTTGAATACTTTAACCAACATTCCCGTATATGCACCGGGGACTGGACTTTTGATTAAGACCGTACCATCAGGAACATCTTTTAAAACCACCGATTTTTCAGTATAATAAACTGGTGTAACAGGCACTAAGGTTAAGGCAGAGTCTTTTACTGCAAACACTTGATCATTTGGTTGCAACAAATTACGGCTTACCATAATCGCATTATTTTCTTCCCTAGCATCAAGCGTAGCTTCTAAATACACTCCTTCTCGAAGAGCACCGTCCTTAACTGTTACATAGGCGTTTATTGTTTGTGAAGCGACATCAACGTTACCATTTACTCGAGACACAATACCTTCATAACGCCTCGTCTTGTCAAGATTAGTAAGCTGCACCTTTTTACCTACCTCTAACAAATCAGCATATGATTTATTAATAGCAACCTCAAGTTCATATGCTCCTGTGTCGATATATTCGCCCAATTTTTGCCCGGGACGTATTAGTGTCCCCTCAGTTACCAAAGCTTGTGTTAAGATGCCTTTAAAGGGTGCTTTAATTGTATATTTAACTAATCGTTGTTCGAGATTTTTAACATTATAATACGAGGTGAAAATGTTTCTACCCGATAGAAAATACCGCTCCTTTTCTGAAGTAACTTTGGGTAGTTTTGGTGTCACTTTATCGACATCAAAGGTATTTAGGTATTGTTGCCATTTTGAATACTCGTCGGGATAATCTAACCGAAGGTCAGGCATTATACTTGTTATTTGATTATAAAGTGCACTTTTTTGCGATTTTACACTTGCATAGTATTCATCTGCATCAATACGCAACAAGGTTTCGCCAAAATTATACGGCTGTCCTGGCTTAAATAATTTCGTCCCTGATTTAAAAACACCCTGAACTTCAGAAAATAACTCTACTCTTCTCTTAGCAACTAAGTTACCCTTGGCATCAATAGTAATAGGTATGGTACCATTTTGCACGGTATCCACATTTACCATTTTTACAATTTTCTTTGGCTCTGGTCGCTTCCGTTTATTCCCAGATATTAAAAGATACGCAGCTCCCACAGCAAGCGCAATTAGTAGCACTCCCAATAAAGAAAGTAAAATGCGACGTGCAATCATTTTGGTTATTTAATTTGAAAGTTAGCTCAACGAACCAGACTTTAATTGACTAACAATATATTTTAATTGTTAAACAAAAGTAGATATCTAGAAAACAGCCCGTAGTTAAATAAGTCTTAAATAAATAGCTAGAAAAAGGATTTAAAACTGTTCTAGATTTTCTGTGATTTCTTCCCAGTCCTCCATTAATTTTTCAAGGGTATCTTTCTTTTTTTGATAAGAATCGAAGAAATCAGGGTTAGCAACGGTAGCATCATAATTGATTTCTAATTCAACATCAATCCTTTTGATTTCTTTTTCAAGCTGGTTGATTTGTGATTCGACCTTACTTAGACGATTATTAAGTGACTTGAGCTTCTTTTGATCTTCATACGATCGTTTTCCTTCTTTCGGTTTTTCTACTTCCTTAGTAAACTGAATAGTTCGTTTTTCTGCTTCCCGTAGATTAGCAATATTTCGTTGATCTAGGTAAAAATCAATATCACCTAAATATTCTTTTATCTTTTTATCCTTAAACTCGTAAACACGGTTAGTAAGTCCCTGTAAGAAATCTCGATCGTGAGAAACCAAAATAAGTGTGCCTTCAAACTTTAAAAGCGCCTCTTTGAGTACATTTTTTGATTTAATATCAAGATGATTCGTCGGCTCGTCCATTACCAAGACATTAAAGGGTTGCAACAATAGTTTTGCCAACGCTAATCTATTTCGCTCTCCGCCAGACAATACCCTAACATATTTATCTACGTCATCACCACGAAATAAAAACGACCCCAGTATATCACGTACTTTACTTCTGTTTTTCTCGTTCGCAGCATGAATCATCGTATCTTCCACTGTTAAATTCCCATCAAGATGATCGGCTTGATTCTGAGCAAAATATCCTATTTGAACATTGTGCCCAAGATTTAGATCTCCTTCGTGATCAATATCTTGAACAACAATCTTTGCTAATGTAGACTTGCCTTGACCATTTTGCCCGACAAACGCGGTTTTTGTGCCCCGCTCTATCATTAAATCTATATTAGATAGTACGTGGTTATTATCATAGTTTTTACTAATGTTCGAGGCCTCTAGTACTACCTTACCCGGATTTACAGAAACCGGAAACTGTAATGTCATTACTGCATTATCTTCTTCATCTACTTCAACGCGCTCAATACGATCAAGCTTTTTTATAAGTGATTGCGCCATACTTGCTTTACTGGCTTTGGCACGAAATTTTTCAATTAATTTCTCGGTCTGCTCAATCTGTTTTTGTTGATTCTTTTGAGTGGCCAGTTGCTGCTCGCGCAGTTCTTTGCGTAAAATCAAAAACTTAGAATATGGTTTGGGATAATCATAAATACGTCCTAATGATATCTCAATGGTTCGATTAGTCACGTTATCTAAAAACATACGGTCATGCGAAACTATTACCACCGCACCCGCGTATGATTTTAAAAAATCTTCCAGCCAGATAATTGATTCAATGTCTAAGTGGTTTGTAGGCTCATCCAGCAACAAAATGTCATTATCCTGAAGTAGTAGTTTGGCAAGTTCAATACGCATTCGCCACCCACCAGAAAAGGTATCAGTTAGTTTTTCAAAATCAGATCGTTTAAACCCTAAGCCTTGTAAAATTCGTTCTGTCTGTCCTTGATAATCATATCCGCCATGAATTTCATACTGGTGTTGTACTTCGTTCAGATCGATCATTAACTGCGAATAACTAGCGCTTTCATAGTCGGTGCGTTCCGCTAGTTGCTGATTAATCTCTTCAAGCTGACGTTCCAGTTTCTTAATCTCAGAAAATGCTTCATACGATTCTTCAAGAACTGTTCGTCCCTTTACAAAATCAATATCTTGTTTTAAAAAACCTGTCGTAACTTCTTTATCCGTTGCAATTTGCCCGGTATCATACTCTTGTTCTCCTGAAATAATACGTAACAAGGTCGATTTACCGGCACCATTTTTACCGACTAAACCAACACGATCTCCTGCTCCTAACCGAAATGTAATTTCTTCAAACAGGTATTCTCCACCAAAAGAAACCGATAAATTATGAATGTTAAGCATCGTCGAAAAAAAGTAATTTTATGCTATTGTGATATAAGAATATCCTATTCACTTCTCATTTATAATTCTGCAAAGATGATTAAATTTATATTTAGATAAAAGGATAAAAAAATGATTGGTAAAGGGAGTAAAATTTCGAGTATTTTAAAGGGTAGTTGCCCTAAGTGCCAGCAGGAAAGTATGTACGTCAATAAAAATCCGTACGCGCTTTCTGAAACCTTAAAGATGCATGAACGTTGTGGTCATTGCAATACTAAATATAAAATTGAACCTTCATTTTTCTACGGTGCCATGTACGTTAGTTATGCCGTAGGAATTGTATTTGCAGTGGCAGCATTTGTGATTAGTTATTTGATTTTAGGAACAAATTTAAAAGTTGCCTTTATTTCAATAGTGGGCACCATGGTGGTTTTTATGCCGGTTATTATGCGACTATCCAGAAATATTTGGATTAATATGTTTATGAGTTACGATAAGAATCTCGTTAAATCTTAGTCAATAGAGTATCTGGCGATATCTACTTCACTACCCAAAGAATGACCTTTTTCTAGGTAATTATACAGCTGAGCGGATAATGCTGGCGCCATTAAAATGCCACGACTACCAAAACCATTAAAAACAGCCAATTGCTTGTATTGTGGATGCCTGCCTAAAAATGGTTTTCTGTCTTTTGTAGTCGGTCGTATCCCTGCTACATGGTTTACAATTTTGAAAGGACATGCAATTGCTTTGCTTAGTTTTTCTACGATTTTATTTTTCGACCTATCGGTTATTGCATTTGTTTTATCCTCTCGGTCAAAAGTAGCTCCAACTTTATACCGATCATTACCCAACGGAACAATAAATAATCCAGCTTTAAGTATTACGTCTACTTTCAAATCAACCGATTCTATAATTAAATATTCTCCTTTATTGCCTTGCAATGGCAAATAATTAAAAAACGGATTCTTTTTTAGTCCATAGCCCTCACAGAATACAATTGTTTTTGCCGAAATACTCTCATAAGAAATAGCATCATCGGAATCGAAAACAATTTTTTTATGCACAAATGGCTCAGATATTACCAAATGCTTTCTCATCAAAAATGAGATATACTCACTAACTAAAAGCTGCGTATCAATTCTGCCCGTCTGTAATACCTTGCCAAGATCTTGATTGGTAGTAAGATATTGAAATGGATTGCTTATAAAGTCAGTACTTAAAAAAGGAGCTAGTTTCGGTTTATCGCTAGCGACCACCCAATTATTTTGTTCTTCAATCGATGAAAAACGCCGATAAATAGGAATCTCCGATCGAATTGATATACCTAATCGATTTTCGATTTTATCAAAGAAGTGAGGAAGCACTTTTAAATGTTCAACAGCATTCCAAACGGCAGTATACCGTTTTAAATTCGTAGGATTGTAGACACCTGCAGCTGTTTTAGTCGCTGCTTGTGAATGATCATTGAATACGAGATAACTCTTATTATTTTGCTCTAATTGCTCAACAAAGGATAATCCCGCAAGTCCGAAACCAACAACAAGGTAGTCTACTTTCATAGATGCTAAAATAGGTTAAAACGAGAAGTTAGCTTGCTCAAAATGGTATCTTTAGGTTGAAACTATTTCAGTAAACAATGAAAAGATTTTTTATACTGCTATTCATTATTGGTACATTAACCACCAATGCACAATCTCACAACAAATTATCAAACGAATTTGATGCTTTTTTACAAAAGGAATTCAGTAGTAATGAACCGGGAGGGACCGTCCTGATAAAAAAGGGCGATGATACCATATTTTTGAAAAGCTATGGTTTAGCAAATATGAAAACTCGAGAAAAAAATACTGAAAACACTATATATAATACAGGATCCATTTCGAAAACTTTTGTTGCCAATGGCATATTAATTTTATCTGAACGAAATCTTCTATCGCTTGATGATACCCTATTTGATCATTTCCCTGATTTTAAAAACCAAGAAATTGCACAGCAAGTAACCATAAAAAATCTGTTGTCTCACACATCAGGGATCCCCGACTTAAGACCCGTAAGAGCGCAACCTGATTTTTATCTTACTGCAAAAGATACTGCCAACTTCGAGCCGATAAAGGCCGTACAAACCTTAAATTTTGAACCAGGAGAAAAATTTCAATATTCAAACCCTTGTTACAACGGTCTCGCATTAATTATTGAAAAAGTATCAGGTCAACCTTGGCAGGAATTCATTATTAAAAACATTTTTGCGCCATCGGGTATGGAGCACAGTACAATAACCAACGGACCACATCCTGCTAACGGCGTTGCACATGCATATGTAAAAAATAGGAATGTGTATGAAGAATCTGACTACGGAGAAGTACCTACTTTCGCAGCTGCCGGAAATGGGGGTGTCTGGAGCACGGTAAACGATCTTGCCAAATACGAAAAAGCGCACAAAAATGAGATTTTCTTGAATAAAAAGAGCATTAAAAACTCAAGAACGGCATATCGACCATCTAATTGGAAAAGTGACATCCTTCCTTTTGTGGGTTACGGATGGATGATGGGTGAACGTATGCTACTTAGAAGTGAAGATTACCCTAATGTCTATATAGTACATCATACGGGGTCCCAGGGAGGTTTTAGGGCATTTCACATTAGTATTCCCGATCAGGATATTGTTTTTATTGGTTTATTTAATCGACCTGTACAATCGTTTAGACCCCTTATGAAAACCGGATTCGATTTACTAAAAGAACATGGCTATTTGAAATAACTAAGTGCCAAATGACATTGTTTCAATAAAAAAAGCCCTGACTTGTTCAGTCAGGGCTTTTTACTTTCTATTATGGTCTTAATAACTCCACATATCTTGTTCAAAATCACGAATGCGTTCTTTAATACGTTCAGATTCTAACAATTGCATGAGAGCGTTCTCTCTAACATATTCATTAACACGGCGGTCACCATACTCATTATCTTCCTTATAAATAGTTGCATTAAAACGGCGAGAATTTAATAAGTGGTCATATGAAAGTGGCATCGCTGTGTTGTTTTTATTAAACACTTTGGCCTCGTGAAGGGCAGGGCGAATACTTGGGAACCATACCCAGAATAATTCGATCATATCCGGCTCATCATCGTCGATAGTTTGTACATCTGGAGCTACTGGTGCAATACCCAATAAACGGTATTTCATTTCACCTTGGCGCTTGTCAAAATACCAAACACCTTTTACATGAAATGCTTCAATATCAGCACCACTTAATTCACGAATGTCTACATACTCCGCAGAAAGTGTTTCACCTGCGTTCAACTGGTCAAAACCAGCATCTAGCGTATCCTTCTTTACCAATGCGCTTTCAATATCAGCAGTTGTACGCTTTTCGGTAAAATATGAATCTGCATATACCTCTAGGCGACCTGAATTGAGCTCTCTCATGAAAATTTGGTACAATGATCTACGATCTGATCCAATATTAACAGTATCGATAGGATAATAGAGTGGAAAATTGATTCGTTCATCGAGATCGATTACTTCCCAAACTGTTTTTGACCACAAAATATCACGATCATCGACATAACCATACTCTAATGGCTGGTCATTATCGGCCTCTATTTGCTGCTCTGTCTTCACTCCTACCATTTCTGGAGTCTTAGCATTGAGCAAATTAGATTGTGCTACTGCAGTATAACTAAATCCGGCAGTGACCATTATCGCTACAAATATCCTTTTCATGATTAAGTTCTTTCGTTTAATTTTTAATTAGTAAGCTCTACTACTACAGGGCTAATTTTCTTAAGACGGTAGGTGCTGTTTCCAGCAATACTAGCCTTAATGTTCATTATTTGCACAGCAGAACCTCTTTTCGCTCTTTTCAGCGCATTTTTTGCTTTTGCATTTAATCTAGAACCTCTTACAGTTACTGTAGGTTGTCCTGATACTTTAAAGTCAAATTGAGAAACTCGTAAGTTCAAATCAAAGTCAAAATCAAATAACTTTGCTCCAACAGTAGAAATCTCTAAATTTTTTCTAGACATTTTAATAGAACCATCTTCGCCACGAAGTGTACCTGTTGGTCTTGGAATATCTTTAATTCTAAACTTAGATGATGTACTAATAGGCGCACCATCAGGTAAAGTCCCACGTGCTGTAATTGTTACTTCACGACCTTTACCTGGATTCATTGCATACTTGCTACCGCTAACAGGTTTTAAACCAGGTGCTGTAGCTCGAACACGATTGTTAGGAATCCCAGGAATAGAGATTGTCATCGGGTTTGTTACCCCACGATATACTACATTCATTTTATCAGCTGAGATTACAGCCGCATTTGGCTTAGAGATAGTAGCAAATGTGTTACTAACAGGAACTTCTAGATCTTCACCATCCTGAGTAAAGATTAGTTTACCTTCGATCTTATGATCACCAGGGCGTCCTGCACCTACTTTTAATTTTACCTTACCACCATCTAGTTCATAATCGTTTTCTGTAAGCTTACGACCGTCTAAGGTTAATTCAACCTTACTAGGTTTTGTTGAAGCATCAGTACGACCCAATACAATCTCACCATTAAAAGTTTCTCCTTGATAATATGCTGATTTTGGAGTTTGAAGTAAGGTGCTGTAGTTTTTCATACTTACCTGCTCGTTCAATTCACCAGATAATAAAGCAGAAATAATTTCAGCTTCCGTATTTTTAGCGTCAGAATCTAGTTTGGTAACATTAGTAATAGAAGCAACTAATGGGAAACCTTTAAAGTTATAATCCATATAACTCACAGTTTTACCATCACGATTCTTTACGTCAGCAGTGCTAAAACGTTTTTTAACATCATCAGCAATTTTTTTCATGCTTTCAGAATCACCTAAAACTGACAATACGCTGTTTCTGTAGTCATCCATCTGCTTTACAAATTCCTTACCACGATCGGCAAGACCTTCACCTGCAAATAATTGATTATCTACATAATCAGCATTATCCATTGTTTGGTAATCTGTAGCATCTACCACACTACCTTGCATATCTGACCTGAACTTGGTCATGAAATCGCTAAACTTTTTTGTAGCGTTGCTTACTGTTTCAGCTTTTTCTTTTGGCTCTTTAAATTTTTCAGGGGCCTCTCCTGCTTTTGTAGTTAAATCTGCCAATAATGCCTGGCTGCGTGCTGCAGTGGCTGCATTGTTCTCTTCCATAGAAGTATTCATACGACCAAAAGCCGACAGTACTTCTTTAGACATATTCAGTGCCAACATCGCGATGAACACCAAATACATCAGGTTGATCATTTTCTGTCTAGGGGTTTGCTTTCCTCCTGCCATGTTTTACTAATTTAAGTTGGTTAAAAAATAAATTAGTTTTTGTTCATTGCAGAAAGCATTCCTCCGTACACACCATTTAATGATGATAGGTTAGATGCTAGCGACTCCATCTGATCTTTCAACTTACCAGCATTTGCAGCTACTTCTTCGTTCACACTAGCTTGCTTTTCAGCGCTTTCTAACTGTACTTTATACAAACTGTTTAAAGATTCCATTTGTGCTGCGGCTAATGAAAGTTCTTCGCCATACTTTTTAGTAGATTGAATTGCGTCCACAGTAGGTGAAATACCTTTAGCCGCACCTTCGAAGTTTTTAATACTCTCTCCAAGGCTGCTCATTAAGTTAGCATCAACCTTGGCTTCTTTAAGCATGTCGTCTAATTTTTTAGATAGCATGCCTTCGGCTTCAGCAGCCTCAGCAGCTTGCGATTTCTTTTTACCGGTTGCTTGACCACCAGCTAATTCAGGATATACTAATGACCAGTCAAGATCGTCTTCAACAGGTTCAAATGCCGAGATAGCAAAAATAAGTGCCTCGGTAATAAGACCAAGTGCTAGAAGGAATCCACCGCTTAATTTAATAAAACCAAGATCTATTTCCCAGTGAAGGATTTTGAAAAGTGCTCCAAGGATTACAATTGATGCTCCCAGGCCATAAGCCATGTTAAACACTTTTTTGGTTGCTTTAGATTGTGCCATAATTAAAAGTTTTAGTTTAAGTTTAAGTTAAATATTTAGGGTTTGTTTTAGTTTTGAGTAATGTTGGTTCCCATATAATCCTGAACCGTACGGAAGCCGATATAACTTCTCGCAGAGTCAGCATATTCATAGTCGCGCGTACTTACTTGTAGGAAGTAAGCCACATCTTTCCAAGAACCGCCACGTACAGTTTTACGTTGGTTGCTATTGTCCACAACATTTGGATTCATTGTAGAACCGAACTCGTAAGAACCTAGGCTGTATGCAGTATCTGTCCATTCAGACACATTACCAGCCATATTATACAATCCGTAATCATTAGGATCATAAGACTTAGCCTCTACCGTGTAAAGAGCCTGATCTGCCGCATAATCACCACGCATTGGTTTAAAGTTTGCCATAAAGCAACCTCTATCATTTAATATATAAGGACCGCCCCAAGGATAGGTTGCTCCTTCAATACCACCACGAGCTGCATATTCCCACTCTGCCTCACTAGGTAAGCGCCAAACACCAACTTGTTGTTTGCGTCTATCTTTTTGGTACGAGTTTTTCTCCATTTGTCTCCATGCGCAAAAGGCTTTGGCTTGATACCAGTTTACACCTACCACAGGGTATTCACTGTAAGCGTCATGCCAGAAATAATCATTGTGCATTGGCTCATTATAAGAATATGCGAAATCTTTAATCCATACAGTCGTGTCAGGATAGATCTCTGTAATCTCATTTTTCAAGAAATCTTTGCGACTACCCTTTTTATCACGGGCTGCTGCTTCGATATCCATCCAAGTGTATTTAAATTTAAGTTTGGTTACATCAATTGTTCGAAGTCCGTTATACGTCTCTTCTGGAGATAGATACATCGTATCCATCACCTCAGCATAATATTCGTCAGGGTACTCTTGAGGCTCCCAAATAAGTTCTACATCTCTATTTAGCTGATACCCTTCATAACCGGTTTCTCCTAAACCAGCATAGTTATCCAGCATATATTTTTCGTAAACAGAAATATCAGTCGTATCAGCACTTTTAAATGCAAATTCTCCGATACCTTCATTCTCAGGTGTTTCCCCAAGCTCGTCAGCAAGGATAGCAAGCTTTGTACGAACGATCGAATCTCTAACCCAATTTACGAACTGACGATACTCACTATTGGTGATTTCGGTCTCGTCCATATAAAATGCTCGAACAGTAACAGTACGAGTTGGCGCATTATTCATTTTCGCCCGATCATCATCTTGCTTACCCATGATATAAGAACCACCTGGGACAAGGACCATTCCGTATGGTTTTTCTGGATGCCATTTTTTACCAGTGACTCCTACGAGTTCACCGCGGTTTTTTGAACCACAACTACCTAAGATTAGGGAACAAACGGCAATTAGCGCAGTTAATTTCTTCATAGAAACTATAGGTTAAAGTTTAAATTTTAATAAGATTGAGGCTGTAAACCTATCCATTTATTGATTAAAAAACAATTATTTCACTTTTTTATTACCCATTATCGGTGACTTGCTCAAATTTTAGCTTAAGCTACACATAGTGTTAAACTACTATCTCTGCTAAAACCCTACTATGCAATGCTTTTTTTAAAAGCTTTCCACCAACGTTCAGGGCGTTTCTGGTTGCACGCATCTAAATAATCAGAGTAGGTGCATGGTAATAACGTATGTCTTTTTAATTTATTATTAAGATTGATCATAAAAGGAATTTCTATCCACCAACGACCACTCTTATTACTTTTATAAAAATGAAGTTCTTCATCATCAACGGGTACAATATATTTTTGATAAGCCCCCTTTTCATCAATGGCTACTTCATCAATACGATAGTTAACTCCTTCAATAAAATACCAGACCATCTGAGCAATTAATGCTGCGGAATAGTTTTTCCCATGACACTCGAAAATTCCAAATAACTGAACCTTTTCACTGATACCAGCATATCTTGTAATGGCACAAATCTCCCTACTATCAAAACCATTAGGTACATCTCCACCGGAATCATGACCAGGACTTTGTACGGCCCCCATATCAATACTCACCATATTAGCGTCTCTTAAAATAGGTTCTACTGCAGTAATATCTTTAATTACCTCGCCAAGGCGGAATGCATCAAAAAAGAGTTTATCCATTAAATCTATTTCTTCTTGAGCATTGTAATAAGTTTGATAACCAAGGTTGCTAAAGTTGAAAAGATTATTTGGCTTTTCAACAATAATCTTACTCATATATGAATGGGAAGAAATAAGCTCATCTGCATTCCCAAAATCGAAGCGACTATCAACTGAAACCAAATTCACCATAGAACCTACCTCATCGAAAGATCGATAGGCAGGATAGGTAACATCTTGACTTCCTCCTATTAGTAAGGGAATGATGTTTTCTTGAATAAGAAACTCACACAAACTTTGTACTGCAAAATAGGTGTCTTGTACGGTAGCACCTTGATTAATGTTACCTAAATCGATAATTGTGTGTCCCCAATTACCAGGAAATAGTTTGTATAGTTGTTGTCTTACTTTAGAAACTGGCAACGGATTAATGTGCTGTATTACGGCATTCCGTGTTTCGCTAATTCCGACAATTGCAATCTTAGCACCTTTGAGATCAGGCAGCCCATGCTGTTGCGAATGTATCTTGATCGTATGCCCTAAAGCTTGTTTTGGCAACAATTGATTGTGAGCCAAAATAGCATCTTCTACAGGTAGTAAGAACTCGAAGTCCATATTGATTGGTTGGATGTATTGAAATGCAGCTTGCTATTTTTTACTAGCCGCTGTTTTCTTTTTAGTTGCTTTTTTCGCCGGCTTCTTTTTCGGAGCATTCTTTTCGATGATATCTTTTACTTCATCTAAGGAAAGTTTAGCAGCATCCACGGTTTTTGGCAACTCGATTTTGGTTTTCCCTTTTATAATGTTACTTCTTCCCCATCTTGCCTTTTCTACACGAATACCTTCTTCTTCCCAATTATGAATTACCTTCTCAATCTCCTTGCGCTTCTTATCCTCAATTAGCTGAACAATATCATCATTTGAAAGATTGTCGAAATCGTATTTTTTGTTCACATTAATGAACATACCGTTCCACTTTATAAAAGGACCAAAACGACCTGTTCCTTTTTGAACATCAAGTCCTTCATAATTATAAATAGGCGCATCTGCCTTTTTCTTAGCTTCCACAAGTTCGATCGCTCTATCCAGAGAAATTTCAAACGGGTCATCATCTTTAGCAAGCGAAACAAATTGCTTACCGAACTTAACGTAAGGACCAAATCGCCCAATAGCAACCTCTAGTTGTTCACCATCATATTCTCCTAATTTCCTAGGAAGTTTAAAAAGATCTAATGCTTCCTCTAAGGTAATATTGGTTAGTTGCTGCTCGGGGGTCAAGCTCGCAAATTGCTTTTCTTCATCGTCAGGCCCGCCAATTTGTGCAATAGGACCGAACTTGCCTAAACGTACCAAAACGGTTTTTCCCGTTTTAGGATCAGTTCCTAGAATACGTTCACCAGATTCGCGTTCAGCATTTTCCTGGACATCTTTAACCTGCGGATGAAAGTCTTTGTAAAAATCTTTCATCATTTTGGTCCACTCCTCTTCACCCTCAGCAATGCTATCAAAATCTTCTTCAACCTTGGCTGTAAAATTGTAATCAAGAATATTCTTAAAATTATTAACCAAGAAATCATTTACGATCATCCCGATATCGGTAGGCACCAGTTTTCCCTTGTCCGAACCAACGGTTTCTTTTAATTTATTTTCCTTTACAGCTTGGCCTTCTAATACCAACTGTACATAATCACGTTCTTTACCATCAATCGTTCCCTTTTCTACATAATTGCGATTTACAATAGTAGTAATTGTCGGTGCATAGGTTGAAGGTCGGCCAATACCTAACTCTTCCAATTTTTTGACTAAAGAAGCCTCTGTATAGCGATACGGAGGTCTGCTGTATCGCTCAGTAGCGGTAATAACATTATTGGCTAATGCTTCATTTACTTTTAACGGGGGAAGCATTCCTTCTTGCTCTTCTTCTTCATTATCTGTACCTTCAAGATACACCTTCAAGAACCCATCAAAAGTCAATACTTCACCGTTTGCGCTAAACTGTTCACTATGTGAATTTGCTTCTATTTTAACATTTGTTCTTTCCAACTGTGCATCACTCATTTGCGAAGCAATTGCACGTTTCCAGATCAATTCATATAATCTGGCTTGATCCCGTTCCATATTCACCGTATGTCTTGTAAAATCGGTCGGCCTAATCGCTTCGTGTGCCTCTTGACTTCCTTTAGCCTTGCTTTTGTAGTCGCGAGGCTTACTATATGATTCACCAAATGCTGATACAATTTCTTTTTCTGCACCTGATTTGGCATCGTTAGAAAGGTTAGTACTATCTGTTCTCATATACGTAATAAGACCAGCTTCATAGAGGCGCTGCGCATTTTGCATAGTGCGACTTACTGAAAAATACAACTTTCTAGATGCCTCTTGTTGTAATGTCGACGTGGTAAACGGTGGAGCTGGAGTTTTCTTAGCTGGTTTTTTAACCAAATCAGCTACTTTAAAATTAGCTCCTATATTTTTTTGAAGAAATGCCTGTGCTTCTTCTTTTGTATTGAAATTCTTTGGCAATTTTGCTTTTATGAGCTTACCTTCATCATTCGTAAACTCTGCATCAATACGATACGATGCCACTGGTTTAAAATCTTGAATTTCTCGTTCACGTTCGACGATTAATCGTACGGAAACTGATTGTACGCGTCCTGCTGAAAGCCCACCTTTTACTTTTCGCCATAGCACCGGAGATAACTCATAACCCACCAAACGATCAAGTACACGTCGGGCTTGTTGTGCATTCACTAAATTATAGTCAATTTTTCTAGGATTTTCTATTGCCCGGAGTATAGCACTTTTTGTAATTTCACGAAATACAATACGCTTGGTTTTCTCATCGTCTAACTTTAAAGTTTCCGCGAGGTGCCATGCGATCGCTTCTCCTTCCCGATCTTCATCACTTGCGAGCCAAACCGTTTCCGCTTTTTTAGCAAGATCCTTCAATTTTTTCACCACCGCTTTCTTGTCGGGGGACACTTGATATTTTGGCTTAAAACTTCCATCAACATCTACACCTAATTCTTTAGAAGGAAGATCGGCAATATGCCCAAAACTCGATTCGACCTGATAGTCTTTTCCAAGATATTTTTCAATGGTTTTTGCCTTCGCAGGTGACTCAACAATAACAAGATTTTTTGGCATAGCAGTTTTTAGTAAATAGGTCAGAATCGTTTAAAAAAGTCCTCTTTTTAACGTATTTGACGCAGCAAAAGTATATCAAAAAATTTATTTGACATATGTTTACGGCCAATGAAAAGAAAAAGCCCTCGTTAAAGAGAGCTTAAATATTATCAATAAAAAAACATCTAATTATCAAGGATTATTGAAAGTTCCCCTTCAATTAAACCCACATGGCAACAGTCTGCACCAACAATAAATTCTCGACTTATAACCTGCTGACCATCAATCATACCGTTAAAAATAATTGTTTCCTCCCTGTTCTGATACCTAGCGCGAAAACTGTCGTTAAAAATGGGATAAACACCTTGTTCTCTAAACCCATTCATCTCATCAGCGCTGGTTTCAATGGTAATATCTTCATTCGAGTTTTTTATGAATACCTGAAAACTATCTAGCGCAATAGGATTGGCATCGGTATCTCTGAGGCTTACAACAATACTTCTAAAATCCAGCGTACATACAATAGCTTCATCACAAGAGGAAGAATTTAGGTCTTCATCTTCGTTGCAACTCGAAATAACAAGTAATAAAAATACTACAGCTAAAAATCTCATATGCGATTTTAATTTAAATGAAACTCACTTATTAACGAAATAGCAGCTTCTTCATAGGTATATTGATACAACACTCCATCACCGATCATTAACAAATGATTTTGTAAGGGCACTACATCAAATGTATTGATATCTTTAAAATGACTTAGTTGTTGTAAATCATCAACATTGGTTTTGTCATATACTTTTAAGCCAGAGCTTCCATCACAGATAAAAAGTTTTTCATCTTTTATACCCAAACCATAAGGCTCATCCATTCGATATTCTTTTTGCAAAACCGGATTCTCAATATTAGATATATCTACGATAAACAGTCCACTTTCTGTCGCACCACACATGTTTCCACCCCTTAAAGTAACAAAGGCATAATCTCCATCGACTACCACTGGGTCACAGGCAGTACCATGCTGAAACTCGGAAATTAATGTAGGTGTCGCCGGATCTTTTATATCATAAATATACATACCGCGCATACTTCCTAGAAACAACTGATCACCACGATTAAAGATGGTTTCAATATCAAAACCTGCAAATACATCGGGAAGGTCGGTAGGATTATTTAGGTCTTGAATTCCAAATACATTAATATTATGGCTATCGACTGCATATAAATAATCGCCTACAATCTTAAAACGAGCTAGTGACCCACCATCACCGGTGCCCCCACTTTCAGGAACGGCATTAAAATTATCTAAAGCCACATCAATAAACTGGTCAGTAGGAACTTCTTCTATCAATCGACGCTCAGTTCGTATATCCCAACCAATTACTATTTCATCCGATCCATAGTTATAACCCTCTACAATATCAGCGCTAAATGGCCAAACGATTTGACCCGGAAATACATTCTCTAATCGGTTAGTTTGTTTAATATCAGTAATATTAGAGATATCAAACACCACCAAATCCGTTACACTATCAGCATACAAAACGTCGTCTTTAATAGAAATATCGACATTGCCTGGTATTTTTAAAAATGATATCTTTTGTGGTGCTGCTGGATTCGCATTATTTATAACATGTATACCTTGGCTTTTATCATTAACAAAGATAAGATTGTTATAGGCGTAGATTTTTCCAGATTCATCAATGGGCTTAGGCGGTATGACATCAACACTCTCCCGAAACTCGGCCCGGGTCATTGTAATTGCTGTTGCTACTTCATAATCAGCATATCGATCATCGTCATCATTACAGCTACTAAAAAAAAGCACAGTAATGACCAAAAAAAGAAGATTTACTGGTTTCATATTGTTTACGTTATGGGTTGCACACCTTAGATACAAAAAAAGAAATTGGGTTGCGTTGGAGGAGTTTCAGGTTGAAAGTTTAACGTTTTTAGGTTAACTGATCAGATTGGATTAATTACACGAACTTTTCCCTGTTTTTATTCTCAAAAGACAAAGCTTTGAGCTTAACAACTCAAACTAATATATGTCAACTTGTCATATTTTTAAATGGAGTTGTATCTTTGCATGCTATTTGAAAGTATTTGAAGTAGTATTATACGTATGGAGAAGATTATTGATGAACAAAAACAGGGAGAAGCCCTTGTAACGCAACAACAAAATGACAACAACCGTAAGCTCTTTATAGAAAGCTATGGCTGCCAAATGAACTTTAGCGATAGTGAGATTGTTGCATCTATTTTGGCGAAAGAAGGTTTTAATACCACGCAACAGCTTGAAGAGGCTGATCTGGTTTTAGTAAACACCTGCTCTATTCGTGACAAAGCTGAACAAACTGTTAGAAAACGATTAGAACACTACAATAGCGTAAAGCGTATTAACCCTAATATGAAGGTAGGTGTTTTAGGCTGTATGGCTGAACGCCTCAAAAGTAAATTTCTAGAAGAAGAAAAGATTGTTGATCTCGTGGTGGGACCAGATGCATACAAGGACTTACCCAATTTGATTGCAGAAGTTGATGAAGGACGAAATGCGGTAAATGTTATTTTAAGCAAAGAAGAAACTTATGGTGACATCTCTCCAGTTAGATTACAAAGTAATGGGGTAACTGCATTTGTTTCAATTACCAGAGGTTGTGACAACATGTGCACTTTTTGTGTGGTTCCGTTTACAAGAGGTCGAGAACGCAGTCGCGACCCACAATCTATTTTACAAGAAGTAAGCGAACTTTGGAAAAAAGGTTTTAAAGAAGTAACACTACTTGGACAAAATGTCGATAGCTATTTGTGGTACGGTGGCGGATTGAAAAAAGACTTCAAAAACGCATCAGAAATGCAGAAAGCCACAGCTGTAGACTTTGCAAAGTTGTTAGATATGGTGGCGTTAGCCAACCCAAAAATGCGTATTCGGTTTTCAACCTCAAATCCGCAAGATATGCATGAAAGTGTATTACATGCTATTGCTAAGCATCGTAATATTTGTAATTACATTCATTTACCGGTACAAAGTGGTAGTACCCGTATTTTAAAAGAAATGAATCGCCAACATACGCGAGAAGAGTATTTTGAGCTTATCGATAAAATTCGTGAGATTATACCAGACTGTGCCATATCTCAGGATATGATAGCCGGCTTTCCTACCGAAACTGAAGAAGATCACCAAGACACGTTGAGTTTAATGGAATATGTGAAGTATGACTTTGGTTTCATGTTTGCCTATTCTGAAAGACCAGGAACATTGGCAGCTCGAAAAATGGAGGATGATATTCCAGATGATATCAAGAAACGTCGATTGAATGAGATTATAAGTCTACAGCAAAAACACAGTAAGTTCAGAACCGGGCAATTTATGGGAAAAACAGTCGAGGTGCTCATTGAAAAAGAGTCTAAAAGATCCGATAAGCATTGGGCAGGACGAACCTCTCAAAATACGATGACTGTGTTCCCAAAAGAGGACTATAAGGTTGGTGATTTTGTAATGGTAAAAATTAACGATTGTACCAGTGCAACCTTACTAGGTAAAGCAACAGGCTATTCTGATAACAATTAAACCTTATGGAGAACATTCAAGCCATAAAACAACGCTTTGAAATCATTGGTAACGACGCTAAACTAAATCGTACCATTGAAAAAGCAATACAGGTTGCTCCCACCGACATATCGGTATTGGTAACAGGAGAAAGTGGTGTTGGTAAAGAAAGTATTCCCAAAATAATACATTCACTTTCACATAGAAAACACGCCAAATACATTGCGGTAAATTGTGGCGCAATACCTGAAGGCACTATTGACAGTGAGCTTTTCGGCCATGAAAAAGGAGCGTTTACTGGTGCAACTTCTACCCGTAGCGGGTATTTTGAAGTTGCCGATGGCGGTACTATTTTTTTAGATGAAGTTGGTGAATTGCCTTTAACAACGCAGGTACGCTTATTGAGGGTACTGGAAAATGGTGAGTTCCTGAAAGTAGGGTCCTCAAAAGTGCAAAAAACGGATGTTCGTATAGTCGCAGCTACCAATATTAAAATGGTAGAAGCTATTCAAAAAGGAAAGTTTAGAGAAGATCTTTACTATCGATTAAGCACCGTTGAAATTCACTTACCCCCACTTCGAGATCGAAAGGAAGACATTCATTTATTGTTTAGAAAATTCGCATCCGATTTTGCTCAAAAATACAAGATGCCTACCATCAGATTAGATGAAAATGCCGTACAATTATTATTACAATATCGATGGGGCGGTAATATACGTCAATTACGTAATGTAGCAGAACAAATTTCGGTTTTAGAACAAAATAGAACCATTTCTTATGATACCTTGCGCACCTATTTACCAGATGCAGGAAAGAATCTTCCAGCGGTGATCAATACTGATAAAAAAGAAAGCGATTTTAGCTCTGAACGGGAAATTTTATATAAGGTATTGTTCGACATGAAGGCCGACCTGAATGATCTTAAAAAGTTGACAATGGAGTTGATGAAGAGCGGGAATTCGGAAAAAGTACAAGAAGAACATGAAGGCTTGATACAGAAGATTTATGGAGAAGAAAAACGACCTGCCGCTCCTAATGCCGATTATGAAGAATTAGAAGTACTGCAGATTACGTCTCAGCCGACTACTAGTGATACTGTCATAATTCAGGAACCTCCTCAGCAAGATAAATACCATTTTGCTGAAGAAATTGAGGAAGAAGAGACATTATCACTTCATGAAAAAGAACTCGAGTTAATTAAGAAGGCGCTTGAAAGAAACAGGGGGAAAAGAAAAGCAGCAGCGGATGAATTAGGCATTTCTGAACGCACACTGTACAGAAAGATTAAGCAATTCGATTTGTAGTCGATTTCAGGTTGAGCGCAGTCGAAACCTCTCGACTCCGCTCAAGGTGACATCAAGAATAAAAAACAACAATTGAAATGGAATTGTAAATCTTAAAAGCTAATTTTTATAAAAAAATTTCAGACATCAACCAAAAATCGCTAAACTGCGGTATGAAGAAGCAATTTATCTATCTTTTATTGGCAACAACTTTCTTTTTAGGAAGTTGTAAATATTATAATTTCACAGGAGGTGACCCAGGAAGTGCTGAATCATTTCAAGTTACTTTCATCCGCAATGAAGCTCCTATTTTCACTCCAGGTTTAGATCGGGATTTCACCACTGCCTTACAAGATAGAATACAAGACCAAACAAATTTAACGCAGCAAAATAGTAATGCCGATTTGTTATATGAAGGTGAAATAGTTGAATATCGTATTGCTCCGCTTTCTGCTATTGCTGATCAAAACAGAGGGGCGGCACAAAACCGCCTTACTATGAGTGTAAACATTCGGTTTTTTAATAAAACAAAACCAGAAAACGATTTTGAAAAACGCTTCTCTTTCTTCTCAGATTTTCCCGCTGCTACTAGTATTGCATCGGTTAGACAAACCTTACATGAAGAAATATTTGAGCGCATAACCCAAGATATTTTTCAAGAATCATTGGCAAGTTGGTAAATGAATATATCTGATTTTACATATCTGCTAAAAGAGCCTGACGCCATTAATACCGATCAAACAGAGGCTATTGAATCGATTATTAAAGAATATCCATATTTTCAAGCGGCACGTGCCATTTTTTTAAAGGGATTAAAGAATCAAGATAGCTTTCGTTACAACGACCAATTGAAAGTAACGGCAGCACATACTACTGATAGGACCGTCTTATTTGATTTCATTACTTCCGAAGCGTTTAAAAAATCAGTTGTCCTACAAGCAAGTGAAGAAAAAGATCCACTAGATATCGAGGTTAATGAATTTGAAGAACTTGCAGTGGAAACGGAAAACCGTGTCACTGAAGTTATCAAAACTGCAGCTGATGTGGTTGATACTGGAACCGAAGCGGTTATAAACGAAGAAAACCATCTTCAAGAAAAAACTATTCCGGTTTCTCAGAACCATGAAGTTGTTGAAAAAGTCGATGAGGAAGTCAAAAAAATCACAACAAATAAAACTGCTTTACAAGTAGATGCGCCTTTAGAATTTGATAAAAACGAGCGACACTCATTTAATGAATGGCTTCAACTTTCCACCATAAAACCTATCGATCGAAGCGAGGAAAAAACAACTAAAGAATCAAGCCAAAGGTATACGGAAGAAGAAAATATAACAGAAACAAAAGCACAAAAAAATACTCCCACGTTTGAAGAGAAACTAACCTTAATCGATAGGTTCATAGAAAAGAACCCGAAAATAAGACCAGTTAAAGAAAATATACCAATTGAAAATCTAGCGGAAGGTAATTTAGTAGATAGAAATGAGTTAATGACAGAAACCCTTGCTAAGGTATATCTTGCTCAAAAAAAATATAAAAAAGCCATTCAGGCGTATAAAATTTTAAGTTTGAAATATCCAGAAAAAAATAGTTTCTTTGCAGACCGAATTTTGGAGATAAAAAAAATAAAGAAAAATAATTAAGGTCGTATACCATGAGTACATATACAATTTTTTTGGTGTTGATAGTGATCGTTGCTTTTTTGTTGGTTGTTGTAATTATGGTGCAAAACCCTAAAGGTGGCGGACTTTCTTCTTCTTTCGGAGGAGGAGGATCAACACAGATAGGTGGAGTTCAAAAAACAACTGATTTTTTAGATAAAAGTACATGGGCATTAGGGGCTATTTTATTGGCACTTATTTTACTTGCCAACTTTACATTGCCTAAAAATAATGCACCAGTTCAATCCAAAGTGATCGAAGGAGAGAATATTGAAAACTCCATTCCTGACACTCCCGAAAATCCACTTAATGACAATGATACATCTGGTGACGAACAATAAATGTGTAGTCATCAAAGCTTAAAAAAATGCCAGCATGTCATAATGCTGGCATTTTTTATTTCAATATGTCAGTATTTATGTTGACATATCGTGTTGGCACAATTTCTGACTTGCTAAGATGAAAACAAATAAAATTAACAATCGAAAATTATAACAAATGGCTTTAAACATTAAACCACTTGCAGATCGCGTGGTAGTTGAACCACTACCTGCAGAAACTCAAACAGCATCTGGTCTTTACATTCCAGATACGGCTCAAGAAAAGCAACAAAAAGGAAAAGTTGTCGCTGTGGGTCCAGGAAAAAAAGATGAACCACTAACCGTGAAGCCCGGTGATACTGTTTTATATGGTAAATATTCAGGTTCTGAACTCAAGTTAGATGGTACTGATTATATGATCATGCGTGAGGACGATATTCTTGCGATTATCTAGTTTACCTTGTCATTCCCGTGAAAACGGGAATCCACCAAACAATAAATAAAGTTAAATTCACAAGATTCCCACTTTCGTGGGAATGACAATTAAAAATTTTAATAATGGCAAAAGACATTAAATTTGATATAGATGCAAGAGATGGCCTTAAAAGAGGAGTCGATGCATTAGCAAACGCAGTAAAAGTAACATTAGGACCAAAAGGTCGTAATGTAATTATCAGCAAATCATTTGGTGCACCGCAGGTAACAAAAGATGGTGTTTCAGTAGCTAAAGAGGTAGAGTTGGAAGATGCTCTTGAAAATATGGGAGCACAAATGGTAAAAGAAGTAGCCTCTAAAACCAATGACCTTGCTGGTGATGGTACGACAACAGCTACTGTGCTTGCACAAGCAATAGTAAAAGAAGGACTTAAAAACGTGGCCGCAGGTGCCAATCCGATGGACCTTAAAAGAGGTATTGATAAAGCTGTAGATTCTATTGTTGATGATTTACAGAAACAAGCTAAAGAAGTTGGTAGCTCAAGTGAAAAAATACAGCAAGTAGCAGCTATTTCTGCTAATAATGACAATACTATAGGTGAATTGATCGCTGAGGCTTTTGGTAAAGTTGGTAAGGAAGGTGTGATCACTGTTGAAGAAGCTAAAGGTACTGACACTTATGTTGATGTTGTTGAAGGTATGCAGTTTGATAGAGGTTATTTATCTCCATATTTCGTAACCAATAGCGAAAAAATGACTGCGGAATTAGAGAGTCCTTACATCTTGTTATTCGACAAGAAGATCTCCGCAATGAAAGATTTACTTCCTGTACTAGAGCCTGTGGCGCAATCAGGAAAACCACTATTAATTATCGCCGAAGATGTTGATGGTGAAGCATTAGCAACATTAGTAGTGAACAAACTTCGTGGTTCATTAAAAATAGCTGCTGTTAAAGCTCCAGGATTTGGTGACCGTAGAAAAGCAATGCTAGAAGACATCGCTATTTTAACTGGTGGTACTGTAATTTCTGAAGAAAGAGGATTTACTTTAGAAAATGCGACCATCGACATGCTTGGTACAGCCGAAACAGTAACTATTGATAAAGACAATACCACTGTTGTTAATGGTGCCGGAGAAAGCGAAATGATCCAAAATCGTGTAAACCAGATTAAATCTCAAATCGAGACTACTACTTCTGATTACGATAAAGAAAAATTACAAGAGCGTTTAGCTAAATTAGCTGGTGGTGTTGCTGTATTATATGTAGGCGCCGCTAGTGAAGTGGAAATGAAAGAAAAGAAAGATCGTGTTGACGATGCGTTACACGCAACACGGGCAGCGGTTGAAGAAGGTATTGTTGCCGGTGGTGGTGTTGCTTTTGTGCGTTCGAAGTCTGTTTTAGATAAAGTTAAAACTGAAAATGCGGATGAGATTACCGGTGTTCAGATTATAGCTCGTGCTATTGAAGAACCTTTGCGTACCATCGTTGAAAACGCTGGAGGCGAAGGCAGTGTTGTAATAAGCAAGGTAGCCGAAGGTAAAAACGACTTTGGTTACGACGCAAAAACTGAACAGTATGTAGATATGTTAAAAGCAGGTATCATCGACCCTAAGAAAGTGACGCGTATTGCACTAGAAAATGCCGCTTCAGTTGCCGGTATGATTTTAACAACCGAGTGTGCTTTAGTAGATATTAAAGAAGATGCTCCAGCGATGCCTCCAATGGGCGGCGGCGGAATGCCAGGCATGATGTAATTACGATACACATACGTTGCTGAGCTTATACAGCACATAATATCAAACCCCGCAAGTAAAATTACTTGTGGGGTTTTTATTTAATGGCGTCTTAATTTGTCAAATAAATGATTAAAAACTCATATTTCTCTTTTTTACGTAGCTTTATAAGAACTAATCTATAAGCTTGTCTATATCAATAGTGGATTAGCCAATATTTATGCGAAACAAATGAGTATAGTTAAAAAAACAAGAAGAAGATTAGGTTATACTCAAGCCGAATTGGCAAAAAAGACCGGGCTATCTTTAAGAACTATTCAACGCTTAGAGTCCAATAACAATAAGCCCAAAGGTCACACCTTAACTGTACTATCAGAAGCATTCAATATAAAACCTTCCGTTCTTCAAAAACAGTTTCAGAACATCGAGCGAACTAAAAAATCTGAAGCCACTTCTATTCGGTTTATTAATCTATCTGTTTTATCCTTTTTAGGTATTCCCTTTGGTAACATTATTTTACCTTTAATACTTTGGAGAAAAGATCGCAAATCTAAGCTTGTTGATGAAATAGGCAGGCGTATTATCAATTTTCAAATCATTTTCTCAGCTATCCTAGCAATACTCCTTTGCCTTTCGCCTTTTATAGGTCGAAAATTTTTCTCAAACACCTCCATAATCTTATACGTTTTGTTTGCTTCCTATGCATTTAATATTATTATTGTTTGTCGCAACGCCATCAAATTACAGCGCAATAATTTCGACTTACCTAATCTGCCAATTCGTTTTATATAGTACTAATAATCAGAAATTGACGTAAAATTGGCGGTATCAATAACCCCATTTTTATTGAGATTTCATATTTATTTGTGTAGTTGAGTTAACTGCAAGCTCATTTTATTTCATCAAATCAATTATACAATTATGAAAAAGAAAATTGGCTATGTCCTGCTTACCATTTTGGGAATCATCTTAGTGACTAGCTATATAGGTATTCGAAAATTCAACAATACCCTTTTCAAAGAAAAACCAAACTATCTAGAATATAGCTATGAATCAAAACCCATTCAATTTAATTGGGTTAATGATTCGATAGGTGACTATTACGAGGCACAAGCAGCAATCGTGATTCCTTTAAAAATTAAAGGTTTGGCACATAACTTTTACGCGCAATTTGACACCGGGTCGCCTCATTCCTACATTTATGAAAATGATCTAAAATCTTTGCGCAAACTAGGGTTGAAATTTACGGAAGTAGTAAAGGAGGAGGCACATTATATCGAACAACTAAATTTCAATTTAAATGGTAATAGAATAGAGGCTTCTATGATCAAGATTCTAAAGGGCTACGGAAATACCTTTGACAAAAGAGACACCATAACTAACATTAAAATTGGCACTATCGGAAGTGACTTTGTTGCGAACCGCATTACAGCTATTGATTTTAAAAATCAAACCATACAGCTATTTGATGAACGCCCTGAATGGATGGGCGATTTAGGAGTTTTTAAGGCTTTTGATTTCACCGCCAGAAGAATCATGATGCCGGTAACACTAGATAAAAAAGAGTACGAATTTCTTTATGACTCAGGCTGTAGTGCCTTTGGATTAATTACTATTAAAAGTCGCTTTGACGCATATACCAACAAGAATATTGAAGCTATACAGTATGGCGCCAATAGTTGGGGAAATAGCATCCCTATTATTAGTAAGCCTTCTGATAAAACATTTGGAATAGGAAATACCCATTTGACATTAAGACGTGTGAGCTATGTAAATATGTATACAGCAATACAACCCTTGGTAACGCCGTTTACTCGAATTGGTGGCTGGCTTGGAAATCAACCCTTTAATGAAAGTACGTTGATTCTTGATACCAAAAAACAAGAGTTTTTTATCATCAAATAATGAAAGTCATGAAAAAGATAATTATTGTGCTACTATTAGTACCTATTGCATTGGTAATAGTAGGCCTATCAAAGTATAGCATTCAACTAAATAGTTTCTTTGCCCAAGACACTAATAGTCAAGTAAAAAACAAACAAGCAACTAACAATACTGAAGTTCATATTGTTGGCACGGTTCACTTTGAAACTGACCTTATCAAACGACATCATTTATACAGCTATTTAGATAGCATATCTCCATCAGTAATTTTATATGAAGGTGACTCGAGCACAGTAAAACGAATTGCAAAAAAGACAGATTATTTTGCCAGGGTTGTCGATGCTTTTAAAAGTGGTAATCGGTTAGAAAAACCAGCAGTCCTAAAATACCTTAAAAATAACCCTAACTGCACTCTTCTACCCTATGAATGGGAACTAAGAAATAAATATCATCGCAAACATAAATTAAGGAAGAAGTCTAAAGAGATGATTAATTCGGTAATTAGCTTGTACAGTGATAAGCTATTAAACGAGGATCAAGCTCTTGTTATCAGCAGATTCCTAGAACTAAATAAAAAACTAATTGCCATCGAAAAAAAAGCAACTTTAGCCAGTATTAATAACATTGATACTGATGAGATTCTAAAGAATCGACAACATTACATTTACACAAAAATCCCTGAAATTGCGACAAGCCGGAAAGAGCTGGTTAAATTTTCAGATTTTGTTCCTATTCATACCAATTACTGGGACATCAGAAATAATGCTATGGTTCAAAATATTTTAAAACAAGTTCGACATAACCCGAACAAAACAATAGTAGTTTTAAATGGGTTTTATCATCGTTATTACTTAATTCAAGAACTACAGTCTTACCAAGATGAATACAATTTTTCACTTAAATGAGTGAATACATGACTATAAACATTGTATCCAAGTACGTAAAGCACTCCTCCAATGGGCGGCGGCGGAATGCCAGGCATGATGTAATCTTACGATATTCATAAAGTAGTAATTTAACCCCCAAAGATTTAAAAAAATCTTCGTGGGTTTTTTAGTAAACTGTTAACTAACTACTTAAGTCCTATTTGCGTTATAATCTGTAACTTTTATCAAATTTTGCAGATATGAGACACTTCTTAATACTATTTTTATTTTTTCCCTCCCTATTTTACTGTCAAAACGACTTCTCAAAAACCAGTTTCCCTGAAGACAAATACAAAGCCTATTTTGACACCCCCCGAGAAACCATTCATCTTCAACTTAACAAAACTTCCTTTTTAAAGGGTGAAGAAATTTGGTTCACTGCCTATATATACAATAGAAAAAAACAACTTCCGTATACAAAAACACGTAATTTATATTGCGCACTTTACGATGCCTCACGAAACAAGCTTTCAGAAGAATTGTTTTTAGTAAAAAATGGCATTGCAACTGGTAATATCTCAATTGGAGAAGACATAAAAGACGATAAAATTTATATAGTAGCTTCAACTAACTATCAACAAAATTTTGATGATACTAAGCCATTTATTCAGGAATTGACAATAGTCTCAAATAATAGGCTAAACCAGTCTTCTGCAGCACAAGAATTTGACTTGCAACTACTGCCTGAAAGTGGTCACCTACTTACCAATACGACTAATTCAGTTGGATTCATTTTAACCGACAACCGTGGTAAAGGACATAAAATCATTGATGGAAAGGTCATTAATTCAGATAACAATCTAGTAGCTTCCTCATTAAAAAGTAATGATTTTGGTATTGGTAAGTTCAATATTTTTATTCAACCTGATAAAACCTACACCTTAATTTTAACCGATCAGCAAGGTAACTTGATCAAAAAACAACTACCCGATTCAAAACAATTGGGTGTGATATTATCATTAAATAATTTATTAGAAGATAAAGTGGCGATAGCCATAAAATCAAATAAGCAAACCATATCTAAACTACCCAGTAATCAACTATACCTAGCTATTCACCGAGACGGATTATTTGCAATCAAAGATTTTAATCTTACTCAGACCACAAAAACACTTTTTTTTTCAAGAAGTGATTTACATCCTGGCATAAACATTATCACTCTGTTCGACTATCAATTTAACCCCATTGCTGAAAGAATTATTTTTAATAATAAGGAGTTAAAAGAAGGCGAAGTACTGTCATCTATTGCGCAGAATTACTTTTCGAAAGACTCGGTAAGAATTCAGTTCAAAGTTTTAGACCCAGTAGCTAAAACCAACCTAAGCATTAGTTTCCTCCCATCTCAAACCGAAGCTTATAAACCCAATAACTCAATCCTTTCTTCATTTTGGTTACAGCCCTACTTAAAAAACGGCCTTAACGATCTTACTCATTATTTGACTAATATGGATAGAAAAAAAGGTTATGAACTTGACAACCTACTGATAACAAAAGGATGGAGCAGTTATGACTGGAACAACATTTTTGAATCTACCCAAAAAGAAAATTACGAATTTGAAGATGGTATCGCATTTAGTGGAAAAGTAATAAATGCCAAAAAACGCAAAAATAAGTTAGTGTTGCTTAACCCTGCCTCAAGAGCCCAATATTATGCAGAGGTTGATAGTACCAGACACTTTCAAATTAAAAATGCTTATTCTTTTAGGGGAGACTCCTTAAGAGGATTTATATTCACTAAAAGAGGCAACTATTCAAAGCCGTATTTTTCAATTGACTCAATTAAAAAAGGAGAAGGTCACCTAATAAGTGAGCAGTATTTCGCTAGCATAAAAGAGTCTGAAGAAAATTCCATGTTTAATAATAAAGAACTCGGTAGTCTTATTGAGCTAAGCAATGTTGATCTTTTTGGCAAGAGAAAGAAATTCTATGTTTATGGAGGCAGCACAAGCGCAAAAATCGTTGATGAGTATTATGGTTCATTATCTAACTATATTCGACGACTGGGCTATTTAGTAAGCCCAACAAACCCCTTGTCAGGCGAACTTGACGGTTATCTTTATGCTTATAAAATAGTATTAGGTGAAATTAAAATAGTTCCTGTGATTACTTCGAATTCTGACGGTGCAGGTTTTTTTGATATCCCTTTGAGAAATATCAATTCGATTGGTTATAACCATTTAGGTGAAGGAAAATTTATTTATGTCAACGAAAAAAAGAACAAATATCAACTATTCGCAGATATCGTGCTTAAAGATGGATTTAAAAAACCTGATCAATATTATAATCCTAGATATAATTCATTTAACACAGATGCTTTTAAAACATATGGCGCATTGCACTGGGAAGGACAACTTACAGTTGATGAAGAAGGAACGAGTTATATTGACATTCCTAATTTTAATCAAAAAAACATCAAAGTCTTTTTAGAGGGTATTTCGTCAAACGGCACTCTTTTCTCACAAGAACAGGAGCTGACAATTCACTAAAACCCCACATCCCATAAACAATTGCTTTTGACCAGTAACTGTGTTTTTGTAGAAATCAAGAAAAACCGCTTACCATACTACCATTTGGCAGTGGTGAATTGTTGGGTATAATGTTATAGCATCTCTACACCGATGGTCTTTGACGAATTCTCATTAAAATTTCGAGTCTTAGGAGTTTAGGGGACTTATTGGGCTTAGTTATTACTAAACAACTCATAGTCATCTTATTAATTATCTGTATTTTCTTATCTTCATTGTAAAACTGACCAAAAATGAAATCCGCACTTCTTTTATTAATTAGTTGTTTTGGTTTTATTTCCTATTCTCAAGACACAGATAAGGTTATTGAACGCCAAAGAATACATCTACATCTTAACAAATCTGTATTTATAAAAGGCGAGCAGATCGGATTTACAACCTATTTATTCGACTTGGCCAATGAGTCTCCTGTTTATCAAAACCAATATATCTATGTTAACCTAATTGCTCCCTCAGGCAATCAGGTTGATCAAACAACAGTACTAAGCATTAATGGTCAGGGCTCCGGAGTGTTTAAACTGCCAGATTCTTTAAAAAGCGGCATCTTCAGAATTCAAGCGTATACCTTAGCAATGAATGCTTACACGAAGGACACTTCTTTCAAAACGAGTATTACTGTTTTGGATTACGAAAATCAGCCAATAACATCGACCGATAGTGCGAAACCGATGTTTAGCGTTTATCCGGAGAGTGGAAATTTAGTAGCATCTGTTTTGAATAAGGTGGGAATTAAATGGAACAGGTCACTCGATAAATTGGCAGTAGTAGATTCAATAGTGTTTAAAAATCATCAAAATAACGAACATCGTAGGATACAATTGAACCAGTTTGGGTACGGAAACTTTTCGTATATCCCGCTCTTTAAGGGTAAATACAGCCTAACTGCTTATGAATATGACCGTTTTTATGAAATTGAGCTACCTGAAATTCAAGAAAAAGGTACCATCATTTCTAGTATAGACAATACTTTAAAAGAACAATTTATAATCTCAGTTACTTCAAATAGGTTTGATAAAGACACTAACAATAAGCCGCGCTATTTGGTTATAATAAATGATCTTAACCAAGTTATATTGAAAAAGGAATTGCCTTACAATGTATATAATCAAGAAATCATTATTGAAAAGAAATTACTCAACAAAGGTGCTCATACAATTAATCTACTAACTAAGAAAAATAAGCTACTGGCGCAACGCAGTATATTCAATGCAACTAAACTTCGAAACAAAAAACTGCAATTGCTCAATATAAAACGTGAAAGAGACTCTATTTTTTTGTTGTTAAAGGCTGATATAGAAAAGAATGCCTCTAAAAAACTAAGTGTTTCTGCATTACCTGAAACTACGATTGCCAATTCTAAACTACAAAGTATTACCGCTTCGTTATACCTAAATACTGCTATAGAACAAAAGGCACTACCCATACTTAATTTGTTAGACAATCCGTCAAAACGATTTCAATATGATTTGGATATGTTCATGCTAATGGAACCAATCAAGGCCCCTAAAAGAGGTAAAGATTTACTAGTAGAGCCATCTCTAAGTTTGTCAACGATTGCAGGATATGCGAATATTTTTGATGCTGAAAACGAATCGCTAAGCGTCATGTTGTATTGTAATAAAAATGGGATTTTTGAAATCTCTCCAATGGATGAAAATAAGCGGTTCAATTTTGCTAATATTCCTTTGGTCAAAAATGCGGAGTTTACGCTAACGCTAGTAGATAAAAACGGTAAACCGCTGTATGCTAATTTTTTTATAACGACACAACCAAGATCAATAACTTTTAAATTTCCGATAGATTCAACTGACTTTACATCCAAACTTGTTAAAGATTCCACTTATACCAATTCCAAACTGTTCAAACGTCCAGAGCAATTAAAAGAAGTGGTCGTCACCGCATCTAAATTGAAGCGCAAGAAATTTTTCAGGGATTTTTATGGGGTTAACGTGGCCGCTAGCCAGCAAAACAAGGGTACTTTAGCCAATTATTTAACAAGTCAAGGTTACGGATACCGATTTATGTCTCCATTATACCCTGACCCAAGAAGGGCAGGAAGTCGAGAATTAGTCAAAATAAAAAATGGAACAGGTTTTTTATTTCCCGCGTTAATGGTAGATGGTGTGTTTACTCCATACGCGATGGACTATGCAGATGCTTTGAGAATGGATAATATTGATGAGATTTATTACAGAAGACGAGATAGCAATGACGGTGGCCTTTTTGTAGTTTTCACAAAAGGTAAAAGCGATAAACCAATCCTAGAAAAAGATAGGGTTGCAAAAAAGTTTATTGTAAATCGCGGCTATGATATTGATGACTATTTACGACCCGACTACTACTCATTTGAAAATGAGTCTTTTAAAAATTACGGAGTCAATGCTTGGTCACCTACCTTACAACCAAATGAAGAAGGAATAGTCACGCTAGCTTTACCAGATGATAAACAATCAGGGGTTAAATTATTTATAGAGGGTTTGTCAGAAATGGGCAATATGGTTTCTCAAGTTTTAGAAGTGGACTACAGGAAAACTAATTAATTACTACTCAATGAAAAAAATAAAATGGCGTTATGCTCTTGGTGAAATCTTGATTGTAATACTTGGTATATCGATTGCATTTAGTATGAATAAATATGCAGAGGAAAAACGCGATAAAAAACTAAAAAATCAATATGTAGAAAGTTTAATAAGCGATCTGGAAGCCGATAAGACGATTTTAGAAGACAACATTACCCGTATGAATCAAAAGATTGATACGATAGCTCCCCTGTTGAAACAACTAACGAAAGATACTCCTAATAAAATAAGATTAACCAAAAACATCATAGCAGGTTCTATTATTACAGAATTCAGACCTCAGGATGTTACTTATAAAACCCTAATAAACGCTGGAGATTTAAAACTATTTGATGACCTTGAACTCAAAAAGAGTATTCAAAGGCATTATTCCCAGACATATGGAGAATTAAGATCTGCATACGAAAGAGTAGAAAATATTAATGCAAAGTACTTAGCTGATTATTACATTTATAACAATTTCATGGATTTCACCTTAAGAGCAGGAGTGAATTTTAAGTTTAAAGACGAAAAACTATTGAAAGGGATATTCTTCTCAATATCTAATTCTATTCGATTAAAACTATACCGAGCTGAGCAAGGTATTAAAAGTTGCGAAGCCCTAATTCAAAAGTTAAAGGAAGAATCAGAATAGGGTTAACAAACTCTAAATCCTTAACCCCGAATACAAAAAACAACTAGCAGCCAACGACAATAATAACCCAGGTATTATTCCGCCTATAAAAAACCCTATTAAAGCATCCACAAAGACTAGTAATGCAACCAGCATTAAAATCCTTTTCCCACCTTGATCTAAAAAGGAAGCCAAAAACCCAAAAGCTGCCAGACTAAGCAGATGTATTGATGGATGCACGAACAACGTGGGTACAATATCTTTCAAAAAATCTTCGGCATTTGAGGCATATATCCTTTCTGAAACATAGGAGTACCCACTTCCGTGGAACAGTGCCATCATAATTAAAAGAACACTCCCAGAGATGCTTGAAATTTTGGCTTGCCGATTCATTGGTCTTTGTATTATGAATTTAAAAACTGAGGTATAAGTTAATATACCTCAGCCCATTTTCTTAATCCATGTCAAATCGTACACCAACGGACAGGTTGCGTTGCTCAACTGCTTGATCTTTGAAAATTGGATTTAGATCGTACTTGGCATACACTCCAACAGTACCAATTGCGGCATAAGCGCTTAGACCATACACCAATTTATTGGTTTGATAACTGCGTTTTATTTTATCTTTTACACGATCTCCATCTCTGCGATATTTAAGTTTCTGACGGGTCCCAATATTGAATCCTGCATAACCCCCTATTCCGATTTTGAAGTGTCTACGTGTATAATAACGGACGTAATCATCACGTTCTCTTTTTGATGAACTTCCAAATTCAAAATGGACCGGCACTACTAAATTGTCCATTCTAAACTTTGATTTATTTAGCTCTTCAGGAAACTCCTCCAACGAAATCACACCGTTATTATCTACAAAATATTGGTTGTTATCCGGTTTTAAGCCATTCCATTGGAAGGACACTCCGTACTTAAATCGAAGCCAGTTAGAGTTGTCAAAAACACGCGTTCGCCACGCCCAACCCAATTCTAAAAATCGTGATCCCACAAATTTGTAAGGAGAATCGCCCAGCTCCTCACCATCAATAATTGCATTGTTCAGCCCGATAGCAAAAACAAACTGCGAATAGGTACGGCGGTCATATCTATAGTTATTTCCGTTAATACTCCAGAATCGATCGTCATGAGAAACATATACTCGACTTTTACGTTCGGTTTTCTCGTTTCCATAATTATTATCTCGGCGATATGTACGTTCGTCATTCAAATACACCCATTCACCTGATGACTCCTTCTCCGTAGAAACTGTTTTAGGCAACTGTCGTTCTAACAAGGCAATTCTGTTATCTAAAATTGCGATTCTATTTTCAATGTTCAGTGCGCGAACTCTTGCTGCTTCCTTTTTAAGTGCTTGCGCTTCTTCAACAGTGATTTCTTTTTTATCTAAACGCTCATTAATTGCTTCCACTTCTTTTTTTAAGGCTTCTCGCTCTTCAAAAGCAACTTGATCGCGTTCTTTTTTAAGTTGTTCTATCTTCTGTTTTTGCTGTACAGGATTCGTTTGGGCATTGAGGTTGCTTAGAATAAGACAACTACATACAATAAGTAAAAAATGTTTCATGTTGATTGTTGATTGTATCTGAGTGGTCCCCCTTCCTCTTACCGAAAGGGGAAGCTAACTCAAATTGATTGATGAAAGAATAAAAAATAATTAAAACAATAAATTAATTGTTACGGTTAGCGACAGCTGTTTTTGTTTTCTGAAATCCGTTTTTGATTGCTTCAAAGACACGGTCTCTAAAGGTGCGATCTAACTCAGTTTCCACATCGAGCAACAAAGCATCAGCATCGACTGTTTTTGTATTTTGATTAATAATTGATTTTAGTTTTAAGTCTCGTTCAGCAGATGCTAATAAGGCTTCCACCTCTGCATTGGTAATAGAATCTTTTTCTTCTTTAAGCTTTTGCACTTGGGCAACTACCTCGGCAACTTTGGTATCAAAGTAACTCATCGCCTCTTCATCCTGGGCGGCAATTACCACGTCATTTTTGATCTCTTCTTTTGCCAACTTCACAATATCTTGTTCGCGTTCATCTTCCACCACTACTACTACTTTTTCTTCTATTTTACTTTCAGTTAAAATAGCTGGGGTACTTATAGTTGCATCGTCAACTTTTTCTTCTTTTATCTCCGTTTCTTTATTTACAATCTGCTCTTGATTTTGACCATCCCTCACTGTGCTAAATTGATACCACAGAAAGGTACCGATAAGACCAATTAAGCAAGCTGCAATTGCATATTTCCAATAGGCTATTCCAGGCTTGTCTTCGCCATCTAACTGCTCACTAAGTCGTTGCCAAGCATCAGCAGAGGGAGTGATTTCCCGTTCGCTTAATTGCTTTTTAACCTGATCTTCAAATTTATGCTGTGCCATGCTGGGTTGCATTTAGTTTTATTAATTGTTGTTGAAGCATTTTCCGTGCTTTAAATAGTTGCGACTTGGATGTGCTTTCACTTATTCCTAACACATCTGCAATTTCATGATGCTTGTAGCCCTCCACTACATACATTACAAAAACTACTTTGTACCCTTCTGGTAGATTGTCTATCAACTGTTGAATGTAAGCTACATCATACTCTTCGCTTGTTGGATATTCTACTGCAGCCATTTCTATTTCATCTGCTACAACCTCTAGTTGTTTTCGTTGTCTAAAAAAAGAAATACATTCTCTTACCATAATCCTACGTATCCAACCTTCGAAACTACCTTCATGTTTAAAATCAACTACGTACTTGTAAACCTTCATGAAAGCAGTCAACATGACCTCTTCTGCTTTGTGTATATCCTTTATATATTGTCGGCAAACACTTAGCATTTTAGGCGCATATTTCTCGTACAAGTATTGCTGGGCTTTACGATTGCCCTGCGACACATGCTTAATAAGCTTTGCTTCGTTTTTATAGAGTTGAATGACTTTCAACGATAGTTTCATTAGGTTCTCTATTTACATAGACGAAACTAAAATAAAAATGGTTGCCCAGGATTGAAAAAAAAGTTTTCAGTTTGCTATTGCTTGAATCGAATTTCAAACTAAAAAGCTAAAAATGAATACTGTAGTCCTATGGTTTATGAGGTTAATTCTCGGAATAGGCTTTCAAGGTTTTGGTTTTGTTGATCGAGTTTCAAAATTTTAAGTTGGTTATCATGAGCAAAGTCGAATACTGCCGCCCTCATATCGGTATCGGTATCAAAAGTTAGTTCGTATAAAAACCCGCCAACATTTCGTACACTTTTGACATGATCGATTCTTTTGAGTAATACTTCCTCTACTCGATAATCAAACTCGACTTCAACTACCTGTTGCTGCCCTTTTCTCAGGTCTTCTAGTTTTTTGTCAGCAACAATTTTTCCCTTGTTTATAATAATCACCCGATCACAAATAGCTTCTACTTCTTGCATAATATGTGTAGATAATAGCACGGTGCGATTGTTGCCAAAGCTTTTAATTAATGATCGAATATCAACCAATTGATTAGGGTCCAACCCAGTAGTAGGCTCATCTAAAATGAGTACCTCAGGTTCGTGTAATAATGCCGCTGCTAAACCCACACGTTGTCTATATCCTTTTGATAATTGGCTTATTTTTTTATGGGCTTCTGGAGCCAACCCAGTTTGCTCAATAACATCCTCTATTTTTTCTTTGGAAATATTGAAAACCCCTGCATTAAACCACAAATACTCTCGCACATACATTTCTAAATACAATGGATTATGCTCGGGCAAATAGCCGACACTATTTCTCACCTCATTCCTATTTTTCTGAACATCATACTCGTTTACCGCAACCTCTCCGTTGGTAGCATCTATTGTGGTAGTCAAAATTTTCATCATCGTCGATTTTCCAGCACCATTAGGCCCCAAAAAACCAACAACTTCTCCTTTTTCAATGGCAAAAGAAACATCATCTAATGCCAATTGCTGTTTGTAATATTTACTTACCCCTGCTACCTTAATAGACATAAACCAAAATTATTAGACAAATATAAATGCTGTTTTTGTCAATAAATGAAGCTCACATTGATAATTTTTAAATGATATCAACATAAAAAATACTAATTCGTAAAAATAAACCCACAGTGTTTGATTTTTAACAAACTAACACTACATTAGCCCTATTGAAATAAAACAAATGATTAACAACACTTATTTCTGGAACCGTTTTTACTTTTTCTTCTTTTATTTTAAAGAAAGAACGGGACACTCATGTAAATAAGTATTGTTACTTAAATATAAATGAAAAGTCCTGATAAAATCAGGACTTTTTTTTATGCAATAAGCAAATGACTAACACAGTTGCAATACAGGGTATAAAGGGTTCGTTTCATTATGAAGTAGCCCAGGATTATTATCATAATGATATTGTCGTTGACGAATGCCTCTCGTTTGATAAATTAGTCGATAGCTTGCTTGATGGTCGATCGCACCAAGCTGTTATGGCAATCGAGAATTCAATTGCAGGATCGATCATTCCTAATTATGCATTAATTGACAAATACCAGCTTCATATTATTGGCGAGTATTACTTGAATATTAATCACAACTTACTGGCATTAAAAGGACAACAAATTGCTGATATTAAAGAGGTGTGTTCGCATCCCATGGCTTTGCTTCAATGCAAGGAGTTTTTCAAGATACACCCGCATATTAAACTTGTTGAAGATGCTGATACTGCTGAAGTAGCACTGCGCATAAAAACATACAACCTAAAAGGCATTGCAGCGATTGCCGGTAAAGGTGCTGCTAATCTTTATGATCTAGATATTTTAGCTCCTAGTATTCAAACGATTCAAGATAACTCAACACGCTTTGTTATTGTACAAACCAGTAACTCCGTTATATCGAAAAATCAGATTAATAAGGCTTCTTTAAAATTCATGACAGATCACAAACGTGGTAGTCTAGCAACCGTTTTAAATGTGATGAGCGATTGTAGGCTAAACTTGACCAAAATTCAATCGCTTCCTGTAATTGAAACTCCTTGGAAATATGCATTTTTCGTTGATATTACATTTGATGATTATGAAGACTATGATAAGGCAAAAAACATTTTAAAGCTCATGACCTATGATTTTAAGGTATTGGGAGAATATAAAAATGCAAGATCATGATAAGCACTGCTAACCGACTTTTAACTGTTGAAGAATATTACTTCTCGCAAAAATTACGTGAAGTAAATGGGATGATTGCCGATGGCAAACCCATTATCAACATGGGTATTGGTAGCCCAGATCTTGATCCACCTGCTAGCGTTTTAAAAGAAATAGCAGAATCATTATTAGATGCCGGTGCACATAAATATCAGAGCTATCAAGGACTACCAGCACTTAGAAAAGCATTTACCAATTTTTATCAAAATAAATATGCGGTAAGTATTAATCCTGACAAAGAAGTATTACCCTTAATGGGTAGTAAAGAAGGAATCATGCATATAAGCATGGCCTATTTAAATGAAGGTGATCAGGTACTAATACCCAATCCGGGCTACCCTACATATTCATCGGTTAGTAAGCTTGTAGGCGCCGAACCTGTTTATTATGATTTAAATGACAATACGAATTGGCTTCCTGATCTTGATGCGCTATCTAAAAAAGAACTTAATAAGGTAAAACTGATGTGGGTAAACTATCCGCATATGCCAACAGGAACAAAAGCACCTCAATCATTGTTTCAAGATCTAATTGCTTTTGCAAAACAGCATAGAATTTTAATTGTGAATGATAATCCCTACAGTTTTGTGCTTAATGACAACCCCTCTAGTATCCTTGGAGTCAATGGCGCCAAAGATGTTGTTTTAGAGTTGAATTCGCTTAGCAAAACATTCAATATGGCCGGTTGGCGGGTAGGTATGGTATTAGGAAATGAAACTCATATTAGAAATATTTTGAAAGTAAAGAGCAACATGGATTCTGGTATGTTCTATGGTATTCAAAAAGGAGCTATTGCAGCATTGAATATAGATGAAACATGGTACGAAAAAATGAATACCACTTATAGTAAACGTAGGATATTGATCTATAAGATAGCTGATAAGTTGAAGTGTGAATACAAAAAAAATACCGCTGGAATGTTTGTTTGGTGTAAGCTTCCCGACGGTTTTAACAACTCAAAAGCATTTATAGACAAATTACTGGAAACCAAAAATATTTTTATTGCCCCCGGGAGCATTTTCGGAAGCAATGGCGAAGGTTATATCAGGTTTTCATTGTGTGTAAGTGAAGAAAAAATTGAAGAGGCATTAAATAGATTTTAGAATTAGGATTTATCAATTATCGTAAATCCAAACTCGCAATTCATAAATGTAATGGACATATTTGTAATAGGAGTAGGTTTAATAGGAGGATCGCTCGCCCTTGATTTCAAGGCTACTAATTCCAACATTAAGGTGTTTGGTATTGACAAAAATCGGGATAATGCCATTGAGGCCAAACGCTTAGGTGTTATTGATGAAATTGCTTCACCCGACGATCTGCACAAGGCTGATATGGTTATTGTATCAATACCTGTTGATGCATCGTTAAAAGTGTTAATGGATACACTTGATAAAATTAATGACAATGCAGTAGTCGTTGAAGTCGGCTCGACCAAAGTGAGTATTGTAAACGCTGTTGCCAATCACCCAAAGCGAAGAAATTTGCTACTCACTCACCCCATCGCCGGCACAGAGTTTTCAGGTCCTGCTGCTGCAATCAGAAACTTATTTAAAGGAAAAACTAATATCATTTGTGAAGTTGAAAAAACGGCATTTAAGCTACAAGAAAAAGCTTTAGGAATGTTCTCACAAATAGGTATGCGCATTCGCTATATGGACCCTGTTGCGCACGATAAGCATATTGCTTATGTATCGCATTTATCACATATCAGTTCGTTCATGCTTGGTAAAACCGTGATTGAAAAAGAAAAAAACGAACGTGACATTTTCGATATGGCAGGTAGTGGCTTTGAAAGTACCGTCAGGTTAGCCAAGAGCTCACCCGCAATGTGGACACCCATTTTTGAACAAAACAAAGACAACGTCGTTGAGACGCTGGAAGAGTACATATCCAATTTGGAACAATTTAAGCAGCACCTAATCAACAACGATTTTAAGGCTATTTATAACGAAATGCAAAACACAAACCACATTAAAGAAATATTAAAAGGAATTATCGTAAACGCATAGAATACAACTAAAAATGGAAAATAAAAAAGAACTAAGAACCTGGTTAGACGAGCATAAATTACCACACCCATTGGTAATCGCCGGACCTTGTAGTGCAGAAACTGAGGATCAAGTTTTAAAGGTAGCACATGGCTTAAAAGACAGTGATGTAACGTATTTTAGAGCTGGTATCTGGAAACCAAGAACTCGACCAGGGAACTTTGAAGGTGTAGGAGCAATCGGATTGAAATGGTTACAACGCGCCAAAGAGGAAACAGGCTTATTAACAGCGACTGAAGTAGCCAATAAAGCTCATGTTGACTTGGCTTTAGAACACGACATCGATTTACTTTGGATTGGTGCCCGCAGTACTGTAAGTCCATTCATCGTTCAAGAAATTGCCGATGCTTTAAAAGGAACTGATAAAGTAGTACTAGTAAAAAATCCAGTAAACCCTGATCTAGCATTATGGTTAGGGGCTATTGAACGCCTGCATAGTGCTGATATCGATAAATTAGGGGTGATTCACCGTGGTTTTTCAACATATGAAAAAACAAAATATCGCAACATCCCCGAATGGCAATTAGCAGTCGAGCTACAAGATAAATTTCCTGATTTACCCCTTATTTGTGATCCTTCGCACATTACTGGAAAACGCGATATGATATTCGATGTATCACAAACTGCTCTTGATCTAAATTTTGATGGATTAATGATTGAGACGCATATTGATCCGGATAATGCATGGAGTGATGCAGCTCAGCAGGTAACACCACAAAGTTTGATTCAAATTATGCAAGACCTTCGTATTCGTAAAGAAACTAGTCAAGAAGAAGAGTATAATACCAACTTAAGTAATCTTCGTGCGCAAATTGATGTCGTTGATAATCAACTTTTAGATTTAATGGGGAAACGTATGAAGGTAGCTGATGCTATTGGTGAACTCAAAAAAGAACGTAATGTCGCTGTATTACAGTCAAAACGTTGGAATGAAATACTGGGAAAAATGATTTTAGAGGGTCAAGATCGCGGATTGAGTGAAGAATTCATTCTTCGCATGTTCAAGGCTATTCACCAAGAATCAATTAATCATCAAGAGAAGATTATTAAGGCTTAAAATAATCTCCTTACGTCAAAGTTGAGCGCAGTCGAAACTTGCTTATTTCAACTGCGCTTACATTGACTTTTTTGAACCTTTTACTTTGCTCTTTTAAAGATAAAACGGGTAATAAAAATACCTTGGTTATCTCCTTTACCAGCACTTTCTACACCACTGGCAACATGCATTAATTCCCATCCATTTGCGGCCATTGTATTAATTTTTGAAGAAATTAGCGCATCATTTGCCGCTATATTCTGAAAGCGAATTCCACCTAAATTAAAAAAGTTAAGCAATTTTGTTTCTTCGAAGTTTTTAACACGAATCTCGCTTCGTTTGGATTTGTTTCTTTTATCCTCCCCTTTTTCACCAGATCGCATCGAGCTAAACTCTTGATAATCCCTTTGTTCATCGGTTGAAATCATACGTGAGCGACCCAATCCGTTGGGCACAATAGACTCGATAGTAGTCACAACGGTGTACTCATACGACTGTGCTTGAATAGCTGGAATTGAAATTAATGTTAGCAAGGCAACGAATAGTACTTTTCTCATAATTGAAGTGTTAAATTGTTTATTTATCCAAAATTCTGAAAAGCTTTCAAAATTTCCTTTTCGTTGACCAAGTACTATGCCAAAAGTTGAATCACTCAATTTTATTCATAAAAAAACCCGAAGCTAATACTTCGGGTTGCACTATCTATTGCGTTGCTATTTTGCTCTTCTAAAAATAAATCGAGTAATAAAAATACCCTGATTATCCCCTTTACCAGCACTTTCTACACCACTGGCAACATGTTGTAACTCCCAACCGTTCGCAGCCATGGTATTAATCTTAGAAGATATCAGCGCGTCGTTTGCCGCGATGTTCTGAAAACGAATTCCGCCTAAATTAAAAAAGTTAAGCAGTTTTGTTTCCTCAAAATTCTTAACACGAATCTCACTTCTTTTTGATTTGTTTCTTTTATCCTCACCTTTTTCACCAGAGCGCATCGAGCTAAACTCTTGATAATCTCTTTGTTCATCAGTGGAGATCATACGAGAACGTCCTAGTCCATTCGGAACTATTGACTCAATTGTTGTAACAACATTGTACTCATAAGACTGTCCGTTGGCAACAGGAACTGAAATTAATGCTAGTAGTGCAATGAAAAATAGTTTTCTCATAACGTAAGTATTTATGGTTTTTAGTTAATAGCAGGAAAGATAAGAGTTATTTTGAAAGTAAAAGTTGTTAATTTGTAAAGCGTTAAAAAACTTGATAAACTACATGACCGGAACGGTTTATAAATCTACAGGAAGCTGGTATAATGTCCACAATGAACACGGTCAGTCTTTTGATTGTAGGATTAAAGGTAAGTTTCGCATTGAAGGGATAAAAAGCACCAATCCGGTGGCAGTTGGTGACGTAGTCGATTTTGATTTGGAGACCGAAAGTGATCAAGTAACTGGAATCATTAAACGTATTCATGATAGACAGAATTATATCATTCGAAAATCAGTCAATCTATCGAAACAAACTCATATTATAGCCGCAAATATTGATCAGGTTTTTTTACTGATAACTTTAAACAACCCACCTACATTCACTTCATTTATCGATCGCTTTTTGGTGACAGCCGAAGCATATGACATCCCCCCTATTCTACTCTTTAATAAGATAGACACCTATAATCAAGAAGAACTTCTTGAAATCAAATATTTAGCTGCAATCTATAGAGAAATTGGCTATACCTGTATTGGTATTTCTGCAAAAACAGGAAAAAACGTGGAAAAGGTAAAAGAGCTAATGAAAGGAAAAACGAGTATGTTCGCTGGTCATAGCGGTGTTGGCAAATCAACTTTAATCAACTTGATTGCACCAGATTTCAATCTAAAAACATCTGAAATTTCAGAGCAACATCAGCAAGGTCAGCATACGACTACTTTTGCTGAAATGTTCGATCTGGATTTTGATGCCCGTATTATTGACACACCGGGCATCAAAGGTTTTGGAGTTGTAGATATGGATAAGGACGAAGTGGGTGATTACTTCCCTGAGTTCTTCGCTCTAAAATCGTCATGTAAATTTAATAACTGCCTACATTTAGAAGAACCAAAATGTGCGGTAAAGGATGCACTGGATGAAGGTTTGCTTGCTTGGTCGAGATATAAGAGCTACGTGCAAATTTTAGAAGGTGATGAAGAGCATTACCGTAAAGATAATTACGACAACGAATAATGAAAGTAGTTATTCAAAGGGTATCTCAGGCTTCCGTAACTATCGATAATAAGAAAGTTGCTGAAATTAAAACAGGGCTTCTAGTTCTGCTGGGCATTATTGATGATGATGCAAAAGAGGATATTGCATGGCTTAGTAATAAGGTTGTTAACCTTCGCATTTTTGATGATGAAAATGACGTGATGAACAAGTCCTTGTTAGACGTTGATGGTGAGGTTATTGTGGTTAGCCAGTTTACGTTGCACGCACTTACTAAAAAAGGAAATAGACCATCATACATAAAAGCAGCCAAGCCTGACATTGCGATACCACTATATCAAAACTTTGTAAATGAACTCGAAACACTCCTTGGCAAAAAGGTACAAACGGGAGAATTTGGTGCCGATATGAAAGTGCAACTGCTCAATGATGGGCCAGTTACGATAATAATTGATTCAAAAAACAAAATTTAAAAATGAATATTCAAGACGCCCAATTAGCAGTAGACAATTGGATAAAAGAACACGGAGTTCGCTATTTTAACGAGCTTACTAATATGGCACAGCTAACAGAGGAAGTTGGCGAAGTCGCAAGAATTATTGCAAGGCGTTATGGCGAACAAAGTGAAAAAGAGAGTGATAAAAACAAAGATCTCGGTGAAGAGCTGGCTGATGTACTATTTGTAGTACTTTGCCTTGCCAATCAAACCGGAGTTAATCTACAAGAGTCTTTTGATAAAAAACTCGATCTTAAAACTAAACGTGATCACGATAGGCATCATAATAACAAGAAGTTGAAATAGCGTTTTAGTTTTAAAACTCATTATATTTGAATCCCGATAACAGCTATAGTTATCGGGATTATTTTTTTATCGATGAACATACTGCTTGCCAGCCAGAACACCAATATCAAAGCCGAAATATCGATCACAGGATCTAAAAGCGAATCGAATCGACTATTGCTTTTACAAGCGCTTTACCCAGAAATAAGTATCGAAAATATTTCAAACTCAGACGATTCTGAATACATGCAGCGTGCACTGAATCTTGTAAAAAACAACGATGATTCGATGACTGCAGATATTCATCATGCGGGTACGGCTATGCGGTTTTTAACTGCCTTTTTTTCCATTCAAAATGGGAAAGAAGTTGTACTTACCGGTTCTAGCCGAATGCAAGAAAGACCCATAAAAATTTTGGTGGACGCCTTAAAACAGCTGGATGCTGACATTGAATATCAAAATGAAATTGGTTATCCTCCAATTAAAATAAAAGGCAAAGCGCTAACAGGTGGCAAAGTTCATCTTACCGCCAATGTAAGTAGTCAATACATATCGGCTTTGTTATTAATAGCACCAAAGCTAGAGAAAGGGATCCAACTTGAATTAGAAGGAACAATAACTTCTGTGCCTTATATCAAAATGACCCTGTCGTTATTAAAGGAAATCGGTGTGAAGACTCAATTTGAAAGAAATGTAATAAGAGTTTTTTCGAATCAACAGGTCAATAAAAAAACCTTGGTGGTAGAATCTGATTGGAGCTCTGCTTCTTACTTTTATAGTATCATGGCTTTGTCTGAAGTTGGTTCTGAAATCACACTTTCCAGTTATAAAAAAAATAGCCTTCAAGGTGACTCCGTTTTAGCCGAAATATATCAACAATTTGGGGTAATCACGTCTTTTAATGCTAATTCAATAACACTCAGGAAAACTGAAGACTGTCATCTACAGTCCATTAACTGTCAACTGGCAGACGCACCTGATATCGCTCAAACCATCGCTATTACCTGCTTAGGCCTAGGTATTGGTTGTGACTTATTTGGATTACATACCTTGCCGATTAAAGAAACAGATCGGCTTACCGCCCTTAAAACAGAACTTGAAAAATTAGGAGGCAGTGTTACCATTACAGCTGAAAGTTTACATTTAAAGCCGACTTCAGTCGTTAATAAAAATGTTGCGATCGATACGTATCAAGATCATCGCATGGCAATGGCCTTTGCTCCTATTGCCTTAAAGGTCCCGGTAGTCATAAATGAATCGGAAGTGGTATCAAAATCATATCCCGACTTTTGGAAGGATATGGAAAGCGTTGGTATAGTAATTAAAAACCAACAATAATACTTGTATAAGAGTAAAATTCTTCCCTCACAAAAACTTTCAAGGCCAATTACTTGACAACCCCTATTGTCAGATTGTATATTTGCGCCTTGTTAAAAAAACGACTAAATGAAGCTATCCCATTTTAATTTTGAATTACCCAATGACCTTCTAGCCGAATATCCTTCTGAAAATCGTGATGAAGCGCGATTAATGGTTCTAAACAGAGCGAATCAAACAATCGAACACAAGCAATTTAAGGATATCATCGATTATTTTGATGAGGATGATGTAATGGTATTAAATAATACTAAAGTTTTTCCAGCTAGACTTTTTGGAAACAAAGAGAAAACTGGTGCACGTATTGAGGTGTTTTTATTACGTGAACTAAACAGAGAAAGTCGCCTTTGGGACGTACTGGTTGATCCTGCCAGAAAAATTAGAATTGGTAATAAACTTTATTTTGGTGATGATGAAAGTCTAGTAGCCGAGGTTATTGACAATACTACTTCGCGAGGTCGTACACTGCGTTTTTTGTATGATGGTTCGTACGAAGAGTTTCGTCTTAAACTTCGTGAATTAGGAGAAACACCACTACCAAAATATATTAAGCGTGACGTTGAACCAGAAGATGAAAGTAGATACCAAACCATCTACGCTAAAAACGAAGGAGCTGTTGCAGCACCTACTGCAGGACTTCATTTCTCTAAACATCTTTTAAAGCGTTTAGAAATTAAAGGTGTAAACTTCGCAGAAGTTACCTTACATGTTGGTTTAGGCACCTTTAACCCTGTTGAAGTTGAAGATCTTTCGAAACACAAAATGGATTCTGAGGAGTTGCTTATTGAAGAACCCGCAGCCAATACAGTAAATACTGCTAAGAAAAACAAGAAACGTGTTTGTGCAGTGGGCACTACCGTTATGAGAGCATTAGAAACTTCAGTTTCTTCTGAGCTTACTTTGAATCCTTATGAAGGTTGGACCAATAAATTTATTTTTCCTCCTTACGATTTTGCCATTGCAGATAGTATGATTACGAATTTCCACACACCAAAGTCGACTTTGTTAATGATGGTTTCTGCATTTGCTGGACATGATTTCGTAAAGGAAGCATATGCCGAAGCAATTAAAGAGAAGTATAACTTTTACTCATATGGCGATGCAATGCTAATCATCTAATAAATTAAAATAAATCAGCTAAAAAACCTGGGCACTTGTGTCTGGGTTTTTTATTACCACAAATTGTACTTTTGCATTCAATATATGGTTGATAAAAAGAAAGATATACGAGCATTTACTAAAGAGCAACTTCGAGATTTCTTCATGAACAATGGTGACAAAGCATTTCGTGGTAATCAGGTATATGAATGGCTCTGGGTCAAAGGGGCCCATAATTTTGATGATATGACCAATATCTCAAAAGATACCAGGGCAATGCTTGAAGCTAATTTCGTAATCAACCACATTAGGGTCGACCATATGCAGCGTAGCAATGATGGCACAATCAAGAATGCAGTGACATTACATGATGGCCTAGTGGTAGAGTCTGTTTTAATTCCCACTGATACGAGAACAACTGCTTGCGTTTCATCACAAGTAGGCTGTAGTTTAGATTGTAAATTTTGTGCCACCGCCCGATTAAAACGAATGCGAAATCTAAATCCCGATGAGATTTACGATCAGGTAGTTGCAATAAATAATCAAAGTAAACACTATCACAATCGTAAGTTAACCAATATCGTATTTATGGGTATGGGTGAACCACTTATGAATTACCCCAATGTCCTAAAAGCAATAGACAAGATAACATCCGACGAAGGTTTAGGCATGTCTCCAAAACGAATAACAGTATCGACTTCTGGCGTCCCTAAGATGATTAAAAAAATGGCAGATGATGAAGTAAAATTCAATTTAGCCGTATCACTACACTCAGCAATTGATGATGTTCGAACATCGATTATGCCTTTTAATTCAAAATTCCCACTAGCTGATCTTAGAGAGGCCTTGCAGCACTGGTATTCAAAAACAAAAAAAATAATCACATATGAATATGTTGTCTGGGCGGGAATAAACGACCAGCAAAAAGATGTTGATGCCTTAGTCAATTTCTGCAAGTTTGCACCAAGTAAAGTCAACCTAATTGAATACAATCCTATTGATGATGGCATTTTTCAACAAGCTACCGAAAAAGCAATTAACATGTATGTCAACACCCTAGAAAAAAACAACATTACGGTTACCATAAGACGCTCTAGAGGTAAAGATATTGATGCAGCTTGTGGGCAGCTCGCCAATAAAAATGATGCGGTTGTCTAAAAAACACCTGCTAGAATAACGCTTTCATGGTCTAAGTCTTATCTTTGAATATTGCATGAAAATAGCCGAACAAATAAAAGAGCCTATTCGGGAAGAAATGGAATTGTTTGAGAAGAAGTTCTCTGAATCCATGACCTCAAAGGTGGCACTTTTAAACAGGATCACTCATTACATTGTAAACCGCAAAGGCAAACAAATGAGGCCTATGTTCGTTTTTTTAGTTGCCAAAATGGTTTCTGAAGGAAAAGTAAACGAACGTACCTATCGTGGAGCTTCCATCATAGAGCTTATTCATACTGCCAGTTTAGTACATGACGATATTGTTGACGATAGCAATATGCGACGTGGTTTTTTCTCAATCAATGCCCTTTGGAAAAATAAGATTGCTGTGCTCGTCGGTGATTATTTATTTTCTAAAGGCCTATTGGTTTCTGTTGAGTACGGAGATTATGACTTATTACAGATCATCTCAGTTGCAGTTAAAGAAATTAGTGAGGGTGAATTACTACAGATAGAAAAAGCGCGAAAACTTGATATTACTGAAGAGGTGTATTACGACATTATTCGGCAAAAGACAGCTACCCTAATTGCCGCTTGTTGCAGCATGGGCGCATGCTCAGTGAAACCGGACTCTGAAGATGTTGAAATGATGCGTAAGTTTGGCGAACTTATTGGTATTGCCTTTCAAATAAAAGATGACCTTTTTGACTATGGCGAAGAAAAAATAGGAAAACCGACAGGTATTGATATCAAAGAGCAAAAAATGACTTTGCCATTGATTTATGCGCTCAATAATTCATCTTCTAAAGAACAACGTTGGCTAATTAACTCGGTCAAAAACCATAATAAAAACAAAAAACGAGTTAAAGAAGTGATCACATTTGTAAAAGATAAAGGTGGATTAGAATATGCCATAGAGAAGATGGTAATGTTTCAAAAAAAGGCATTAGATCTATTAGCAAAGTATCCCGACTCCGTGTATAAGGAGGCACTGGTTTTAATGGTTAACTACGTAATTGAAAGGAAGAAATAAGCTAATCTTCTCTAAAAATCAATCTCCCGTTAAATATTTCTTCTACCTCAACAGTTTCTGGTCTATTATAACTAATCACATTCCCAACACTTCTTATAGTACCTCTAAGTACAACTTGAGGATTAACGATAATGTCGTTGCTCCCTCGATGATTAATTGTTACGGAATTCGCTAAAAGATCTCTACCCTCAAACCGACCATTTCCCGCTACGTATTGAACATTTAAACTTTCAGTATTTCCGGAGATGTAACAATTTGATAAATTATTGAATACCAAACTAACGGATTGGCAATTTACCTCTAGTCTAAAATCACCAATTGTTACGCTATCAGGAAAGTTAAAATCTTCAGATACCAAACGAATACTTGAATAGCCCAACACACCATCTGATCTTATTTCGTGTTGTGAGGCCGTTCTAAGCTCAGTAATGTTTGGAGAGGAAACATAAGCTACAGTTGTCCCGAAGCTTCTAAAATTATTACATCCGTTATTGTCTGATAAAATAAGCTGCCCATCAACCACTTCCACCTCAATATCGCTTAACAAGTTTTTGCCTGTTTCAATAACTACTTTAGTTGTAGGCTCATCTTTTAAAACTAACGTCACATTTTCGTTTACCAGGATCCTGGAAAAATTAGTTACACTAAACTCCTTTTGTATGATAGCTCCCGTTGTTTGAAAACAATCATTTGTATTCTCCTTGTTGCAACCTAAGAAGGCTACTAAAATGACCAATATGAAAATGCACTTTTTCAAAATAAATTATAATCGTATTCCTACCCCAAATTCTACTGCCTCTGCCTTTGCGGCATGGGATTTTAAGGTCATTGCGGCAAAAATTTTGTCATTAAAGTAATGTTTAAGACCTACTCTAATATACGTTCTTCCCTCAAAATCGAAAGGATAATATACGTAATACCCGAATTGCGTAACAACTGAAAACTTACTGATAAATAATTCGTGCCCTGCAAATAGCCCGACACGCTTAAAATCTTCATTCCCTTCTAGACCATCCTCCGGGAATGCTATGAATCGATAGCGTATATACTCCTTTAAAAAATTGGAATAAAACACTTCGCTACCTAACTGAAACGCACTTTTATGACTAATTCTTTTATCCGCATAAAATGAAAAAATATAAAACGGAAATTGACCACTTCCAATTACATCACTCTCATTAATACCGCTTCTAAAAACGACATTATACTTTATTGGCTGGGTAAATTTCTTCTCTTCATCGTTTCTAATAAAATCAGGATCAGTAGCATCCATGTTGTAATTTAAACCCACATTAAAAGCAATAGAGTTAATACTGGTGTTTGGTGCCCGTACATTCGCATTCGAATTGTGAATTAGTGACAATCCTGCTTGCAAGCCAATCCGATCAAAAAGGCGTTCTTTTTTATAATTAAGCATTAGATAAGTACTACTTAATATGCGGCTACCATATGCGATATTTCGAAAATTGGTTTCAGGATCATATGGATTATTACTGTAACTTAAACCTTGGCCGATTCTAAGGATTATCTTCCTATTCAAAAAGTAAAAATTGGCATGGCCATACAGGGAAAAGGTTTCACCCAAAAACTCATTTTTCAGATCTTGATAGGCTATTGAAATTCCATAATCCGGATATCCATATCGTTCTTGCCATGCTTTTTCGCCAAATGTTTTTTTATTCCAACTAGCTATAAATCCCGAAGGATGTCCTGTTATTAAGTGAAGAATATCATCATTGTGACGCGCAATATTCCCATGAAAATAGTTCACATCAAAATAAGAATTTGTTCCACTCTCTTGAGCAAAACAAATAATAGTGAACACCAAAAAAAGGTAAGACAGGTATTGCTTCATAGCGAAGCGCTAAAAATAAACAAAATGCGAATGATAATTCAAGTTATCGTAAGACACTTGCTGATAGTACTAAAAGACTTCTTTCGCAATAGCCTGAATATTGCTCGATTTACCCATACTATAATAATGTAAAACCGGCACCCCGGCAGCCATTAATTCTTTTGATTGTTGTATGGCAAATTCCACCCCTACTTGTCTGGCATCAGCATTTGTTTTACATTTCTCTACTTCCTTTACCAACACATCTGGTATATCAAGTTTAAAAACCTGAGGTAATAATTGCAAGTGTCTTTTTACCGCAAGTGGTTTTATTCCCGGAATAATGGGTACTGTAATACCAGCATTCCTAGCATTTTCTACAAAATCGAAATACCGTTTATTATCAAAAAACATTTGTGTAACAACATAGTCCGCGCCCGCATCTACTTTTTGTTTTAAACGTCTTATGTCAGCATCCATCGACGGGGCTTCCATATGTTTTTCGGGATAGCCGGCGACACCAATACAGAAATTAGACTTGTTATCAGTTTCTACAACTTCATGCAAAAACTGGCCATTATTCATATTTACAATCTGCTCAACCAAATCGCTTGCATAGCAATGACCGCCATTAGTAGGTTTAAAATACTTTTCCTCTTTCATCGCATCACCACGAAGTGCCATTACATTATCAATACCTAAATAGTGGCAGTCGACCAATAAATACTCTGTTTCTTCTTTGGTAAAGCCTCCACACAATACATGAGGAATTGTATCAACTTCATACTTATGAGTAATAGAAGCGCATATACCCACAGAACCCGGACGCATTCTAGTAAGCTTTTTGTCTAATAGCCCATCTCTGTCAATGTAAATGTATTCTTCTCGTGAAGTAGTAACATCAATAAATGGTGGTTTAAACTCCATTAATGGGTCGATGTTGTCATATAGCTCCTGAATGCTTCTTCCCTTTTGGGGTGGGATTAATTCAAATGAGAATAAAGTTTTTCCTTTTGCTTTTATTATATGCTCTGTTACTTTCATTTTAAGTTGGCGGTTGCCAGTTTTAATTAGATCTACAAGGGTATCTTCTCGCCTATAACTTCGGCGACCACATCTTGCAGATTAAGCGAGATTTGGACTAAGCCATTTTCGAGCCAATTCCAAATCAATGTTTTTACGTTTACTATAATCTTTTAGCTGATCTTCTGTGATTTTCCCTAATCCGAAATATTTAGCATATGGATTGGCAAAATAATATCCAGATACTGATGCCGCTGGCCACATGGCCAAACTTTCAGTAAGTTCAACACCAATAGTTTCTTTAACTTGTAACAGCTCCCATATTGTTTCTTTTTCTAAATGATCTGGACAAGCTGGATAACCAGGTGCTGGTCTAATACCTTTATATTCCTCTTTGATCAAGGCTTCATTCGTCAATTTTTCATCAGCAGCATAGCCCCAATGTTCCTTTCTTACTTTCTCATGTAAAAACTCGGCATAAGCCTCTGCCAAACGATCAGCTAATGCCTTAATCATGATCGAATTATAATCGTCATGGGCATCCTCGAATTTTTTAGCTAGTTCTTGAGTACCAAAACCTGTGGTTACACAAAAACAACCCATATAATCTTGTTTGCCCGATTCTTTAGGAGCAACAAAATCGGCTAATGCGAAGCTAAGTTTACCCTCTCTTTTTTTGAGTTGTTGTCTGAGGGTGCGAAACATATAGGCGCTTCGACTGCGTTCAGTCTGACCTTGTATTGTTACTTCAATGTCATCATCATTTACAGTATTTGCGGGAAAAATACCAAATACAGCTTTTGCTATTAGCTGTTTTTTTGCAACTACTTCTTTAAGCATTTCTTGAGCATCTTTAAATAAGCTAGTAGCTTGTTTACCAACGACATCATCGGTTAAAATATCGGGATATTTTCCGTGAAGATCCCATGATCTAAAAAACGGACTCCAATCGATATATGAGACTAATACACTTAAATCTTGATCTTGTATAATTTGAATCCCTTCTTGATTTGGTTTCATCGCTTCGAATGAATCCCAATCAATTTGGAATTTTCTTTTTCTTGCTTCTTCTAAGCTGATGTATTCTTTTTGTTTCCCTCTAGTTAAGAACTGTTCACGAAATTTGTTGTATTCTTCCCTTATTTGTTCCTTAAATTGCCCATTATCTTCCTGTAATAAATTCCCAACAACGGTCACCGCTCTTGATGCATCATTTACATGTACAACGGTATTAGAATACTTAGGCTCTATCTTAACAGCTGTATGTGCTCTAGATGTTGTCGCACCCCCTATTAAAAGTGGAATATTGAGATCATTTTTCTCCATCTGATCTGCTAGATATACCATTTCATCTAAGGAAGGTGTTATCAAACCGCTTAAACCAATAGCATCTACTTTTTCTTCGATTGCCGCTTGAATGATTTTTTCCGGTGGTACCATCACTCCAAGATCGATTATCTCGTAATTGTTGCATGCTAGTACCACACCAACAATATTCTTTCCTATATCATGAACATCTCCTTTTACTGTCGCTAACAAAATTTTACCGACTGCACCGGACGAACTGTCTTTTTCCGCCTCGATAAACGGATTTAAATATGCAACGGCCTTTTTCATCACCCTAGCTGATTTTACCACCTGGGGTAGGAACATTTTTCCACTACCAAATAGGTCACCCACCACATTCATTCCCGTCATAAGATGTCCTTCAATTACTTGAATAGGCCGGTCAACCGACAAGCGAGCCTCTTCGATATCTTCTAAAACAAATTCATCAATACCTTTAACTAATGAATGGGTAATTCTAGATTGTAGTTCCTCTGATCGCCAAGCAAGTTTTTTAGAATCATCCTCTTTTTTGCTTCCCTTTACAGTTTCAGCAAAGTCTAATAACCGTTCAGTGGCATCATCTCTTCTATCCAACAAGACATCTTCAACATATTCCAATAAATCTTTAGGAATTTCGTCATATACTTCTAACATTGCTGGATTCACAATTCCCATATTCATACCATTTTTAATGGCATGATATAAGAAAGAAGAATGCATCGCTTCTCTAACTGCATTATTCCCTCTAAATGAAAATGACACATTGCTTACCCCACCACTTACATTGGCATGTGGTAAATTCTCGCGTATCCATTTTGTAGCATTGAAAAAGTCAAGTGCATTTTTTCGATGCTCTTCCATTCCGGTTGCAACTGGAAAAATATTAGGATCGAAAATGATGTCTTGGGGAGCAAACTTTACCTTATCAACCAGAATACGATACGACCGTTCGCAAATTTCAATACGGCGTTCATAATTGTCGGCTTGACCATCTTCATCAAATGCCATAACAATTACTGCTGCACCATACCGTTTTATCAAGGTAGCCTGTCGGATAAATTCTTCCTCCCCACCTTTTAAGCTAATGGAATTGACAACACATTTACCTTGCACTACTTTTAATCCTGCTTCAATAATTTCCCATTTTGAGCTATCAACCATTATAGGAACGCGCGCAATATCGGGCTCAGCAGCAATAAGGTTTAAAAATTTAGTCATGGCATAAACACCATCTAACATTCCCTCATCCATATTGACATCTATGATCTGAGCCCCACCTTCTACCTGATGTCTTGCGACCTCGAGCGCCTCGTCATATTTTTCTTCTTTTATAAGCCTAAGAAACTTTCGAGATCCGGTAACATTCGTTCGCTCACCAACATTTACGAAATTACTTTCGGGAGTAATGACCAATGGTTCGAGACCTGATAGGGTTAGGTATTTATTTTGACTACTCATTAGCTGTAATGTTCTACTATTGGAAAAGGCTCATAATAATGATGTAGCAACGACTTCCATGTTTTATATTCTTCCGACTTTCTAAAACCTATTTCGTGGTCTTCAATTGTTCTCCAGTTCACTAACAAAATATACTTATCCTCCTGTTCAACACATTTTTTTAGTTCATGAGAAATATATCCTTCCATTGAAGAAATGATGGTTTCCGCTTTTTTAAAGGAATATTCAAAATCGGCTGATAAGCCTGATTTAATATGAAGGATGGCTACTTCTAAAATCATTTAAAGATATGCTAGAATTTGTCTTGGCTGGTACCTAGCCGCGGCTTCGGCTATCAGTTTTATATGGTCTGGTGTTGTACCGCAGCACCCACCAATGATATTGACTAAATTGTCTTCTAGATAGCTCTCAATTAATTGTTGCATTTCTTCAGGAGTTTGATCGTATTCCCCAAAAGCGTTTGGCAAACCAGCATTAGGATGAGCGGATGTAAAGAATTCTGTTTTTTTTGACAAACGACTTAAATATGGCTTTAATTGATCGGCACCTAAAGCGCAGTTGAATCCTACACTTAACAATGGAATATGTGAGATCGAAATTAAAAAAGCTTCCACTGTTTGTCCTGATAAGGTGCGACCCGAAGCGTCGGTTATCGTACCGCTAACCATCACCGGTATATCAATGTCTTTTTCTTCTTTTACTTCTTCGATTGCAAAAAGTGCAGCCTTAGCATTTAACGTATCAAAAATCGTTTCGACTAGCAGAATATCAGCACCACCATCAACTAATGCCTCGGCCTGTTCTCTGTAAGCAATACGAAGTTCATCGAAAGTAACTGCTCTAAACCCGGGATCATTGACATCAGGAGACATACTTGCTGTTCGATTGGTCGGACCCATAGCACCTGCAACAAATCTAGGTTTATAGGGTTCTCTCGCGGAGAATTCATCAGCAACTTCTTTGGCTATTTTGGCCGATTGGTAGTTGAGTTCATATACCAATTCTTCCATACCATAATCGGCCATTGCAATGGTAGTCCCCGAGAAAGTATTAGTTTCCACAATATCTGCCCCAGCTTGAAAATAAGCCTCATGTACTTCTTTGACCGCATCTGGCTGTGTGATCGAGAGTAAATCGTTATTTCCTTTTACTGGTGAAGACCAATCTTTAAATCGCTCTCCTCGAAAATCTTCTTCTTCAAATTTATAACGTTGTAGCATGGTACCCATTGCACCATCGAGCACTAGAATTCGTTTTTGTATTTCTTTTTCTATTGTTGCCATTTTAATTTCTTATTAACCAAACTAAGTGCTTTTAGTCGGTCCATAAGGAGACTTTTACACTTCGCGTTAGACCAGCCCTTACCAACCAGTACGTTCGGGCGGGGATTGTAGCTGATACCCCATAAGTTTTGAGCAATAAAACTGAGGAGTAAAAGCGTAAAGCCCGACCTATCGAAACTACAATAGTAGTGAGATGAGGTAACGCCAAAAAATTAAGAAATGGTAAAAGGATAAACGAGACTGATGGTCTTTGCTGTTATCTTTCCATACATAGATGGTAGAACGTAGCACCTTCTCCTAGAAGGAGGGTTGCTAAGGTTTTAACGGGTCTAATCCCTACACCTTTCTTAATAACGTTTAGTTTGTAAATGAACTAAGGCAAATATAAGTTGCATTTGATTGGTAGGCAAATGTGATTTTAATAAAAATACAGCTACTTTTTTAAGAAAGTGAAAACAACTCAGGGTATAAACAAACACCACTCTTCAAATTAATTTTAATTGAACTCACGAAATGACATAAAAGAGCGTGAGTCAGAGCAAATTTTATTATTAAATAATTGCTTTAACTACTTCTTTCTTGGCTTCTTTTTTAGTACCATCAAAACCGTTAATACCACTTACCGTTGTGTATTTCATAACGTATCGCTTACCAGGATTAATGCGTTGGTAAGCGCTTTGACACATAACTGCCGCTTCATGAAACCCCGATAAAATAAGCTTTAGCTTACCCTTATACGTATTAACATCGCCAATGGCATAAATTCCAGGAATGTTTGTTTGATAATCATAAGAATTATCAACCTTAATAGCATTTTTTTCGATCTCTAAACCCCAATTAGCAATGGGGCCTAATTTAGGTGAAAGACCAAATAATGGAATAAAATAGTCTGTTTCGATATGAGACTCGCCATTTTTTAAGTGTTTTATAGTTACTGCTTCAAGAGAATTTGTACCATGTAACTCTTTTACCTCAGCTTCGGTTACCAATTCAATTTTACCGAGTTTTGATAACTCGGCAACTTTTTCAACAGAATCTAGTGCGCCGCGAAATTCGTTTCTTCTATGAACTAAATACACTTCTGAAGCGATGTCGGCGAGATATATCGACCAATCTAATGCAGAATCACCACCACCAGCAATAACTACACGTTTGTTTCGATATACTTCAGGATCACGAATAATGTAAGCAACCCCTTTATCTTCGTAGTCTTCAATATTGTCGATAGGTGGTTTTCTTGGTTCAAAAGACCCTAGTCCCCCTGCAATAGCAATTACGGGAGCACTATGCTTTGTGCCTCTATTTGTGGTTACGACGAAGGTGTCATCTTCAATTTTTTCAATGGTTTCAGCCCGCTCACCTAACGTAAAGCCAGGTTCAAACGATTTAATTTGCTCCATCAAATTATCGACTAAATCGCCCGCATTGATCTCAGGGAATCCTGGAATATCGTATATCGGCTTTTTAGGATAAATCTCCGCCAATTGTCCACCAGGCTGTGGTAAGGCATCGATTAAATGCGTTTTTAATTTAAGTAAACCCGCCTCGAAGACGGTAAATAATCCAGTTGGCCCAGCGCCAATTATTAGTATATCTGTTTTTATCATTTTTTTGGATATGAGATGTGAGACTTGTTTTACCCCCTCGACTCCGCTCGGGATGACCTTGAAAAATCAGTTTTAATCCTCGAATTCTAGAAACTTAGTGATTGAAATTCTTCTATCATTTTTTGGTGGTTGAATTGCTTCATGATTTTACGGTGATTGACAACTTCGCCAATTATAATTACAGCAGGATTGCTGATAGCTGAATAGCCCACTCTTTGTGCGATATCATCAACAGTACCTACTACGATCTCTTCATCATAACAAGTACCATTTTGGATAATGGCAACAGGAGTATCTGACCTATCATTCATTTTAAATTCATTTACGATTTCATTCAATTTGCTCATTCCCATTAAAATAACCACTGTTGCTGTTGATTGAGCAGCTAAGCGTACATCTTTAGATAGCTTATGATCTTTAGTAGTCCCTGTGATTACCCAAAAACTTTCTGATGCTCCGCGTTTAGTGACTGGAATGTTTTGCAGCGCAGGAACAGCCAATGAAGACGAAATACCAGGAACTAGTTCCGTTTCGATGCCAAAATTGGCGGCATATTCCATTTCTTCGGCACCACGACCAAAAACAAACGGGTCTCCACCTTTAAGTCTAACCACATGACCATGACTTAAAGCGCGACTTACGATCAATTCATTAATTTGATCTTGTTGATAAGCGTAACACCCTTTTCGTTTTCCCACAAAAATTTGTTCCGCAGTTGGAGCAAAACTTAGTATTTCTTTATTTACTAATGCGTCATATAAAATAACATCAGCTTCTGCTAAAGCCTTTGCAGCTTTGATTGTTAATAGCTCAGGATCTCCTGGCCCTGCACCTATTAATGTTAGTTTTGAATTTTTATTTGTCTGCATGCGCTAATTCTTTTTGTCTAAAGACATCTACTTTTTTGTAAAAAGCTTGAGCGTCTTTTAGGTATTTAAGTGCAAAATCCTGAGTGGGTTCGTTTTGATTTATTTGGTACACAAAATCTGAAAAAGGTTGTCCTAAACTAAAATCGCCAGTAGCAACGAAAACCTCATCAAAACCATTAATAATGCTCGCATGTGTATTGGTTTTCTTATTTTCTGATAATAACAAAGCCTTTGCAGTATTGACCATGGCTGTGTAGGAATGATAAATACTATCAGCCCATTTTTCTTGTTCCAAAGCAGTTGTTGCATTTGTGATTTTTTCCTCACTTTCAAATAATAAGGTTGCGATAAGGTCAATCACAACACCGGCACATTCGCCAACGCCCACTGCCTTGATATAGGGCTCAGCATGCCCCCAATCTATAAAGTCGTCTTCAACCAAATTCGTGGTATCCGATAACGGCTTAAGAAGGTTATAAAAGTATTTTTCTCCTTGACGATCGTAATACTCTAGAAAATTCTCGGCATCACTGTTTAATTCGAAATCATTCAAAATATACCGAAGTGCTTGAGGCCCTCTTTTACTGGGTACTTTTAAAACCTTATCTGCAAAACGTCCCTGACCATTTCCTAAAACCCCACCACCAAGCAATATTTGTAAGGCTGGCGCTACCAATTTCCCTGATTTAATTGACATCCCCTGAAAGCCGATATGTGCCATATTATGTTGGCCACAAGCGTTCATACATCCACTAATTTTAATGAGCACCTCTCTATTATTTAAGTATTGAGGATATTCATCCACTAACACTTTTTCTAATTGTGTTGAAATCCCTGTACTACTGGCAATTCCTAAGTTACAAGTATCTGTACCAGGACACGCTGTAATATCAACTGTTGAATTATACCCAAGTTCAGTGAACCCTAATTCTTTTAACTTTACAAAGAAAAAAGGCAGAAGTTCTTCTTTTACATGACGAATTAAAATGTTTTGTCTAAGTGAAAACCGGAGCTCATTAGCAGCATATCTCTTAATGAGATTTGCTAGTTTACGTGCTTTGTAGGTATAAAAATCACCTAAAGGAACGCGAATGCCAACCGCATAGAAGCCATCTTGTTTTTGTTTGATTGCATTAGAATCTTTCCAAGCTTTATATTCTAATGCGTTTTCAATACGTACTTTGGGAAGTTCAGGTTTAAGTTTCGAAAGATCTATATAGAAGTCTGAGGTGCTAATAGGATATTGAGAAGTGGAAAGGGCTTTTTGCTCTTGCTCAACTAATCGCAAAAAGGCATCCAGTCCTATATCCTTTAAAAGGAACTTCATTCTTGCTTTTTGCCTTTTATTACGTTCACCGTAACGATCAAAAATTCGCAGGATGCCCTCAGTAACAGGTATAATTCGGTCAGCTTCTAAAAAATCATATAATACGTCTGCATGTCTTGGCTGTGAACCTAGTCCTCCAGCTAACATTACCTTGAATCCGCGTTTACCATTTTTTATTTTGGCGATAAACCCCAGGTCATGGATATAGCTGAGGGCAGTATCCTCATCAGTAGCTGAAAATGAGATTTTAAATTTTCGTCCCATTTCTTGGTTGACCGGGTTACGCAAAAAGAACTTGAACATAGCATCAGCATATGGGCTGACATCAAAAGGCTCATTAACATCAATACCAGCGGTTTCACTAGCAGTAATATTTCGGACCGTATTCCCACATGCTTCGCGCAATGTGATATCATCTTTTTCTAACTGAGCCCATAGTTCAGGGGTACGATCAAGACTAACATAATGTATTTGAATATCTTGACGGGTGGTAATGTGTAATCGTCCAGTGGAAAACTCATCAGAAACGTCCGAAATTCGTAAAAGTTGATCTCCTGTTACTTTACCAAATGGCAATTTAATGCGAATCATTTGGACACCAGGCTGTCGCTGTCCGTAAACACCTCTGGCCAATCGAAGGCTCCTAAATCGCTCTTCATCGACTTTACCCTCTTTGAAAAGTGCAATTTTCTTTTCTAACTGAATAATGTCCTTTTCAATAATCGGGTTTTCTATTTCGGTTCTAAAACTTTGCATATTCTATTATTCTACTAATTCTATGGATTATTAGAATTATTGACGAAAGTAATTCTATTATTCTTTTATTTTGTACTCTTTACATTAATTTAACTATTCTATAGGATAAGTAGGATATTATAACAAGAGATTAACTTCTTTCTCCTAACTAAAGGAGAGGAAACATTGTTTAAAACTATATTAAGGAATAGATTGTAGTGCTTGTTTCAAATCAGTTATAATATCTTCCGTACTTTCTAAACCTACTGATATTCGCACCATTCCATCGGTAATACCAACTTCTCCCCTATCATCAATACTTAATTTACTATGCGTTGTTGACGCAGGATGTGTTACAATTGTACGGGTATCCCCAAGGTTTGCTGAAAGAGAGCACAACTTAATGGTATTTAAAAATTCCTTTCCAAATTCAACCCCTCCCTTTATCTCAAATGCAATAATATTTCCCCCAAGTTTCATTTGCCTTTTCGCAATATCATATTGCGGATGAGACTTTAAAAATGGATATTTTACCCAATTAACCTTAGGGTGTGTTTCTAAAAACTCCGCGATTTTTAAGGCATTTTCACAGTGCCTGTCAACCCTAATGGCCAATGTTTCCAAGCTTTTAGAAAGTACCCAAGCGTTAAATGGTGATAATGCTGGTCCTGTATTTCTTGAAAACAAATAAATTTCCCGAATCAAATCAGCTTTACCAACTGTCACGCCTCCCAACACTCTGCCCTGCCCATCGATTAATTTGGTAGCAGAATGAATTACTAAATCAGCACCAAACTTAATTGGATTTTGTAAGTACGGAGTAGCAAAACAATTGTCAATAATCAAAATAAGGTTGTGTTTTCTTGCTATTTTACCAAGTCGCTCTAAATCAACTATATCAACTCCAGGATTGGTAGGCGATTCCGCATAAATAACCTTGGTTTTTGGTGTTATCAGCGACTCAATTTTATCGACTTCACCAATCTTGAAATAACTGGTGTTAATATTCCATTTTGGTAAAAACTTAGTAAACAAGGTATGGGTTGAACCAAAAACCGATCGTGCAGAGATGATATGGTCACCGCCATCCAAAAGTGCTGCAAAAGTTGAAAAAACAGCAGACATTCCCGTCGCAAAGGCATAACCTGCTTCCGCACCTTCCATATTACATATCTTATCAACAAACTCTGACGTATTCGGATTTGTAAATCGGCTATAAATAGTACGTTGCTTTTCCTCACTAAATGAAGCCCTCATATCTTCTGCATCTTCAAATACAAAACTAGATGTTAAGTATAGCGGACTTGAATGCTCCTGAAAATCAGTGCGGTCTATTTGTGTACGTATTGCTTCCGTTTCGAAGTTCATTTTTTTAGTTTAATATCTACCGGGCTTCTAAAACTTTTTCGGTTGATTGTATTTTTTTGGTTAACGCCTCTTCTCTAGTCCCTCTCCTCAAGGAAAGAGCAGTTCTTCCTATACCTCTTTTCCATTTAGTATTACTTTGTAATGCATTGTAACACCCGGTTCCATGGTTTTAGAAACTGAACAATACTTATCAAAAGATAATGTTGCCGCGCGCTGCGCTTTTTCCGGTGAGATATTACCTTCTAACGAGATTGTAACATGGACATCCTTAAATGGTTTTGCGCCATCAATCTCTATACGATCACCGCTAACTTCAGCTTTGTAGGCAGTGATTTCTTGTCGCTGTTTATTTAATATGGCCACCACATCAATCGCACTACAGCCAGCTACTCCCATTAATAATAACTCCATCGGACTTGTGCCTTGGGGATTGTCTACACTACTATTATCAATATGTACTTCATTACCACGGCCATTTACCGCAACAAAATGGAAATCTTCACTAACCCTTTCTAAACTTATTTTCATTTTCTTGTTCTGTTAAACATTATTCAAGGCGAAACTAGTTGTTTATTAAATACACTATTCAATAATTTTTCTAACTGGTCAAATTCGATCAAAAAAGCATCATGCCCATGAATGGATTTAATTTCGTGATAAAAAACATTCGTTTTTACCTTAGACAGTTCTTCTACTGTTTCTTTATTCTCCTGTGCGGTAAAAAACAAATCAGAGTCTACTCCAACAACATGAATAGCTGCTTTAATCTTTGACGCTACTTCCAGAAAATCATTACGATTTCTTGTAATATCAATACTACCCAATAACTGATTTAATAACTTATAAGATGCGAGTTGAAACCGGCCCTTCAATTTTTTACCATGGTGTAATAGCCAACTTTCAATATTGAAAATACCAAGGTCTTTATTTATCGTTCTATTGAATCGTCTTTTAAACGAATTCGGTGTTCGATAACACAACATAGCCTGAATACGGGCATCATGAACCGGATTTGACGAGTTATTCAAGATTAAATCTTGTAATAAGGTATTAGCCAACATCCAATCAGACGACTTCCAATCGGATGCAATTGGAATCAAGTTTTGAATTAATACAGGATTTAACGCGGCTAGCTCCCATGCAATTCCGCCTCCCACCGATCCGCCAATGCAGGCATACAAACCAGATATTTTTAACAACTGCAGACCTTGATTGAAAATGTCAGCAATATCCCGTGCGGAAAAATCCTTATAGTTATCAATTAAAAATCCGTCAAAACCATTTCCAGGAATATTGAATGCCAAAACCGTGTAAACTGAAGTATCAATTAACTTGTTTTGACCTATTAAATCATTCCACCAACCATGTTCACCAATAACTTCTGAGTTTGCGGTTAGTGCGTGATTTACCAAAACAATTGGTGCACTACCCAAATCAGGACCAAAAACCTGGTAGGAAAGGGGAATAACATTATAAACCGCTCCGCTTTCCGTCTGGAAATTAGTGATTTGTATGTTGTTAAGTTTAGAAGACATTTTTACGTATCAGTTATGTATGTTGATCAATAGACCTCTCAACTCCGGTCGAGGTGACATAGTTTAAGCCAGCACCTTAATCTTTGTAAAAGCTTCTTTTAAGTCGGCCTTTAAATCGGCAATATCTTCTAAACCAACTGAAAGACGAATCAAATCTTTAGAGACCCCTGTGGACTCCTGAGCGGCCTCATCTAATTGTTGGTGTGTGGTACTAGCAGGGTGGATGATCAGTGATTTGGTGTCTCCGATATTTGCTAGTAATGAAAATATTTTGGTTTCATCAGCTACCGTTTTAGCCGATTCAAAACCACCTTTTACACCAAATGTCACAATACCACTTTGTCCTTTTGGAAGGTACTTTTGCGCAAGAATATTATAACTACTTGTTTGTAGTCCCGGATAATTAACCCAAGCCACTTCTTCCTGTTCTTGTAGCCACTGTGCTAATGCTATTGCATTTTCACTATGTTTTTTAATACGTACTTCTAAGGTCTCTAAGCCTTGTATTATTTGAAAAGCATTAAACGGACTTAAGGCTGCGCCGTGATCGCGAAGACCTTCGATTCGCACTTTAGCAATAAATGCTGCAGAGCCCAAAACATCATGATATACTAAACCGTGGTAACCCGCAGAAGGTTCTGTAAATTCGGGAAATTTTCCATTTGACCAGTCAAAAGTTCCTGCATCGATAATTGCTCCACCTAAAGCAGTACCGTTTCCATTAATATATTTTGTAAGTGAATGTATTACAATGTTAGCCCCATATTCAATAGGATTCAACAAGGCAGGCGTAGCCACAGTATTATCGACAATTAATGGTACTTTAAAAGCCTGTGCTTCTTTAGAAATTGCCTCAATATCTAATACATCTAATTTAGGGTTTCCGAGAGATTCAATGAAAAATGCTCTTGTATTTTCTTGTGTTGCTTTTTCGAAATTTGAAGGACTCGAAGGATCGACAAAAGTAGTAGTGATTCCAAGTCGAGGTAGGGTTACATTTAACAAATTATACGTTCCCCCATACAAACTATTAGAAGCGACAATATGATCGCCAGCTTTTAATAACACTAATAAGGCTGTCGAAATTGCTGCTGTTCCAGACGCAGTTACCACTGATGCAATACCACCTTCAAGGGCAGCTAGTCTTTGTTCTAAAACATCATTAGTCGGATTGTTCAGCCGGGTATAAATATAACCGGGTTGTGAAAGATTAAAGAGGTTTGCTGCATGATCGGCATTGTCAAAAACATAGGCAGTGCTTTGATATAAAGGAACTGCTCTTGTGCCTCCATTTTGGGTTACATCATGCCCGGCATGTAACGCATTCGTTGAAAATTTTTGTGTACTCATTTTTCTTTTTTTTGAGTTAATTAATCTTTTAAATCAAAAGTCAAACACATCATGACTGATGTACTTAATAGAAAAATGTTATAAGAAATGGCAATCACTGAATGGTGATTCCGTTTGGTTATCTATCCGATTTTCGGTAGAATTTAGCACCTTCTCCATCTAGAATGAAGGGTTGCTAAGGCTTCCTTGGGTCTATTCCCTCAGCCTTTCTTGATAACATTTCAATATATATTTGAACTTTGCTAGACAGTAGGCTATAACACCTTAGGCTGTCTTACTGAATACAAATATTCAGTTATAAATTTTAAAAATCCTAATTGGCATCCTTAAAATACTGTTAGAACGCCAATTATTCACAGATTCTCAAAATATCTTTATAAAAATGAGAATAATCTACTTAACTTATAGACTAAACTCTTCTTTTACTTTATCAACATAATCTAATTTCTCCCAAGTAAATAACTCGACTTCTTTTTCAATCTTACCGTTATAAGGTGACTCAAAAGTTTTGGTTATCACTTTAGGTTCTTTACCCATATGGCCATATGCTGCAGATTCTAGGTAAATGGGATTTCTCAATTTTAAACGTTCTTCAATTGCGAAGGGTCGCATATCAAAAATTGAAGCGACCTTTTCTGCTATTTCTCCATCATTTAAATCAACCCTTGCTGTACCATAAGTGTCTACAAATATTGAAGTTGGTTCTACCACACCAATGGCATAGCTCACCTGCACTAAAATCTCATCAGCTACACCAGCGGCTACCAGATTTTTTGCAATATGTCTTGATGCGTACGCTGCACTTCTATCAACCTTACTCGGGTCTTTACCACTAAATGCGCCACCACCATGTGCGCCTTTTCCACCATAGGTATCTACAATAATCTTACGTCCGGTAAGTCCTGTGTCACCATGTGGTCCGCCAATAACAAACTTACCTGTGGGATTAATATGATATTGAATATCATTATTGAATAGCTCTTGAATATGTGCCGGTAATTGGCTCACTACCCGTGGAATCAAAATCTCAATAATGTCTTTTTTTATCTTAGCTAACATTACGGCATCATCATCGTCAAAATCATCATGTTGGGTAGAAACAACAATAGTATCAATACGTTGCGGTACATTTTCATCGCTATACTCAATAGTTACCTGAGCTTTTGCGTCCGGACGTAAATATGGAATCACATTTCCCTCTTTTCTTAAATCAGCCAATACCTGAAGAATTTTATGAGAAATATCCAATGCCAAGGGCATGTAATTTTCCGTTTCCCTGGTGGCATACCCAAACATCATCCCTTGGTCTCCAGCACCTTGTTCCTCTTTACTTGCGCGGTCAACACCCTGATTAATATCTTGGGATTGCTCGTGAATTAATGAAATCACCCCACATGATTCTCCACTAAATTGGTATTCTCCTTTTGTATAGCCTATGGTATTGATAACATCTCGAGCGATAGTTTGAACATCTAAATAGGTGTTACTTTTTACCTCGCCTGCTAAAACAACTTGTCCTGTTGTGACTAATGTTTCGCAAGCAACCTTGCTATCAGGATCGAATGCTAAAAAATTATCCAGTAATGCATCACTAATTTGGTCAGCTACTTTATCGGGATGTCCTTCACTAACCGATTCTGATGTAAATAAATATGCCATTAATTCGCTTTCTATAAATATTGAGGATTTGACGAAAGCGCTTAAAGAAGTTTACACTGCTTTAGCATTTTTTATTGAGGTTGCAATCAGTCAAATCCTTCCTCTTTTTATTTCGGTTGCAAATGTATGAAACTATTTTATATCTGTAATACTAGAATTTATATTTGATATAGTATTAACTAAAGATTATAGGTCAAACTGGCTACAACATATCTTGGCTGCACAAAATAGCTCGATGTATTGTTGAAAAGCTCACTAAAACTATCCCTGTTGATTGCTTCAGTATCTAGTAGGTTAGTTACCGCCAATTTATACTCCCATTTACTGTCTTTCTTTTGATAGAACAACTCCGCATTCATAAAACCATATTCATTTAAAGTAGTAGAGCGATCTCGGTAGTTATAATAGCTATAATCGGACTTCAAAAGAAAGTTTTTGGCAAATGCCCAGTCTAACCGAATAAATGGTCTACTGGTAAAAAAGGTTGTTTCTGTACCATTATTGTCATAATCATTTTTGGTGAAACTATACCCGAGATCAAAATTTGGCCCTTTTTTAAAATTAGTATTGACTTCAGCACTGTACACTTGGGTGGTGCTTATACTCTTACTTGGGCGGTTATTGACAATGTTATTGAAGTTAGACCAATTAAAATTCGCTCTGGCTGTTCCCTTTATTTTTCCAAAAGTGCGAGTAAAATTCCCAAGAGCGCTAAACACTTCATCTGCGAAATTAGAATTTACAGGTAGGCTTATTCTATCGATACCTTGAAATTGTGATGTGGTTTTAATTGGGTCTCTTCTAACACTATAGTTCACTCTTGCAAAAATGTTGGTAAAGTTGAACATGTTGAAACTAAAATAGTTCATACTATAGGAGTCAAAGAAAGCATTTTCCAAATTTCTATTTCCTTGTGACAAGCTATTATAGTTATTAAAAACAAAACCTTGTGCCAACCTGTTAATATCAGTAAACTGCGCGGTTATTGCATAATTCAAGTTAATACTTTCTGATTTTTTTAGCTGAATACGGACATTAGCATCTGGTAATAAGAGCCACTTATTAGTGTCAATAGTGGTTCCTAATTGAGTATCCTTAAGTGAATAATTATGTAGGCTAACTCCGGGGTTAAAGGTGAAAATTCCGGTAATAAATTTGTAGTGAACCCCGCTGTAAAAATCATTAAAATTAAACCTTACATCGTTTGTCAAATCCGATTCGGTAAAACTATTTTCATTTCCGTTGTCCAAAATCTGAAAAATACTACTATCAAAATTTTGAGTACTTAATGTAGATCCGAAAGTGAAGTTGAGATTACTTTTTTTGTTTAAAATGTAATAATAATCAAGCTTGGAATCGAACTTACTTGTTTTTACCTGTTTATTCTGATTGATGTTAAATCTGTTTTGATCAACTAAGGGCAATGCAGATTGAAAAGGTTGCTCATCTCTTATTGCGCGATAAAAAGGGTCATCATCCTGCAATAAATGAACTGCTTCTAAAGCAAATACATTTTTATCATTCAATGTATAATAGGCATTTGCGTTTTGTTGAATTGAAAAAGGTGTATTTTCCAATCGTTCGGTTATATTTTCTGAAATATCTCTTACAGAAAGAAAGTTAGCATCTTCTTCTTGGCTTGATAATTTACCAAAGGCGTCATAATCTAATCGAAAATTAGCATTTGGTTTGTAAGTAGCGCTTAACTTCATCAAACCAAGTTTAGCCGATTGATTCGTATTGTCAAAAGTACGCTCAACTACATTATCACTAGGATCGTCATTGTCATCGATATACGTTCGCGTCGAATTAGTGATAAGGTCGTTCTTATTGTAATTGAATATTCCAAATCCGCTAATATCAAGAGTTTTACTTGCAGTTACGCTAAAATTTGCAGCGACAAACTTTGTGTCAATCTCATTTGCCCGATTATTTTGAATGGTTGCAAAAGCAAGATCATTATTTGCCACATTAAACGAGGTACCACCGCGACCAAAGTTTCTAAAGCCACCTGTAAAATTGAAATAATCACGTCTGGTAAATGGCACTTCACCTATATTATTAAGATCAGTTATTACGTTAATACTGTATTCAGGACTGTAATAAAACAATTTAGGTTTTACTATATATCGATCTGCAAACCCACCACCAGCTGTAACATCACCAAACCAAAAGTTCTTTTTACCTTCTTTAAGTTTGATATTGATTGCAACATTATCTTGATTATTGCGTAGATTTCTCATTTGTCCCACCTCATCATAATTGCGTAGAACTTCGACCTTGTCCAATGCATCTGCAGGAATATTTTTAGTTGCTAGTTTAGTATCACCATCAAAAAAATCTTTCCCTTCGACCATCAATTTATTTACAGTCTTTCCTTCAACCTCGATCTCACCATCATCATTCACTTCTACTCCAGGTAACTTTTTAAGTACATCTTCCAACTTCCGTTCCGTACCATTGGTAAATGAATCTGTGTTATATACTAACGTATCACCTTTTACTACAACCGGCATTTCATACACAACTTCCACCTCATCTAGCTCATTCGATTTCTCGGTCATGACAAAGTCAACTTGTATATCTGCTTCTTTTGCTTCTATTTGTTTTGGCTTGGCTGAGAGGCCGATAAAACTAACTTTTAAAACATACGTATCATTAGCCGGCACTACAATTTTATAGCGCCCTTTATCATTGGTAATACCATAGCCGGTCATTGCATTATTTGCTTTTTTGTAAGCGATAACATTAGCTACTTCTAACGGTTTACCCAATGAATCTTTTACAAAACCACTGATAGTAATATCTTGAGAAAAGGCATAGGTAGTGCATAGCACAAGTGCTGAAAAGAGTAATTTTTTCAATGTCTTAAGTTTAGTTGATTATATGATTGATGTTAAAAGAGTGGGGATTAAAACCCTCTTCGGCCCCCTCGGTTACGACCACTCCACTGCTCTCGCATTTCTTTCATTTTTTGTTTAGCGATATTATTAAACTCCTGTTGAGAAACTTGTTTACCCTTTGATGGTTTTTCAAGAATCTCTTTTTCCTTTGAGTTCATTATAATTTTGTTGCATAACAATGTAGTTCGTCCTGATTGTACTTCTAAAATGAGTCCCGGCAACCCCCAATATTCTCCTGGACCTTGACTTACAGGGATTTCAGGGGAGTACCAGGCCACCACTTCTATCTCTTTGGGGGTCTCTATTTCTCCTTTCTCTTTGGTAACCGAATCGTTTTTAACCTCAGCCCCTGCTTGATTTCTGTTTCTATTGCCTCTTCCTCGACGCATATTTCTCCAATCAAGTTCATCAACTTTTTTCATTGCGGTCGCTTTGAAACAAGTATAATTCCCAATTTTCTTCGTTTCATTTTCCATTTTCCATTTTAGCTTCGGTAAGCTGTCTTTAATCAAAAAGTTCTTTCCAAAAAACTCACGTTGATCGTAATAGTTTCCTTCCTTGATTTCCTTAAAATAATTAGTTGAAGAAAAACTACTCATCATTCCTCTCCATCTTCCACCACCACCAGAACCGGGAGTATCTAATTGCTCTTCTTCCTTATAAATAGATGATGATTGATTGAATGTAAGTACATATGTTTTCTCTAACATTGACTTCATCCTTTCAGCAATTTGTTTTTTCATTTCCGGTGAGAGTTGCCTTCCCCCAAAATTCATATCAACTCCTGTTTTACTAAAATAATAGGCCTTACCTTGAAATTCTTGTGCATATAAGATGGTGGAAAAAATAGCGAATAAAAGAACGAGTATTGTTTTCATAATGGATACTTAAAGTACTTTAGACTTTAATATTACCATTAAGTTTAATCCAAATATGTTAAAACTCACTTATTTTCTAACAATTAAATAACTAGCCTCCAATTTTGATACTTATCGTATTTTCGCCATCCCCACTTCTGTTATTCTGAAAATTCTTCATCATTTCTTCTGCTTTTTTTTCTGCAATTTTTTGGTACTCTTTCTTGGTTACTTTTTTGCCTTTCTTAGGTTCAGCAATTGTAATGGTCTCTTTAGGGTTCATCACTATTTTGCTACAAAGCATTAACCGATCGCCATTTTCATTTACTTCCAAAATCAATCCAGGTAATCCCCAATAATCATCAGGTCCATTATTGATCGGGATCTCAGGAGTGTACCAAGCCGTAATCACTCGGGTTTCCATCTCTTCTGTTTCCTGTTTTTCATTATTCACATAGGTTATTTTTTTACTTTTTTGTTCCCATGTTGCCTTATAACAGGTATAGTTGCCTATTCCTTTTGTTTCATTAGTTAATTTCCATTCCGGCTTTGACAATGAATCTTTTACTAAAAAAATCTTTCCGAAAAGATCAGTCTTTTCAGCAAATCGAGATTCTTTTGTATTCTTATACAGAACATCCGATCCGCCTCCGCTACCAATTACACTTATCATTACATTTCCAGCAGCAGCACTCGGACTTGACAAAGCTGCTTCTTGTTTCCAAGTGGATTCATATTGGTTAAATGTTAAGGTGAATTCTTTTTGAAACTGCTTGCGCATACGCTGCATAATTTCTTTTTGCATATCTCCAGAAACCGAAGTGCTGTCTAACGTAATCTTCATTTTCCGATCGGTCTTATATGTAGCAACACCTTGAAAACCCTGGGCGTGACTAGCACCCAGGATGGTAAATAAAAGTATGATGGTTGATAAAAATTTTAAACTGTTCATTTTGTTGATATTTGTTTTATTTGGATAGATTCTTAATCATTTTCTTAATTCCGTTCTTACGCTTAATCGACTCTTCATATAACGCATCAGCATTACAGGCGGGTCCACTTACCTTAAAACTTACATTGCTTATGGTTGCATTATTCGACTTGCTTTTTATCTCCTTCACAGTAAACTTCAAGCTTACTTCTTTAGATAAATCAGTATTCTTTTTGAACAAGTTGAATACTTCTCTAAATGTTTTGTCAAAATCCTGTTCGAGATCATCTTGATTATCAACCGAGATCTCAATTTTGCTTGTATACTGATCTTCGGTAATTTTAGATTCTTGAGCAAAGCTCGAAAAGGTGGTTAACACTAAGGTTAGTAAGAATAAAGTGGTTTTCGCTATCATTTTTGTTTAATTATTTATTGTTGAACACATCAAAATTGCACATTCAATTGAATAAACAAGGTTAACCAGTGTTAACGAGTGTTAACCGATTTAGAAAAACCCATTTTTACCCACTACATTTGAACCATGAATGAACGTCTGTATAAACGAATAGTCTATTTTGTAGCAATTACTATTGTAGCTACAATTAGCATTCAAGTGTATTGGAACATAGAAAACTACAAAACCAACAAACAACGTCTCATCAATGAAGTACAAATCGCTTTAGACAATGGTATTGAAGCTTATTATGCTGACATTACTAAAAACAACACGATTGCTTTTATAGATACTGATACCACAAAGCACAATGATAAAACCCGAATCGGAAATATATTTAAGCAAATAAAATTCGACTCCCTTTTTAAAGTAGATAAAGACAGCTTCGGTGTAAATAAAACAAATGGCCAAATAAGTTTCAAAAGTGCCATCGACTCTATTGATAAAGATTCTTTTAAAATATCTTCTATTCAAGTTTTTAAAGGAAAACCAAAAGTTGACAGCATTAATCGCTTAGAAGGACTGAAAACAAAACTCGTGGTATCTTTTAGTAGCGATTCTATTGATTTTAATAAGTTGGATGATTTTTTCACTATTGAATTAAATAGAAAAAAATTACCAGTTGATTTCGGCTTTATTCACTCAAAACAAGATAGTATAGTTAGTGTATTTCAAACCGACAAAAAGAATCTATACTGGCTTTCAACCTTTTCAAAATCTACTTACTTACCAAGCGATGAAAAATTAGAACTCCTATTTTCTAATCCTACAGCAGCTATCTTAAAAAGAAGTTTAACTGGTATTATTCTATCGTTGGTTTTATCGATAGCAATAATCTTCTGCTTATTATTTCTACTTAAAACCATTAGTAAACAAAAGGAGTTAGCAGAAATAAAAAATGACTTAATAAGTAATATTACCCACGAGTTTAAAACACCTATTGCAACTGTTTCTACAGCTATTGAAGGAATAAAAAACTTCAACGAGACCAACGACAAAGAAAAAACGAACAAATACCTGAATATTGGCGATCAGCAGTTAAAGAAGCTTCATCAGATGGTTGAGAAATTACTGGAAACTGCCACCCTAGATAGTGATAAATTGATATTAAATAAAGAAGATGTCGATGTCGTGGCAATGATGAGAAAGTTAGTAGAAAAATACCAACTACTATCAACTGATAAAACCGTTAATTTCACCACTAATATTTCAGAACTAGAAATTACTGTTGATGCATTTCATTTTGAAAACGCCATTGCTAACCTAGTTGATAATGCATTAAAATATGGTGGCGATACCGTTGAACTCAATATCAATTCGATGTTAGACAAAGTGGAAATTTCTGTTGGCGATAATGGCAATGGAATTGACAAATCGCAACGAGAAAAAATATTTGACAAATTTTATAGGGTTCCAACAGGAAATCGTCATGATGTAAAAGGTTTTGGTATTGGTTTATTCTATACTAAAAAGATTATCGAAAAACATGAAGGGACAATCCAGCTACTTTCTGATACGAAAAACACTATTTTCAAGGTCACACTGTAAACACATTAATGAATAAAAAAATAAAAATATTACTAGCCGAAGATGAGCCAGCTTTAGGTCAAATTGTGAAAGAAAGTTTGGAAACTCGTGATTTTGAAGTGCTTTTTTGTCAAGATGGCGACCAAGCATATACGCTATATAAAAATGAAAAACCTGAGGTGTTAGTGCTAGATGTAATGATGCCTAAAAAAGATGGCTTTACGTTGGCTAAGCAAATTCGTGATGAGGATCAAGCAATACCTATTATATTTCTTACAGCGAAATCTCAAACTAGTGATGTTGTTGATGGTTTTAAACATGGGGGCAATGACTACCTAAAAAAACCTTTTAGCATGGAAGAGCTTATCGTTCGTATTCATGCCTTACTCAATCGAGTTAACAAAACAAAAAACAATAGCGCAATTGCGATTGGCGACTATCAGTTTAACTACACAAAACAAGAACTATCTTTTGACGAAAGTAATATCTCACTGACACATAGGGAGGCCGAGTTGCTTTATCACTTAACTGAAAAGAAAAATGAGATATTAGACCGATCATTCATCCTGAAAAAAATCTGGGGTGATGATGACTTTTTTAACGCAAGAAGCATGGATGTTTTTATTACCAAACTTCGTAAAAAGTTAAAACAAGATTCCAACGTTCAAATTGTAAATGTTAGAGGTTACGGATATAAACTTATTTGTTAAACAGTTGAAATCCTCAACATGCTTTATCTTTACATCAAATAAGAAGCAACTGAATTTACGCTATTCTGGTTGATTATTAGAATCAAGTCCCATCTAAAAGACCAATAAAAAACAAATACGTTTGCGTTGAATACTATTTTAGTCTTCAATAGCTGCCGTTCACCGAAAATGGGTGAAAATCCATTTTGGCATAGAAACCAAACCTTGTATATTAGCCGTAACTTAATAAACTACTACTAAACTTTTATTTGTATGCATATTGCCGTCGCAGGAAACATTGGTGCCGGAAAAACTACCTTGACCAAGTTGCTAGCTAAACACTATAAATGGGAAGCCCAATTAGAAGATGTTGTTGACAACCCCTACCTCGACGATTTTTACAATCAAATGGAGCGCTGGTCTTTTAACCTTCAGGTATATTTCTTAAACAGTCGTTTTAGACAGGTTTTACAGATTCATGAAAGTGGCAAAAAGATCATTCAAGATCGTACCATTTATGAAGATGCTCACATTTTCGCACCCAACTTGCATGCAATGGGACTTATGACCAATCGAGATTTCGAAAATTATTCGTCGCTCTTTCAGTTAATGGAATCCTTAGTAAAAGGTCCGGATTTATTAATTTACTTACGTAGTAGTATCCCGAACTTAGTATCGCAGATTCATAAGCGTGGTCGCGAATATGAAAACTCGATTAGTATTGACTATTTAAGTCGACTTAATGAGCGTTACGAAGCATGGATTCACAAATACGATAACGGTAAGTTACTCATCATTGATGTAGACAACTTAAACTTTGTCGATAATCCTGAAGATCTTGGGTCGGTAATCAACAAAATTGATGCGGAAATTCACGGTCTCTTTTAAACCCTTTATTTTTATATATTTCATTATGGGCGCTACCAACCTTCAATAAAATATCGGTTGGTCGGGCTTTCCGCTGTATCTTTTTAAATTCTTGTTCGACTGCACTCGGGCTGACATTAAAAAGGATGTCACTTCAATCCCCGCCCGAACGTGAGGCTCGGTACGGGCGGGCCTAGCGCATAGGTCTATTTAATAAAACCAAGGCCTCGCGCATGATCGATTGCTTGTTTACTGTTATCCACAATTAAAACAGGAATATTGGTATAATTTGCAACCAAACTCTTTATTCTAGCCATCTTTTTTTTGTGTTTTACGCTTCTTATATAAATAGACCTTACTTGACCAGGGTGTTGTTCGGCTATATCTAGATAAATATCAAGGTCATATTCTCCACCATCGCCGATTAAAATGAAAGGCAAATCAGGATACGCAGCTAATAAAGCGCTAATCTCATGCTTTTTTCTTGGACCCTCCTTTCGTTTTCTTCTGCTAACAAAATGCTCAAAACTTCTTAGCAATATAGGCCCCTTAGGAAAATTATTCTGTTTTAAAAAAGCTTCGAGATATCTATATAAGTTCCACGGGCTATGACTCACGTAAAAAATAGGATTTGCCTCCTTGCCCGTTTTACCACGGTGTAATAAATGATAAAACTCTGCAGCGCCATCTAAGGATTTTCTTTTTTGCGCCGATTTAAAAAAAGTATTTACAATAAGCTTCCATTTCAATTTAGACACTACACCAGTGTGCAAAATGGTATCATCAATATCACTTGCAACCCCAAACCGGGCAGTGGTAGATGGAATTAAAACCTCGGCCGGAAACCGGTTATCTAGTTGAATTTTACGTCCATTATGTAGGTCATTATAAGACACCTCTGTTTGAATCCACCCCTCTTCATTAGTTAAGGCCAACAGATCGTTGTGAGATGACTTAGCAATAAAGTAGCCATGATTATCTGTAGTTGCTTGCAAAATAATACCATCGGGCAACTTCACATTAACCACCACGTTTTTGATCTCGTCTGACTCAATCCGTTTCCAACTATTGATAAGTAGTCTTAAAAATCCTTCTTTACCAAGATCAATATCCTCATCTTCCAAGGCACGTCCTCTCAAATAAAAATGAGTTTTGGTTCCATAGCTTTGAAATGCTATAATTTGTAGCGGATCTTTTTTAAAAAAGGGCATATAATACATGCGTTCTGCACGTTAAATATAAAAACATGTTTTCGTTAATTAATATAAAACAGTATCAAATAAAAAACCCGCTATTTTTAAAACAGCGGGTTTTTTTATCAGTACGCGTAACTATTATTGCTTCTTTTTAATAATATCTACTTCTTCTATTTTCACATTTACATCCGCTTCAACATCTTCCAACGCCGCTTTCACCTCAGCCTGTGTACCTTTAAATTCTTTGACTGATTTGGTTACTTTGCCATTTTCATCAGTGGTACGAACCGTAACCGTCGCTTGCGCCAGATCTTGGTTTTCAGCAGTCATTTCAATTTTAACTTCTTTCTTAGTTTCAAGAGAAGCACTCATTGTTTCGGTACCATGACCGCCTAAGATAGGTGCGATTACTAAACCAACTAAGCAGGTTAACTTAATTAAAATGTTCATTGAAGGTCCCGAAGTATCTTTGAAAGGATCACCAACGGTATCACCAGTTACTGCCGCCTTATGGGCGTCACTACCTTTGTAAGTCATTTCACCATCGATCTCTACTCCAGCCTCAAAGCTCTTTTTTGCATTATCCCATGCACCACCAGCATTGTTTTGGAAAATTGCCCACATTACACCACTAACACATACTCCGGCCATATAACCTCCTAAAGGTTCGGCACCAAATAAAAGTCCAATAATTATTGGAGTAATTATGGTGATTAAACCAGGTAATAACATTTCTTTTAAAGCCGCTTTTGTAGAAATATCAACACATTTAGCATACTCAGGTGTTCCGGTCCCTTCCATAATACCAGGAATCTCTCTGAACTGGCGGCGTACTTCTTGCACCATTTCCATTGCAGCTTTACCTACCGATTGCATGGCTAGGGCTGAGAATATTACAGGAATCATACCACCTACAAATAACATTGCCAACACGTCAGCTTTAAAAATATTAATTCCATCAATACCGGTGAATGTTACGTAAGCTGCAAAAAGTGCTAGTGCGGTAAGTGCTGCAGAGGCAATAGCAAAACCTTTGCCAACTGCGGCAGTTGTGTTTCCTACAGAGTCTAAAATATCCGTACGCTCACGAACATGAGGCTCTAATTCACTCATTTCAGCAACACCTCCAGCATTATCAGCAATCGGACCAAAAGCATCAATCGCCAACTGCATTGCAGTAGTAGCCATCATAGCCGAAGCCGCCAATGCAACCCCGTAAAAACCGGCTAAAGCATACGAACCGAAGATAGCAGCAGCGAATAAGATAACAGATAAGAATGTTGATTTCATACCTACTGCAAGCCCTGCTATAATGTTGGTTGCCGCCCCGGTTGAACTATTTTGCACGATGTCTAATACTGGTTTTTTACCAAGACTTGTATAGTAAGCAGTTACCACTGAAATCAACGCCCCAACGGCAAGACCTATACAGGCAGCATAAAAAACATTCATTGATGATACATCTCGTAATCCTTCACCAAAAAAGTTCATCTGCATCGTTTCAGGAAGCATCCAACGAATTAAAAAGAAACTAGCAATAAGCGTCAAGATAATAGACGCCCAGTTTCCAGTATCCAATGCTTTCTGAACTTGTGATTCTTTTGCATCATTGCTAGAAATTCTTACTAAGAATGTTCCGATAATTGATGCTAAAACACCAACTCCCGCAATCACTAGTGGCAACAAAATAGGCCCCATATTATTGAAATCGTCGGTAAACTGTGCAGTAGCAGACATATCCTTAATAATATAATTACCTAATACCATAGCCGCCAATACCGTAGCTACGTAAGAACCAAATAGGTCAGCACCCATACCTGCAACATCACCCACATTATCACCTACATTATCTGCAATGGTAGCAGGGTTGCGAGGGTCATCTTCAGGAATACCTGCTTCCACCTTGCCCACAAGATCAGCGCCAACATCAGCAGCTTTGGTATAAATACCACCACCAACGCGAGCGAATAATGCGATAGATTCTGCTCCTAACGAGAAACCTGCAAGTGCTTCTAACGCTATGGTCATTTCATCGTAAAAAGAGCCTTCTCCGGTTACAAACATTTTTAGAAAAATGAAGAATAGCAAGCTTAATCCTAAAACCGCAAGTCCTGCTACGCCAAGTCCCATTACGGTACCACCTCCAAATGATACTTTAAGTGCCTGAGGTAAGCTTGTTTTGGCGGCTTCCGCAGTTCTCGCATTGGAATCGGTTGCAATTCGCATTCCGATATTTCCTGCCAACGCTGAGAAAAATGCTCCTAAAACAAATGCTGCAATAATTATTATTGGTGTCGTTGGAACGATATACGATATTACTGCAAGAGCGATAGACGCAACCACCACGAAGATTAATAGTAAACGGTATTCAGCGTTTAAAAAGGCAAGCGCTCCTTCTTTTATCGCTTTAGAGATGCCTTGCATTTTCTCATTTCCGCCAGCTTGTTTTTTTACCCATGACATTTTTACAAGCATAAATAATAAGCCAACAACTGCTAACGCAATTGGCACAAAAATCATGTTTGATTCCATAAATTAATTAGTTTGATTTTTTTATATAGTGGGCGTAAATGTAGTAAAATCGATATGAATATAAAAAGGGCAACCGACACAACTAAATTAGTGCCATTATAAAATTAAAAAAGCCCATAAAATTAGTAGATTTTAAAGGCTTCTAGTATACTATTTTCTCGCATCTTAAATTGCAAAACTGCGCTTTGCTTTATGCTCGCTTTCTTCGTAACGTTCTTTACATTTTTCGTAAATGCTATAAGCCTCATCAACATCGCTCCACCCGCCAACATCAACTTTTTTCTTTTCAAGGTCTTTATACACCTGAAAGAAATGCGTAATCTCATGTTTTAAATGCGGGTTCATATCATCAAGCTTGTTAAGCTTATTCCAAATAGGGTCAGAAACCGGTACGCACACCACTTTTTCATCTGGGCCTTTTTCATCTGCCATATGGAACACACCGATTGCTTTAACTTCCATTACGCACATTGGAAATGTTGGTTGCGAACCTAACACCAATACATCTAAAGGATCTCCATCTAACGCCAATGTTTCAGGGATAAAGCCATAGTCAGCCGGATACATCATAGAAGAAAACAGCATACGATCGAACCGTACCTTTTTCAACACGAAATCGTATTCATACTTATTTCTACTTCCTTTGGGTATTTCAATCAATACATCGAATGTCTTTCTTGATTTTTTCGCCATGATATGCTTCTATAATGTTAGCTGTCTTGACTTCATTATCAAGACCTTAATTATTTTATTTAAAGGGGTGCAAAAGTACATATTTATGCACGTTGTGGCAATAAAAACCGACTAAGTTTTTATTAATTTAAACATCTCCAAAATTCAAAAGTAGAATCCGATACCGCCAGTTACACTTATACTTCTAGCATCAACATTATCAAAATAGTTACCTCTAAAATTCACGTCAATACGAAGCAGCTTAAAAATATTGCCTATCCCCACTGAATATTCCCAATATATTTTGTCATCAGGCGCTATTGCATCTGGATTTAACATCAGAGTATTAAAAGCTGGTTGATTTAAGGCTACATTTTCATCAGAAATAGACCCCCATGCACCTCGAATACCAATGATTTCCCGAAGGTTTAACTTTCTTAGAAATGGAATTCTCGAAAATAGTCGGCCATTAAAGTTATGCTCTAAATGCACAGTGGTGTATGTGTCCGTAATAAACTCATAAAAATTGAGGGTAGGAAAGGTATTAAAAACCGAAAAATACGATTGATTACCCGGGATAACCGACAACAAACCGAGAGGGACCTCTCCAAATGTCTTTCCAGCTTCCATTGTAAACCAAGTTCTACCAAAACCACCAATTAACAGGGGTTGCCGATAAAATAGTTGTAATCGTTCATAATCAAAATCAGAATCTAATAATGACCGATCTCCCTTCGCATAGTTAATAAATACTGTCGGATAGTCATCATCTGAAATTCGACGTTCTACCCCATAACCTATGTTTACCCTTCCTGGCGTATAGGTCAATGACGCGGTGAGCTCTCCCTGATTAATTTCTGAAGAAATTCCGCCTGGTTCAGAAGGATCTAAATAATCAAGACTAAAAGTTTGTGGTGAAGCTGATTTTAGTTTTCTATATGAGCCTCCAAACTGCACCTGAAAGTTCTTCCAAGGCTCGAAATCAACCTGAACCCTTGTTAAATTGATATTGGTCAACCTGCTATTATCTCCTTGGGCGAAGAGTGCTGATGATCCAAAACTTCGTCCCAAAACGTCAGTCGTCGGGGTTAAGTTTAACGCTGTTTGTTCTATGTCTCTCCGTGTACCAGCCGATATGGTTAATCGTGTTTTTCGGTCCAGCAACCACTTAGCCGAAATTCCGTATTTAAATTTATCATCTTTAAAACCGTAGGCTCCAAAACCTTCAATTCGCCATGGATCATTAGGGCCAAAATAGGTGCGTCCACCTCCGCGAATTCGAATACCCTCTACATCGTTAAATCCGAAACTGGAAAATATGGGTCCGTAATCAAAATTTAACTTATCAAATTCAATATAACCAGAAGCTAAAATGGAACCTATATTATACAAGTTTTTGAACTTTCGTACTGTTTTTAGGGTGTCGAGCATCTTGTAAACACCACGCTCATCCTTATTCAATTCTTCTAGACGCTTATTCTCCCAAAAAGCGTCATCACGATTATAAACTGTCTCATTATATGGGTCGATCTGCGCTTCGTAAAACTTTTTAGGCTTTTTAATATCAAACTTATACTGGTCATATAACGTGGTTCGCTTACCATACACCCCACGTGATTTTTCTTTTTTATTCAAAACAAAATCCGAAAGAATGTAATCTCGTTTTATCAAAAAAACAGAATCATTCAGTACATCGAATTCCTGTTCGATATACAGTTCTTTCACCCAATTAATATTAGCACTTTTAGTGGCTTGCATATTAATTTCTTTTATAGCGTAAGTAGAATCATTCACCCAAAAATCACCTTTAAAAGTCAATTCGTTTTTACGCCTAGGGTAATACGTAATGTTGTAGCACCATTTGTTATCAATAAAAGCACTATCAGATAACACATAATTATACGTGTCAATTCCTGTACGTGAAATGGGACTCGTAAAACTCTTGTCGAATATTTTAATGTAATTATTGTATACATCGTATTCATTGTAAAGATCTTTAATGAATCCGATGATTACCTGATTATTACTAAAGCCGGAGTTTTTATTACCTATAAGATTTTCCTTCTCCTTGTTAATGGTATTATCGCCATACACTTCACTAGCTGCTTCGTTAATAAAAATGGGCAGGTATGTTTTTCCCGTAATTCTTGAGGTATCTACTTGCTGAAATATGAATTCCATCCCCTTAAACAGCTTACTTTTTATGACGCTACTGTCAATAGTATTTAGATCGAATTCGACCTTTTCATATTTGTTGTATTGATACTGGTCAAATTGCCGAAGTCCGTTGAGTCGTTTTCGCTTCCAAATTTTACGAAGTATATCAATAGCGGGATTATTTTTTTTAGATTGTTTTCCACTATAAACAACCACCTCCTTTAGTTGTTCACCTCCAGCAGTAAGCGTAATCTTTAAGTCGTAATTTACCTTTTTAACAAGCGGAAGTTCTACGGTATCGAAGCCGATAAAAGAAATGACCAGGGTATCATAGGTTGTATCAGATTCTAGATAAAACCGACCATCTTCATTACTCGTTGTACCCTCAGTAGACCCTTTAAACAAAATATTGGCAAAAGGCACTGGCTCATTGAATTCATCAAACACATATCCACTTACTTTAGTTTGAGACCAAAGAATGGTGGTGCTAAATAAAATGAATAAGTAGGTTATTATGTTTTTAAATTGCATTAATTGGTTTTTGGTTTTGACAAAACATGAATCTTAGTCGGGTTAAATTAAGAAACATACATGGCCTTTAAAGCAAAAAACTTCATCAACAACAATGCCAATGAAGTTTATAAATATAACGAGTCTTCTTTTATTATTGATACATAACCTTTTTTACTGCCTTGATTACGTCATCTTTATTAGGCAACCATTCGGCTAATAAGGTTGGTGAATACGGTGCAGGGGTATCGGCAGTATTTATCTTTTCTACTGGCGCATCTAAATAATCAAAAGCTTGTGACTGCACCTGATAGGTAATTTCAGTAGCTACATTACCAAAAGGCCAAGCCTCTTCAAGAATTACCAAACGATTTGTTTTTTTAACTGAATCAAGAATTGTTTTATGATCCATTGGCCTTACGGTACGCAAGTCGATAACTTCACAACTAATCCCCTCTTTTTCTAACTCGTCAGCGGCTTTGTAAGCCTCCTTGATGATTTTACCAAATGAAACTATAGTTACGTCTTTACCTTCTCTTTTTATTTCTGCTTTGCCAATTGGTAATACATACTCTTCTTCAGGCACCTCGCCCTTATCACCATACATTTGTTCAGACTCCATAAAAATAACTGGATCGTCATCACGTATAGCAGCTTTTAATAGTCCTTTAGCGTCGTAAGGGTTAGAAGGAACAATTACTTTTAGACCTGGCGTATTTGCAAACCAGTTTTCAAAAGCCTGAGAGTGCGTTGCCGCTAACTGCCCTGCAGAAGCGGTTGGCCCTCTAAAAACAATGGGGCATGGAAACTGACCTCCTGACATTTGACGAATCTTTGCGGCGTTGTTAATTATCTGGTCTATCCCAACCAAACAAAAGTTAAAGGTCATATATTCGACAATAGGTCGACAGCCAGTCATAGTCGACCCTACAGCTACGCCTGCGAAACCAAGCTCTGCAATAGGTGTGTCGATAACGCGCTTTTCGCCAAATTCATCTAACATACCCTTTGATGCCTTATAAGCACCATTATATTCGGCAACTTCCTCACCCATTAAATAAATACGCTCATCCTTGCGCATTTCTTCACTCATTGCCTCGGCGATCGCCTCTCTAAATTGTATTGTTCTCATACAGTATTCTCAAAGATTAGTCGGTGTAAAAACGAAGAGCAAAAATAATAATTAAAGAAACAAAAAATGAACAGAAATAATTTAAAAAAATATTATGCATGCATAGTATTTTAGTAAAGAAATTCGTAATTTGCACCCTCAAAAATTGTCAATTTAATAAAAAGAACATAATGAAAATACTAGTTTGTATTAGCCATGTTCCTGATACTACTTCCAAAATCAATTTTACTGATGGCGATACCAAATTTGACACAAATGGTGTTCAATTTGTGATAAACCCAAATGATGAATTTGGATTGACCAGAGCAATGTGGTTCAAAGAAAAACAAGGTGCATCTGTAGATGTTGTTAATGTAGGCGGTGCCGAAACCGAACCTACGCTTCGAAAAGCGCTAGCAATTGGAGCAGATAACGCCATACGTGTAAATGCCGAAGCTACTGATGGCGTATTTGTTGCAAAACAGTTGGCAAAAGTTGTGCAAGATGGCGGCTACGATTTAGTCATTGCTGGTCGTGAATCTATTGATTACAACGGTGGAATGGTACCAGGTATGTTAGCTGAACTTGTTGGTGCAAACTTTGTGAATACGTGTATTGGTTTAGACATAGAAGGAACCAGTGCAACTGCAACTCGTGAGATTGATGGAGGTAAGGAAACCTCAACTACGTCGTTACCACTTGTAATTGGTGGGCAAAAAGGATTGGTAGAAGAAAGTGATCTTCGCATACCCAATATGAGAGGAATCATGATGGCACGCAAAAAACCTTTAAATGTGGTTGAAGCCGCTGATGCAGGCGCAGCTTCTCAAGCTACTAAATTTGAAAAACCCGCTCCTAAAGGTGCTGTTAAATTAGTTGATGCAGGCAATATAGACGAGTTAGTTAACCTATTACATACCGAAGCAAAGGTTATATAATACAACAAAGAAAAATATGTCAGTTTTAGTATATACAGAAACAGAAAACGGTGCTTTCAAAAAATCAGCTTTTGAGGTTGCTTCTTATGCAAAAGCAGTAGCCAATATGTTGGGCACTACAGTTACAGCTGTTGCATTTAACGCAAATAATACATCGGATCTTGCCGCTTACGGTATGGATAAAGTATTACATGTAAAAAATGATCAACTAGCCAATTTCAATGCAAAAGCATATGCAAGTGTTTTAAAACAAGCCGCTGAAAAAGAAAGTGCAAAAATCGTTGTTATTAGCTCGAGTGCAGACAGTAAGTATTTGGCAGGGCTATTATCGATAGGATTGAATGCCGGATACGCTTCAAATGTGGTTGCAGCCCCTGAAAGTGCTAGTCCCTTTGTTGTAAAAAGAACCGCATTTACCAATAAAGCCTTCAGTTTTACTGAGATTAATACCGATGTAAAAGTAGTAGGGCTTTCTAAAAATGCATATGGTTTAGTCGAAGCCAATGGTACTGCTGCCGAAGAATCTTTTGAACCTTCATTGGGAGATGCAGATTTTGGTGTTAAAATCACATCGGTTGATAAAGCAACTGATAAGGTAACTATTGCAGATGCTGAAATCGTTGTATCAGCTGGCCGTGGAATGAAAGGACCAGAAAATTGGGGAATGATTGAAGAATTGGCTGATGTACTAGGTGCCGCAACCGCTTGCTCAAAACCCGTTTCTGATATGGGTTGGAGACCTCATGGTGAACACGTGGGTCAAACAGGAAAACCTGTTGCATCTAATCTTTACATTGCCATAGGTATTTCAGGAGCTATTCAACATTTGGCGGGAATCAACTCTTCAAAAGTTAAAGTGGTTATCAATAGCGATGCCGAAGCACCTTTCTTTAAGGCTGCTGACTATGGTGTTGTTGGCGATGCCTTTGAAGTGGTACCTTCTCTAATTGAAAAATTAAAACAATTTAAAGCGCAAAACGCATAAATTTGCTAACTTGTGCCGGTAAATGGGGCTTGCAAAATTTGGGATTCCCCCTAATTTTGTCGGCCCTTTTTTTATGCTAAATGAGTCTAGTAAAACTGAACATAAAAGGAATTTCCTATAGCCAGACCCAAAATGGGGCGTATGCATTGATTTTAAGTGAGGTCGATGGCGAACGAAAACTTCCTATCGTCATAGGTGCATTTGAAGCTCAATCGATTGCTATAGCACTTGAAAAAGAAATTAAACCCCCAAGGCCACTAACACACGATCTGTTTAAAAGCTTTTCCGATCGATTTAAGATTAAGATAAAGCAGGTCATTATTCATAAGTTAGTAGACGGTGTTTTTTACTCCAGTATTATTTGCGAAAATGAGCAAGCCGAAGAGATTATTGATGCAAGAACATCAGATGCTATTGCTTTAGCCCTGCGATTTAATGCTCCTATTTTTACCTACAAAACCATTCTTGATAAAGCAGGTATTTACTTAAAAGCAAATCCTAAAAAGGAAGATGAAGAGGAAGCTGATGAAGCACTTGTTGCCGACGAAGTTTTTTCAGAAAGTGCTCAAGAGGTAACCGATTACAAAAAATTGTCTCTTCAAGAACTTTATAATAGTTTAGATAATGCAGTGGCCAACGAAGACTATGAAAAGGCCGCTAGCATACGGGATGAAATCTCACGCCGAGAACAAAACTAACTCCTTTTAAATGATCAAAAAAATACTATCCACTGTATTGGTGTTATGCGGACTTGCATTAACCACTGCGCAGGAATTAGACAAAAAATGGACCTTCACTGCCATTGAAAATGAACAAGAAGGATCTTCCATAACGATCAATCCTGAAACTGATTTTTTAACATTTGAAAAAGGTGATTTTAGCTATGAACTGCAGGCTAAGAACAATTTAAAAGCTTCAGGTAATTACATACATCAAAATAAATTACTGCTATTTTACTACGAACAACCAACTGATACCGTTCGCACCTATAAGATTACACAGTTCACTGATTCTACTTTAATTTTTAAAGAAGGAGGAACCGTCTACAAGTTTACCGCCGAAAAAAATAAAGAAAAAACTATCTCCTCATCGGTTGCGGATTCTCAAGGAATGATACCAAGTCAGGGATTTACTACGAACAGTTTACTTAGAGGGATACTCGGTATGTTTGTTTTAGTTGTCATTTCATTTTTATTAAGTAGCAATCGCAAGGCAATTAATTGGAAAACTGTCGGACTTGGGTTGGGGTTTCAGCTATTGATTGCCATCGGCGTGCTGCGTGTCCCATTTATTCAAGGGGCATTTGAATTTGTTGGAGGCATTTTTATTCAAGTATTAGAATTTACGCGAGCAGGTAGCACATTTTTGTTCGAAGGACTAATGGATGTAAGTACCTTCGGCTTTATTTTTGCCTTTCAAGTACTCCCCACAATTTTATTCTTTTCCGCCCTAACTTCCGTACTGTTCTATCTAGGAATCATTCAGAAGGTGGTAAAAGCTATGGCTTGGATACTCACCAAAGTGTTGCACATTTCCGGCATGGAAAGTCTTTCCGTCGCTGGAAACATTTTTTTAGGACAAACAGAAGCTCCTTTATTAATAAAGGCATATTTAGAAAAAATGAATCGGTCTGAAATCCTACTGGTTATGATCGGTGGTATGGCTACTGTAGCAGGGGCTGTTTTAGCTGCCTATATCGGATTTTTAGGCGGAGATGACCCTGTACTGCAACTTACGTTCGCAAAGCATTTGTTAGCTGCCTCGGTTATGGCAGCACCAGGTGCGATTGTGATTTCTAAAATTTTATATCCGCAAACAGAACCTATTAATAATGACATTAAAGTATCTCAGGAAAAGATAGGGTCCAATATTTTGGATGCCATTGCAAACGGCACTACTGAAGGTTTAAGACTAGCAGTAAATGTGGGTGCTATGCTTTTGGTTTTTGTTGCTTTTATTGCCATGATCAATGGTATTTTAGGGGGTATTGCCGGCTTTGATGGTATCACCATAGAAGCGCTCAATATCAATTGGCACTTCACCTCCTTAAATGAGATAATTGCGGCCAATACTCCTTATGATAAATTGTCCTTAGAATTTTTGTTGGGTTATATATTCGCTCCACTGATGTGGCTTATTGGAGTAGCTAAAGAAGACATGGCTTTAATGGGACAACTGTTAGGTATTAAGCTAGCAGCAAGCGAATTCATTGGTTATATTCAATTAGCTGAACTTAAAAATATTGGGAATGCTCTTCATTTAAACTATAACAAATCAGTGATCATGGCGACCTATATGCTTTGTGGATTTGCGAATTTCGCTTCAATAGGAATACAGATTGGAGGCATTGGTTCGCTTGCTCCGGGTCAACGCAAGACGCTTTCTGAATTCGGTATAAAAGCCATGATTGGAGGCACAATTGCTTCGTTACTTTCTGCAACCATTGCGGGAATGATTATAGGATAGTCTGCAGTTCTCAGTCAACAGTTTTCAGTCTGATTCTTTATTCTAGCTTTAGTACCACAGCTAACTCTGAACTCTGAACTCTGAACTCTGAACTAAAGTTAATAACCTCTGAATAAATCGCTCCTAAAAAAGCCTTTCTTTTTCTAGCATTTTAATACTTTGCCAATCATTAAATTCCATTTATAATGAAGCAGTATCACGACTTAGTGAAACATGTGTTGGCACATGGAAATGAAAAAGGAGACCGAACAGGAACAGGGACCAAGAGTGTTTTTGGTTATCAAATGCGATTTGACTTAAGTAAAGGTTTCCCTATGGTAACCACTAAAAAGTTACACCTAAAGTCTATTATTTATGAGTTACTTTGGTTTTTAAAGGGTGACACCAATGTGAAGTATTTACAAGAAAATGGGGTTCGTATTTGGAATGAATGGGCAGATGAAAATGGTGATCTAGGTCCCGTTTATGGCTACCAATGGCGTAATTGGAACGGTGATGAAATTGATCAAATCAAAGAAGTTATTGAAACGCTTAAAAATAACCCCAATAGCCGACGTATGTTGGTTTCAGCGTGGAATCCCAGTGTATTACCCGACACATCAGTATCTTTTTCAGAGAATGTTGCCAATGGAAAAGCCGCCCTTCCGCCTTGTCACGCATTTTTTCAGTTTTATGTTGCAGATGGAAAGCTGTCGTGTCAATTATACCAACGTAGTGCTGATATCTTTTTGGGTGTTCCATTCAACATTGCTTCGTATGCATTATTTGCGATGATGATGGCCCAGGTTTGCGGTTACCAGCCGGGTGATTTTATACACACGTTTGGTGACGCCCATATTTACAACAATCATATGGAACAACTAGAAACGCAGCTTAGTCGAGACCCAAGACCCCTTCCTAAGATGATCTTGAATCCTGAGGTAAAGAATATTTTTGATTTCACTTTTGAAGATTTTACACTGGTCGACTACAATCCACACCCTCATATTAAAGGGGTTGTTGCTGTTTAAACTGTTGTGATGGTCAAAAAATTAATAGCGCTGTTATTCTTTTTTGGTTGCATTTCAATATATGGGCAATCAGATGATGAAATTCCATATTTCCCGCTAGAGAAAATTGTTTTGGAAGAGTGTGCTGATCAAGAAAACAGCAACTGCTTAGTGAACTTGATTAAGGAAGAATCGGAAAAAGTACTGAAGAAATTCGATTTTAAAACACACTTTCCTGCACTCACAGTAAATGATACTATCAGATTATATTATCATCTAGAAATTCAGGACAAAAACAAACTAGTTGTTGAAGATTCACGGGGCAGTGCCTATATATATACAAAGAAATTCCAAACTAAAGAATACGAAACTGCCAATGAAATACTGGATGATAGCGTTAGTATAGTTTTATCAAAAATCCCAGCCATCAAAATACTGAACAAAAAATCATTAAAGTATAATCCTCAACACCGGGTTTTATTGTTATATAAAGTTGATCCTTCAAATGAAAATAGAGTAGAACACATTGGAGATAAAATTCCTTATGAAGGCGCAGTCATTCAAAAAATCCCGATGTTCCCAGGTTGCAACGAATTCTTTCCTCAAGAAAAAGCTAAACGCTGTTTCAACCAAAAAATGCAAGAACACATTAGAATCCATTTCAAATATCCTAGAAAAGCACTCAGGAATGGAATTGATGGAAAGGTTTATGTCAATTTTTCGGTTAGTAAAGAGGGGGATGTTGAAAATATACGAATGCGAGGACCTCACCCTATTTTAGAAGAAGAGGCCAAACGTATCGTTCAATTACTTCCAAAGTTTGAAGCAGGGAAATCGAATGGTAAGCCGATCAAGACACCATTTTCTATTCCTATTAACTTCCAACTTCAATAATTGAATTTAACACTCATTTAACTCGATCAAAATCACCCTTATCTAAAAATTAGTAACTTGTAACATAAGCCAAAAATCAATTCATGGTCGTTACAGACACCTTGCTCGATTTTTTTCTGGAAACCAGAAAAAAAACCGAAGAAATATGTCAGCCTTTACAAATTGAAGACTATGTGGTACAACCGATTGTAGATGTATCACCTCCTAAATGGCACCTTGGTCATACCACTTGGTTTTTTGAGGAATTTATTCTGAAAAAACATCTATCTGACTACCAAGAGTTTGATCAAAACTTTGCATTTGTTTTTAATAGTTATTACGAAAGTATGGGCAAACGCGTAGTCAGAACCGATCGAGGTAATTTATCACGCCCGACTGTTGATGAAGTTTATCAATACAGAAACTATATTAACAAGGCGATGGAACAGCTTTTAGCAAGTGGTATCGATAGTGAGCTAGCATCACTTCTTGAAATAGGTATACATCATGAGAAACAACATCAAGAGTTACTGCTTACAGATATTAAATATATTCTTGGACACAATCCTCTTTTACCGGTTTATTCCAACTCGTTTAAAGAAAATAAATCTCTTGATGCCTCCCATCAGTGGATTGAGATCGAAGCTAGCAACTATGAAATAGGCCATAACAACACTAACTTTTGTTACGACAATGAATTGGGAAGACACATAGTATACGTTGATGATTTTTGTATTTCCAATCGGCTTGTTACCAATATTGAGTATCTTCAATTTATAGAAGCTGGTGGTTATCAAAACCATAATTATTGGCATGCAGAAGCTTGGGATTGGATTCAAACCAACAAGATTTCGGCTCCAATGTATTGGCATCAAATTAGTAAACAGTGGCAACAATATTCGCTAAATGGATTACACCCAATTGATCCTGACGCTGCGCTAACACATATTTCTTATTTTGAAGCATTTGCCTATGCGCAGTATAAAGGTTTCCGACTCCCAACAGAGTTTGAGTGGGAAATCGCTCAACATCAATTTAAATGGGGGCATCGCTGGGAATGGACGGAAAGCGCCTACCTGCCTTATCCGGGTTATACTAAGGCTGACGGAGCCTTAGGAGAATACAATGGAAAATTCATGGTTAACCAAAAAGTACTTCGAGGAGGATCAGTTGCTACCCCTATAAAACACACACGCCCTACATACAGAAACTTTTTTCAACCAGAACTACGCTGGCAATTTACGGGAATTAGACTTGCCAAATAATCAAAAAACGCATATGAATACTGACGATACGGTGACCTTTACCACCCAATTTGAAGAAGATGTATATACAGGATTAACGGATTTCCCAAAGCACCTTTCTTCAAAATATTTTTACGACAAAACTGGAGATAAACTATTTCAAGATATCATGGCAATGCCAGAATACTACTTGACCAATAGTGAACATGAAGTATTATCACTACACACAAGACCAATTTTACATGCTTTTGATAGCCAAAAAGAGGGTTTTGACCTCATTGAACTAGGGGCCGGAGACGGATTAAAAACCAAAATACTATTGAAATACGCTATTGCGAACAAATATGATGTGCAATATATGCCTATCGATATTAGTCAGAATGCCCTAAATGGATTGTCCAACTCATTACAAAATGAAATACCTGATTTAAAAGTACAAGCACAACGAGGTACTTACTTCGATATTTTAAAACAACTAAAGACCATGAGTACTCGAAAGAAAGTGATCATGGTTTTGGGATCGAATATCGGGAATTTGTTACACCCTCAGGCAATCGATTTTCTGAAAAATATACAAGAAGCGATGAACCCTGACGACCTTCTTTTTATGGGGTTTGATCTTAAAAAAAATCCTCAAACTATTCTAGATGCTTACAACGATTCTACTGGAATCACCGCAGCCTTCAATAAAAATGTTTTAGTGAGGATTAATAGAGAATTAAAGGCAAATTTTGATCCTTCCAAGTTTAAGCATTGGGAAACCTACGATCCCGAAACCGGTACTGCCAAAAGCTATTTGGTAAGTACCGAGAGACAGGATGTCGAAATTAAAAACCTCGATTTAAAAATTTCTTTTGATGCCTGGGAAAGTATTCATACTGAAATCTCACAAAAATATGATCACCCAATAATTAAGTGGCTCGCAGATGAATCAAATCTAAAGGTACTAGATCAGTTTTCTGACAATAAGAACTATTATGCCAATTATCTTTTTACAGTAAAATGAAGTTCCGATTCCTAAAAAATATTATCCGAATTATTGCAGTGTTTGCTGCTTTATTTCTGATTATGAATGACGGTAAAAAAGAAGTGATATCTAATGAATTTCCACAACTTGATGCCGGACCTATAAAAACTAATCAAGTATTTACAAAAACAGCTTTCTTGCCCAATGAGTATACCGAAAGTGTAACCGATACTATTTTGGCAAGTGGCTTTCATGTGACAATTAGGTACAAAAGCCTGATGCAACAATCAATCATAAAAAAAGATTTGATTATTAATGGTGGTAGCGAAACCTATTATAGAAAGTTTAGTTCATCAATAAGTGTAATAAAGGATAATAATCAATTAGCTTATGTCGAACTACCGCTGGAAACCGCTAATAAATCTAGAATATTGCAATATGTTTGGTTGAACCAAATAGCATCATCAAAGGAAAAAATGGTTTTTCAATATGCCATGTATGATCCTATAGCCGATCGATATACTGACCATCAAATTCATATTGATTTGGAAGGAAAGCTGACTTATATCGACTTAAAGAACAACGTTTAACACATACTTATGAGAGCAATTTGGAATGATATCGTAATAGCCGAAAGTGATGATACGATCGTAGTAGAAAACAATCACTACTTCCCACATGATTCAATAAAAAAAGAATTTTACAAACCTTCAAGTACGCATACAGTGTGTCCTTGGAAAGGTAAAGCTCATTACTACACATTAGACGTCAATGGAAAGGAAAATGCTGATGCCGCTTGGTTTTATCCAGAAGTAAGCGAACTTGCCAAAGGAATTAAGAACTACGTAGCTTTTTGGAAAGGTGTTCAGGTAGTGGATTAAAAATAGCGTCTTCTCGAGCGCAGTTAAGACCCTCATAAAACAATGAAAACCTCTCGACTGTGCTCGAGGAGACTAACTAGAAATTACAACTCTAAAACTCCGTTTTCAGCTCCTGCATAGTCGTTCCACTGAAAACGATCTGCAGCTTCTTCATTAATATATTGCCCATCTACAATGTAACGAAATTCGTAAGTAGTGTCCTTATCAAGGTTTAAAATACCTTTGAAAGTTCCATTTTTCAATTTTCTTAGCGATCCTGCTGTAGTATCCCATTTATTGAAATCGCCCACAACTGATACTTTAGAAGCTTCTTTTGCGGGGACAGTAAATGTTACTTTACAAATCGGTTTTGACTTTAAATACTGTTTTGAAATTGCCATAACTTTTGAGGTTTTAATGATTGAATTACACAGTAAACTAAATCAATAAATTTCAGGCAACCAATTATCAATTAAAGAATTATGACTTTGATAATACAGCGGTTACAAAAAAATAATATGGTAATTTCTTTATTAAAAAAATAACAGTTTGACAATAAGCTGTTACAAAAATTTAAGTAAACTGTTGAGGTCTTCTTCGGTATTATAATAATGGAAACTCACTCGCACTTTATCTTGCCATAATGATGTTAATATCCTATTTTCCTCCAATTTGTAGTAAAGCTTTTCTCCTCCCTTGATTAGAAAAATACTGCTATGTGATTTTCTTTTCATCACGATATCATCAAGTAGTCCTTTTTCAGAAAAACAGGATTTAGCTAAACTTGACAGTGTTTTAATCTTGTTATAAATTACTGGTTCTTCATTATATCGCAGTTGACGGATTGCAAACTGTAAACTTCCAAAATTCATAGTGTCTAAGTGCCCTGGCTGATTATAAAATTGCAATAAACTTTCATATTGGTTATAGGTAGCACTCATTTTAGTTACATGGTGAATACTTAGTAAATCGATTGCTTTTTCACTGTAAAGCATAAATCCGTTTCCGTAACCTGCCGACAGCCATTTATAACCGCTCGCACCTAAAACATCGATACCAGAAAAATCAAAATGTACCGGTGCTGTTCCACAATATTGCGTGCCATCTACTACGATTAGAAGTTCGGGAAAATCAGATTTCAATGTTTTAAAAAAGTCTTTCTCAATTTTAATTCCCGTTTTATAATGCACCCAGCTAACCGCCAGCATATCGGGACTATTTGTTTTAATGGCTTCATAGATCACTTCTTCCAAATTATCGGCAAGTGATACATAATAAGGATTGAAATTCCTTACCTCTATCGCATTATTAATTGACGGGTAGTCATCCTCAATCATTAGAACACTCATCTGCTTTGGCAAACGATCGAGAAATATGTTTATTCCTATGGAAACATTAGGAACCAGAACCACCCTATCTCTAACTGCATCAAATAAACTAGCAATTGTATGGCGTACTGCTGAAAGAAAATCTTCTTGATTTTTTCTGAATTTGCTTCCTTCTTTTAAAAACCAGTCATCGTGCTCGGCTCGCCATTTTTTAAGTGATTTACTAAGTAAGCCAGAACGGGCGGTATTGAGATACGTACAATTGTTTAAAATGGGATAATCTTCTTTAGGATCGAGCAACATACTACTAAATTAATTATGTAATTTTATGTGAAACTAAAGTACAAGATGTTTTCTAAAACTGATGATGAATCTACGGTAGATCGGGATCAGCAGGCACTTTTTGAGCATGCGCAAATGCGAATCAACCAAAAGAAAAGATTACGACAGCATTTTGTCATTTTTCTTGTTGGTTGCGTTTTTCTAATCCTACTTAATGTCATTCTAGGCTACGGCAAAGATTTCACACCTTTTGATACACCTTGGTTTGTGTGGGCCATCTTAATCTGGTTATTTCTGTTTCTAGTACATGCACTGAATGTATTATTTTCACAAAAATTTATGGGTAAGCAGTGGGAAGAAAAACAGCGTGCGAAACTTGTAAAAAAACAAAAACAAAAAATTGCTAAACTGCAACAACAAATAGAAAGTGAACTCCCATTGTCTACTGATAGCTTAAAAAAAAAAAAGAATGATCACAATGATAGCGGCGGCGGCCGAAAATGATGCACTAGGAAAAGATAATGACTTAGTATGGCATTTACCGGACGATTTTAAGCGATTTAAACAACTTACAACTGGGCATTTTATTATTATGGGGCGAAAGACATTTGAGTCTTTCCCTAAACTACTACCCAATCGCACCCATGTGATTATAACCAGGCAAAAAGACTACCAACCCGAAAACACAATTGTGGTACATTCCCTAGAAAAAGCTCTTGAAGTATCTGAAGATGATCCTAATCCGTTTATTATTGGCGGTGGAGAAATTTATAAATTAGGAATGGGAGTTGCCGATATTATTGAACTTACCCGTGTACATGGATCTGTGGAGGCTGACACTTTTTTTCCGAAGATCGATCCTTCAAAATGGGAATTAGTGAAAGAAGAATTTCACCCGAAAGATGATCGACATAATTTCGATTTCACCTATTTAACCTATCACCGCAAATAGGTACCGGTGCTTTCTTTAGTTTTAAAACAACATATCGAATCACTTTTAAATGCTTCCATCATCTCACAAAACATACTTTCAGGAGGTGACATCAATGATGTTTATCTTATTGAAACAGAACACGAAAAACTTGTTCTTAAAGTAAATGTTGCAGATCGATTTCCCGGTATGTTCGAAGCGGAGAAAGTTGGATTAAGATTGCTTTCAAACACCAAAACCTTTGTAATTCCAAAATTAAAAGCGGTTGGTTCCGATCAGAATACAGCTTTTCTTATATTGGAATATATACAACCTGACGAGAATGCAAGCAATTTCTCAACAGGACTCGGAATCAACTTAGCAAGATTACATCAACATCATTCCAACTACTTTGGTCTTGATATAGACAACTACATCGGTAGCCTTCCTCAATACAACAATAAAAAAGATACAGCGGCAGATTTTTATGTTGAACAACGGTTGATACCTCAATTTAAACTCGCCAAGGAAAACGGATATTCATTTGATCATTTAGAGCGATTTTATGCCAACATAATAGACGAAATACCCAACGAACCGGCATCACTAATTCATGGTGATTTATGGAACGGCAACTTCCTGATTGCTTCCGATGGTATGGCGTGTCTCATCGATCCTGCTGTATGTTTCGCATCGCGCGAGATGGATATTGCCATGATGCATTTGTTTGGTGGTTTTTCCCAAACTGTTTTTGACAGTTATAATGAAAACTATGCCTTACCTCCTGCTTGGAAAGATCGGGTAGCTATTTGGCAATTGTATTATTTATTGGTTCATTTAAACCTTTTTGGGCGTAGCTATTACCACCAAGTAAATACTGTTATTAAAAGATATAGCTAATTGTGCTTGATTATAAATTCTCGAGTATCACTAAAATTATTTCTATTTTTACCAACTATTAAACAGCAACCTATGAACGCATATGTTTTTCCCGGGCAAGGAGCTCAATTTACAGGTATGGGACTTGATCTTTATGAGAAATCTCATGAAGCACAGGCGCTTTTTGAACAAGCTAATGATATACTCGGTTTTCATATTACAGACATCATGTTTGAAGGCGAAGCCGAAGCTTTAAAACAGACTAAAGTAACTCAACCTGCAATCTTCTTGCACTCAACTATTCTTGCTAAAACGCTAGGAGATTCTTTTAAACCAGATATGGTAGCGGGGCATTCGTTAGGCGAATTATCTGCACTGGTTGCTAACAATACGTTAACTTTTGAAGATGGCTTGCAACTAGTTTCTAAACGAGCAATGGCTATGCAAAAAGCATGTGAACTACAACCAAGTACCATGGCTGCTGTATTGGGGTTAGATGATGATATTGTTGAAAAAATATGTGCAGTAACCCCAGGCATTGTAGTTGCTGCTAATTACAACTGTCCAGGACAACTTGTAATTTCTGGTGAAGTGGAGGCCATAAACGACGCGTGCGAAGCGTTAAAAGAAGAAGGTGCGCGACGTGCTTTGGTTTTACCAGTTGGTGGGGCCTTTCATAGTCCACTTATGGAACCAGCGCGAGAAGAGCTAGCCGCTGCTATTGAAGACACTGTTTTTAACCCTCCGTCTTGCCCTATTTATCAAAATGTATCGACCACCGCAGTGACGGAAGCTGATGAGATAAAAGCAAATTTGATATCTCAACTAACTGCTCCGGTAAAATGGACCCAATCGGTGAGAAACATGATTGCTGACGGTGCTACTTCATTTACCGAAGTCGGACCAGGAAAGGTATTGCAAGGTTTGGTAAAAAAGATTAATCGAGAAGCACATACTGCTTCTGCGATTTTTGAGGTTGAGAGCTAAAACCATAAAGTTTCACTGTAATTGAATATCAAAAAATACAGAATCCCTTTTATTTTTTTGCTGATATTTCTAAATATTAGCTGCGATCAAGTTTCTAAGGTTTTGGTCAGAAATAATATTGAGAAAAATGCCAATATCGAGCTGATTGGTGAGTATTTTATAATGACCAATGTTTACAATTACGGAGCTTTTTTAGGTGCCGGATCTGATATGTCACCAACCTTAAAATACATTTTCTTACTCATTTTACCTTCCATTGTACTCATATTGGTACTAAGACACTTGCTTATTAAAAAAGATCTTTCCGTAACCGCAATAATAGGGCTCGCTTTTTTACTTGGTGGAGGTATCGGGAACATTTATGATCGATTTATGTACAAACAAGTAACCGACTTTTTTCATATTGATCTCGGTGGTGTATTCAAAACTGGAATTTTTAATATGGCTGACGTTTCTGTTATGGTAGGAATTGGATTTGTACTGTACAGCACGCTGATCAAAAAACAAAGTTTAGGGCTCTGAATCGGTAGGCAGTTTTAACAGAGAGCTGACATTCCGTAATCTTAGTTACTTCAAATAAAAGGACGTTGACTTTGATAACTTAAAACATGCCAAGAATACGGAATAAATATACGAGAAGGCTCTTAAAATCCATATCATTTTTTTTACAAAAGCATTGTTAATAATTCATTTTGAAACCATTTAAAAATGGGTAGTATTCCAATTATTTTAGTGCACTTATGAATAGTATGAGAGCACTTGAAATTGGCGACAAGGTATATAACGTAACCCAGGATGGTTTTGATGACTTTCGGCGTTACTCATTTTCCGAAGTAGTTAGATTAACGAAAACATTGGCTGTTTTAAAAAACGGTGTGCGTTTATACAACCGACCATGTATATCATATTTAGTAGAAGATATTGGCTATAACGTATACAGAAAACGTGGAGTACATTGGCATTTAGCATCAATAAAAGCGATTAGAAAAGCTCAAATAGAAAACGAAAAAATATTGGCACACGACTGGTTTCAAAACAAAGAATTCACTATTCAAGAAAAATTACTTATTTACAGGAATCTTGCAAATACTGAAGGGGATCAAACCGAAATTAAAAACCTACAAGGTCTGTGTGACCTTGCAGGTTAAGGAATTAGACTTTATTTTTTTAATTCTTTATAGCAGGTGTTGAAAATGATGGTGGACTCACCTTTATTTCACCTTGTTTTTCTAATAATCTCAATGCTTCTTTTACCGCTCTTTCTAACTGTGGATCTTTGTCTTGAGCCAAAGACTTCGCATCTTGTCGGACTGCAATATCAGGTGCAACACCTTCGTTTTCAGCGATCCATTTTTTATTAACCGGATCGAAAACAGCGTTATCAGGTGCGGTTAGTGCGCCCCCATCAACTAACCCATAGTGAACCGAGGACTTTACCAAACCTCCCCAGGTTGTTGCGCCAATTAATGGGCCCGCATTTTGTTGTTTAAAAACCCAAGGAAAGAAATCACCTCCAGATCCTGCCATTTCATTAATCAATAATACCTTTGGGCCTAAAATTCCAGCTGGAAGGCGCATCGATTTTGGATTAGGAACTTCATTGGTCAGCGCAGCTCTTAAACTACGGGTCATTAAATCAACCATATAATCATCTAATAATCCACCACCATTAAAACGCTCATCAATCACTGCGCCTTGCTTATCTTGTTGTGCAAAGTAGTATCGATTAAAAGATACAAATCCTGGAGTGCTGGTATTTGGAACCCATATATAGGCTAATTTTCCGTTCGATAATTTATCGACCAATCGCCTGTTATCTTCAACCCACGCACGTTGTCGCAATGCATTTTCGCTTCGTATGGGTTCTACAATAATTTTTCTAGACCCTTCGAAACTAGGTTTTGAATTTACGTGTAATGTTGTTTGTACGCCAACCGTACCGTCAAATAATTTATACAAATTATCAGAACCCTTTAACTCTACCCCATTAACCCCAACAACGTAAGTACCTTCATTTATCTTAAGTTCAGGTCTATCTAGTGGGCTTGATAAACCTGGATTCCAGCTTTCGGTTGTAAAGATTCGTTGTATTTGCCAATACCCATTCTCCGATTTTAAATCTGCTCCTAGTAATCCGACATATGATCGCTCTGTCTCGGGATAATCACCGCCGAAAACAAAACTATGACCCACTGAAAGTTCTCCATTCATTTGATCTAAAACATAAGTCAAATCAGCTCTATGCTTTACAAATGGAATAAGCGGTGCATACCTCTCGTGAACCACGTTCCAGTCTCGTCCGTGCATATTCGGGTCATAAAAGTAATCACGTTCATATCTCCAGGCATCTTCAAACATTTGAGCCCACTCTACAGAGCGGTCCAACTTTACTTTAAGGTCGACTTTAACCGATTTTCCATTTTTACCATTAGGGCCTCCGGTATCAATTACCTTCCAACTACCGTTTATACGAGCTAGCATTTTCTTCCCATCAGCCGAAACTGAAACACCGCCCGCACCAGAAATAAACTCCTTAGCTTCTCGTTTCTCTAAATTGTATTTATGTAGCGTTAAACCTCTACTATTAGGAATTCTCTCAGCGACAAAAACAACTCCCTTAGGACCTGTAACCATATAGGCATAACTTCGTTCTGGAATTGTCAACGGGATAATTCTCCTATCGATTCCCTCAAAATCTATTTTTACCTCTACTTCCTTCTTAGCGGTATCTTCTTTCTTATCTGATTTCTTTTTCTTTTTGCTTTTAGATGACTTTTTATCTTTTGCTGGTACTTCTTTTTTAGCCGGAGGTTCCTCATCACTTTTAGGAACAAAAGGAGATTTATCATCCTTGCGCAAGTTCATCACATAGGCACTATATTCCGGTCTTGCGGTCATTGCACTTGTGTTTGCCCAACCAGATCGCAATGCGAGATCAGTGCTTGATAAAAAGTATAGATGACGACCATCTTTATCCCATACAGGAGAAAAAGAATCGGCAAAATTGTTAGTTAAGGTTGTGACCTGCCCACTATTCATTGACCAGACGGTGATTTGTCTAAAACTATTGGTGGCGCTTTTTGCATATAGTAACCACTTAGAATCAGGAGACCAGCTTAGTCCCATTCTACCACGCTCCATATTTGTATTCCCAACATCAACTGTTTTTATCGCACCAGTAGCAACAGTTAATACTCGAACTCTAACATCATCATCAACAAATGCAATATGCTTGCCATCGGGTGACCAGGAAGGTTCCCAACCAAGTTTTGATTCGCCTATTGCATAACTTTTTGGAGTTGATAGCCCGTCCTGATCAGCGATCATTAAAGCATATTCTTTTCCGTTAACATCAGAAAACCAGGCAACTTTATCGCCTTTTGGAGACCAAACAGGAGACCGATCGGCAGCATTATTACTTTTGGTAATATTACGTACATCGCCAAACTCTACGGGCACCGTAAAAATTTCGCCTCTAGACTCCATGATAGCACGTTTTCCAGTAGTAGAAATTGAGACGGACCTTGCCCGGTTTGTAACATCTTCCCATTTGGTTTCTGCCCAAGGGAAATCGCCTTTTACTTCGATAGAAAGTTGCTTTTCGCCATTTGTGATAAGATCAAAAAGATACAAATACCCATCTCTCTCAAAAATAAGCGTATTATCAATTCCTGAAAGTGATTTTACATCCGATCCGGTATACTTAGTGATTTGATTTAGTTGTTTAGAAGATGGATTATAGGACCAAATATTAGCAACGTAATCTCTATCTGATAAGAAATAAATCGTTTGGTCTAACCAGATAGGTTTAATATCGGTTGTTTTTTCATTTGGAAGCAATACCTCTTCACTTGTTTCTAGATTGAGAATAGTCAATGGGGTATTTTGTCCTCCTCGATAGGCTCTCCATTCGCTATCCCATCTGCTTACCCTATCAAGAATAAGCTGCTTTCCATCCGGTGAAAATGAACCATCATTACCCCATTGTTTATGAAGTAAATTAGCAGAGCCCCCTTCAACAGAGACTGTCCACAACCGATTATAACCACTTGGTGCGGTTTCTCTGCTAGATGCAAAAAGCACATGCTTACCGTCCGGAGTCCAACCTCTCACGTTAGCAGAACTTGGATGCCATGTTAGTCTTTTAGGTGTACCCCCTTCGATAGAGACAATATATACTGAATTACCCCCTGATCGATTAGAGCTAAAAGCTATCCACTTTCCATCAGGGGAAAAAGTAGGATTGCTTTCAACACCGGGTGTACTGGTAATCCTTGTGGCTTTCCCTCCGTTAATACCACAAATCCATATATCGCTACCATAAGTGAATACAATATTATTTTTACTAATATCCGGTTGCCTTAGTAGTCGAGTGCCTTGAGCGTTACTCGAAATAAAGCTTAGCAGTAAGCAAACAATTAGAATCTTAATTTTTTTCATGTTCTTTGAGTTTGATGATTAATAAAAATCCCCACATACAATCTGCAAGACTGTTTAATATGGGGATTATCTTTTTGGTTAATTGCCTATCAGGCTTACAACCTAACAGTTTTTATAAACTATCTAATTCTTATAAATTTTCCCATTTTTCATTACAAATGAGATACTTTCTAATGTTTTAATGTTTTTAGTAGGGTCGTCATCACTTGCAACAATGTCAGCTAAAAACCCTTTTGACAATTGCCCTAATCTTTCCATTTCTAGTACTTTAGCATTGGTAATCGTTGCAGACTGAATAGCTTCCATTTCGGGCATTCCTGCTTCCACCATATAACCGAATTCTTTGCCGTTTTCTCCATGTGGAAATACACCCGCGTCTGTACCGAATGCAATTGATACCCCTTTTTTATAGGCTTTTTTAAATGTATTTTGAATTTGAGGTCCTATCTCTAGTGCCTTTGGTACGATGATCTCAGGATAAAAACCTTTAACTTTCGCTTTTTCCGCCACGTATTTTCCTGCAGAAATAGTGGGCACATAGTAGGCGTTTTCCTTTTTCATCAATTCCATTGTCTCTTCACTCATCAATGTTCCATGCTCGATAGTCTTAACACCATTTTTAATAGCTCTTTGCATTCCTTCATCCCCATGCGCATGAGCAGCCACCTGCATACCGTATTCCTTAGCGGTAGTAGTTATTGCCAAAATCTCTTCCGCCGTAAACTGCGGATTTTGTCCATTTTTAGCAACACTCAATACTCCGCCAGTCGCTGTGATCTTAATCCAGTCGGCTCCATTTTTATACCGTTGGCGAACCGCCTTTCTCGCATCGTCAACACCGTTAACTACTCCTTCTTTTGGTCCTGGGTCACCCATTAGTTCTTTTCTATACCCATTGGTAGGATCAGCATGACCTCCAGTCGTACCCAAGGCCTTTTCAGCAGTTAGCACTCTTGGCCCTCTAACTTTACCCCTAGCGATTGCCTTTTTAAGAGAAACATTTACCCCGCTACCCCCTAAGTCTCGCACCGTTGTGAAACCAGCCATTAAGGTGCGTTCTGCTATTTCTGCAGCATTATAAGCCACATCTGCATCATTTAATGTAAAAGGTTCTAAATATTTGTTTGGTCCCGTTTCACCTTCAATATGAATGTGCATATCGATAAAACCAGGCATTACCGTTTTCTTTTTTAAATCGACTAGTCGAATATCTTTTGAACGTGGATTTAGATATCCTTTTTGAACATCAACAATTACATTACCTTCAACAATAATTGTTTGTTCTTTTAAGACCTTTCCGCTCTTAACATCGACTAATTTTCCACAGTGCAAATAAGTTTGTTGCGCATTTACAATAGTCATCATTAGCAATGATAACCCAAGAAGTAACATTCTCATATATTCTGTTTTAGATTATTGGTTTATGAGATCCAGCATATACGCTAGACTTAAATTTCTTTTTGTCAGTTACAAGATTAGCTCTTATTGCGCACTTTTTGTTCCCATTTCCAAGCCGATGCCATAGCATCATCTAGAGTAGACTGTGCTGACCAACCTAGTTCATTATTTGCTTTATTGGTGTCTGCATAGGCTGCAACAATATCACCTTCCCGTCTTCCCACAATTTTATACTTAAGGGAATCACCTGACACTTTTTCAAATGAATTGATCACTTCTAAAACAGTACTGCCTGTTCCAGTACCTACGTTAAACACCTCGTAATTCGACTTGTTTTTCCCTTCAATGATACGTTGTAATGCCACTACATGGGCTTTTGCCAAATCCACGACATGAATATAGTCTCGAATTGCAGTTCCGTCACGCGTTTCATAATCATTGCCGTATACAGATAATTGTTCTCGAAGGCCTATCCCTGTCTGGGTAATAAATGGCACTAAATTGGCTGGAACCCCCAATGGTAACTCGCCAATATTTGCACTAGCATGTGCTCCAATCGGATTAAAATACCTTAAGGCTATCGCATTTAAACTTGGCGTTACCTTGCAGGTTTCTGAAATGATCTCTTCTCCTATTTGCTTTGTGTTTCCATAAGGTGATTCTGCCGGTTTAACAGGAGCATCTTCTGTTATTGGCAACTCATCCGCTTGACCATATACGGTGCATGATGAGCTGAATATAAAATTGGCTTTATTCTTTTTCTGTAATTCTTGAAGGATATAGACTAGTGTTGTTATGTTATTCTCATAATATAACAATGGTTTTTCGACACTTTCGCCAACCGCTTTGCTTGCTGCGAAATGAATAATACCCTCGATATCATGATGTCTTGAAAAGAAATCGATTACTTTAGATTTTTCACGAAGATCAAGTTTTTCAAATTCAGGAGTTATACCTGAAATTTTGGTAATTCCTTCCAGGACATCTTCAGATGAGTTTGAACAATTATCGATAATCACCACGTCGAAACCGACTTCTTGAAGTTCTACAACAGTATGAGAACCTATAAAACCAAGCCCTCCAGTTACTAGAATTTTAGCCATTATTATTGATTAGTTATTTACAAATTTGAGCACGCTTTGTGTGATGAATTCAATTTGCTCATCATCCAACTCAGTATGCATTGGGAGCGATATTACTTCTTTAACTAGTTGATTGGTCACCTTAAAATCCGCTTCATCATAACGATCATCGGCATATGCTTTTTGTAAATGCAAAGGTACCGGATAATACACTCCACAAGGGATTCCTTGTTCATTTAAATGCTTGACCAAAGCATCACGATCAACATCTTTTAATCGCAACGTATATTGATGAAATACATGGCAATCACAGTTTTCGCAAATAAAAGGAGTTATTATTTTATCGCTATCAGCAAATGCCGCAGTATACTTCCTAGCAGCATCTTGTCGTGCCCTATTATATTCATCTAGCTTGGGAAGTTTAGCTCTTAAAACCGTTGCTTGAATAGAATCTAATCTTGAATTTACTCCGACTACATCATGATAATAGCGCGTGTACATTCCGTGGTTGACAATTCCCCTTATGGTATGGGCCAAATCATCATCATTGGTAAAAATGGCACCCCCATCACCATAACAACCTAAATTTTTTGATGGAAAAAACGAGGTTGCGCCTACATGGCCAATTGTTCCGGCTTTTTTCTTCGATCCGTCTTTATAGGTATAATTGGCACCAATACCTTGAGCAGTATCCTCAATTACGTATAGATTATGTTTCTCAGCCAGCTGCATAATTGCTTCCATATTGGCCGATTGACCGAATAAATGAACGGGTACTATTGCCTTAGTTTTTGGTGTTATAGCATTTTCAAGGGCTTCAAGATCAATGTTAAAATTAACAGGATCGACATCAACCAACACTGGGGTTAACTTTAAAAGCGCAATAACTTCAACAGTAGCAGCAAATGTAAAATCGGCTGTAATAACCTCATCTCCCTGTTGTAACCCAAGGCCCATCATTGCTATTTGCAGCGCATCGGTCCCATTTGCACACGGTATTACATGCTTCACACCTAAGTATTCTTCTAGCTCTTTTTGAAATGCATGTACCTCGGGTCCGTTTATGAAAGCTGCAGAATTAATAACCTCCATAATGGAGGCATCTACCCGTTCTTTTATGTCTTTATATTGGCCTTGAAGATCGACCATTTGGATTTTTCGCATGTCACGAAATTACGAAATAAAGGCAAAGAAACGTATGTTTGCAATAAACATTATAGCGCTTGTATTTACTTTATAACATTGTGATTTTTATTGCTTCGGGACTGTTAAAACTGATTGCATTATTCAACTCAAAAATTAAGCTATTTGTTGAAGGAAGAAAGTCCACTTTTGATATTCTTAACAAAGAAATAAATCCAGGCGATCGCACCATTTGGTTTCATTGCGCTTCTTTAGGTGAATTTGAACAGGGCTTGCCAGTAATGGAAGCTGTTAATAAGAGCTATCCGTCACATAAAATTGTAGTTACCTTTTTTAGTCCATCGGGATATGAGGTAAAAAAAAATAGCTCTACCGCAGATGTTATAACCTATCTTCCATTAGACAGCGTGAAAAATGCAAAACGTTTTTTAGATGCTGTTCATCCCGAGCTTGCCATATTTATAAAATACGAGTTTTGGCCAAACATATTAAAGGAATTAAAGTATAGAGGGATTAAAACGATTTCGATATCGGCTATTTTTAGAAAAGAGCAAGCATTTTTCAAGCGGTATGGTGGCTGGATGTTAAAATCACTGCATACTTTTGATCATTTTTTTGTTCAAAACAAAGATTCAAAACAACTTTTACTGTCTAAACACATCAAACAGGTTACAGTAAGCGGAGATACGCGTTTTGATCGTGTTGCAAAAATACTAGAACAAGACAACACCTTGGGTTTTATTGAAGAATTTAAACAAAACTATCGCTGTATTGTTTGCGGCAGCACATGGCCAGAAGATGAAGCACTTATAGTTGATTACATTAATAATCAAGATCAAAAGCCGTTAAAATATATTATTGCTCCCCATACAATGAAACCCAAGAATATATCGCAACTTAAAAAATCTATCATAAAAAAAGTTGGGCTATATTCTGAAAGAGAACAGCTAGACCTAAAAAAATTAGATGTTTTAATCATTGATACCATAGGCTTACTCACCAAAATTTACAGTTACGCTGACATTGCTTATGTTGGTGGTGGTATGGGCAATAGCGGCCTGCATAATACTTTAGAACCTGCCACATTTGGGATTCCAATAGTAATCGGCAAAAACTATGGCAAATTCCAAGAAGTATTTGACTTAGTGTCACTAGAGGGCATTACGGTGATTTCTAACCAATCATCATTGAATAAAGCCTTTAATAGCTTAAGTGCTTTTGATGAGTTATACCAGCAAAAATCACTGGTTACCAAAGAATATGTACAGAAAAACAAAGGGGCTGTCATCCAAATCTTAGACTACATTCGTACATTACTGTAAATCGTCGATTATTTTGACACTTTAACTTTATTGAATATTCAGGAATCAGAGAAAAAGTGAAATACATCTGATATTGGCGGTATAACAATTAACAAAATTTGAAAAAATGAAAAAACTAGCAATGTGTGCTGTTTTAGTAGCAGCAATTAGTTTAAGCGTAACTTCTTGTAGAGAAACAAAAAAGAAAGCAGATGAAGTTGTAGAAGGTGCAGAGCAAGTAATTGAAGAAGGTGCTGAAAAAGCAGAAGAGCTTGCAAACAAAGCTGGAGAGACTTTAGAAGATGCTAAAGAAGCAACTAACGACGCAATTGAAGAGTTGAAAGAAGGTGCTGAAAAAGTTGAAGGTGAAGTTAAAGAAGCTGCCGAAAACCTAAAAGAAGGAGCAGAAAAAACGGTAAAAGAAGTTAAAGAAGGTGCTGAAAAGGCAAAGGAAACTTTGAAAAAAACCGGAGCCGAGATTAAGAAAACTGCTGAAGAAATCAAAAACGATACAAAGCAGTAGACTAAATCACCTTAACAGAATCAAGCCTTAGGTAATTAATTACCTAAGGCTTTTTCTATGCTTATCAATAGCAAAACTACCATCCTATCGTTCGGAAATTTAGTATATTGTACCACCCTCAGCACCTACCCCAAACAAAACACTTAAATGAGTCTATATTACTTTCTCTATAACAAAATGTGGCCAGCTGTTTGGCGTCATACAAGATTGTTCTGGCTGCTATCAATAGGTACTTGCCTTATGGTTGTCGCTCAGGAAGACCCCTATCAAAGTTTTGTAGAAAACTACGTAAAACAAAAAGACACTTCTGGACCAAACATCAATAAAAAGTTTAGAGATTACCGAAGAGATACAGTGAAAATGAAGTTGCTTATTGAAATAAGCGCTAAGTATAATTACCTTCCGGGGCAAATCTATGGTCATAATGCGTTGGGCCATTATTTTAGAGATAAATCGTTGTACGATCGAGCAATTGAAAACCATAAAGCCGCTATCGATCTCTCTGAAAAGTCCAATAATCAATCACAAAAAATAAGAGCCTTAAATGGTATGGGAGTCGTTTATAGACGCATGGATGCTGTACGATCTGCATTGGATTACCATCAACAGGCGTTGAGTATCGCAGAGAAAATTGAGAACAAATCAAATGAAATAAAATATAGCACTGCTATTTCATTAAATAGTATTGGAAACATCTATATATCACTAAAACAATATGAACTTGCGGAGGCTGAATTTCTTAAAGCTATGGTACTTGAGAGAGAACTTAACAATAAGTTAGGACTCGCCATTAACTACCAAAATATTGGTTATTGTTATGAGCAGCGCAATATTTTTGATGAGGCGCTTACCAATTACCGTAAGTCAATGGGGTACAACAAGGAAATAAACTCTAAACTGGGCAAGGCTATTTGTAATAACAGTATTGGTCAAGTTTATTTAAAACAGGATAATGCTACCGAAGCACTTAAACTAATTGTCCCTACGATTGACATTTTTAAAGAGTTGGGAGACCAGAATTATGTCGCCATGGCTACCATTAACTCAGGTTGGGCAAATACTGAGCTAGGAAATTATGAAAAAGCTGAATCTTATTTAAAAAAAGGGCTTTTGGTTTCTCAAAAACATGGGCTGCGTGCATTGACTTCAGAAGCCTACAAACAGTTGTCCAGGCTAATGGAAAAACAACAACGTTTTAATAGTGCACTACAATACAACAAGTTTTATCAAGAAGAAGAAGGCAAGATTTTAAACGAAGACAATCGCAGATATATCTCCGATCTGCTTATAAAATATGAGAGTGACAAACAAAAAGCGAAGATAGAATTACTTGAAAAAGAAAATGAGATCGTAAAAATTAAACTTGACCAAAATCAGCGAATATTTCTTTACGGCTCGTTGCTGTTTTTAATGGTCGCTGTATTAACGTTCTTGCTTTATAGACAACGTAAACTAGAGCACCAAAAACGTTTACTCACCATCGAGCAAAAACTACTGCGCACCCAAATGAATCCTCATTTCATATTCAACTCTTTATTATCAATAAAGATATATATGTTGAATAATGATCGAGATAGTGCGATAGAATACCTGAATAAGTTCTCAAAATTAGTACGTACCATTCTTGCCACCTCTCTTGAAAAAGAAATTAGTTTAAAAGAAGAGCTGGAGACCATGAAACTGTATGTTAACATTGAGAACATCCGCTTAAATAATGAGGTAGATTATCAGGTGAATGTAGATAAGGGAATTGCTTTGGAAAATGTAAAAATACCTTCACTAACACTACAACCTTTTATAGAGAATGCTTTATGGCATGGACTTTCAGGAAAAGATGGTGCAAAGTCATTGCAGTTAAATGTTAATAAGGAAGAAGAGAATTTTATTGAGATTGCCATCATTGATAACGGCATTGGCCGTCAAAACACAGTTAAAATCAAAGATGGAATCGAGAATCGAAAATCTATTGGAATTAACTTAACCAAGGAACGCCTTCGCAATTTCTTCCGGCACTTCAAAAACATGCATTCACTTTCAATACTGGATCTTTTTGATGATGCTCAGCAACCTACTGGTACTAAAGTGGTGCTTCGCATTCCCATGAAATAGTTGTTTTGAGATACAATATAATTGAAAAACAACCTTATTCCGACAAGTTACAAGCTCAACCTATGATGTAATACTATTCGATCAGAACTACCTCCTCAGGTGTAATAACAAATATTTGATTGTCATCTTCGGGTTGCACGATAAAATTACCAGTAAACTCACCAAAAGCAGGAAAAATAAGCTGATTAGATTTCTTTAAAAAGCATGGCAATTTAAGCGTTTGCCTTGCTTGCCCTGCAAGTTTTACCCCAGGGTGAATATGCCCACAAAAGTTAAAATAACGGTCACGCTCTTCAGGGTGATGAGTAAGTAAAAAAGTATCGATGATGAGCTCTTCATAAAGTAAAAATCCGAGTGATTCGAATTTTGAAGGAGAAATGATATCATGATTGCCCACTATAAGAGAAAATTGACAGTTGTGCTGCTTCACCCAATCTTCAAAATAAAACCATTCGCTATTAAATGCAGAGTGGAACAAATCTCCTAAAAAACAGGTTTTATATGGTTTAAATTCTTTTATCAACTGGTCGAGTCGTTCAAAATTTCGAACAATTGCTTTTTTGGGGATAGCACTCCCGTATTTTCTAAAATGCGCAATTTTCCCAAAATGTACATCAGCCACTAAAAGCATTTGTTGTTCATGCCAGTAGGCTGCTCCTAGTTGATGAAGTGTAAAAGTGTTATCTGAAATTTCTATTTGCACAGTAAACGAAAATAGGGATTTTTTTGAACCGCTTTTTAAAATGGATTTTTGCCAATAAACTGATGTGCCTCTGTTAGAGGTTGAGCTTAAAAAGTCAGTAACCAGCGATAAAAAAAATTACTATATAGAAATTTTAATTAAGATATTGTTTTTTTAATCCTTGATATTGCTAACAATATCATACAAGACTAAGCACTATTCTTTCGCATTCATTTCGAGCGACATCCAATTCTTAAATCTACTACTATTAATCTAGGTAATCGAATATGCCATACTTAGTGGTTTTATCTCAAACTATTTTAATTAAAATGATATACCAGCTAATTACTTAACTGTTAGAAACATTTTTTTCATTGGAGAAAATAGAAAGTTATGCAAATATTACTATATTGCACATTGTATACAATGTGCAATATTTAAAATGTATGATAGATCAAGAATCTTTAAAAAGTAAAATAATAGAAGCTTTATGGGAATTGATTATTGAAGGCCGGATAAAGCCAGATGACCCAATGCGAGAAACACATTTGGCCAGCTTACTCAACATAAGCAGAACACCGCTTCGAGAAGCGCTTCAACAATTAGAATGGGAAAATATTGTCGTCTCAGAACCTCGAAAGGGGTTTAAACTGGCTAAATTTTCTGAAAAAGACATTCTTGAGATTTATCCGTTAAGAGCCCGCTTAGAATCATTTGCTTTAGAACTATCTGGAATTCCAACAAAAGAGGTAGTAAATGAGCTGATAGATATTAATTCTAAGTTATCAAAAGCTAAATCGTCAAAAAAAATAGTAGCATTAGATGAACGTTGGCACCTATTATTAATTTCTAATTGTCAAAACGGAAGATTACTGAAAATGATAAAAAATCTTCACAGACAATCCCAGCGATATGAATATGCTTATATGGCTATGAACAATACCATCGAAAAATCTATTGTTCAACATGAAAATATTATCGCCCACTTACAAAAAAATCAACTTAATGAAGCAGTAGAGATTTTTGCTGAAAACAATTTAGTTGGTATAGATTCTCTTATTAATTGGCTAAAACAAATTCAATAAACAAAACTTATCTAGATGAAAATTGTAGTATTCGCTATTTCCCTTATAACCCTATTAGGATGTCAAGTATCTCAAAACGAAACGGAAAAACCTTTTGAACAACTAATAAAATTGACAGATCAATATACCAATGAAATCTTAAGTAACGACAACATCAACTCGATAAGTGTAGCAATTTACCGTGATGGTATTACATATTACAACTATTATGGTGTGCTCAATAAAGAAGGAAAACAAAAACCAAACGATAGTACACTTTTTGAAATTGCTTCTATTTCGAAGGTTTTTTTGGGATCGTTAATTGCACAAGCTGTTTTAGAAAATAAAATCAGATTAGACGATGATATACGAAAATATCTTAAGGGCGATTATCCCAATTTATCCTTTAACGATACTCCTATTACTATTAGACATTTAGTAACGCATACTATTGGATTTAACACACCACCCCAACTGCGAAATACTTATGATGATATATCAAGAGGGTATTATGTTAACAGGGAACTTGATTATAATATGAATAGCCTACTCGAAGAACTCAAAACAGTTGAATTAACACATGAACCTGGTACTTTTTACGATTACAACAATGTTGGTTCTGAACTCGCAGCGTATATCTTAGAACAAGTAAATAAGCGTTCATACCAGGATCAACTACAGCACTTTTTGAATGAATTAGACATGAAGGAAACATATTTACAAGACTTTGAAAAATACCAAAAATTAGTTGCCATCGGATATGATGAAACGGGTAATAAAGCGCCTTTTGACAAAAACCCTTTACTAGGAGGCAGTGCAGGAATAATAACTACTATACCGGATTTAATGAAGTTTATGAAGTTTCAGCTAGAAAGCGACAATCCATTAATAAAAGAGGCTACCAAAACTTTGTTTGAAGACAAGAATGGCAATGTTATAGGCTACTTATGGCAAGATATGGGTGTTGCTAAAGAAGAGGGTTTTTATTACTCAAAAACCGGAGATGCAAATGGGATAAAAAGCGGAATGTTACTTTGTCCAGACAGTAATTATGGTCAGATCGTGATTATGAATAATCAAACCGAAGCCGCTAACAATGATTGGGGGCAATTATTTAATAACATAGAAACAGAATTAATAAAATACCCTAAAATCAATCTATATTCTTTAACCAAACCTGACTTCCTTAAAAACAAAGAAAAAGGATTAATTAAGTTTAATAAGCTTAAGAAAAAAGAGGATGTCTATTACAATACAAATTTATCTTGGTGCTTGAACATGATCGGTTATGAATTGCTTAACAAGCAAGAAATAAAAAAAGCAATAGAAATGTTTGAATTTGCCATAGAACAAGATCCCGATAATTCCAACCTGTATGACAGTCTTGGAGACGCATATTTCATGGCTAAAGACTTTAAAAAATCACTTGCTAATTACAAAAAATCAGTTGAATTGAACCCCAACAATGATGGTAGTAAAGTTAAAATTGACAAAATAAATGCATTATTAAAACAATAAAAAAACTATTGACTACAATTCATATCATTAACCCGCGTAGAACAATTTTAGGTAACAAACTTTCTCCTTATTCGTCATAAATAAGATGAAAAGCTTGTACCTTACTTTTATCCTGATTTTAACCTTTGGTTACACTACTGCGCACCCGGGAATTGGTATTGTTTACGATGGAAATGAAACTGTTTATTTCACCGACTTATCCCATGTTTGGAAAATAAACGTTAGTACGGGCGTGAAGGAGATTGCATTAGAGAATATTCACACTCATGAGCTCTTTCTTGACGAAAAAGGAACCCTTTATGGTGAGCATTATTGGTATGTAGCAAATGAGCAGAAATTCAAAAACTATATATGGTGTTTGACAAAAAGTGGTCATTTTAGAAAAATTCGAAGTGACCAGTATGGAGAGAATACTGATTTTGGATTTGTGCGAGACGCATCATTTGCAAGTTATGAGATTCATCAAAAAAAGGGATCATACCACATTGTAAAGAAAGACTCTTCAGGTAAGACTTTGTTGTATTCGCAAACACTAAAAAAGCCCACATGGAAGTACCTAACTAAAAACAATCAACTGCTGTTTGTAGATTATCCAAAAATATACTCATTTGAAAATCAGGAATTGAAAGAAATTGTAACAAATATTTCATCTTCAAGATTTCCCTTTTCTATTCAAGGAGACGACCACAATATCTACGGAATATGGCAAGATAAAGTGGAGAACTTTTATGTAGCTATTTATGGTGGTAGAGAGGTTAAGAAAATTGATCAAAATGGAACCGTTAGTCGAGTCTTGAAAACTGATTTTTTTTGGTCTCCAATAAATGGAGTTTTTGACAATGAACAGAATCTTTGGCTTATGGAGAGTTCCCTTAATGGCACAGTTAGAATAAGAAAAATTCCAAAAACAGAATTGACAAACGAAGCTTCATTCTTATTGGAAAACATCACAATAGCTGCATTTCTTCTGTCTGTATTCGGATTTACTTTTTATCTGATCAAGCGGAAAAGGAATAGAAAATGACTATCAAATTTTAATAATCATTACAGTGTTATACTTTCAAGGTTCTAAACTTAATAAGCAAAAGTTAATTCTTTGATGAGTTCATTAGTAATAATTTATATAAAGAAATAACGTACGATTCGTAACTTCAACATATGAAATTACATCAACTTATTATCGCCGTCGTTTTATCACTTTTTTTCACTCCCCAGCTAACCTCACAAAACATTTTCCGAACTGTCTGTAAGGGTAAATTAGCCCGACTTGATAGTATGTTGGTTAATACTAAAATTGATGTTCGAGATGACCGAGGCCGCTCACTATTGCATTGGGCGGTAGCTTGCAAGCAAGATGAAATAATTGCAACTTTATTAGAAAGAGGTTTGGATTTTAACGCTGAAGATTATCAAAACCAAACAGCCTTGCACATTGCTGCTAGGCAAAAAAGTGATAGTCCTTATTTTGATATGTTGGTAAAACTTCAACCTAATGAGATCTGGAAAACGAGATATGGGGCATCTTTATTAACCTCAGCAATCGTTAATAAAAACATGGAGCAGCTTCAAAAACTACTGACTTACGGATTGGACATCAACAGCAAAAACAAACGAGGAAGTACCCCTTTAGAAACCGCAAAACGAATAGGAGCCAATGATATTGCAACCTATTTGGTTGAGCATGGAGCAGATGAAAAACTAGTCCGCAATATTAATTTGCAAGGTGCATATATGGGTCAAAAACCACCCGGAACCAAACGAGCATTATTTGCCCCTAATTTTATCTCGACAGAAGAAGAAGAATTTGGTTCCGTTTTCAATACTGCTGGAAATGAATTTTATTATGGAGCGCATATTAATGGTAAAAGCGAAATTAAGTTTACAACACGTGTTGATAATACATGGACCACTCCAAAAACTATTTTGGTTCATGATCAATATGGGTACAACGACCCATTTTTATCGAACGATGAGCAACGGTTATACTTTATATCTAGTCGACCGCTACATGGGACAGGCAAACCAAAAGACATCGATATTTGGTATGTTGAAAGAACCGAAAATGGCTGGTCAAAACCAATCAATGCTGGAAACAATATCAACACAGATAAAGACGAATACTATATTTCGTTTGCAAATAATGACACCATGTATTTTGCATCAAACGGACAGGATAGCGAAAAAGATGAAAACGCCGATCATGATATTTACACCTCAACTATTAAAGACGGTCAATTTCAAAAACCAAATAGACTTAGTAGTGCAATCAATACAGATTCCTACGAAGCCGATGTTTTTGTAGCACCTGATGAGTCCTACATTATTTTTTGCTCGACTCGTGAAGGCGGTCTAGGTCGCGGTGACTTATATATTAGCTTTAAAGACCGAACTAATCAATGGACAAAAGCGGTCAATATGGGTGATAATATTAACAGCAATGGCTATGAATATTGTCCGTTTGTTACCAAAGATGGCAAGTATCTGTTTTTTACCAGCAATCAAGATATTTATTGGGTGAGTACTACTATTATCGATGAGCTAAAATCCAACTTAAATAAGTAACAGGACTACTTTTTCATTAAAATCGCAGTCATTTTTCGAATGCGATCTGCGAGTTTTTCGCTACTCATTTTTTCCCGAAGTCGATCGGTAATAATTGGAAAGCTTAGTGGTGTAGGTTTATTACACTGTTTCCATATAATTTCTTGAGTAGCAATACGCTCTAAGGCAATACGAAGCCTACCTTCTTCTAGCTGATGTTCAAAGGTTTCAGTGTAAGCCTGTTGGTATAAAAGGTTTTCAGGTTCATAATCCCGAAATACATCAAATATTAATTGAGAACTACTTTGAAGGTGCTTCATTTTAATTACTTTTTCAGGGTATCCTGTAAAAACTAATCCAGATATCACTGCAACATCTCGAAATTTACGTCTCGCCATTTCAGTTGAGTTTAAACTTTTTTGAAGATCGCTTAGCAAATAATCCGTCGTAAATAAGTCATTGTCTATTACTTGTTCGATATCTATTGGTTTATCAGATAATAACTCGAAGCCGTAATCATTAAATGCCAATGAAAATGAAATTGGAGAAAGTAGACTTACCCGATATCCTATTAAGCTACCCATGGCCTCATGCACAAACCTTCCTTCAAATGGATAAAATATGTGATGATATCCGTCTCTTGTCTTAAAGGTTTCGATTAACAGCTGTTCTTGATTAGGAACAATACTTTCCTTACGCTGTTGATCAAAAATATGTCTCAGGGCTTTAATTTCTGGGGATTGCTCTTTAAATTCAGCATTCGCCTGATACATTTCTTCACGTAATATTTTAGACATCTGGGAAGATAGGGTTAGTCTCCCTCCCATCCATGCAGGTACTTTACTTGTTTTTTTACCGCTATTACGAACATGTACCTGCATTTCCTTTATACGAATAAACTCTAAATTACGCCCTGCAAAAGTGAATACATCTCCACGTTCCAATTTGCTCACAAAATACTCTTCGATCATACCAATATAACCGCCCTTTTGATACTTTACTATCAAATTAGTATCACTTACAATGGTCCCGATTTGTAATCGGTGTCGCATGGCAATGCTGCGATTATTAATTTTAAATCTACCATCTTCTAGAACCTCCACCTTTTTGTATTCGTCATAGGCTTGCAACGATTGTGCGCCAAGGGTAACAAAGTTCAATAACCAGCGCCATTGATCTTCAGTAATAGTTTGGTAGCAAAAGGTTTGTTGAATTTCAGGAAAAATCTCATTAGGAAGGAATCCGTCGGACACGGCAAGAGTACATAAATACTGCACCAGCACGTCAAAACTGTTTAAATAGGGCATTCTGTCTTCGACCACTTTATCTTTCACAGCACATTGCAAGGCCGATGCCTCGATTAACTCAACCGCATGCGTCGGTAAAAAATAAATAACACTTTCTTTGCCCGGTCTGTGACCACTTCGACCTGCGCGTTGTAAAAATCTGGCAATCCCTTTTGGTCCTCCAATTTGAATAATGGTCTCTACCGGAGCAAAGTCTACCCCTAAATCGAGACTAGAAGTACATACCACAGCTTTTAATGATTCGTTGCGAATAGCTTGCTCTACCCAAAGCCGAGTTTCCTTATTAATACTTCCATGATGCATAGCCATTTCACCAGCAAACTCAGGATATTTTTCTAGTATTTTTTGAAACCATATCTCACATTGACTTCGAGTATTGGTAAATAACAAAGTTGTCTTACTATTATTGATAATAGGAACTACCTCATCTAACAAACGAAGTCCTAAATGGCCTCGCCAAGGAAAGGTTTCCATCTCTTTTGGAATAATACTCTTAACAGTAATCTTCTTTTTAATATTAGCACGAATTAAAATTGAATTCTCACAAGCTTCTGATGTTGGTCCCAGAAGAACTTGTCTTGCGACCTCAAGATTACCAATGGTGGCAGATATGCCCCAAATTCTCATTTGCGGCGCCACGGTTTTTAGTCTTGACAACGCTAATTCTACTTGAACACCTCTTTTCGTTCCTAACAGCTCATGCCACTCATCAATAACAATAGCCGCGCAATCTTTAAACACTTTATCGTATCCTTTTGATGCTAGCAACAGCATCAAACTTTCTGGGGTGGTGATCAGCAGATCAGGCATCGCTCTTTTTTGCGCAGCACGCTCTTTTTGAGAGGTGTCTCCGGTACGAATACCAACAGTCATTTGCGTATCTAAATCTTCAGTAATGCGCAGTGCGGAAAGCTCAATTTCTTTAGAAAGTGCTCTTAACGGAGTTATCCAAATAGCCTTTAGTCCCTTTTTATGCTTCGTCTTATAATCTGGATTTCTGTCAATATAATCCAACACAATAGGAAACCAAAGCGCATAGGTTTTTCCACTTCCCGTAGGTGCGTTCAACAAGCCATTTTTGCCTTGCAGAAAAGCCTTCCATGTATCTTTTTGAAATTTAAAAGGTGTCCACTGTTGCTTTTCAAACCAATCATCGGCAATATGTAAAAGTTCGCTCCTATTCACTACGCCCTATTAGGAATTAAACTTTTAAGATCATCTAACGTATTCGCATCCTCGGTTTTTTTATCTTTTCGCCACCTTAAAATACGAGGAAAACGTGTGGCGATTCCACTTTTATGTCTTTTGGATAGCGCGATACCTTCAAAAGCAATCTCAAATACATGATGCGGAGTCACACTTCGAACTGGACCGAATCGTTCTAAAGTGTTTTTCTTAATCCAGGCATCCACCTCTTTGAATTCCTTATCGGTTAAACCTGAATAGGCCTTAGCAAAGGTGACTAACTCGGTCTTATCATCATTCCACAGACCAAAAGTATAATCGGTAAAAAGATTACTTCTCCTTCCATGCCCCCTCATTGCGTAGGTTAACACCGCATCAATCGTTAATGGATCCACCTTCCATTTCCACCAATCTCCTTTTTTACGACCTACCAGATAGGGAGAATCCTTTCGTTTAAGCATTAAACCTTCTGACCGTTTTTCACGAGACAATGCTCTTTCTTTTTCAACCTCTTCCCATGATTTAAATTCCATTTTCTCAGAAAGATGTAGCGGTAGATTATCTGATTTCACATGAGCATATAAAGCCTCTAGTTTTTCTCTACGCTTCGAAAAAGACCGATTTCTAATATCATTTCCTTCCCATTCTAAAATATCATACGCTTTTAGAATTACTGGAGTGGTTTCTAACAATTTTTTACTCACATTTTTCCTGCCAATTCTAGTCTGCAAATCATTGAAGGTTCCTATCTGACCATTTGGATACGGAAGTAATTCACCATCGATGACCGTTCCTGATGGTAATGATTTCATAAATGGATGAAATTCCGGGTACTTATCAGTTACCAACTCTTCACCTCGACTCCAAACAAATAATTCGTCTTTGCGTACAATAAGCTGTGCTCGAATACCGTCCCATTTATGCTCAGCATACCAATCTGTCACATTACCCAGATCTTCAACCGCTCCTCCGATGGCATAGGCTAGATAAAATGGGTAAGGTTTTGATAAATAATCGGCTTCGTTTTCTTCTAAAATAAGTTCCTGAAAACTAATGGTATCAGGATTCCAATTACCCATTAATTTATAGGCCAATACATCTTCATCAATACCTGTCGCTTTTGACAGGGCTCTAGTCATTAATTTTTGACTTACCCCTATTCGGAATCCACCTGTGATCAATTTGGTAAACACAAACCGCTGATAGTAATCTAACTTCGACCAATTTTCAAATAAATATTGCTTCTTCTCGTCTTCTTCCTGCTTTTTTAACCAGATCATTTCTTTCAAAAAGTCCGTTAACGATTTTGTGGTCTCTTCAACAGCGTTTGGTACCACCAAAGCAATGGTTTCAGCAAGATCGCCAACAATATGATAGCTTTCTTCAAATAACCAAAGTGGAATTTTGGCTAATTCACTCGCCCATTCTCGAAGCAAGGTGGTATTAACTGGGCGAGGTGGACGACGATGTGATAAAATAGCAATAGTCCATACCTTGTCCACATCAATCGCTTGTTCAAAGTATTGAGCCAGGGCCTTTACTTTCACATTGGTTTTGTTGGTACTGTCTAAAGTTCTAATGAGCTCGGCAAATAGCACCATCCCTCTACTTCCTCCTTCTTTAATTTCTGAATTAGCCGACATTTAAAAAATCATCTTTAGTAGATTCTCCTTCTGGAAGTTCACCCTCATACTGTGTCTCCTCCGTTCGCGCATCATATCCCAAAGTTTTTAAGTATCTCGAAAATATGTCAGTGTAGCCATGCGTGCATATAACCTTTTCGGCTCCCGTGGCCTTAGTGCTATTCAACAGTCCATCCCAATCACAATGATCACTTAACACAAATCCTTTATCAATTGCACGTCTTCTTCTGGCTCCGCGAAAAGTCATCCAACCACTTGCCGATGCTGTCACATATGGTACCATTTTCCGAATCCATGTACTACCATGTGCACTGGGTGGAGCGAGTACCAAGTTCCCTTTTATATCTTCCTTTTTGGTGTCCTTCGTTATTAATTCTGTTTTAGGAAAATCAACCATATTTCTAATCACATTCGTCATATTTTCAATGGCTCCATGGGTGTAGATCTTACCAATATTTACATCTAAATGCTTCAAAACTCGTTGTGCTTTACCTAAACTATATGCAAAAAGAATGGAGGTTTGACCATCAGCCTTATTCTCCGCCCACCATGTGTTAATATCGTTCATTACGTGTTTCTGGGGAGTCCACTTAAAAGCTGGTAACCCAAAGGTACACTCAGTAATAAAAGTATTGCACCGTAAAGGCTTGAAGGGAGCTGAAATTCCATCGTCTTCTATTTTATAATCGCCCGTAAATACCCATACCTCTCCTTTATGTTCCACCCTAATTTGACAACTTCCAGGAATGTGACCTGCAGGGTGAAACGAGAATTTTACATTATTGATGAGAATCGACTCGTTATGATCAACCCCTGAGGCATTGATATCGCCCAATCGATGTTTGATGATAGGAACATTTTTACGGTAGGTAATGTATTTTTTATGCCCCCACCTACTATGATCGGCATGACCATGGGTAATAAACGCTTTATCTACTGGCCTCCAAGGATCAATGTATACATCGGCAGCTTTGCAATAAATACCCTTGTTTGTAAATTGTAGAAGTGGAGTTTTCAATAACCTAATTTTCCTTTAAAGATATTGAACTTTCTTCGTCTTAAATTAATTAGATTCATTTTAAATAAGAAAAATCTTTCATTATCACCGAAATCGTAATTTGCATAGCATCAGATAATTATTATATTGATAAGAAATTAACCAAAATTCAATATTTGTTTAAATTTTTAGCTCATTTTTTTAAACATTTTTCAATTTTGTTTCAGTTTCAACCAAAAGCATTAAACAACAAAAACAAAAATTATGGCAAACGTTTTATGGTTACAAGGAGGTGCTTGTAGCGGCAATACGATGTCCTTTTTGAATGCCGAAGAACCCACCGTTGTCGAGTTAATCACGGACTTTGGTTTAAACATTCTTTGGCATCCTACCACCGGTCTTCAAATTGGTGATCAAGTTCAAGACTTGTTAAGAGACATTATTGCAGGAAAAGTTCAAATGGATATTCTTGTATATGAAGGTTCATTAATTCAAGGACCAAACAACACAGGTTCGATGAATTATTTTGCTGATCGCCCTATGAAAGATTGGATCAAAGAATTGTCCGAAGTAGCTGGTTATGTAGTTGCCATCGGTGATTGTGCCACTTGGGGAGGTATTCCTGCAGTACCGCCAAATCCCAGTGAATCTACCGGATTGCAATTCCATAAAAAGAAAAAAGGTGGTTTTTTAGGAGCTAATTTTGTTTCCAAAGGTGGGCTACCCGTTATTAATATTCCAGGTTGTCCTGCACACCCCGATTGGATTACTCAAATTTTAGTTGCTATTGCGGTAGGAAGAATTGGTGATGTTCAAATTGATGATTTCCATCGACCTAAAACCTTCTTTACAAATTTTGTACAAGACGGATGTACCAATGTGACGAATTTTGCTCAAAAAGTAGATGGTAATTTTGGTAAACGTGGAGGTTGTTTGTTCTATGAAGTTGGCTGCAGAGGTCCAATGACCAGAGCGAGTTGTAACAATATTCTTTGGAATAGACAGTCAAGTAAAACAAGATCGAATCATCCTTGCTTAGGCTGCACCGAACCTGGTTTTCCTCATAACGACCTTCAAAAAGGAAGTGTTTTTAAAACCATGAAATACATGGGAGTATTCCCAAAAGAAGTTCCCACAGGAAGAACAAAATTGGCATATTATATGGAAGCGGGCTTCCAAAAAGTAATGCCAACTAACAAACGAGTCATGGAGGCTTCCAAATAACATTATTTTAAATACAATGTCAGTACAAGAATTAAATATATCCCCAGTAGGTCGCGTAGAAGGCGATCTTGATGTAAAGGTTTACATAGACAATGGTAAAGTGACCAGAGCACATACGCAAGCAGCGATGTTTCGCGGTTTCGAAAAAATCATGGCTGGGAAAGACCCTCAGTCCGGGTTGATCGTAACTCCCAGAATTTGTGGTATTTGTGGAGGATCACATTTATATTGTGCTTCTTCAGCACTTGATACCGCTTGGGGAACCAAGCTTTCGCCCAATGCCTTATTGTTAAGAGCAATTGGACAAGCATCAGAGACCCTACAAAGTATCCCAAGATGGTATTATGCAATTTTTGCGACTGATCTCGCCAATAAAAAGTTTGCTGATAAACCGCTGTATCAGGAAGTGGTAAAACGCTGGTCGGCTTACGTCGGTGAGACCTTTCAAATAGGTTTAACTGCAAGCGCACTCCCCGTGCAGATTTATGCTTTATTCGGTGGCCAATGGCCTCACTCAAGTTATATGGTTCCAGGTGGAGTGATGTGTGCACCAACCTTAAAAGACATTACGCGAGCACATGCAATTTTGGCTCAGTTTAAAAACGATTGGCTAGAACCAGTTTGGTTAGGTTGCTCCATCGAGCGTTATATGGAAATTAAAACTTGGGATGATATGTTAGCCTGGGTTGAAGAAAACGAATCACAAAAAAATAGTGATCTCGGACTGCTTATTCGTGCCGGTTTAGAATTCGGATTAGATAAATTCGGCCAAGGTGTTGGTAAGTTTTTGGCAACAGGCACGTATTTGCATAAAGACAAATATAACAACCCAACTATTGAGGGAAGAAATGATGCTTTAATTAGTTCAAGCGGGTTTTTTGACGGCGAAAACTGGCATGAGTTCGACCATATGAAAGTAAGTGAGCATGTAAAGCATTCTTGGTATGACAATCAAGAAGATGGTTTGCACCCATGGGAAGAACCATTACCGACTCCAGCAAAATCGCAAACATTGCATGACACCAATTTTGATGGTCAATACAGTTGGGCAAAGTCACCGAGATATGACGGGCATGCTGCCGAAACAGGACCTTTGGCACGCTGCATCATGAATGCCAACCCTAACAATAAAGATCATCAAATTCAAGATCCACTATTCGGTGATATTATTAAGAAAATGGGGCCCTCTGTATTTACCAGAGTACTAGCCAGAGTACACGAAGCTCCTAGAATTTATAAGTTTATAGAACAGTGGCTATCAGAAATTGATCTTGATGGCGAGTTTTATATCAAACCAGTGGAAAAAGATGGAAAAGGTTTTGGTGCTACCGAAGCTGCTCGCGGCGCCTTGGCTCATTGGATTGAAATTAAAGATGGGGTTATCAAAAACTATCAAGTGATGGCACCAACCACTTGGAATGTAGGGCCCAATGATGCAGAAGGGAATCCTGGACCTATCGAAGCCGCCTTGCAAGGTATCGATATTGAAGATCCGGCAGATCCTGTTGAAGTAGGAATTGTGGCTCGTTCTTTCGACTCATGTTTGGTATGTACCGTACATGCACATGACGAAAAAAGTGGCATTGAACTCTCTAGATTCAAGTTATAGATGTAAAAAACGTTAAACAAAATAACCAAAAAAAGAGACCTGTTAAGCACAAAGTGCTTAGCAGGTTTCCTTATTCAAGGACTAAAAAGAATCTTTTATGAGCAAAACTGCTATTATGGGTTTTGGTAATCCGGTACGGAGTGATGATGCTGTCGGTATTTATGTGATCGAGCAATTAAAGAATATAATTGGCAATCAGGGTGATATCAGCATTTTCGACATGGGTACTGCCGCCTTCGAGGTACTGTTTGGCTTAAAGGGTCATGACAAAATTATCCTAGTCGATGCCGTAATTAACACCAATGAACCGGTAGGGACTTTGTTTAAGCTTCCAGCTGAAGAAGTGCTTAGGGCACCTCAGGAAGATCCGATGGTTTTTTTACACGGTATGAAATGGGATCAAGCGCTGTCGTATGCCAAAAAGATATTACAGGATGATTATCCTGATGATATACAGGTATACCTAATTGCCGTTGAAAACACCAAGTTAGAAGTTGACCTTAGTGACGACGCAAAAATTGCTGGTGACAAGGTAGTGAAACACATTTTAGAAGATTTGAAAAGTACTGTTGCTTAAATGAATGGAAGTGGGATCCAATTAAAATCATCTCATATTTATCTTGATCATGTATTGGTCGATCAAGTTTTTGGTAATATTCATTACGCATATGTTGCCTTTGTAGAAGCGAACTCGCAACTACTTATTACTCCCGTAAGTAGTCAATGGTTTGTAAAAATGCATGACCCAGCTCAGTTTCTTTTGAAGAACAGAAATTTAAAAGGCGATAGAACGTTAGCGGTGCGAGAAATATTTATCGATAATGATTTAGATTCCAGTGATAGAATATTGGACTATGAATTAATAGAAAAAACAAAGCTTATAAAAGTGTATTTGTAATGAATAAACGGAACAACCCAGACAGCAAATGGCTTCTCGACGCAGAAGTACAATATCGCATTGAAGAAGTGAAAGGGCGATGGGAAGTTTCATTAGTATTTATCGACACCCATGATCCGAAGCATATTTTGATCAAATACATTAACAGTTATAGATCAAAGCGACTAGCTGAAATTAGTGCCAACGCAATGAAACAAACTGCGGAAAAAGATAAGCGCGGTACTCAAAAAGTAAATAAAGATGATTACAATATTAACAACAATTGATCATAAAATTTCCATCGAAAAGATGATCGCAACGGTCGATCGTTTAGATGAGTTGGTTACCGTCTCAACTGGGGGACTGCAAGTGAAGGCATCTGAAAAATTGATTACTGTTGAAAATAATACGATACAATGTAATATTGATTGGCATGATACCGAAGTCCCCATTTTATTTCAGGATCATGCATTAAATGAAGGTAATCTCTTAGCAATAGTTCATTATAAACTAGGTAATCAGCAACGGGCTTTCGAGTTTATTCAAAATGATAATCCCTTACATAACGAATTGCTTGCTGGCACCTATTTACAGTATGAATATGCTTTTAGTCAACCACTCAATGAAGCTATTCAAAAAACATCCTTACACAATGCAGCAGTAGTTTATCACTATGGTGCACAAGAAACCCCGAGTGACCTAGAAACTGCTCAGGCGAAATATGAACGTGCGCTAAAAGATAATGTTAGTGACGAAGTGAAAGCATTTACTTCGAAACACTATGTCAATTTTTTGCTGGATGCTGGTGATTTTAAATCGGCCGAAACAGTTGCCGAAGCATATTTAACAGAAGGGCTAAGTAATGAAGCAAAAAATGCATTGCTCATACAAAAAGCGAATGCAATGATTGGGCAATTATTAGTACCATATAATACCGAGAAACTCGATGCTATTTTAAATATTTTACAAGATGGCATTGAATTTTATGAAGAAAAACAATTGAATATTAACGCTGCGCTACTAGCTGTCGATGCGTCAGAAATGGCGAATTACAAATCGGATTTTATCACAGCCAAAGAATTAATTAATAAAGCGATTCTTCATTTTAGAAATGCTGAGATCCCGGAGTTTTTAGGCGAAGCTACTTTAAAAAAAGCGATCCTTTTATATACCTGGTCTAAAAATGGGAGTCCCCAGTATTACAAAGCAGCAATCAACGCATTTCAAGATTCACTGAAGGTATTTAAGCGGGATACTCATCCTAGAAAATTTGCTGACATACATCATAACTTAGCACTTATCTATTCTGAAATTCCTGTTTCACCAGAAGAAAAACCAATATGGACAGCATTCTGTGCTTCATCTTTTAAAGAGGTATTAGCTTTTTATAACAAAAAGGAATATCCGTATGAGTTTGCCATGGCAAGTCATAATTACGCTACAGCACTCATCGATTTTCCAGAAGCGAAACTTCATGATAACCTAGCAAAAGCAAACAGACTTTTTAAAGATGCGTTAAGTGTTCGAACAGCAGAGAGTTTTCCGTTTGAAAGAGCACTTACCAGATTAAATCAGCTAGAACTGGCTTGGCGATCACATAATGAGAATAGTGCTCAAGAACAAGTCAAAATTTCTGAGATGGAACAAATGGCAAAAGAAATAAAAACACTGGTAACTGACCGACAATTGCTCACACAAGCTAATGAGCATTTAACTAGAATTGAACAATTAAAAACCTTAATTTAAATGCACGAAACATCTATTGTACATAGCATTATGCGAACCTTAGAAATGGAGTTTGAGGCTGAAAAAATTCAAAAAATGAAAGCCATTCACCTTAAAGTAGGACTACTTTCTAACATCGAGCCACGCTTACTACATAATGCCTACCAAGCCTCGCATATGATGAATCCGCATTATCAAAAAGTAGACTTACATATTGAATCGACACCAATTAAAATACAATGTGAAATATGTAACCATGTCACAACGGTAAAAAACTATAGGTTTATATGTGACAATTGTGAACGTCCTAGCAAAAATCTGATCCAAGGAGAAGAAATGTTAATTCATAAAGTCGAGTTTGACGATTAAAACGAAAAAGAAAATGAGTATAGCTAAATCAACACAAACAGCGCGGGGTACCGTGCAATGTGAAAACACCAATATTAATTTGTTAAAAGCGAATGATTTTGTTGCCGACAGTATTCGAAAAGAAATGGCAAAAAACAAAACGCTATTAGTCAATATTACCAGTTCTGCGGGTAGTGGAAAAACCACTTTAATGCAAAAAACGGCCGAAAAACTAAAAGATAAATTAAACATGGCTGTGATGGTTGGTGACTTAGAAACTGAACGAGATGCCGACCGCATTCGCGAGACTGGTATTCAAGCGTTACAGATTGTGACTGGTGGAATTTGCCATTTAGAAGCACAGATGATCCACCAAGTATTGCCAGAATATGATCTGGCAAACATTGACCTTCTATTTATTGAAAATGTTGGTAATCTCGTGTGCCCGGCATCCTTTGATCTCGGTGAAGATTATCGGGTAACCCTAATGGCAACTACCGAAGGTGATGATAAACCTAAAAAATATCCACGGATGTTTTTAACGAGCGACATGATGTTGGTCAGTAAAAGTGACCTGCTACCCTACTTACCATTTTCTGTAGAAGCTGTAACCAAAGATGCTCGTGAGGTAAATCATGAGTTAGAAGTTTTTCAAGTATCGTCTTTAAATGGAGAAGGTATTGATCAATGGTGCGACTGGTTGGTTGAAAAAGTAACTGCTAAAAAACAGCATTAGTATAGGTGCAAACCCATCAAATACATATCACCGGGCAAGTACAAGGGGTTGGCTTTCGACCTCATGTATTTCATATAGCCAAAAAATATGGGTTATTAGGCACCGTATGTAATGATGGGACGGGTGTTGTTATCAAAGTAAATGCTGACAAAGATCTAAGCACAACCTTTACGCAGGAAATAATTACCAAAGCCCCGGAAGTTGCGAATATTCAAAACTGGGATGTTAAGAAAATAGAACCGCAGCAGTTTTCCGATTTTAAGATTATCCCGTCCGAAAAAAGCAGAAAAATACATTCTGCGCTAACCGCAGACTTTGGAATTTGTCTCCACTGTGCAGATGAAATTCAGGAACCTGAAAATAGGAGATTTCAATATCCTTTTACCACCTGTATTCATTGTGGACCGCGTTTTGCACTAACGGAGAAATTCCCTTTTGAACGGGAGCATACCGCCTTGAGCGAATTTAATATGTGCGCTGTTTGTCAAGAAGAATACACTAATCCCGAAAACAGACGTTTTCATTCTCAAACAAATAGCTGCCCAGCCTGTGGACCCCAACTGAAAATTACCAATGCTAAAGGCGAAGAAATTAATGGTAATCAAGACCAAATGCTATCAGTTTCAAACGCATTGGAAAATGGAAAGATTGTAGCTTTAAAAAATACCAGTGGTTATTTATTGCTCTGCGATGCGTCCAATGCAATTACAATTCAACAATTACGTGATCGCAAAAAACGACCTAGCAAACCGTTAGCATTACTATATCCCGATATCAATTCAATTGAAGCTGATTTTGACTGTAGTATATTTGAAAAGCAATGCTTAGAAAGTGTCCTTAGACCAATTGTCTTATTAAAGCCAAAAAATGAACAGATTCATCCTCAAAATGTAGCGCCCAAACTAAACAACCATGGTGTGATGCTTCCCTCGTCAGCACTATTAGTTTTAATTAGTCAACACTTTGGTAAACCTTTGATCGCAACCAGTGGAAACATTCATGGAAGTCCGATTATTTCAGATGCGCATGAGGCAATCGAAAAACTAAATAAGGTTGCTGATGTTTTTGTACATCACAACTTGAACATTGAACATCCGCAAGACGATAGCGTAGTTCGCTTTGTTGAAGATTACAAAATAATTATTCGTAGAGGTCGAGGTCTAGCACCTAACTATTTTGATTACACTGGTAAGCAATCAGCTATGTTAGCTTTAGGAGCTCATTTAAAAAGTACTATTGCTTATATTCCATACAGTAACTGCTATATAAGTCCATATTTAGGTAATCTTGATCATTATGAAGTACAAGTTCGATTAGAAGCAGTTATTGAAACCTATAATGAAATCTTTCAGACCAAGCCGTCACATCTTATTGTAGACAAACATCCGACTTACGCAAGTACGGTTTTAGGAAGGTCATTACAACACCAATATCTCGCTGAGCTATATGAAGTACAACATCACAAAGCGCATTTTGCCAGTGTGCTAAGTGAACATAATAGCTGGAACGTCAAAGAACCGATTTTAGGTGTCATTTGGGATGGTACTGGTTTTGGCGAAGACGATACGATATGGGGTGGCGAGTTTTTCACCTACCATAAGTATGAAATAAAACACAAGACACAACTTGAACCATTTGTGTGGATTGCTGGAGATAATATGGCTAAACAACCACGCCTGTCATTATTGAGCTTGATAAACAAAAATGATTTAGCCATTATAAAAGAAAAATTCAGTAATCAAGAATTGGCTGTTTACAATAAACTTATTGAAAAAAAAGAGCTTCAAACCAGCTCTGTAGGTCGACTTTTTGATGCGCTGGCCAGCCTGCTTTGTGATGCAGATTTTAACACCTACGAAGGTGAAGCACCTATGCAGCTAGAAACGCTGGCATCTACCTATGATGAAAAAGACCTCATTGACCTTTTACCAGAGAATAATTTTAGTGGCAAGGCATTAATAGCCAATTGCATTCATTCATTAAAAGATCAAGTACCAAAAAAACGATTGGCGGCGAGTATTCATTTTACGCTTGCAAATAGCATTATAAAACAAGCAAAAAAAATGGGAATAAGCACCGTAGCGTGCAGCGGTGGTGTCTTTCAAAATGCGCAACTTGTAAAGCAACTGATAGCATTGACAGAAAAAGAAAATATAGAACTATTGTTGAACCGTGCGTTGTCTTGCAACGACGAGAATATCTCGTTTGGGCAACTCATGTACGTCCAACATATAAAAAAAGAGACCTATGTGTTTAGCGATTCCTGGAAAAATTAAAAGTATTGAAACCCGTTATGACGGGGCCGTTAGATTTGCAAAAGTGGCATTTGGCGGTATTGTAAAAGAAGCTAGCTTAGAAATGTTACCCGATGTAGACGTTGATGATTATGTGCTCGTTCATGTGGGGGTTGCCATTAGTAAAGTCGATGAAGAAGAAGCGCAAAAATCTTTTAAATATTTAGAAGAATTAGGCGAACTAGGCGAACTCACCGATGTTGATGAATATTTACCGGAGGAACAATAAAAGATTAAAGCTATGAAGTATATATCAGAATACCGCGATCCTGAATTAGCGAAACAATACTTAGAAGAGATAAAAAAAACAGTTTCCAGACCATGGTCGATCATGGAAGTGTGTGGCGGGCAAACACACAGTCTGGTCAAAAATGGGATCATTGATATGCTGCCTGACGATATCACAATGATTCATGGTCCCGGTTGCCCGGTGTGCGTAACACCTTTACATTTAATTGACAAAGCTATTCACTTGGCACTCGACAAAAATGTCATTTTATGTTCATTTGGTGATATGCTTCGGGTTCCAGGTTCAGAGAAAAATCTATTGGAGGCCAAGGCCCAAGGAGGTGATGTGCGTGTGTTGTATTCCCCCTTAGAAGCGGTAAAAATTGCTGAAGGTAATCCGGATAAAGAAGTGGTGTTTTTTGCCGTTGGTTTTGAAACTACGGCACCTGCAAATGCCCTTTCTGTTATACATGCAGACCGAAAAGGGTTGAAAAATTATTCCATTTTAGCATCACATGTACTGGTACCACCGGCTATTAAGGCTGTTATTGATGATGAAGAAAGTAAAATAGATGGTTTCCTAGCAGCCGGTCATGTATGCACCATTATGGGTAATTCGCAATATCATCCATTATCAGAAGTGTATAAGGTACCGATCGTAGTCACTGGGTTCGAGCCTCTTGATGTCTTACAAGGTATCCTAATGGTTATTAGGCAATTAGAACAAAGTGTTTCAAAAGTTGAAAATCAATATGCTCGCATCGTTCGGGAGCAAGGAAATCCGGATGCCCAAAAAGTAATCAACCAAATATTTGAGGTGAAAAATCAAGTATGGCGAGGAATTGGTGAAATTCCTGAAAGCGGATTCCAGGTAAGACCTGAATTTGCCCAATTCGATGCTAATAAAAAGTTTAACATTCAAATTGAAGAAGCGCCAGAACATCCTGATTGTATTTCTGGTCAGATCATGAAAGGTTTAAAAAAGCCGTTTGAATGCGCACAATTTGGTAAAAAATGTACACCTACCAATCCGTTGGGTGCACCTATGGTTAGTAGCGAAGGTGCTTGTGCTGCATACTACCATTTTTCAGGATTAATTGAAGCATCATAAGGTTGGGCATTCCCCTTTTTCACTAAGGTGACAGAGGGTCAAGCTTTTGGTTACAATCTTTTTTTGCAAAAAAGGAATTTCACTGTAATCCATAATGCGTTACTTTTAGAATTCGTATGAAAAAAAATATAAAAATGAAGCTTCAATGCCCCATGCCAAAATTAGATTTTGATGTCATTACACTAGGGCATGGAAGCGGGGGTATACTTACTAATAAACTACTCGATAGCGGAGTTTTCGATTTACTAAGCAATGATATCTTAGATGAGCGTCATGACGGCGCAACCCTGGAACTTTCGGGCAAGACAGCATTTTCGACCGATAGCTTTTTGGTATCTCCTATTTTTTTTCCCGGTGGTAATATTGGTGAATTGGCTGTAAACGGTACCGTAAATGATCTAGCCATGTGCGGTGCGGTGCCAAAATACCTATCGCTTAGTTTTATTATTGAAGAAGGTTTAAAGGTAGCTGATTTTTGGGAAATACTAGTCAGCATAAAACTGGCTTGCGAGCAGGCTGGAGTGAAAGTTGTAACTGGTGACACCAAAGTAGTCGAAAAAGGAAAAGGCGATCAAATTTTTATCAATACCTCCGGCGTTGGCAGTATTCATACGAAAGCAAACATTGCTGCCAAAAATATTTGCCCTGGCGATCAAATTATCGTATCCGGCAATATCGCTTCCCATGGCATGGCCATCATGTCTGTTCGCGAAGGATTAGAATTTGAAACCACCATCAAAAGTGATACGCAAAACCTGAACCACCAAATTATTCAACTTATCGAAGAATTTGGTGGCAGTATTAAATACCTAACGGACCCTACACGAGGTGGCGTAGCTACTGTCTTGAAAGAATTGGTCAATACCACTGATCTTGGCATTGACATCAGGCAAAACGACTTACCAATACTTTCTGAAGTTGCCAATGCGTGCGAATTATTGGGCTTGGACCCGCTATATGTCGCAAATGAAGGTTTGTTTATTGCAATGGTTGATAAGGATATAGCAACCAGATTTATTAGCGCTTGTCACAAACTAAACCCTGAGCAACCCGCAGCCATTATAGGCGAAGTTGTTGCCGCACACCCAAAACAAGTAATATGCGAAAGTGCCATCGGAGGTAAGCGTGTGGTGAGCATGTTACCAGGACAACAACTACCTAGAATTTGCTAGTATATGGATTTTAGTAGTTTAGGTCCGCATGTTTATGATGCACGATTATTTAAAGGATCTGCCAGAAAACCCTTTCTTGCGCCTAGAGGTGTTCACATAGCTAAAGAGAAACTATTCGTTTCTGACACTGGGCAAAATCGGGTTTTTATTTGGCACAAAATTCCACAAACTGAATATGAAGAACCCGATGTTATTTTAGGCCAAATTGAAGTTGAAGCTTCTGAACGTAATCAGGGTGGGGCAGTTTCTGCAGCTACCTTACTCTACCCATCTGGTATCTGGAGTGATGGCACGATTTTGATTATATGTGACGCCTGGAATCATCGTGTACTTATTTGGCATGAACTTCCCACGCAAAACGGACAAGCAGCTGATGTCGTTATTGGGCAACCTGATTTTATGGGTAACCAACCGAATGTTGAGGGACAATCTGCAAACCCTGATGCAAATACCTTAAACTGGCCTTATGGAGTATGGTCAGACGGTACGCATATATGGATTGCAGATACAGGAAATCGCCGTATTCTTTACTTTGATGCTATTCCGACAAAAAACTTTACCAATGCGACAAAGGTCGTCGGAAAACCCGACTTACAAACCAGAGATTACGAAAATCATGAACCCATATGGCCTTATTCAGTTAAGATTAATGTGGAGGGCCAAATGATTGTCGCTGACACTCAGTTTTATAGAAATCTTATTTGGTATGATTGGAAAACAGCATTCTACCATAAAGCAGATGTTATCATCGGCCAACCTGATTTTGATGCCTGCGGGCAAAATCAATACGGACTATCTCCCAATCAACGTTCTTTAAACTGGACATATGACGCCTGTTTTTACAAAAATGGTATTCTGGTAAATGACACCGGAAATAGCAGAATTCTTTGGCATTCCCAAGTACCCAAAACCAATAATCAAGCTGCAAAAGCAATTATTGGTAGACCTGATTTCAATACCAGTAGTGAATACAAAGGCAATTTATTAGGTACAGAAAGCGCCATATATTGGCCATTTTCAATCTCGACCTACAAAGATCAATTAGTAATTGCAGACACCGGAAATCATCGATTGGTTTTAAGTAAGCTCAATCTTTAGATGGTGGTAAACAGCCAATAAATTCCAACTACAATTGCAAATACACCTCCAATTACGCGAATACTATTATTATAATTAGCCGAAGTTTTGTTTATCTTTTTTATGATGCCAAGAACTACAGTAAATAGGGTCATTGCGCCAACAGTTCCTAAGGCAAATCCTATTATATACTGAATGCTTTCTGTCTGTGATTCAAAACCAAGTACCGGCAATAATAAAATAAAATGGGCTATACCTGCCAACCCGTGAAGGAAGCCAATACCGATTGTAGATAATTTACCAAAATCAGTGTTCCTTTCACTTACTTTGATTTTCGGTTTTCGGAATACTTTTAGCAGCGCCCATCCTCCAACAATAAGCAATACAATACCAACTAGTTGTTCACTGTAGACAGAGATTGTCTCTACCGGAATGTACTCCTTAAAGAAAAGAAATAGTAAGCCGATCATCAACATACCGCCCAAATTACCCAACCCCCAAAGAAAGCCAACCTTCCACTGCTTTTTATTCATATCCAAAGCGATCGGCGTTACAGCTGCTAAATGATCTGGGCCTGTAACCACGTGTAATAAGGCTGCGATCAATCCTGAAAAAATGGGAAACACTAACACTAAAGAAAGATACTATTTATTTAGGAAAACAAAAGAGCTCTATACAACCTCTTTTTTCAAGGCTTAAAATGATTTTTTTGAAGTGCTATTTAATTTCTTAGCTTATTCTTCAAATGAAACGTATAAGTAAAATTGAAACCGAAATTAAAATTAGGCGGTTTAAAATTGAAATTATTACGTGTTTCAACAATAAAAGCATCCTCCACCATACTTGGTGTATTGGTCATCATAAACTGTAACATGACGTCACTTAACTCCCAGTTCACTCCAAGAGAGAAAGGGCCGTATGTATTAATTCCATCAACCGGATTTGCAACATAATAGTATTCAGAAACTAAAGAGACATGGCTGCCAAGCTTAAAACGAGCCCCGAAGCCAATCGCAAAATGATCCTGGTCATCTGTTTCTTGAAATACCAATCCGCGTTTTATAAAAGTTGGTGAAATCTGTAAAGAGAACTGAGGTGTAATTTTCTTTGCAATCAACAATTGTGAAGTGAATCCCTGTCTTTCCGAAAGGGTTTCATTATAACCAAATCTTGAAAAATCCCGGTCGTAATAACTTACATTTTGAAACAATGAAACACTAAACGGCCACCCTTTGCCATCTTTTCTTTCTCTTACCAGTTTGTATTTTAAAAATGCATCATAGCGTTCCTCAAAAGTGGTAAATCCTGCCCCGAATAACAAACGGTCTGAAATACCATATTCTAAAGCAATTCGCGAACTCATACGGTCAGCTACAAAACTTTGAGTTCGCTCTATAGGAAGATTCCAAAATCTGTTGGTGGTAAAAATATCAAGCGTTCCTGTTTTTCGCGTTTCAACGGAATGACCAATGCTAATTCTTGAGAATGCGAAGGTGGAGTTCGCGTACAATGGAGTGTCTTTTTGTTCTTTATCTAATATTTCTAGTAAATCTTGAGCTTTCAAATACGACGCGGTCATACCTAAAAACAAAAAGAATAGTATTTTTTTAGCTTTCATAAGGTTCGTATTTAAAATTAAAATCTACCGAAATTGTTTTAGCAATATTTCCTTTTAACAATGGTGGGATTTTTATACCATAGTCCCTTACCATTGCTTCAAAAGTACCAGTAACAACGAACTCATCATTCTCTGTCTTCTCTATTTTGGCCTTTATCTCTAACTCCTTTGTGGCACCGTGCATAGAGAACTTACCTTTAACTATTCTTGTTTGTATACCTTCGATATTAGGATCAAAATCAAAAATTTTTCCTTGAAAAATCGCTTTCGGATAAATATCAGACTCAATATAACTCTCGTTAAAATGTTGGCGCATCAATGCCTTTTCAAAAACAAAGGCATTCATAAGCATGCTTACCGCAATTTCCCCAGTTTTTAAATCTATAACACTAGATACTTGATTGTTCTCTGCCTTAATATGCTCAACCGAGGTATAGGAGAAAAAGGATACTTGACCTTGTTTGGCAATCACCTTTTCAGTGGAAGGCTGGTTGATTAAGAAAGGTAGTAATAGTATAATTACTAGTTTGTTCATCTTTATTCAGAAATGACACAATTTAAAAAAATGGCATCTTGTAAGAATCCTTTAAAAATACCCTTAATCTTAATGGTGTCGTTTGGTTTTAGTTTGGTTATTTTATCTTTTTGATCACTTTGCATATCGCAAATAATGCATGACAATTCATCTTTATTGGTCCCCAACAACACTGTGATGCGGTTATTGAGATTGTTCACTTCTTTTACAACTCCGTTTATCTCAACTACATTTTCGATTTTTAAGTAATTGTTATCCTGATTTTTACCCAGGTCTATAATAGTTTGTGCTTCTAATCGGTAGGTAGGCTCTACTCGTGCAAGATCAACAACATCAGGACTATTTAAGTAGGATATCATCATATATATCATAGCACAGATACCAATTAATGAAAGCAGAATACCAATTAAAATCCTATTTTTCTTCATTCTGATAATTCGTGATCAAGTAGCTAAATTACTAAAACCTAGAGCTAAAATTGCCCTAGGTTTTAAGCTAAATCAAATTAATTCTCTCTTTTTCAATCTACTATTGTGAATGTCCCAGTCATTGGACTGTGAAATTCGCAAATGTAAAATAAGGTATTGGGTGCATCATTTGGCACTACAAATTTGATCACCCCTTGCGAAGCTCCATTATCGGTAACCCCATTATTATACTGATCTCCTGTCCCGGTAGTTTGAGCCGACTTTATAAACAGTGGATGCCCTGGTGTATTTACGGTAAACTCATAGGTTTCACCTCTTTTTAAAGTGATATCAGGGTTTACTTCATCAGTCAAGTCTTCTCCATTAAAAACATAGGCCGTAGCTCCCTGGTTTGTAATCGAATACTTTTTGGTTGGAGGTTCCAACGCTTCAGGAGCAGGATTAGAGTTTTGGTTTAGCACAGGCCATGCTCCTGCCTGTGGGAAGCCCACACCATAGTTATCGCCACGTTCAACATCTTGCCCGAAAAAGTACAGCGGCCATCCTTTATAGGTTATCTGTTCTCTATTTCCAATACTAATTTTTCCAAAATCAGCTTTGTCAAGAACGCTAGGAACATTCTCCAGAGTCGCCTCAAAAATGGGCCATACACCGTTATTGCTAAAATCATCGGCGGTGAAATTGTTGGTATCTTCCTTGTCATTTATGAAGCTATACAGTGTGTTCCCCTCTGCATCAGTGATATAAAAAGTATCCTCATCACCTTCCTCATATGTACTTGTGAGGTTGGTTTCATTACCATCGATATCTCTACCTACCAATTGTGATCGAGCGATCATTATAGTATAATCCGGTTTCGCAACAAACCAAACACCTCCAGAACCATCACCGTTAATGTCACCAGCACTAGGATCATTTGCAAAAAGGTACAATGGCCAGCCCTTGTAGGTGGTTTGTTTAGAACCATCGTTTCTTGTTATCTCACCAAAATCACTAGCACTTAGCCCATTGTCTAGTGTTAAATTATCAGCGAAAAAAGCGGGCCACGCACCTTCACATGATCCATTACAATTCGATCCGTCTTTAGTATCAGGTGCAAAGAAGTATAATGTAAATCCATCTGAATTGGTCATTACATTACCAAAATTACCATCTGTTCGTAATCGAACAGCATTGTTCTCTGCCACTGGCGGATCTACGGGATCAACCGGATCAGAACCATAATCATCATCACTACAACTATAAAGTAGTCCTAAAGTCAAAATAAATACAATTAAATTTTTCATGATTTTTTTTATTAGTGTTTAAAGTTTTTATTAATTCTTGCCTCAATTACGAAGCCTTTTCGGATCGATGGGAAGACCACTAATCCTTCTATTATTGTTGCTTTGCCATCTTATCTTTTTAAGAAGCTAAGCCATATTTGTTGTCTTTACTTTTACATGTGCAGAAGGGCAACCTATAACTTGAAGTAGTCACCTCATCACCTTCAGGCGGGTACCCTAGTTTTGTTAGAATATTTAATACTTCTGAAACTTGATTTGCCCAATTGAAATTGAATACGATAAGCGATTCACTTGGAAATAGTATAAGATTTTGAACACCTTGATCTTTTAATATTCTTTTTTTAATTACTTCTGCACAACCCTCACAAAATGAATTTTGTACTGGAATTTTTGCAATACCTGTTCTCATAATCAGCAGATTTAAAAAATTCTTGAAAGATTAAATCCGAAGAAAATATCACCATCGCTCCAATCACCGGTGGCTTGACCCAAAAATGTGTTCACATTCATAGGCTGTGCGTTGGTAAAATGAAGTTGAAAAACATGTCCGCCAGTTTCTAAATCGAACCCGATTGATAACGGATTGGTAAATGGAGAATCTGATGCCCTGTTAAAATGCAGACCATAATCAACATTAAGTGACCACCTTTTAGTCAGTTTTTGCCTGCCCCCAAGGCCCAGCGCATACTGTGTGTTTTCTTGTGGTTCAAACGCAACCAAGTTATCGTGAAATAACGTTGGTACTAACTGAAGTGATAGATTATCACTCAACTTACTGGAGATTAAGGCCTGCACTGCATAACCCAACCTATTATCAAACTCTAATTTTGGAAGTTCATCTTTGTCTAACGATGTATTTATTAATACGCTATTAAAGAGTACCAAACTAATGGGCATCCCTTCCCTTTTCTGTCTTAAAAGTCGAAGCTTTAAAGAAGCTTCATATGTTTTTTGAAAAGAACTTCTCGAAACACCTATATTGATCCCATCGGTTAAGCCGTAAATAAAGTTTAATCGGGTAACCGCCTGGTCGAGGCCAAAAAAGTCTTTTATCCCAGTTTCAATGGATCCAAATCTATGCGAGACAACAAAGTAGAGTTCTTTTTTTGAAACCATTTTTGTCGATTCGAAATTCACAATTTTTAATCCTTTAAATGCTGCTGTTTCAAATTCATCAGATGCATCATATGTGTCTATCTCATTTAACAGATCATCTTGTGCTATGATGAATGATGGAATTATCAATAGTATGAATACTAATTTTTTCATGTTAGTTGATGCTAATTGTTATTTAGTTATTTACTAAGGTTGCTTGGTCGATCTTGACAAGTTCTAATAGATCGTCATAACCAACGCACCTGCCCTTTATCGTTACTTTATCATTGACAGTTAGACTGTTCAAAAATCCTTTGCCAAAATTGATATGTACCTCATTGTCAAGAACCAATGCATTTTGCTCAATGGCTGTAATTTTGCCGTCGGTTTGAATTACTTTATCTACATATTTCTGAGCGCTGTCAGTATTACTCATTACACTATTTAAGAAGGAAGATTCTAATTCAAAATCAACTCGCTCTGATGCAATATCCCTATGATCTTGATACATATAATTGTAGACTGAAAATCCAATGATGGCAGCTAGTAATGCCATAAAACCAACAATGCTATACTTTTTTCTAAGAATCATTGCTTACCAGTTTAAAGTCTAACTTCACGTTCACTTCTTTTGCAATCTTGTTGCGGACGATTTTAGGTATTTCGATATCAAAATCTTGTGGCGTCACCACAAATTCTCCGGTCATTGAAATTGTCCCTCCTATTTGTTGGACATTTAATACCGTCTCTACTTCTTTCTTCTTACCTCGTATTTCAAGGATACCCTTTACTGTTGCTTGCTTACTTTTGGTGGGATCAAAATTTAGAAGTTCGCCTTTAAAGATTGCCTTGGGATACTTTCCTGACTCTATGTAATTTTCATTAAAGTGCTCTTCCATCAAGGAGTTCTTAAAACGAAACCCCTTCATTAATGCCAATGCTGCTATTTGATTGGTCGCTTCATTGTAAATGACCGTAGTCGATTTGTTAACCGCTTTAACCTCTTCAAAAAGTTTCTCCGACGCCTCAAAGATGAGTACTCCGTTTTTTTCCAGGTATTTGGTTTGCGCGACGGCCGATGAGAAGATCACCACCCCGAAAAGCAATGCAAACCACATAATAAATTGCACTAACTGATTTTTGATTTTTTCCATTTGTTTTGTTTTTAGTTTGAGTATTATTATTCTTCAACTGCACCTTCGTTGATCCACTTTTCAATAATGTCTATTGTAGCTTGAGGTAATCTACCCGAAGGGGGCATTGCTCTTGCCTCTCCTGTTTGTCTACTTATTGATCTAAGCAACTGCCCGTTTTCGGCACGTATTAAAACCTGATTATAATTTGTTAGTGGGAATGGTGCTCCGTTTTGGGTGGGGTCAGAATGACAAGCAACGCAATTATTATTAATGACTGATTGTATCGTCGCGTTATAAGAAACTACCGTTTCTTCATCAATTTGTTCAATTAAATCACTTTCACTGTCATTACTGCATCCTATTAGCAGTAAAATCGCAAGAGCGAAAGTTGTTTTTAATGTGTTTTTCATATTTAGTTGAGTTTTTCAGGAAAAAGAGACTTCTAAAACTGTCGTATCCCTTGTTATTTCTACACCACAAAGCAACTACCAAAAAATCTGTTTTATACTAAAAACCTATGCGAAAGGGACGTTTTAGTACTTAAAAGGGAATATTTTGACGTGAAAGGAATCCACTTTTTGGTAAAATGGAGTGATTTGGGATGAGGCGGAAATTGCAACCTAATTTGTAAAGCTATTTGCTATCTTAGATGAAATTTTCAGATGGATCTATGAGAAAAGATAGGCTCTATTTTTTCACTTTTTTATCAATTACGGTGATCTATATAATCATCGCTAGTATCGCGTTTCAATATCTAGTAAAAGAAAGTAGTTATCGTTTGCTAGAGACGCATTTAGAATTTAGCAAGAAAGAAGCCAAATCTTTTTCCATTTTGGTTGGTCAGCAAATGGATTATGGAATTTCCAAAGATTCAATTGTCGATAACATTCAAAAAAGTTTAACAGGCACTGATCTCGAAATGGGTTTTTTAAGCATGTACGATTGGTCCGGTAAAATAATTGCGCATCCTGATATTAATAACGTACGGCAATTTGCAAGTCCAAATAATTCTTATGTATCATCGGTTACTGATGATCTAAACCCTGAAACTTTTTATAAATCACTGTTAACCGATATTAAGAATAGGGAGGTCTCAGCCACCGAAGACCAGGCTGAAACATCAAAAGTGATTGCGACTCAACCGGTTGAAAACTCTGATTGGATTGTAGCGGCCCATGCAAATATTGATAGTATTGATGCTCAAATGAGTGAATTTAAAAGGCAATTTCTAATCATTTTTCTAATGATGGGTGCCCTAGTGGTCTTATCATCGGTTATTGTATTGCGATTGCTAGGTAGTAAATACGAAAAACGTTTGGAGTTAAAAAATGAAAAATTGGAAGATGAGGTCATCAATCTTTCAAAGCTGAATAGGGCGGTTGGAGAATATCAACAAAAAGTTACAGAGAAGGAAACCGTTGCAGAAACAGATACTACAAATACCAATAAGAAAAGGATTTTAACATACGTTCGTAATGAGTTAGTTCCCATTCCCATTGAAGAAATGGCCTATTGTTATACCGAAAATACCATTACCTATGTAATTTGCATAGATGGGAAACGCTCAACAACCAATTTAAGTCTTGACGAGCTCTTCTCACAGCTAGATGAATCTTATTTTTTTAGGGCGAATAGGCAGTTTATTATTGCTATTTCAAGTATTGATAAAATCGTTAAATATGGGAACAACCAATTAAAAATTCTGGTTAAACCCGATTCTGATACTAGTATTATTATAAGCAAAAACAGAGCTTCACAATTTAAGCAATGGCTTAATATGTAGAAAACCGATCTTTTATGTTGCTTTTTATGATAGCCTTGTTATTTGAGGGTCACCAGGAAGGTAACCAATTTAAACACGCTTCAAAATCCTGAATTTTCTTAAATTTAAAGTAAGAAATGACCCGTGATTTTATTCATATCAATGATTTCGTAATATTAGTTGAGGAAGCTAATACAACCACATTAGAAATTGATTCCTGCGGATTTGATGAACCAATAGTAGCTGTAGCTTTTTACGGTTCGGGTAATGTCGATTTAGCTGTAAAATACGGTCAAAAGCGCAAAGACTTTCAATACACCAAGGGCTTGTCACTTTCTTTTTATGCCGACCAAGAAGTAGTATTTGAACATGCGGTTAGCGCCAATAAAAGTTTAAAATGTATTGTTATTGCTACCAAACTTAGGAATTTGGAACAGCTGCCGAATCAAGAAGGCGAACTTTTTAGTGACTTATTGCAAGAATTAGTACATCCTAAAGAACATTATGTTGAGGGCCCTAGTTTCTTCATGACCCCCGAGATGGAAAATATCGTTGATGCCTTTTTCTCAAACAACTACTCAGGTAAGACTAAAATGATGTTTTTTAGGAGCCAGATTACCGCATTGCTATCTCACTTTTTTGGTCAACTTGCTTTACAACAAGAAAAAGCTTCTAAACCAAGCCACAGAGAGCAACTCAACAAAGCTAGAGACATTTTATTGGAAAATTTGGAAAACCCTCCTTCACTTTCGGAACTTTCAAAAGCCATTGGATTCAATACTACAAGACTTAAAAAAGAGTTCAAAGCTATTTTCGGTGTTCCCGTTTTCAAATACCTACAAAATGAACGGCTGACTTCTGCACACAAACTTATCAGTCAGAAAGAAGCTACTGTACAAGAAGCAGCTTGGCAGGTAGGCTATGACAGCCTAAGCTCATTCTCAAATGCCTTTGCAAAAAAATTTGGTTACCGACCTAGCCAAATTAAATAGTTAAAACTTTTTTCATTATCCTATCTTAGTTAATCAATCGGTAAAAACGTTAGACTCAGAAAGAAAATGTTGGTTATCATATGTACAAAAAGCGGATACTGAAACCCAAAAGCTACACGTGTATATCCAGCAATAGTTGCACTAAATAATTGCGGAAGTGTCAGAATAGGCATCCACAACAGATTGCTTAAGCTTAACTCAAAATTGAAAATATGAAGCCAAGCGAAACTTATAAAAGAGAAATAATATAACTTTTTAAAGTGCTTCTCCCAGAATCGTCTTAACGCCATTTGGTTGTTCTTTCTACTGCAAAAAGCATATACAATCAGGGCTATTAATACAGCGGAAACTACTCTACACCAAAATGTTTCATCTACCGCTGATAATCGGCTTTTAAAAATGGCTTTAGTGAGCAAGTAGTAAGTAAATCCCGCCACAGTAAGGGCAAGATACATTGGATTAAATTTTAATGAAAGTCTAAAGGTCATCTCTTCAAATAGCGGCAATACAACCCCACCAACTAGCAGTAAAACCAGCGGAGAAAAACGTTCTACCATACTTGTTGAAGTCAGATTTTCAGGGTCATACACAAATTGCAATAAGGATGCCACCACTACTGAGAATACAACCTTTATAAAAAAGAGCCCTATAGTATCATAGACTCTATTTTTTATGGTTTTTTCCATAGTAGGATTATAATTAGGGGACTTAATAAAAGTTATCAAATCTTTTATTAAAGACCTGTAATATTTCGGTTTGATTAATGGATAGGATATAAGCATTATTTCTTTTTCGTTGTAGATAACTGAGGACGTCTGACGCCTTGTTTTTAGGTAAATTCGGGCCCTGATTTATAGAGAAGAATCTTCAAATTCCTAATATTATAGGGTTTCGACTCCGCTCAACCTGACGTCTAATATGTTAGACATCCTCAGTATTTATAATTCTTAATTTTTAGACCAAGCTTTTTTGACTCCAAACTCCAGATTTAGCAACTTTGGCAGCGTACTCTGTAAAGTCGATAGCTTTTCTACCTAGCACTTTCTCCAAGTCATAAGAAATTTCTTGATTGTCTGGATTTCCTAATACCTCTTTAAATAGGTAACCAAAAAGCCAAACATAAGAATCTGGTAATCCAGCTTTTCTCATTCCTTCCTTAAATTCATCGATAGAAATAGGCACGTATTGTAACTCCCTATTACTAGCTTTTGCCATAATTCTCACAACTTCTTCGAAAGTTCTCATTTCTGGACCTGTAACCGTTATCGTTTGTCCGTTATAAGTATCATCTACTAAAACCCTAGAGACAACTTCTGCAATATCATTGGCATCTACAAAGGGAATTCTTGCCTCCGGCATAGGCATCGCCACCACGCCATCTAACACAAAATCTATAAAAGCACCTTCGCTAAAATTCTGGTTAAACCAAGATGCTCTAACCAGCGTATAGGCCAATCCCGAATTAGCTACTATTTGTTCGCAGGCCTCCGCCTCAGTCTCGCCTTTGCCAGAAAGCAATACTACTTTTTGCAGTCCGGCTTTTTTAGCCTTTTCTGTTAGGGCAGTTATTGCTTCTTTTGATCCGGGCACAGCCAAATCTGGGTAGTACACGATATATGCTCTATCCATACCTTCTAGCACGGCGTCATAGGTTTCTGGGTTTTCCCAATCCAATGCGGGGCTAGTCTTTTGCCCTACAACGCGAACGTTGTATCCAGATTCTTTTAATTTTTTTGCTACTCGGCTACCAGTTTTTCCAGTTCCTCCGATAACTACGATGTTCTCTGTTTTCATTATTATTTGTTTTTGAATTGATAAATATTAGTGCTTCAACTCTTGAAGGCTTTTTTGACAGATTTTTTTCCTATTCTATTTTCGCACTTAAAGTTTTGAATAGATCAATCCTATGAGTAATAGCGCAAAAGATGCAGAAGAGGCAATGGTGCGTTTAAGGTGCCAGCGGTTCCAAGGTTTTTCAAATCGCCTTCTCAAATCGCTTATTTCAATGGATGAGAGCGTATCAAGGTTGACTTTATCGATCATTTCATTGAGCGGTACATTCCCGAAAATAGTGATGAGACCGATGCCAACAAAAAACACCAATGCGGCAATTAAAAAGGTTAAAAAACTAATCTGGTTCGCCCCTCTGAAAAACCATGCATTCAAAAAAAGTAGTATCACTGGTCCAAAGAATACGAATAGAAAACTTCGATTAATGATGGCTCTATTGATCGATTGAAACGATTTAAGGAATGTGAGATTATCCAATCTTCCTAGCCCTGGAGTTACCGCATTGGACCAAGTAAAACATAAGCCTGCTGTAAGTCCAGTAAATAAGATGCCTAGCATCAATACGATTGTTTGAATTTTAATGTCCATTTTATTGTTCTTTTACGGATGATATCCAGGTTAATAAATCTTGATATTCTTCGCTAGTAAGCTTAATTTTCTTGCCTCTGGGCATTCGTTTTTTAATGAAAACCTGCTTATACACGTCAGCAGACCAATTGTTCATATTATCTTTTGTAAAGACACGTATACGATTGCGTTTTACGTGACAGACGTTGCATTTATTGGTAAGAATTTCAAATGCCCTTGTTTGGGATGAATCTCTTACGACACGGTTGCTTGTTTCTATTTCTACATAGTTATATACCAAGTAATTCTCATTGTTACTTTCTCCGAAAAAAGAAAGACTTAAAGCAATTATGAATTGTGTTAGTGTTGTCATCATCATTAGTGTTATTGATTATGATGACACAAAGTTGCGCAGATATGCCACCAATTATTTATTCGAGCGGAAGTATGATTTGTTCGAAAAGTGCATTAAACTATTTTCAAAATTTAAGTTGTGAAGAGGCTACTTTAAAGCTTCCACAGGTTGCTTTTGCAACACTTTAGAAAGCGTAGCTATTTTATCTTCAATTTCTTTTTGGTAGTGTTCTTCTACTACTTTACCGTTTTTAAAATGGTCATAAAATGAGGGGAGCAAATAGGTCTGAATGATTTTAGCTCCCAGAAATGGAAAACTAGTCGCTGCTGATTGTAAAACGGTAGCACCACCTCTTCCTCCAGGTGAAGTAGCCATCAAAAGCATAGGTTTTTCTCTCCAAATTTGCATATTCAAGCGTGACAACCAGTCTATCACATTCTTAAATACCGCAGCATAAGAACCATTATGTTCCGCTAAGGAGATGATAAAAGCATCTGCTGTATTAATTAATTCATCTAATCTTTTAACTGCTGTGGGGATGCCATTCTCTGCCTCGAAGTCTTCCCCATAAATAGGAAGTACATAATCATTTAAATCGATAGACACGATTTCTATATTTCTCAATAAGCTCGCCGTGTAACCTACTAAAGCTTTGTTGATTGATTTTTGACTGTTGCTACCGGCAATGGTGATTACTTTTTTCATAATATATAAGATTTAAAATGTGTTACGATAATAGATTCCAAAACTTGATTTTTGAATGGGTTCAGTTCCGTATTGGTCAAAGTCTAGTCCAATCCCAACTTGATAGCCTTTATATGCGATACCCGTGCGCAATTGCTTAAAACTTCTTGAATGTGATTTGAATTTATCCCAAACCGTTAAAAACTGTCCATTTAGCCACAGGGATAGATTTTCATGAAATGGTTTTTGTATCTGAAATTGTGCAAATAACTCACCGAGGCTTGCATCTTTCTGTTCTGAATATGCTACGGTAGGAATGACCACCAATAGAACATTGGAAGTTTTAAGTGTAAACTTACCTGAAAGTCTTTCTGAGAATCCTCCAAAACTATTATAGTATAGTGAAGGTCCAATAGCAATCTTCTTATTGATATTCCAGAATAGCGTAGGCTGTACGCCTATTTCATCAAAAACTTGATTTTCTCTTTCTCTGTATTTCTGAAAGAAAGCAAGGGTAGCGATACTTACAGAACTATTGGAATCAATGTAGTAATTGGAGAGTAATGTAAAGTCTGTTTTCTCAAACCCTGAAAACAATTCCAATTGAGTAAATTGTGCCTGTAACGTACTTACAAAACCAAAGAAGAATGTTGTCGCTATGAGTCTTATTCTTTTCACACTTCAAAATTCCGATGGGGCGGTGTGAAAAAAAATGAACTAGTTTAAGACTTTTACTCGATAATCGAGATTTAAAATATTCCGATGCTTGTGTCGAAATTAATGTGAATTTTTTCTTTTAATACCCATAGGCTCCTCCCAAGGTTATTTACTTTCGGTTAACCCTGGAGATAGTTTTGCTCATAAATTCTGGTGTAATTCCTAAGTATGCAGCTAAATCTTTTTGAGTAATTCGATTTACAGTTTGCGGGTATTTCTTTTTGAATTCAATGTACCTTTCTTCGGCGGTTAATGATATACCATGATTTGAACGCCTGATATAACTGATTAAAGACTTTTGATATAGGATGCGATAAAACCGTTCAAATTTTGGAATTTCTTGAAATAGGACATCATAGTTCGTTCTTGAAATTCCCAATAGTTCTGAGGACTCAATTGCTTTTATAAAATACCTAGACGGTTCTTTTGTCATAAAACTCGACAAATCACCCGTCCAATAATCTTCAACCGCAAACATTGAGATATGAGGCGCCCCTTCCTCATTCAAAGTGTATACCTTCAAACACCCCTTAGTAATAAAAAATTCAAATTTAACCGTCTTACCTGCTTGCAGAAGAAAATCTTTTTTCTTCACCTTAATTTCCGTTAGTAAAGAAATATATTTCCGCCTTTCTAACTCAGTTAAGTCTATAAATCGAGATACATTATCAAGTATTAGATTATGGGATTCTTTAAAGTTCAATTCTTAAAGTATTTGCATAGATTTAAATTAAAGAATTTATCAATAATTAAAAAAGAGAATATTTTGCTTTCAATAGTGATATAAACTTAGTAAAAGTTAAAAACCCATTTCATAAATCACTCCTACCTTTCAAAAACAGCAGCGACTGGCGTATGGGGTATTACCATGCAACAAGAAATCTAGCGAACCAAAAACAGGATAGGAGTCACCTCCTATCCCGTTCAAAAAAGCAAAAATTATAATAATTTCTAGAAGTATATACTACTAATTATACTGCAGCACATAGTTAATTGGTAACGCATAATTTACACGTACATTTTTATCGCGCTGTCTACCGGGCTTCATTTTTGGAAGTAACTTCATAATACGTCGTGATTCTTTCTCTAAGTTCAAATCAGGACTTCTAAATTTGAAATTAGTTGGTTGCCCAGTTTCATCGATGGTAAATTGAACAAATACCCTACCCTGAACACCCATTTCTAGCGAAATCTTGGGATATTTTAAGTTCTTTTTAATATGCTCTTGCATCTTCCGGTTAAAGCACTGCACCTGTTCATTTCTTGACATTCCTTCGCAGCCTGGAAAAATAGGCACCTCTTCAATTACAGCAAAAGGGACTACAATAATTTCTGCTTCCTCCTCTACTTCAACATCATCAACAGCAACCACATCGCTTACCTCAAGATCCTGATCCGACTCACTAGATTGAATAGTACTTTCCTCAATCTCGTTTTCGTTTTCAACAACTTGTATGGTTTCCGGAGCTACATTAGCTGGAGGCGGTGGCGGGGGTAATTCTAACTGTCTAGTTAGCGGTATTAGTTCTTCTATTTCTTCTTGATTAATGATAGATTGAACAACCTCATCCTGTTGCGGATATGTCTTAATCTCGAGCATTCTCCAGGTAAAGAACAATACTGTGGTTAATCCAATTACAAAGTATAAACCACTATTTCTATTAAGATCGACTTTAGGATTTTTTTTTGGTTTCATGGCTTCTAGTTTTATTGTTTTAAATGTAGTTACCAGTTGCTAGGTATAACATGATATTTATCAGGGTTTAAAAGGACAGTTACAACTAGTTTTACTAAATATTAAGCCTTAAAATTGTTAATCATGAAAAAAATATTAGTCCCAGTTGATTTTGGTCCATCCTCGGAAAGTGCTTTAAAAATTGCAAGTGAAATAGCTAAGAAATTCGATGCTGATATTCTTTTGGTACATATGATGGGAATTGCAGATGGATTTTTAACGAAAGAGTCTTATTCAGGGAATGATGGAATATATCATTTAAAACTTGTTGAAAAAAAGTTAACGGATTTTTTGGATAAAGACTATCTGGAGGGATTACGAATTTCATATGCAATTAAGAATCACAGGTTTTTTGATCACATTGATAGTGTAATTAATGAGCAACAACCTGATCTAATTGTAATGGGAACCCATGACAGTAAGGGTTTTGAAGAATTTTTTAACAGCACACATACTCAAAAATTAGCACGTAATACTTCTGTTCCTATTTTGGCGGTGAAAAAACAAATGTCCCAATTAAATACGGGAAAAGCCATTGTAGCATGCGATTTTAGCCTTGAAAGTGCAGAGAGCTTTAAGACGATAATCGACTTTTGCAACGCACTAAATTTTGATGTTGAAATAGTACATGTAAATCAGCCTTCAGAGAGCTTTAAAAGCACACATGAGGTAGAGAATAAAATAGAAAAATTTGCTACCCATTTACAAGAGCCTTATCAAAAAGCTCTGATAAAGATCAACCATTATGATGATTACGGTGTTGAAAACGGGATTCTTCATGTAGCTGATGATAAAAATGCCGATTTAATAGCGGTGGCAACGCACGGTCGTAAAGGCTTCGCTCACTTTTTATTGGGCAGTGTCGGCGAATCTATTGTTGATGATGCTCCGGTACCAGTTTTAACTGTCAAAATGTAGTTATTAGGTGCATTACATCAAGGGGCTGAATAACCTAGCAAACCCCTCCACAAAACGTTGACCTAATGATCTTTTTTTGAAGATATTGAGTGAGATTTTTTTACTGTTATAGCAGTCATTTAAAAAGTCATCACCAACTTTTTTAGCGATTTCTTTATTGTAGATCACCGCATTGACCTCAAAATTTTGCTCAAAACTTCGGTTGTCAAAATTACCTGAACCTATTGAGGTAATCTCATTATCTACCACAATAAACTTGCTATGCAAAAACTTCTCAGGATGTAGGTAAATGTGAACTCCATTTTGGAGTAACTCATCAAAAAATGAGAACATGCTGTGCTTTACCAGATTAATATCAGACTTTTCAGGCACTAACAAATTTACAGAGACTCCTGACAAAGCAGCAATTTTTAAAGCCTCTAGAAGCGGAGCACTTGGTATGAAATACGGATTAGCGATATAAATGTTCTTTCTGGCCACATTAATTAGTTTAATATACAATTGTAAAATTGAAGGATTGGCAGTGTCCGGTCCACTAGCTAAAATCTGCACTATTTTATTCCCTAATTCACTACTTTCAACAACATATTCTTCATTCAACACTCCCTCGTCACCACTGGCAAAATAGTAGTCTTTAATAAAAACAGTATTAAGACTTTTTACCGCTGGGCCTTTGATCTTTATATGCATATCGTCCCACACCCCAAGACCATCAGAAGCTTCTATATATTTATCCGAAATATTAATTCCTCCTGTAAAACCGACCACACCATCTACTACTATAATTTTCCGATGGTTACGATGATTTAGCGTAAACAAAAGACTTCCAAATCGCAATGGCATTGTAGCATGTATTTTTACTCCTATTTTTTTAAAACGTTTTATTGACTTCCTTCTCCATTGGTAGCTACCTATAGCATCATAAATCACCCTTATTTCGACACCTTCAGCTATCTTCTGTTCAAATAATTGAAATAACCTTTCAAGAACGGTTCCTTCTTCAAAAATGTAGAATTGAATATGAATAAAATATCTTGCTTGCGCTAATTCATCAAAAATATGTTGAAATGCCTTTTCTCCATCATCCAATATCTCTAACGAGTTACCACTGGTAGCTGACATCCCTCCATTAATTTCATTTAATTGTGATATTTGACTTGCGACATCATCAGTAAATACATGTTTAAAATCGGACTTTAAGCTGTTAGCATTAGAAGTATCATACACTTTTCTTTTTTTAAGCTCATGTAACTGAAAAAAACCTGAGTTGTGACGATTAATTCCAAATAATATGTATAACAATAAACCAATAAAAGGTAGTAGCAGTAATACCAAAAGCCAGCTAAATGATTTAGTGGGCCTGGTACCGTATAGTATTAAGTGAATAATACATAAAATTGCAATCCCAGCATGAATAATCAACAATGGATTGAGCATAGCTGATGTTATTTATAGTTCAGAAAAGGTATTACTTTTTATAATTTCTTTGGATGATCATTATCAGTTGTTCGGAAAGAGCCGCACCCTTTCATTAAGTTTAGGAATATAGGTGTTCCATTGATAAGTGTCTTTGATCTTCTTTGAAAGTACATTAAGTGCATCTGATTCTCCATGGATTAGAAATATAGTAGGGTTTGAGTTGATTTTTTCTAGCCATTGTATTAGTTCCTGCTGATCGGCATGTGCTGATAATGACTGAACGTGATATAACTTTGCATTTATAGGATAATACTTGCCAAACATTTTTAAAGTGCTGGCTCCATTTAAAAGATCATAGCCTCTTGTACCCTCTACCATATAACCTACCAACAAAATTGCATTTCTCAAATCTGACCCTAGCTTTTTCACATAGGTAAGTACCCGACCTCCAGTTACCATACCACTTCCTGCAATTATAATTTTAGATCGCGTATCATCAATAATATCCCAAGTTTCGCCATAATTTTCAACAAAAATGACTTCCTTCTGTATCGATTCATAATCATTAATCGCTAATTTGTGCCAATGTCCAAAACGTTTAAACAATGAAAAAACACTGTTTCCCATTGGGCTATCGACGACAATGGGAATGTTTGGAATTCGATTTTGTTTTCTTAAGTGCCAAAGCAAGTATGCTAGTATCTGAAGTCGTTCAACCGCAAAACTTGGTATAATCAAACTTCCTTGATTACTTATTGTTTCATTGACAATAGCCGTTAGTTTTTGACTCACATCTTCTAGCGGGTGAAGTTGATCACCATAGGTACTTTCTAAAAAGAGAAAATCTGCTTTCTCTGGTTTCTCTGGTTCATATAATAAAAGATCATCATTACGACCTACATCACCAGAAAAAATTAAGACTTTACCATAAATTTCGATTTCGACAAAACATGCTCCAAGAATATGACCATTATATCTAAATGTTATAGAAATAGCATTATCAACCTTTAAAGCCTCGTTTTTAGGTTGAGGCTGAAAACGATAGGTTGCATTTTCGGCATCTTCGATCGTGTATAAAGGTAATGCAGGCTGATGCTTACTAAAACCCTTTCTATTTGACTCTTCGGCATATTCTTCATTAATTTTAGCACTATCAAGCAATACTATTCTGGCAATAGCTAAGGTTGGTGCAGTTCCGATGATTGATCCGTTGAAGCCATCTTTTACAAGTTTAGGAAGGTATCCTACATGATCTAAATGCCCATGAGTTAACACTACTAAATCGATTGAAGAAGGTTCGATAGTTAGCGGTTCCCAATTTAACTGTCTTAGTTTTTTTTCACCTTGAAACATTCCACAATCAACAAGTACATTAAGATGACTTGTCTTTATTAAAAACTTTGATCCTGTTACCGAACCGGCACCACCTAAAAAAACAACATCAATGGTATTATCAGACATATTTTACGTACAAAGCTTTTCTATTGTTTGAAACAATCTACCTTTTCTTGGTTCTTTTATATTCAATTCGTTAAGTAATTCCTTTCTGTCTAGCAAGGTCCTACATAAAACAACTCCTTTTTCAAGTAACCATTCTTTTTCATACTGATTAAACAACCTTAAAGTGGTTATAGGATATAACCCAAGTCTATCTATTCGCTCTTTAAGAGAATTCCCTTTCGGATGGTTCCAACTTAGGAGATAAAGATTAGCACAAGTCCCATAATCCATCGCATCTTTGGTAAACCGAGTGTTTGTGACCACCCAGCCATTAGCTAATACTGCGCGCTTATCTTGCCAATTACGGGCAATATCCTTGAAGCGACTGTTAATATATAGGGGCACCTTAACGTTGCATTTTCTACTAGCATCACTATGAAACTTGCACTCCACTATATTAGCGGTATGATTTTTTATTGCCATCACATCCACTTCATGGGCCACACAATACCCTTTAACTATAACATTCACTGAAGTTTCAAAACCCGAGTAGTCTAGTAAAGACGATACAAACCTTTCAAACGGAAAACCGGTAGGCCCCAGTTCATAAATGGCTTTTTTTAGCTTGTATCGCGAACCATAAGACTCATTCTTCATGTTTAGCATGGTATAAGCACGTTTATGAATTTCTTTAGTACTTATACCATCGTAAACCTCATCTTTTATGGTATTGATTATTTCTTCGACGGTTGTATTACTGGCTCCTGATGATTGTAGCGACTTTCTAAGTTTAGAAAAAGAAAAATCAACGATATCCCCAGACGCCTTGACAACCTTTATATCAATCGTTTGATTTTTCATCTACCTCGCTCAGGCGCGCGCCCTAACTGTTCTTTAAGTAGGGCTTTTACTTGATTAATGGTCATGCTATCAGCATTGTTGACCATTGAAACCTTTTCAGCAATATCTCTATAATTTGAGTCTATTTCTGATTTTAGTTTTAAATAGGTCTCTGCTGGTCCATTAATAGTGATATTGTTCGCGTTTTTTAAAAACTCAATGATTTTTTTGAAATAATTTCTAAGCTGGTGCTTTTCTCGTTCAAGGTATTTACTGTCTTGTACAACATCCTGTGGTCCCCAACGAGTTTTTGAACGCGACCCACCATGTATACGGTAATCTTCGACTTCAGATTCTATAGTAATAAAATGTTCATCATTACTTTCAAAGATTAGCAAGTATGCTTTTTGTTTATCCAACCAAATTCCTATTTCTTTCATCGTTTTACATTTTTAATTAAACAAGTGCATTGCTAACATGGGTACTTTAGCAGCGTTTCCAATTTTTTTGGTTACTGATTTTTTTAGCAAACGGTCAAAAAACCCATGCTTATGATGAATCAAGGCAATCATATCAGCATCCCTACTTTCCGCAAAGCAATGTATAGCCGCATCAACATCAAGATTTGTAAGTTCATGATAGGTATAAGATAAAACGGTAAGATCTTCTTCTAACAACGCTTTATTTTTCTTTTGTAGATCGCTAAGTTCATTCTCTTCTATCACGTGTAGTATACGTAATGTAGCATTGGCTTTCCTTGCTATGTTAAGCATAGGAACTATTTCCTGACGATTATACGGTAACTTGAAAGAAGTAGGAAAAACAATTTCCTTAGGATTTTCAAGACTTGCGGTTTTAGGAACTGCAATCACAGGACAGCTAATCAATCGATCCATAATATTGGCTGCATTACTGCCAAAAATTTTATCCCAGTTATCAGTGACCCCCTTAGTACCCATTACAACTAAATCGATATTTCTTTTTTCAACCAAATGTTCTATTTCGTGTAAAATGACGTTATATGAAGCTATGATCTCAAAATGATGATTATCATTAGTCTTGGTATCTAATAAATCGGCGATTTTTTTAAGTTCTTTTTGAGCCGCATTCAACTTTGCTTCATAAGCCGGGTTTCCCGGTTCAGGTACTCCTAAATTACTAGTAGAGTAATTGTCAACAGAAAATACATTTAACAGGTAAAATGTACAGTCTTCGTTTTTAAAAAGGGTAATGGCATAGTCAATTGCATGTTGTGCAGTTTCTGAAAAGTCGGTGGGTATTAAAATTCGTTTCATTTTTTACAAGTTTGAGGTTTAACATTAATCGGCCAACTCATCCTAACAGGTCATTCTAGTTCTGGCAGCACTAATAATGGCGTATCGGTATGAAATGCCAACTTCTTTATTATCGGCTCTTGTGTAAGTTTCTCAAGAAAACTGTGCTTGTATTGTATAATTGCAATTAAATCAGCTTCTACCTGTTGCGCATATTGCTCTATCTCCTTTCTTACAGTAACATTTATGGGAAGTTCTACATAAGTAGTAACTTGATCTTTACCCAAGAAATTGGATAACTGCTCCTTATTTTTACGTTGCGCATCATCTAAGTTCACATAGCCTACGATCCTAATCATATCCACCTTTGAATCGTTGTATTTAATTAAATCAAGTAGTGGTAATAATTCAGATCGGTAGTATGCTTGCCTAAAATCTGTTGGAAACACAATCTGAGAAAAACCTTTGTAAACAGTATCTGCTGGTATTATAAGAATAGGACAGTTTCTGATGCGTTTTAATACACTAACCGTGTTACTCCCCATGAAAATTTCTCGTAAACCACTGCTGCCCTGAGTACCCATGACGATTAAGTCAATGGCCTTTTCGGCGACTACCTCAACTATGGCTCCGTACAAGGAGTTACTTTTGACAACTGACTCAAATTTATGTTTTGAATTATTGTAACTTCTGCGCAACTCAATAATCATCCATTCTAATTCTTTTTCGTATTGACTTCGCATTTCTTGATCTAATTCCGAGTCCGACTCCAGCTCTTTATTAGTAAAAAACAAATCAAGTGCATATGAATGCATTAAGTAAAACTTGCAGTCCTGGTTTTTATGGGCTTCAACCGCATAATGAATGGCATTCGTTGCATTATCAGAAAAGTCTGTAGGCAATAATATTGTTTTCATAGTATTTGTTTATTGTTAACCTATAGGTGGTATTACCAGAAATGGCAAATTCGTTTCAAATCCAATTTGATCGATATTTTGATTGCGAATCAACCGCTCTAAAACGCTGTGCTTTCTGTTGATCATAGCCAATAGTTGATAGTCACTTTGTTTTACAAAATCAAAAAGTGAATCCGGCATCGAACCCTGAAATTCAAGGTTAATCACCTCGTTACCACTATATCGATCAAATAACTCTTCAAGCTGTCGCTTGTGCTGAATTTGTTTACTGTTCAACGCATGCACTCCATCTGTAATATGAAGTAAGGTGATTTGTGGTTTCGTTTTTTCAATAACATGCAGCAGAATTTTTATAGAGTCATTGTTAAAATTCTGCAAGAAATCCGTTACAAATAATAGCTGCCTCAGTGGCCGATTTTTATAATCTAACGGAACTGCTAAAACGGGAACTTCTGTTTTATTAATAACTGCTACTGTGTTAGACCCAAAGAAGACACGTCTTGCTCCGGTAGCTCCCTGCGTACCCATTACCACTAAATCTACATGGTGTTTGGAAGTAATTTCTTTAATTTCATCTACCAACAAACTAAACTTTGTGTGTGTTACAAATTGGTGGCGAGGGTTTGAATAATTCTCTTCTATTTTAAGCAAGGTTTTTTCGACACCGTCTAAAGCCTTATCGACTAAGGGATCGGGAATTCCGCTGTAGACTGGACCACCCACCGCATAATCAACACGTTGCAATGACGGAGTGTAGGTATGAAGCACATGAAAAGTGCAATCTTCATCTTTAAATAGCTGCAAAGCATATGAAATGGCATTCCATGCATTTGTAGAAAAATCAGTAGGCAACAAAATACTTTTCATCGTTTTTAACTTTAGGTCTCTTACAAATCTAGTACTGCAATTTTGCTAACACTATGATAATTATCAGTCACGAAAGCTGATACATGTCATGGTTTATTCAATGATTAAATAAAACTTTTGTCATAAGCGTTTTTAACTTATTTATCCTAACTTTAAAATTATGGTTATGAGCAATCATCCTACATATTCAGAAACTACTAGAAAGCACTTTTATCAATCATTGGGTAAGTTGTTTTATGCCGTTGCGATTGCTGACAAAGTAATTCGTCCCGCAGAGGTTCAAAAGATCAAGGAAAAAATTGATGAAGTTTGGATCGATCTTGATGACATGCATGATGAGTATGAAACCGACATGGCCTTTCAAATGGAAATTGTTTTTGATTGGTTACAAGAAAATGAACCAGATGGACAAGAATGTTTTGACGAGTTTGTGACATTTTATGAAGAGCATCCTGCATTATTTACACCCAAGGTCAAGTCGATGATTTTATCAACCGCCAATGCCATAGCGGGTTCCTTTGCTGGTAAGAATAAGGCCGAGTTGATAATATTGGCAAAATTGAATATCTTGTTTAGAGAATAATTTTATGAAAGGAAACTTTGATAGCTTGGTCAACAGTCCAAAGCCAGTTTTAGTTGATTTTTATGCCGACTGGTGTGGACCCTGTAAGGCATTGGCTCCTATACTGAAAGAAGTCAAGGCAACTTTGGGTGACACCATCAAGATCATTAAAATTGATGTAGACAAACATCAACCTCTAGCAAACAAATTTCAGGTTCGCGGTGTTCCTACATTGTTGTTGTTTAAAAATGGAAAACAACTCTGGCGACAATCAGGAGTTTTACCAAAAGATCACATTCTTCAAATAGTAGAACAGCACCAATAGTAACAATCAAGCATTGGGTACATAGTTGCTTAAACATCGATTATGTTATGAAAGAAATTGAACAATATATTGATCATACACTGTTAAAACCGACGGCTGTTGAAAAAGATATTTTACGCATTTGTGATGAAGCTATTAAGGAAAACTTTTATGCAGTTTGTATACCAGGTTGCTTTGTAAAAGCCGCTTCAAGTTATCTTAAAAAAAGCCGGGTGAAGGTGGCCACTGTGGTAGGTTTTCCATTGGGGTTTTCATCAATCAAAAGTAAGGTCCAAGAAGCTACATTATATACTAATGATGGTGCAGATGAGATTGATATGGTAATTAATATTGGCCACGTAAAATCAGAACACTATGACCAGATTAAAGCCGAAGTAGCACAAATAAAAGAAGCTATAGGAACAAGCATACTTAAAGTAATCATAGAAACCTGTTACCTTACCAATCAAGAAAAAGTAACGTTGTGTAAGCATCTGGTTAAAACTAAAGCTGATTTTATAAAAACCTCGACCGGTTACGGTACTGGAGGTGCAACTATTGAAGACATTAAACTTATAAAAAGTGTAATCGGCAACTCAAAAAAGATTAAAGCTTCAGGAGGGATAAAAGACTACAACACTGCTAAGCTATATATTGATCATGGTGTTGAAAGAATAGGTACTTCATCAGCTTTAGATATTGTCAAACAAGCAAGATTATGAGTATACATATCGATGCAAAACCAGGAGAGATTGCAGACACAGTGCTGATACCTGGCGACCCCTTAAGAGCTAAATGGATTGCCGACACCTTTTTCAAAAATTCTAAATGCTACAACAGAACAAGAGGGATGTTAGGGTATACGGGACTTTACAATGGAAAACCAATATCAGTACAAGGCAGCGGTATGGGTATTCCGTCAGCAATGATTTATTTTCATGAACTCATCAATGAATACAACGTTAAAAAAATTATTCGGGTGGGTACCGCGGGCTCCTATCAACCCAATATTCATTTAAGAGATGTTATAATTGCAATGGCAGCATCAACCAATTCAAATTTTAACAATGACTTATTTTCCAACGTTACTTTCTGCCCTACCGCAAATTTTAACTTACTCAACAAGGCGGTAAAATATTGTGAGCAAGAAGCTATTCATTTTAAAGCCGGAAATGTGCTTAGCTCTGACACATTTTACGAATCAGACCCAGATCACTATAAAATATGGGCTTCGTACGGTGTGCTTTGTGTGGAAATGGAAACAGCCGTGTTGTACACCCTAGCGGCTAAATTTGGGATTGAGGCTTTATCTATTTTGACCATTTCAGATTCCTTGGTTACTAAAGAAGAGAGTACACCAGAAGAACGTGAAAACAGCTTTAGCACTATGGTAGAAATAGCGCTGGGCATTGTCTAATTACATTTTAAATGTTATTACGGGACTAGTTGTATGGTTAGCAATATCTTCGCCAATACTTCCCATAAAAAAATGAGACAGTCCTTTTCTGCCATGAGTTGATATAGCAATAGCATCAAACTTTTCCCTTGCTAAATAGTTATAAATGCCATCTTCGACAGTATGATCAACCCGGTAACATGTGTTTTTTGAAGAATGATAATACGAATTCTCCGCTAATCTTAAAAATTCATCTACCCCATTTTCAATTTCCACACTACTAGTAAATCGGTCGTTCGCTGTGTGTATATATAACAGCTGAACGTGACAATTAATATCATTAAAAAAGCGCATTGCTTTATTGTATGCCTCTAGACTCTCTTTTTTAAAATCGCAAGCAAACAGCACATTGTTAAGTTTAAATTCAGGTCTACTTTTTTTTATAACTAAAACAGGCACCTCCGCACTTCTAACTACCTTTTCGGTATTAGAACCAACAAATTGATCGAAGATCCCACTTACACCATGAGACCCCATTACAATTAAGTCGACTTCATGTTCTAAGGCCACGTTTCCAACCTCTTTAAATATGCGATAATTCTGAATAATCGTTCGATACGAAACATCTTTCAAATACCCATTTTCCAGAAACCCGTCAATTCTCTTTTTAACCATATCTCTATAGTATGAAGCTTCCATAAAGCCATCAAATTTACTATCATCAAAATCAAGTTGTACGCCCCGTAACATATGCAACAAAATAATATGACTATTGTGTTCTCTTGCAATATTTGCAGCAGTTTCTAAGGCATATGAAGAGGTTTCAGAAAAATCGATTGGGACCAATATTTGTTTCATAATAATGCTGGAATATGGTGATATTCAAAGCTAAGAACGCCTTGTGTTTTGTAACATGATCATTATCATTTGTAACTGTTCTTACTATATGTATTTTGAAAAAAAATAAATATGAAACCACTTATAATACTCGTATGTGCATTATGTAGCATATACATATTACCCGCCCAAGAAGAGTCGGTTACTTTTGATAAGATAGGTACACTCTCAGAAGAGCTTATTGCTGTAGAAAAAGATGGAAAATGGGGATTCGCAAATCTTGATAACTCTTTAGTTATTGATTTTAGAAGTGATATTGTAGCAGAAAACTATACCATAAATAGCAAAAGTAAATCGCCTGTCTTTAAAGAAGGAAAAGCCCTAGTGTTGCAATTAAAAGATGGTATTGGTTACTATGGATATATTGATAAAACCGGGAAGCTAATAATTGATTGTCAATTTTTGAATGCTTCCAACTTTAGCAATGGTTATGCTCTGGTAATAGCTTCAAAAACCACAAAAAAGGGACGAAATGAATATTTGAATAAGGATATTATTAAACGAAGTTTTTCAGAAATCATAATTGACGAAAATGGCAATTTGGTAAAATTCATAAAGGACTTATCCTATGTACGATTAACTAAAAAGCAGTACAAAAAGCCTTTTTCAAATTCACACTTCATAGGACCTAAGCAAATTGCAGCACAATTAGCTGATGGAAGTTGGAAAATAATTAATCTATAACAAAGCTATCATGGCACTACATTTTGAGAAATACGCAATTGAGGCAAACTCTTTTTTGAGTGATTATGCAAAAGCACTTAACATGGATCATGAAACTGCTAAGGCAGGACGCATTTTATCAGCCATCTTACATGCATTAAGAGATATTATCCCTTTTGAAGAATCGTTGCAGTTAATCGCTCAGCTCCCTATGTTTTTAAAGGCTGTCTATGTAAATGGATGGTCGGTCAAAACCAAATCTGATAAAAAAATTAAATCGTTAGACGATTTTATCGCCTTAATTAAAAAATATGATCGTATTGCCGCCGATAAAGATTTTGAAACTAAAGAACTTACAGAGCGATATCTCGATGTTACTTTCATTTTGCTGCGTAAGTACTACTTGTCTATTGGTGAATTGGAAGATATTAAGTCGACACTACCTAAAGAACTAAAAGATTTGATCTATACGAATTCATATTTCAACTTATAGTAAGATCAATTATAATACAAATAAAAAGGGCATCTTTAAAAGATGCCCTTTCTCAAACCATTAATGCACTTCACTATTCACAATGAAGGGTCATTTTAACGACTAATCGATAAAAACGTACCCTGATTATATTTGGCAAAAAAACTAGATAAAAAACCAACTAACTACCTATTATCAAAGGTATGCTCTACCTGATTTTAAGTTATTATAATAACTTAAGCAATTAGATTATCTCAAGCTATACCTTAGCTCGCCAAATCATCATTGTCAATACCAAACTAAAGCAAATGAATCTTTTTAAGATTCGTGTGTGGTTTGACATATTTAAAACCTTTACTTTATTCAATACCAGCTAAGAAAAGAGGAAGTAGGAAACTTAAATTCCTACTTCCAAAGGTATTCAACGTTACTAACTAACTTTTAGTGACAAAACTATCCTGTTTCCCTAAGCAGGGATACGACTAGTATCATTGAATTTTTTTTTATTTGAAAGAACACGTTTTGTTTTAAATCTGCACTAAAGTACATCAGAGAAAAAGCTCAAAAAATGACATTAGTCAATTATTGTCTTTTTATTCGTGTAACACTAAAAACGGAACTTTTGTATGATAACTAATCTCTTCAATAGTAGGTTTAAAAAGTATTTGCTGGAAAAAATTGAGATTTTTGGCAATCATTGCAATCATCTGCACCTCTCTACTTTGCACAAAGCATTCTACTGCGGCCTCCAATTTCTTATTAGTTACACTGTGAAAATGATGATCAATATCTTTTAAATACTCTCCTAATAACTCTTTATTTTCTTTTTGCTCTTGACTCAGTACCTCATCTCTTCTACTTACATGTAGCACCCTGATCATCGCTTCATTTTTTTTGGCTATTTCGAGCAGTGGATCTAGTATTTTGGCATTGTATAACAGATTATAATCAGTCGCAAATGCTATTTCCTCAGGTGGGATAAACTTAGCTTCTTCTGGTATTACTAATACATTAGACTGTACCCTGGTAATTACACTCCCTGTATTACTACCCAAAACCACCTCTTTTAATCCCGATGCGCCCTTGGTCCCCATTACAATCAAGTCGATGTTTTTGTCAGCTACCATATGCTTAATTCCCGAAACCAGATGATCGTATTCTACTAAACTCACGAAATTATGCTTTGGGTTGTAATCTTCCTTTTCAATGCGTTTGACAAGGTTTTTCATTTTAAGCTTCGCTGACTCCGTAATCGTTTTTTCTAATTGAATGGTATTGGCTGCATATACCATATCTCCACTAATCAATGTTGAAATTGGCACCGCATTAAAAAGAAAAAAATTGCAACGCGTTTTTCTAAAAAAGGATATCGCGTAGCGTATCGCATTTAGCGAATTTTCAGAATAATCCGTAGGGAGTAATATATTTTTCATGTAGGCAATCATTTGAAACAAATGTAACTTGATGCCTAGCTGAAAAAAATGACATTTATCAGGAGACTATAAGAAGCACAGGTATTAAACCACCTGTTCAAGTCCTTTTTGATCCAGTACAGTAATTGATCGTCCTTCTATCTCAATAAGACCGTCTTTTTTAATTGAGGATAACGCTCTAATTAAACTTTCAGTAGCAATTCCTGCCACGCTAGCAAGGTCACTTCTTGATATTCTAATAGTTTTAACATCATCGAGCTTTAACTTATCAACGAACAACAGTATCGTAGAAGCTGTCTTTTTTCTTACAGAATTATACGCCATATCGATAAGTTGCTCTTTTAAAACAGAAAGATTGCTAGCGATATAGTTAATGAAGACCATGTTTAATGCATAATTGTCTTCCAGTAGCTTCTTAAATTCTTCTTTACCCACACTATACACTTCTGCAATTTCAATTACTGTAGCTGATTCTTGATATGGAGCGGTTTCATCAAAATTAGTGTAGCCAAAAAAATCGCCACTTTTGAATAAAGCTGTGGTCAATTCTTTCCCATACTCGTCCATACGACAGGTTTTAACTACCCCACTATCGAGCATGTAAATAGAATTAGAGTGATTCCCTTCTTCATATATAAAACTACTCGGTTTTTGAATAGAAAACTGCCCATATTTTTTAAAATACTGCTTGAGATCATCTAGCGTTTTCAATGGGCTCGTTTTTTCCACAAATACAGGCTCAACCTGTGTTTGATGATCTCTCATAATTGCCATTTTCGCCAGTCTACTCTCAATGGCACTAATTAGTTCTTCTTCCAGGAAAGGTTTTGTAAGATAATCATCGGCTCCCATATCCATACCCTTCCGTATATCTTTATGTTCTGTTTTTGCAGACAGAAAAATAAATGGAATTTGGCGGGTATTTTCATTTGAAGCTAAAGATTCTAATACTCCATACCCATCTAGTTCAGGCATCATAATATCGCATACAATAATGTCTGGTAATGTTTTCTTAGCTTTTTCAACACCTGCTATACCGTTGGGAGCTGTCTCAACACTATAATTTGAAAGTTCTAGTAACTCTGCTGTATTTTCTCGAAGAGCTGAATCATCTTCAATTAATAGTACTTTTTTCATTCTTTTGCTTTATCGCAGTTGGTAATTGTATAATAAAAGTGGTTCCCTTATTTTCTTCACTGATAAAATTAATTGATCCGCCTAAATTGTCTAAGTGTGACTTCACAATATTAAGTCCTATACCTGTGCCTTGGTCATTTATAGCATTTTCTGCTCTAAAATATCGATCAAAAATATGCTTTTGTTCGTGCTCAGGGATTCCCATTCCCTGATCCTCTATCTCAATGGATATCATTTCTTCACCTTGTTTAATCCTTATATCAATTATGGTATTTTCAGGTGAGTACTTAATAGCATTACTTAAAATGTTAGAAATTACCAAGGTTAGTACCTGTTCATCAAAGTCAAGTAGCATGGTATCTGCATCATCAGGATAATTGATGGTTTGCCCGCTTTTTAAAAGCATATTGGCATTATATATTACTTCGTTAAGCACCTTACTTAACTCGAAAGTGCTATAACGATAGTTTACTTTACCACTATCTAAGCGCTCTACAGATAAAAAGTCGTTTAATATATTATCTAAATAATGTACTTTATTTTTTATAAGTTCTAAGTGCTTTAGCCTTTTATCTTGTTCTGTCTGTTTTTCGTATTTACCCGCCAGCAATGCCGAAGTGAGTATCCCGCTTAAGGGGGTTTTAAACTCATGTGATACCAAAGACAAAAACTTTGTTTTTAATTCATTCAGTTCGCGCTCCTTTTTCAAACTTTCCAGCGCTTTCACTTCTGCTTTTTTTCTTTTTTTAACCTCTTTTTGTAACGTCTCTACAGTTTCATTAAGGGCTTTGGTACGTTCCTGTACTTTTATCTCTAGCTCATCATTAAGTTGCAGAATACGTTGCTCGATTTTCTTTCTTTCGGTAATGTTGACCAATAAGCCCATTACATATTTCTTGTTGTTATACGTAAATGGAGCTAGGCCCACCTCTAGCGGAAACTCAACACCATCTTTTCTTAGTCCATTCAAATCCCGACCCTTTCCCATTTCGCGACGCTCGCTTTGCCTATAAAACCCTTCAAAATGGGACCCATGCACCGACTTGTGCTTTACTGGAACTAATACAGTCAAAAGTTGGCCTAACAATTCATCTCGGTCGTAACCAAACATTTCCAAAGTAGATTTATTCAAGCCCACAATTTTTTGGGTGCTATCGACCACTATTACACCTTCAGGAATAGCTTCTGCAAGTGTTTCGAAAATGTCATTTTTAGACTCAAACATATAAGGTTATAGGATGTTAAAATGTTCAATGTAAAATTACAAAACTAGCTTCCAATTACCATTGTAGAATGATTTTTATCATTGTATTAAAATCTTTACGAACATACTTTAGGCATTAAAACAATAAGAATGAAAGCCTCCTGGAAACTAGGTCGTTTATTTGGTATTGAAATAAAAATGCATTGGACTTTTCTTATTCTAATAGGATGGGTTGCGATTGCCAATATCAGGGCAGGAAATAGTACTGAGCTCATATTTATGAATATAGCGATCATTGTCGTTGTATTCGCCTGTGTAGTATTACATGAACTTGGTCATGCGTTAATGGCTAGGTATTTTGGAATTGGCACTAAAAAAATAACGCTGCTACCCATCGGTGGAATTGCACATCTAGAACGAAATCCTGAAAAACCAAAAGAAGAATTACTAGTCGCTTTAGCCGGACCATTCGTCAATTTTCTTATCGTAGTCGTTCTATTGCTATTTGTTCCCATTAGCTCATATTCACGGTTAAGTCAAGAAGAAATCGAAACTATGATCAACCTGCCTACTGCAGCCAATTTTTTACTATATATTTTAATGGCCAATGCGATATTGTTACTTTTTAATATGATACCTGCCTTTCCGATGGATGGGGGCCGTGTGGTTAGAGCTATGCTCGCTTTTTTTAGAACTAGGCAACAAGCAACTGCCATAGCTGTCGGCTTAGGGCAATTTATCTCGGTCATATTCTTTGTATTCGGTGTGTTGTACAATCCCTTTTTAGCAATCATAGCCGTTTTTGTTTTTTTCGGTGCCACCAGTGAGTTAGAAAGAGAAAAGATGACAAATACTTTAAGGGGAAACACGGTTATCGATGCCTTGTTGACCGACATTACGCTTCTTAAATCTGATCAATATTTATACGAAGTAATTGACTTGATTATTTCGGGGACCGAACGAGATTTTATCGTTATTGACGCGTATCATAAACCTGTCGGTGTCTTACCAATGAATATTATTATCAAAAACGCTAAAAAAGAAAATTTAACAGTCGGTGAAATCATGCTTACAGAATTTAAAATCATCTCACCTGACATGAAACTACCACATTTTCTTGACCTATTGTCGAATAGTAAACAATCGTTTTACCCGGTAGTTGAAAATGAGAAGATTGTGGGTGCCATTGACATGAAAAATATAACGGAATTTATTACCCTTAAACAAGCATTGTATTCACCAACCTTAAGCAATTCATAAAATACAAACAGACTCAAACCATGAATTGTAAAAGAGAAATTTGACCTATTGTTCATTAGAAGGCGTTACTATGAAAAGACTTTTTGTTTTAGCTTTAATTTTTGCAGGATGCTCATCATCTGAAGACTCTATTTTACCAATAAAACGCGCCATCACAGAGTCTGTGTATGCATCAGTAACTGTTCAACCAGATAGTCTTTATGATGCGTATGCGGCTGTAAACGGAATTCTTGAGGTGAACTACGTGGAAGAAGGCGACATTGTTATTAAAAACGATTTAATAGCAAAAGTGATCAATACCACCCCAAAGCTTAATGAAGAAAATGCGCGTTTAGCCTATGATCTTGCGCGAGATCAACTTGAAGGTAAGGCAGACTTATTAGCAACCATACGAAATGAGATTACAGCAGCTGTGATCACTTTTGAAAATGATTCGACGAACTTTATCAGGCAACAAAATCTTTGGTCTCAAAATATTGGCTCTAAAGCAACCTACGATCAAAAGAAACTGGCTTTTCAACTATCAAAAACAAGATTAGAAAACCTAAAATCTAATTTAATTCAAACCGAAAGAGAATTACAGACCAAATTTGAAAAGGCTAAGGTAAACTATCAAAGTGCACGTACCCAACGAAGTGATTTTGTAGTAAAAAGTAACATTAATGGAAAAGTATATAGTATTTCGAAAAATCCTGGAGAAATAGTATCAACACGAGAGCCTTTAGCGAGTATTGGTAGTAGCTCATTTTTTATCATCGAGCTACTGGTGGATGAAGTCGATATTGTTAAGGTGAAATTAGGCCAACAACTTATCATAAGCCTTGATGCTTATAGCAATCAGATATTTGAAGGAAAGATTCACAAAATACTACCTCAAAAAGACCAGCGATCCCAAACATTTACTGTTGAGGCTCTTTTTATTAATGCTCCTGAAACAATTTATGCTGGTTTATCTGGAGAAGGGAACATTATAATAAGTAAACGCGAAAATGCACTGACAATACCTAAAACCTATCTTGTAAACAGTACTAAAGTTTTGACTGAAGAAGGCGAGATTACTGTCGAAACCGGCGTTGAAGATCTGGAATACATAGAGATTTTAAAAGGCATCGATGAGAACACACGGGTCATAAAACCTTAATTATGAACAACTACAAGGTCATTTTATCGATAGCAAGGACCCATTTGGTTACTAAAATGAAGTCGACCATTACCGCAGCGCTAGGGGTTACTTTTGGTATTGGTGCTTACATCACATTGGTTTGCTTCATGACTGGTTTAAATAAAATGTTAGATGATCTTATTTTGAATCAAACTCCTCATATCCATCTTTATAATGAGATCGAGCCTTCAACACGACAACCGGTTTCTTTATATAAATCTTTTGAAGATGCATTGCATCAAATACACTCCATAAAGCCTAAAAGGACACAAAGGAAAATTCACAATGCCTTACCAATCATTCATTATTTAAGAAAAGATAATAGCGTACTTGGCGTGGCACCTCAATTACGAAGTCAAATTTTTTATATTTCTGGTTCTATTGAAATTGGCGGCGCATTAAACGGAGTAGAAATATTAGAAGAGTCGCGATTATTCAATATCAGTAACTATATCGTTGAAGGTAGCGTACAGGCCCTTCACAATTCTGATAATGGGATTTTATTGGGCGCCGGTTTGGCAAAAAAAATGTCATTATACCTTGGCGATCGAGTACAAATAAGCACTGCTAAAGGTGATGTCTTTTCGCTTAAAATTGTTGGTATTTACCAAAGTGGTATTGCCGATGTTGATAATACACAAAGCTTTTCTAAAATCAAAACCGTTCAAAAAATTGTAGGGCAGCCTAATAATTATATAACGGACATCAATATTAAATTAAACAACATGGAAGATGCTGTGGTAATGACCCAACAACTACAGCGGCAATTTAATGTAAAAGCCATTGATATTAATACAGCCAATGCCCAATTTGAAACGGGGACCACCATACGCAATTTAATTACTTATGCGGTTTCAATTACCCTGCTTACTGTCGCCGGTTTTGGTATTTATAACATACTAAATATGTTGATCTATGAAAAAATGAAAGATATCGCCATACTGAAGGCAACTGGCTTTTCTGGCAATGACGTTCTTAAAATATTTATGAGTCAGGCAATGATTATTGGTCTTTTGGGAGGACTATCAGGACTGTTACTTGGGTTTGGTCTGTCACATATTATTGATAATATTAAGTTCGAAACCGAAGCCTTACCCTTAATAGACACCTACCCTGTAAATCATAATCCCATGTATTATATTATCGGAATAACTTTTGCATTGTTGTCAACTATTTTGGCAGGATACTTACCATCTAGAAAAGCCAAAAAAGTTGATCCTGTAACCATTATTAGGGGTGATTAAATTGCCATATATGAGTACTGTACTACGTTGTGAACATATTGATAAGCACTTTAGAAAACCTGTTGATTTTCATGTTTTAAAAGATATTAATTTGAAAATTGATAGTGGCGAATTCGTTTCTATAATGGGAAAATCAGGGTCTGGTAAATCAACCTTATTATATATACTATCGACCTTAGACACCAATTATGAGGGGTCGCTAATAATCAATCAACAACTGGTTACCGGTAAACCTAAGGTAGAATTATCGGCAATACGAAATGAATGGATCGGTTTTGTTTTCCAGTTTCATTATCTCCTTTCTGAATTTAGTGTTTTGGAAAATGTTATGCTACCAGCAAAAAAACTGGCTAAAAAAACGATAGAAGAAATTGAGTATGATGCCATAGAAAAATTGAAAATGTTACACATTGATCATTTGGCAAAAAAAAGAGCCAACCGCATTTCTGGTGGAGAAAAACAACGTGTAGCGATTGCCAGATCACTTATCAACGACCCCTTAATACTTATGGGCGATGAGCCCACAGGGAATTTAGATACTCATAACTCAGAAAATGTCTTTCAGATTTTTAAACGGCTTAAAGAAGAGCAAGGACTTTCGTTGCTAGTGGTTACGCACGACCCCGATTTTGCTGAAAGAACAGACCGTATTATTCAAATGGAAGATGGACGGATTATTAGCTAGTTATATAATGTTCTTATTAAAACTGATGAGCGGAGTCATTAAATGATCTTCCATTTTTTTCACCAGGTCCTGGTGAAAGATTCCTTTAAAAAAACTAGTTTCATTACGTTCTAACATTGCAATAATATCTGCATCATTTTCAATAATCTGCATAATGAGGGTATAGAATAAGGCTTCAGAATTTACGATTTCATATTTTATTTTATCATAATCAACCCGTTCTTGTAATATTTGCTTAAACCATTCCATTTGTTCTGTTGCAGCATATTCGCCTTCTTCAGATATATGAATGATGTGAATCCACGCATCGAATGCCTTAGCCAACGGAATTAATCTTCGGATTCCCGTAATATCCATCTCTTCGTAATCAGAAGCATAGAGTATTCTTTGAATGCTCTCTCTAAAAGGGTATTCCGGAATTACCATTACAGGGGTAGATGCCTTACTTATCAATTTTTTGGCAATATCACTTGCCCAGATACCTCTATTTGATTGCTCACCCTTTACACCAACCATCAACAGGTCAGCTTGAAATTCTTTTAATGCAAATAGAATCCCCTTTATAATTGACTGATTTAACCGTGCAACTGGACGTATATTCATCTTTTCAAGATCATCACCAATATGCTCTTTACAAAAATTAGCAACCATATCAACTTGCTCTTGTTTTGCTAATTTCTGAACATTCTCTAACGGCTTAGAGAGTATAGCATGATCGTAAGGTGGCAAGTCAAACACTTTAAGAACAATCAAAGTAGCATTTAGTTTTTGACTTAAACTATAAGCGTATGAAAGTGCATTTGAAGTCGAAGCCTTGCAGTTGGTTGCATACAAAAGAGTTTTCATGATTAGTGATTTTAATAATTGCAACCTAATATAGCATCATTTCAATCTTGAAAAAATGATGAAAATCATCCGATCTAGCTGATATTGATCATTTTCTTAAGACTCATTTGTCGGTACATTTATCAATACCAAAATACTTGAACTATGAAGGTAGTAGATAATGAAATTCTTCATTTTGAACATAAGCAATGGTTAGGAGAGATTGATTTTTGGTGTGATGAAATTAAAACTTTTCAAAGTCGCATTAAAGAAATAGAGCATAAATGGACCAATCCTGATGTACTTGCTGAGCTAGGACAATACATTAATCAATTTCAATATAATCTTGAGAAGATAAATCAATTAAAAAAGGAAATTAATGAACACGAGCATGTTATTGCAAAACAATATGCTGCTAATGAAAATGCAATAGATCGTGTTTATATGAAACGTCATATCAATTTTAGAGATCGCTTTGATATCAGAAAAACCATTTATAACGAGTTAAAACGAAGGTTTTTTCTTTTTTTAAGTCATCATCTTTAGTTTAAACTACACGAATATGAAAACAATAAAAGAAACCACTAACTGCAATGCAGTTTACGGCTTAGGTGTAATTGGCAGTATAATCTACTTTATTAGTAAAGCTACCGGATTTTGGATGGGTGTTTTAGGAATCCTAAAAGCCGTTGTCTGGCCAGCTATTATTACCTATGAACTATTTCAATTTTTGTATAAATAATAACAACATGAGATCAACACTATATCTTTTAAATATGAAATGCAAAGGCTGTGCTTCGACAATTGCACGCAAACTATCAGGTTATGAATTTTTAAAAAATGTAACCATTGATATCGAAAAAGGAGCCGTTAGTTTTGATCATAACACAAAAAATCAAGTGTTGTTAGCGAAGCGACAACTAGCTAAACTGGGGTACCCTTGTACAGAAAACGGATCTACATTTTCTCAAAAAGCAAAATCATATGTGAGTTGTGCAGTTGGAAGACTGCACGAAGTACATGCTAAAGATTAGCTTTCCTTAAAGCGGTCCAGTTTTCGTTTTAACCAAAGAAGTTCACCTTGTAAGGTATTGATCTTTTCCAATAAATGATCAACAGCACTCAAACCTTCTACATTAATAAATAACTGACGATGTAAGCGAACCATTTGCTCTAGCTTCGGAAGCTGTTCATCACTAATCATATATTGATCTTTTACAATTGCCAAATCAATCACATCGTACTCATGCAATCTCAATACAAAAGCCTCTTCTATTTGATGAGTCTCGCAAAAGTCTTTTATAATTATGTGGTATTCCGTTTTCATTGTCAAAACACTAAGTATTCAAATTTGCAAGCTTTTGAAACAAATTTCTTTGCTCATCAGTAATGGTTGTTGGTATTTCAATTCTATAGGTAACATATAGATCACCATAAACCCCTTGTTTCTTATATTTAGGAAACCCCTTCCCTTTTAATTTTACTTTGGTCCCTGATTGTGTACCTGGTGCAATACTTAACCGAACTTCACCCTCAAAAGCTTCCACAGTGATCTTTCCTCCTAAAACGGCAGTAGCAATAGGAATTTTAACTTCCTTAAACAAATTAGCCCCATCTCGCTCAAAAACAGTATCATTGATAATATGAAATGTAATGTATAAGTCACCAGCCGGCACGCCATTAATACCGGGAGCTCCGAATCCTTTTATTCGTATGGTCTGCTCATTTTCTATTCCTGCGGGAATACTTATCCGTATGTTTTTGTTATCGATGGTAAGTGTGCGCTTATGCGTTTTATATACTTCTGACAGATTTAGGGTAAGGCTTGCATTGTAGTCAGCCCCTCGAAACCTAGCACTACTACGCCTAGATCTAGCAAACTCTTCTGACCCAAACATGGCTTCAAAAAAATCAGAAAAATCACTTTCCTGATGCCCCCCGGGATAGCTATAATATGCCTGATTTTTTGCACGTTGCTGTCTCTTTTTAGCAGCCTCAATCTCATCCGCATGCATCCAGTCTTTACCATACTGATCATACTTACTTCTCTTTTCAGAATCGCTTAGTACCTCATGAGCTTCGTTAAGCTGTTTGAACATTTTTTCCGCTTCCGTATCGTTTGGATTGAGATCAGGATGATACTTTCGAGCTAATTTTCGATAGGCCTTTTTGATCTCTTTATCGGTTGCATTTTTGGTTACTCCAAGTATCTTATAATAGTCAATATAATTCATAATCATATCAATTATTTTAATTGACAGTTTTGTCTTTCCGCTTTAAAACACTCCGAATATCAATATTAAAATCTCTACTAATTCGCCTCGTTCTATTAAGGAATTATTACATTCTTAATGTCTTTCCTTTTAGAATAAGGGGCGCTTTCGGCATAGCCTATTCTAACCAATATATTAGGATATTGATTACCTATTGGGAGTGTGTTTTTCATCTTTTCTGCCATTTCGTGAACTTCGCAAGGTGGATTAATAAACGCAACAGCAATTCCCTTTTTGGTAGTATGCAGTAAAAATCGTTGCAAGGTCATCCCTAGTTTAATCCATGCTTTTTCGTTATTCTCGTCGGCAGTGAATAAGACCATATGTGATGAAGAGTCAATCTTCTTGAGGTCGTATTTATTCTGCCGTTTTTCATTCATTATATATTTGGCAATAGTTTTACCTAGTACTTTAGGTACTGGTATTGTCCCTACCGTTTCATAGTTTAACCCATCTTTGGTTTCTAGGGCATCTTTCATGTTGAACCGAATCCAGTCTACTACCTCTTCTTTATATTCATCATCGTTCATTAAAATACTGTTGGCTTCTATGATAAGGTCAGTTAGTTTTTTGAAGGATTCGCTTTCCTTTTCAAAACTATAAATGTGTGTTCCTTCTTCTTTTTTGATATTGACCAATTTATCAATGATTATTGGATGAATTTTGGTGCCATTATAGATGGTTCTGTTTGTTTGACGCTCATCAATGAATTGAAACAACGTCGCCGAAGTATCACGCCCTTCTCTTTCTAATCTTATTTTTATATTAATGGTGTTGGTATAGGTGGTAATAAATTCAAAAGAGGGTTTAAAATTGAACTCTCTTGCAGCAATTAATAAGTTTTGAAGCGCACAGCCTAAACTAATATACAGTTCTCTGTGGGAAGCATCTATTTTTGATAATGCATGACTTAAATCGGGTAAAATCAAAATACCTTCTTCGTCTACCCGAAATTTCCACGGTTGCGTGTTATGTGTTGAGGGCGCCTTTGTAGCGTAATAAATTAAATTTTGAAAAGCGATTCTGTTATCATTTATTTTAGTTTTCATCTGTTTATTTTTATTGTTATTAAAAGGTCAGATGTAATTCACCAATAATCATCTTAGTTGGTATCAAGATTTCGTACGGCTCATTTCATGGCAATTATTTTATTTACATTAAATTATTAGCGATGGTCAGCAAACCAACTATAAGTATTAACACAAGCACAACCCATCGAAATTGTTCTTGAGTAATCTTTGCCAACAACAGCTTGCCCACGTATGTGCCTACAAAACTGATTACGACTAGTATAGGTATTAGATACAGGTCATGCTTATGCACATATCCATTCATTGTATACACAACACTGCGGCTTAAGTCAATACCCAAATCGATAATTGCCGAGGTCGCGATAAACTTTTCCTTTTTAAGATTGAATGCTGCAAGTGTAATCCCACGTATTGGCCCTCCCGTGCCCAATAAACCAGCAAACAATCCCGCGAAACTTCCACCAAGAATAGCGTTCTTATCGTTTGCTATAACTGCTAGCTTTTTGAAAATAAGGAACGCCAAACTTAATACAACCAAAAAGACACCTAGTACATAAGTAAGTAAAAGTGTATTCACAAATTTGCTTAAGTAAGCCCCTACAGATACTAACACCACAGCGGGTATACCGATCGTTAAACACAATCGTTTGTCAAACCCTTTTCTAAATAGCGTTATCTTAGATATGTTACTAGCTAAGTGAAATAGTGCCGTTATGCCAAGGACCGATTGAAAATCTAAAAACTGATTGGCAATAGGGACAAAGAAAACTGATGAACCAAACCCGCCTACCGTACCCAATACCTCAGCAATAAGTGATAGTATGATAAACAATGGTAGGTAGCGCTCAATCATTAGTATGATTTTCTAACCTCAATGTAAGCTCAAAGTCGCTTAATAAAAATGATAATAATCATTCTTATATTGGGTATTCTTTAAAAACCCGATGTACTACTTTTTGAATTTCGCCCGCCATTCGTTTAGGAGATACTTCCAAGGGTTTTGCGAGTGACCCTTGCCATATTATCTGGTCTTTGGCAAGATCGGTTACATAAACAAGAATATATTGCTCAGTAAATTCATACTGCTCGAACTTGCAGTCTTCCCAATAAGGTGTTCTGATGTCTGAGCTACAATGGTAAATTTCAACAATTTCGTCTTCAATATTTAATTTAAACCCAACTTGTAATTCGGGTTGTTCATTATTTATAATATAACCTCTCGTTTGCATTTCATTTTCTAAAGCATTTTTAATACGCATGCGGTTTAAAGCGGTATCGTATTCGAGAAAGTCATGATTTTGTACTTTAAGATCGTCTTCGCAAATAACAAACGTTTTAAACTCTTGAAAATTTGATTGCGGATCGTAGTCGGACACTACCCTTGAGACACTGCAGTTTGAAAACAATCCCACAACAAATATGGACAAATAAAATAGGTGCTTAGATTTCATGATTGATGTATTTAAACTGATTATTAATATGTTACTTCGTTTTTACATTGTTCATTTTCAAACCACGCAATTAGGTTTTCGATCGTTGTGTTTGCTATTTCTTGTAAGGCCTCATCAGTTAAAAAAGCCTGATGTCCGGTTACTAATATATTAGGATGCGCAATAAATTCTTTCAGGGTTTTGTTTGCGATTCCGGTAGCAGAATGATCATTGAAAAAAATCTCGTCTTCCCCTTCAAAAACATCGATCCCCAAACCTTTAATCTGCCCATGGATAATTTCTTGAAGGATATCTTGGGATTTTAAAATAGCTCCGCGAGCAGTATTAATGATAATAACCCCTCGTTTCATTTTACTAATTGAGGTCGCGTTTATCATATGATGCGTCTCTCGATTAAGGGGTGTATGTATGGTAATGATGTCTGATTGTGAATAGAGCGTATTCAGGTCGACGTATTCAACATCATACATTGATGAAAACCGATAATGTGGTGAAATATCGTTAGCTAGTATTTTACAGCCAAAACCGTGCAAAATTTTCAGCACCCTACTGCCTATATTACCGGTACCGATAACACCAACCGTCTTTCCAAAAAGGTTATTTCCTACAAGTCCAGATAGGTCAAAGTTTAAATTGACAGAACGCTGATAGCTATTAATGAGCTTACGATTTAAAACAAGCATTAATGTAATAGCATGCTCTGCAATGGCGTCAGGTGAATAATTAGGAACATTTGTCACCTTGACACCTACTTTTGAAGCGGTTCTTAAATTAATATTATCATAACCTGTCGATCTGGCTGCAATAAACTTCACCCCAAGATCAGCTAATTTTTCTATAACCAATCCAGAAGCATCGTCTGCTGAAAATATGGTAATCGCACTATATCCTGCCGCTTTAAGTGCCGTTTCATAATTCAACCTTTCATTGATGTAATGAATTTTGAGCCTGCCTTTATTAGCCTTCTCGAGATAAGGTTTTATAAACGATTTTGAGCTGTATGCCAGAACTTTCATTGAACAGGGTGTTATTTGATTTAATTAAGCAGTATGGTATGCTCTTGTTTCATCAGTGATGAAATAAGGTCGAAGATATTCTGTTTAAGATTCCGAAACTGTTGATGATATTCATTATACTTTTGAATTAATTGATTAAAAGTTGCCTTCACTTTTGCTTCTTCTTCAAATTGATTTTCATTATCTATGAGTACTTCAATTTTATTTTGATGCTTTCTAATGGTGGTATGTAATTTCTTAGCGCGTTCTTGGTTACGTGATAATTCGGTGATCCATTGCTGTGTTTTATGAAAATAATCTTGAGTAGATAATTTGACGAAATGTTGTGCTAATAGTTTTTCAAGAAATGCATGTTCGTCAATGTGAAATCTGATTTCCGATAACCAACTTTTACCAAGCGCATACATATCTTCGGCACTATACCAAACTGTATATTTGTGACTATTCATGCTATGTATTTATAGAGTTAAATAATTAATACGTTATTCAAATCTACCGCAGGGAAGGTGTTTAAAAAATGACTAAAATCATTAGGTTTTGGTCAAAGCCATGTCCTTTTTAGCTGGAGGTCTCCAAAGTCCTGTCGAATGATTTTTCACTAGGGCCTTTGATTTTTAAAAAATCTGTTTTTACTAGTGCTTCCTTGGTTGCATTATAGCCTAGCTCAAATATCTCGTCAAGTTTCTTTTTATCAAAAGTGCCATAATCCCCCAAATCGACAGGTGCTATTACCAGGTCACATTCAGAAAATTTGGATACATCGTCAATGACCGACCTAATTTTAAAAACCCTTTCAACAACGTTGTATGAGTGTTTCAATTCATGTATGGCTACTTTCTTAAACCAATTCGCATAGACACCAATTAGCATATCACAATCGTTTTTAATGGGCGCTACGGGAAAGTTGTCTAAAGCACCTCCATCAATAAAATAAGAGTCACCTATTTGTACAGGTGTAAAAATACCTGGAAAGGCGGCTGAAGCAATTACGGGTTTAATTAACTCACCTTGGTTAAAAATTGTGAGTTCGCCATTTAAGATATCGGTTGTCGTTACAGTAAGCTTTTTTCCAAGTGCTTCAAAAGTATCTTTCTTCAAATACTGTTTAAAATCAAAGTAAAACTTTTCTGCATCAATAAAACCGGGCTTTTTTCTTGCATACTTCTTTATGTCAAATAGCTGAATTCCTTTAAAAAAGGTCAAGATATCTTTCCAGCTATAATCACTAGCATATAGGGCGCCTACAACCGCACCAGCGCTCGAACCAGAAATATGAGTAGGAACAATACCATCTTCTTCAAGGGCTTTAATAGCACCTATATGCGCTACCCCGCGTACACCACCACCTGACAATACCAAACCAATATTCATTACATAAAATTCAAAAGAGCTCTGAAAAGATTTTTAGGTATAAAAACTTTTAACCGCACTCAACATTTACAGTCGTTAAAGTTCGTAACTACAAGCTACCTTAAAATGATAATGGTCAGCTCAATGGCATGATTATTATCATTTTACTCATACTGGTAATAGCATACATTTGGTTTTGTAAATAGTTGATATGGTATTAATAAACACTATAAATACCGGGCTTAAAGCTTTTTTTATAGAGATAGGTGAACTCAGTTATTTTACGCTTAAGTACTTTAAAGAAAGTACAAAACCTCCATTTGAATTTAAAGAATTACTGAAGCAATGCTACCTTATGGGTAATCGATCGCTGTTGCTAGTCGGTATTACAGGATTCATTATCGGACTTGTTTTAACCTTGCAAACGCGTCCCACTTTAACCGAGTTTGGAGCGGTATCATGGATGCCATCAATGGTTGGTATTTCTATAGTACGAGAAATTGGCCCAATGATCACAGCTTTAGTTTGTGCCGGAAGAATAGGCTCCGGTATAGGCGCAGAATTAGGATCGATGCGAGTGACTGAGCAGATTGATGCTATGGAGGTTTCTGGCACTAATCCGTTTAAATATCTTGTCGTTACCCGTATAACTGCTACAACCTTAATGGTACCGCTACTAATAATTGTTGGAGATGCCATTGCTTTATACGGATCATACCTAGTTGAGAACCTAAAGGGTGATGTATCCTTCCAGCTATATTTTAATAAAGTTTTTAATGCATTGGCATACGGTGATATTGTTCCCGCAACTATTAAATCTTTCTTTTTCGGTTTTGCAATTGGTCTTGTGGGGTGCTTTAAAGGGTATTATTGTAAAAAGGGTACTGTAGGAGTTGGTAAAGCTGCAAACTCAGCGGTGGTTTTTACCTCTTTACTGCTATTTGTGATAGATTTTATAGCCGTTTTTATTGCTGATATTTTTTATGAGTTATGATAACAGATCAAAAAATAACTACGCAAAAAGACATGATAGAATCACCACAGGTTGTTCTTGAAATACAAAACCTACACAAAAGTTTTGGTAATAACCATGTACTTAAAGGCTTCAATATGCAGCTTTATCAGGGTGAGAATCTTGTAATCATGGGTAAATCCGGTTCTGGCAAATCAGTAATGATTAAGTGCCTAGTGGGCTTAATAGAAGCTGACAAAGGTCTTATTAGAGTTATGGACAACGACATCACCACCTTAAACCAAGAGACTTTAGACAACCTACGATCAGATATTGGGTTCTTATTCCAAGGCAGTGCTTTATATGATTCAATGACAGTAAGAGAAAACTTGGAATTTCCATTACGAAGACATAAGAATAAGTTTGACAACCTAACAAATACGGAAACTTTGGTTCTCGAAGCACTAGAAAATGTTGGATTAGCACATGCTATTGATTTGATGCCATCTGAACTTTCAGGTGGAATGAAACGACGTGTAGCTTTAGCACGAACACTAATATTAAAACCTAAAATTATTCTGTATGATGAACCTACCAGTGGTCTTGACCCAATAACCGCTAAAGAAATTATCATTTTAATGCAAGAGGTTCAAAGAAAATATAGCACCTCGTCTTTAATTATTACCCATGATGTAGACTGTGCCAGGGTAATTGCTGACAGAATGATACTACTAATTGATGGTGTCGATTACGCTTCAGGTACATTTAACGAGCTTAATGCTTTAAACGACACCAAAGTACAGGCATTTTTTAAACAATAAATCTTTTACCAATGAAAACAACCATGCCTCAACGACTTAAACTAGGAATATTTGTTATTACTGGTACAATACTCTTTGTAATCGCTGTTTACCTTATTGGCGATAAACAACATATGTTTAAAAACAAGTTCACTATTAACACCCACTTTCAAAACATTAGTGGCCTACAAAAAGGAAATAACGTAAGGTATTCAGGAATTAACATAGGTACCGTTACCGACATTACCATGATAAACGATTCGACCATCAAAATAAAGATGGGAGTTGATGAAAAAATCATAAAGCATATTAGGAAAAATGCCATCGCTACCATTGGATCTGATGGATTAGTAGGTAATATGATAGTAAATATTGTTCCTGGAAAAGGTATATCTCCATCCATCGCAGATGGAGACACCATACAATCGTATAGCAAAATTGGCACAGATGATATCTTAAATACCTTAAGTGTAACCAATGAAAATGCTGCAATACTTACTTCTGATCTTTTAACTATTACCAATTCTATTATCGAAGGTAAAGGCACGCTTGGTATTTTACTAAACGATACGATTATGGCATATGATTTAAAACAATCTGTTACCAATCTAAAATTAGCAACAAATAAGGCTTCACTTGCTTTTGAAGACTTAAACACCATAATTAATTCATTAAAATCAGAGGATGAGGCAGTTTTAGGAATGCTTTTAAACGATACTATTTCAGGAAAAAAAATGAAAGATATTATTCACAACTTGGAGTTAGGTAGTGCAGAAATTCGTCATCTCATTAAAGACGTTAATATTGTGGTAGATGATTTAAATTCGAGCCAAGGTACATACCATTATATAGCAAAGGATACAGCTTTGGTCAATAGTTTAAAGGCCACATTTAATGAAATTAATGAAGGTGCGAGTAAGTTCAACCAAAATATGGAAGCACTAAAACACAATTTTTTGACAAGAGGTTATTTTAGAAAAATAGAACGTCAGGAAAAGAAATCGAAGAAAAAAAGTAATTGATTTTAGCATCTTGCTCTTAGGTATTTTGATAATAGTAAAGTTTTATTAACTAATGAATTCTTAGCCTGCCACTTACTTCTTCTATTTTTATAATATAGACAATGGGCGAATCATCATTGTTATAAATCTTACTTGAAAAGTCGCTTATAAAATCGAGCGTTCTTCCTTCTTTTCTAATCACTAGATCTTTAATCCCTATCGAAAAATCATGCAAATATGCCTTTGCTTCGCTTCCAGAAAGTTCTTGATAAGTGCCCTGCGCTAATACCGACTTCCAATTGTTTACAGAATCAATTTCAGCAACTTCTAATGCAACTTCCCCATGTTTCCGCATTGCATGTACTTTATGACCATTACCTGAATAAGAAATAATTATGTTATTTTTTTTCTGAAAAAAATAAGTAATTGGCTTAATGAAAGGTCTGTTTCGATAGATATATGCTAAATAACCAATATAATTATTACTTAGTACTTGATACATTTCATCTTCATTTAATGTTCTAATCATTTCATGCAAAATTTTGTTAACGAGTTGTTGCTAAACTAGCTAGTCAAAACTCAAAAAATAATGATATCGGTCACTACAAACATTTATTGTTTTTTAAAATGTCGATTCAAATACCCTAATCTAAACTCAAAAAAACTCATGTCTACGCATCGGTTTTTGTTAGTTCTTTTTTAAGGATGTTTCGAAATCGCGTGGCGCTTAAATAGTGGTCTTCTAACAATCTTCCGTTATGCAGAAGATTAAATACTCCGAAACCTGATGGCGCGTTTTTTGCCTCTTGAGCAGTAGTTATTTTAGTAACCTTCAAATTAACTCCCATATTCTTGGCTTCATTGATCATCGCTTCTACAGATTTTTCATGCCAAGGACATTGATCTGCATAAAGTAAGTGCCATCCATTATATGCCGTCTGTTTTGAGGTCCAATCAAGGAATTTGGGATTCTCAGCATTAGCATCCCATTTAAGCGATAATAGTTCAAACCTATCCTTTTTAGCTATTTGGCTAAATCCATTTTTTTCAAAAAGTGTCTTACCTGCTAACCAAGAACCTTTACTGGTCATAGTACATACGCCATACATACCATTCTTTTTCGCGTCATTTATTGCTTCATTAACCAATAATGAACCATAACCCTGGTTACGATCACTTTTTGAATAAATGTACATACAGTGAATAAACATAAAGTTGGCAGCTTCAATAGGTCTCCAAGCCGAATCTGAAGGAACGTATTCAACAAAACCGACCATTTTATCTAATTCGTTCTTTAGAATTTTGATTTGCAAGCCTTCAGCATAACGTTTTTCAAACCATTTTCGTTTTCTTTCAAATCCCGGGCTTTTTATGTTTTTAATACAAAACAGGGTTTCTTCAGTAACATTTTGCGGTGTAACACTTATAATGTTCATAGGATATTTGATAAAATGATTAATCATTTTGCCAGTTACTAAAGGAACATGATTTTTTATAATAACAAAATGACAATGGTCATTAAGATCATGTTATTCTAGTTAAACGAACAAATAAGGTTTGGTAACCCTTTGAAACGAGGCACAAGGTGATGTGTTTGAGGTTCGACTCAGAATCAAACAAAGAAGCCCCTCAACTTTCGTTGAAGGGCTTTTAAAGTGCGGATGAAGGGAGTCGAACCCCCACGCCTTGCGGCACTAGATCCTAAGTCTAGCGTGTCTACCAATTCCACCACATCCGCGTTTGTTGTGGCTACCATCCCGATAGCTATCGGGACCACCACATCCGCAATAGAATTGCCTTTATTTGTAGGCGGGTGCAAATATACATATTCCTTTTTAATTTCAAATTATTAGTCCTTAAAACCGACTAATAATTAATATTTTTATTCTCTGTTCTTCAGTAACGTTGGTAATCAATAAATCAACCTATTCATGTCTACCATAAAAAACCAAATGCAAACGGAGTTAAAGAGTAAAATAATCCTCAATAAAGCTAGAAACCATGCATTCGAATATATTGATCAGATCGATAATATGGATGTATTCCCTTCTGATGAAAACCTTCAACGATTAGATCATTTTGATGAAGTTTTGAGAGATAATGGCTGCGCTGCAGATGAGTTGTTAGATACATTGCATACATACGGGTCTCCTGCTACTGTAGCCCAGACAGGCGGTCGTTATTATGGATTTGTAAATGGCAATGTCATTCCCGCTTCGCTAGGTGTTAAATGGTTAACTGATATTTGGGATCAAGTTGGCGGTTTGTATGTTTCGTCACCTATTAATTCTAAATTAGAATCAGTTTGTGAGCGTTGGTTAAAAAACATTCTAAGACTACCGGAAAGCACAGTGGCGGGTTTTGTAAGCGGTACTTCTATGGCCAACCTAAGTGCATTGGCAGCAGCGCGTTTTCAGATTCTTAAAAACCTGGGCTGGGATATTAATAAAAAAGGGCTTAATGGAGCACCTAAAATAAGGGTCATTGCCCATGAACAAGTTCATGCAAGTATTAAAAGAACACTGATCATTCTTGGTTTCGGCTCAGATAATGTTGAAAAAGTTCCTGCTGACAATCAGGGCCGGGTGGTGGTTGGTGCACTTCCCAAACTTGATAAAAGTTGTCTGGTACTACTTCAAGCGGGTAATGTAAACACTGGGGCTTTTGATAATTTCGATGCTGTTTGTGATTTGGCAAATAAAGCTAATGCATGGGTCCATATCGATGGAGCATTCGGATTATGGGCCGCAGCTACAGAATCAATGTCCCATTTAACCAAAGGAATGGAAAAGGCCTCTTCATGGGCGGTAGATGGACATAAAACATTGAACACGCCTTATGATAGTGGTATCGTATTATGCAAGCACCCCGATGCTCTTGTAAGTGCTATTCATGCGACAGGTGATTATTTGATCCATAGCGAACAAAAAGATCCGTATTTATACGGTCCCGAAATGTCGAAAAGGTGCAGAGCAATAGAACTCTGGGCGGTTATGAAATATCTTGGAAAAAATGGTATTGACAAAATGATTACTGGTTTTAATGAGCGGGCTAAGCAATTAGCTAAAGGATTAAAAAAAATAGGGTTTACCATACATAATGAGGTGGTGTTTAATCAAGTTTTAATAAGTTATAAAGAGGACACAGCTACCAACAACATCTTAGATTATGTTCAACAATCCGGTAGGATGTGGTGTGGAGGAACCATTTGGAACAACCGATCAGCAATTAGACTAAGTATTTGCTCCTGGATGACTGATGAAAATGATATTATCGAAACGATCAATATCTTTGAAAAAGCCGTGGTATCATTAACTAAAAAAACAACTGTATAAAGCAATGAGTGTTATTAAAGAATACATCAACAAGAATAAAGATCGATTTATAAACGAGTTAATCGAACTTTTAAAAATACCATCAATAAGTGCAGATTCCGCTTATAAAGATGATATGAGCACCATGGCAAACGCTATTAAATCAAGTTTGGAACAAGCAGGGTGCGATATCGTTGAAATTTGTAAAACCGAAGGATATCCCATAGTATATGGAGAAAAAATAATCGATCCCAATCTTCCGACAGTTCTGGTATATGGTCATTACGACGTACAGCCACCTGACCCATTAGATCTTTGGGACAGTGCGCCTTTTGAACCAATTATCAAAAAAACGGCAACACATCCCGATGGTGCAATTTTCGCCAGAGGTGCATGCGACGATAAAGGTCAGTTATATATGCATGTTAAAGCACTGGAGTTTATGACCAACTCTAATACGCTACCGTGCAACGTAAAGTTTATGATCGAAGGTGAAGAAGAAGTCGGTAGTGCCAATCTTGCTACCTTCGTTCAGAATAACCGTGAAAAACTGGCAAATGATGTTATTCTAATTTCTGATACCGGGATGATTGCCAACGATGTACCTAGTATTACAACCGGATTAAGAGGTTTAAGTTATGTGGAAGTAGAAGTAACCGGACCAAACCGCGATCTGCATTCTGGTTTATATGGTGGCGCGGTCGCAAATCCAATTAATATTTTGACCAAAATGATCGCCTCATTGCATGATGAGAACAATCATATTACCATTCCGGGTTTTTATGATAGAGTTGAGGAATTATCGACTGATGAACGGGCACAAATGGCAAAAGCTCCTTTTTCGTTAGATACGTACAAAGAAGCTTTGGACATTGATGCTGTATATGGCGAAAAAGACTATACTACCAATGAACGAAATTCCATTAGACCAACACTTGATGTTAATGGAATTTGGGGAGGTTACATCGGTGAAGGAGCCAAGACCGTTATCGCCAGTAAGGCATTTGCAAAAATATCAATGCGATTGGTCCCCAATCAAGATTGGGAGGAGATCACCCAATTATTCAAGTCTCATTTTGAAGCTATTGCCCCAGCCGGGGTTCGGGTAAAAGTAACTCCCCATCATGGTGGTCAGGGTTATGTTACACCTATAAATAGCATTGGTTATCAAGCAGCGGCTAAAGCATATACTGCAACTTTTGGTAAAGAGCCTATTCCGCAACGCAGTGGGGGCAGTATCCCTATTGTTTCTCTATTTGAGGAAAATTTAAAAAGTAAAACCATCTTAATGGGGTTTGGTTTAGATAGTGATGCTATTCACTCACCAAATGAACATTTTGGAGTTTGGAATTACCTAAAAGGGGTTGAAACCATTCCATATTTCTACGAATATTTTACTGAATTAAGCAAATAGCATACTCTTCTGTATAGTAATTTCATTAATAATACTGTAGAACCATATCCTTTGGATATTTTACCTCATATGAAAAGCGAAAAACATCGCTGCCACCCCTGGGGATCGATTTTTTCCAAAGGATACTCCCTGTTCCTTTGTCATAATCCCCACCAGCAAGTTCAAGCTTCTCGATCTCAATTCTGTTGTTTTGTGAAATAGGCACCTGATCCAAAATCTCTAAGTTAATGGCTTTAGGACCATTGTTACGCAAATTAACCTCATAAGCAAAGACATCTACTTTCTTGTTGCTCAATGTCTTTTTGGTCCTTAAGTTATCTAACAATCGTCGTTTAACAATGATACGCTCATCAACACCGAGGGATAAAGGATACTCCTCTTTAGTATAATTTGGATTGATCGTAGTCTTGCCAATAAAATTGCCTTCAAAATAAATATTGGCTTCTGTAAGCATTAAATTAAGGGATTGCCAATTTTTGATATTGGCCAGTAAAAATACTTCTTCAGTAAGCTTAGGAACCGTATGATATACATAGTCCGCGTCTACTTCTTTATTGTCTAAAATAACCGTCTGCCCTTTTCCTGACGAAGTAATAGTTTGACTGGAAGTAAGATTGTAAGCAACATTAAATTGTTGTTCGACAACTTGCGTAACCGGAACTCCGCTTAAAGCACTTTTTTTGCGCATTTGCATCGAATTAATAGGAGATGCATCTTCCACCACTACCTCTTCTAATTCCATATCATTCCTAACAACTATTCGTTGTTCTCGAACAAAAAACGGGTTTAAAATAGGGCGATTCTGATTAGATTTAGGCAAATAGGTGGAAACCTTTAGTTTAACTTGATTCCAATCTTTTCCAGTGTTTTGATAGATTCTTCCTTTAGTAACAATAGTCAACGGTTTTTCTAATGATATTGCTCGAATATCGTAGTAAGGTTGCCAGCCGGCATTTTGAACTATATAAGTCAACGAAAGCTTTGAAGTCATACTTCCTGGTGCCTCCACTTCCAGTATAAGTTCTTGCCTATTCTCATTGCGTTGTGAGGTTGTTTCTTGTAATTGCTTTCTAATTTGGGCTATCTGTTTATTTAGTTTCTTAATTTCCTTTTGTAAAATAATCTGTTTCTTATTGATTTCTAAAGTTCGACTTGCATAAAAATTAGCAAGATTGGTCAATTGTATCGTTGTCCACCCTTGATCAGCATTCCCTATTTTTCTATTTTCTTCAATAACATTCAACTCCCCTGAAAGCGCTTGTTCTTCCGCTTTTTTAAAAGCTAGATTTAGTTCTAATTCTTCTTTTTTATCTTTTAAGACTTGCTCTTCCTTCGTGAATTCATCCGCCTTTAAATAATTGGTAGCCGCAGTAACAGAAAGTAGTTTAGCACCATTTGAAAACCCAATTTGATACGTGTTGGTATCAATAAAATTAGATAACCCAGAAATTTTCAAGATGTTTTTACCTTTAGACAAGTTAACGCTACCATGTTCGGTAACTTTGGCCGATTGCAAGTATACCGTAACATCAACCGGCTTTGTTGTTATAGTTTTATCTTGGCTCCAACTGCTTTGTAAGGTGAATAAGAAAAGAATGGTCAACAGATATTTCATGAGAAGAAGTTTAGTTACTATTTAATTCAAAGATAAATAAGTAGCTGACCGCTACATAATAATATTGAGTAAACCAACCATAGTGATGAGGCAACCGATAGAATTTAAAACTTTGTAACAAAAAACTCTTTTCATCTTCTTATAGAAAGCTAACCTATTTTAATCATATGATTCTCACTCAAGAATACAAGGATAACTGGAGCCCATTTAGCAAAATTCTATTCCGATTTGTTTTTAGCTACGTCATATTATATATCCTATTGATGTTTGTAAGCAGCAGTTTAGAATCTGTTATTGTCTCAATTGGTAAACAAATTCTTGGCATAGGTCATGATTTTGTAGCGAATGGTCGTGGTAGTGGCGATACTACATTTGCTTATGTGACACTCTTCATTAATGCTATTGGTGCATTAACTATTGGTACACTTTGGTCTATTCTTGACAAAAAAAGGCCTTCATACAACAAGCTATTTTACTGGTTTTTAGTTATTGTAAGAATTTATCTTGTGCTATTTATGTTTTTCTATGGCTTTGTAAAAGTGTTTAAAGTTCAATTCCCAAGTCCTTCATTGATGCGATTACTGCAACCTTTGGGTGAATTCTCCCCCATGGGATTGGCTTGGACTTACATGGGTTACTCTAAAGGTTTTAACTTGTTTGCTGGCGGCATGGAAGTATTAGGCGGATTGCTTCTTATACCTCGACGTACACAAACTTTAGGTGCTTTTGTGGTAATGGGTGTAATGTTACAGGTCGCAATGATGAATTTTATGTTTGATATTCCAGTAAAGATTTTTTCCGTACATCTTATCCTATTTGCTGCAATCATTTTTATAACAGACATTAAACGTTTTGTCAGCGTTTTTATAACAAATAAAGCCACCCAACCATATAAATATTTTCACCCCATTGATGACAGATTATACCATAAAATTATTTTCTGGTTAAAAATCGGATTGGCCGTTTTGATTATGGGCGGCATAAGCTGGCAGATGCACACAACTGAAAAATCTAGAGGAGATAAAAGAGAAAAATCACCGCTATATGGAATTTGGGAAGCGCAAATATTTATAAAAAACAATGACACCATACCTCCCTTAATTACCGATGATAAGCGATGGCGATATTTAATTCTTGATTATAAAAATAGAGCATCTACAAAATCAATGAATGATCATATCAACAGTTATGATTTTGAAATCGATACCACTAAAAACAGAATAAATGTTGATGGTAACGAGGAAAATGGGCATTATTTTAATTACACGAGAAAAGGTAAAGATTACCTAATACTAAACGGTTGGTTTTACTACGACTCGTTGAAAATTCATCTCACAAGAAAAGATCACACCAAATTCGAGCTGATAAACAGAGGGTTTCATTGGATTAATGAGTATCCACGAAATCAGTAGATTCCGTATTAACTCAAATTATTTCCAGAATTACAAACCTCTACATTTGTAGAATTAAAATATTGTTCTATATTTGTAGAGATAATTCTAATATTGTAGAACATGCAGCTTTCAAAAACTGAAGAAGAATTGATGAATCATCTCTGGAAACAGGAAAAAGCATTTATGAAAAATTTGCTTGATGCCTATCCTGAGCCTAAGCCTGCTAATACCACTATTGCCACGTTATTAAAGAGAATGACTGATAAGGGTTTTGTTGGCTATACTGTTTTCGGAAAGTCAAGGCAGTATTATCCGTTGGTGAAAAAGAAAGATTATTTCTCCAAGCACCTTAACGGATTGATTAAAAACTTCTTCAACAACTCTACCACACAGTTTGCTTCCTTTTTTACTGAAGAGACCAATTTGAGCAAAGAACAGTTAGAAGAACTTCGTGAGTTAATTGATCATCAAATTCAAAAGAAATAGTTATGATGGTATATATCTTAAAATCTATTCTTTGTTTAGGCGTGCTTTGGATGGTATATTACTTTTGGTTATCAAAAGAACAACTATTTAAGTTTAACCGGTTTTATTTAATAGCAGCAGTCATCTTCGCATTAACCGCTCCGCTGATCACCTTTGAAACCATTACGTATATAGATCCTATTCCTGTTGTTGAAAGTGATTTTGCAATGTCAACCATTGTCACCGAGAGTAATGTTCCGCTTGTTATTGAAACAGAAAGAGCATTTAACTGGAGTCGCTTACTGCTTGCTGTTTATCTCATAATAGGGACGCTGTTAACTGTTCGTTTCACTATTGGTTTGGTTAAATTAGGGAAAAACATCAAAAATAATCCTAGCAAAAAATGGCATAATGCATCCCTTATTCTTTTATTCAAACCGTTGGTACCACATACCTTTTTCAATTACATTTTTATCAATAAAACTGAATACGAGCAAGATCAGATTGAAAAGGAACTTTTACTGCATGAATATGAACATGTAAAACAAAAACACTCTATTGACATCTTGTTTATTGAGTTAATACAGCTTGTATTTTGGTTTAACCCTTTTATCTATCTCATCAAAAAATCAATTAAACTCAACCATGAATTCCTTGCGGATCAAGCGGTTTTGAATACTAATATTTCGATTGATCGATACCAACTGCTACTACTCCAAATTGCTGGCTTATCAAGTCCACACTACTTAAGTAGTTCCATTAATTATTCCATCACCAAAAAACGATTAAAAATGATGTCTAAAACTAAAAACAATGCGAAACGCTGGGTATTCACATTCCTATTATTACCCTTGTTCACAGTGCTATTGTATTCTTTCAGCTCACATAAAGAGACTCTCGTAGAACGGCTACCCAAGTCAACGATGAATACTCTGGAACATAATAACATATATGCAAGAAGTATTACATTAGAAATATTGGATCACGGCCACTATGCAATAGACGGACTTAAAATTTCAAAAAATAATTTTGCTAATGCTCTTCAGAGTCTTCACACGGATCTTACCAAAGTAGAACGAAATAAATTAATTAACCTTCATATCAAGACTACTCATAAAATCCCATTTGATCAACTAAGGTCCATCCAAAATGTAATTGCTCAATATGGATACAATCGCATTGTAACTCCTTTTCAGGAAATCGTTCGTGCAAAAGGGAATGACCCTGTAAGATGGGATGCCTCAGAAATAAATACGCTAGAACCTGAACCTTTATATGCCCGAAGCATAGAATTAAAAATACTGAGCAAAGATGATATCGAAGTTGATGGCCAAAAAGTCTCAAAAAATAATTTACTAAAATCACTTCAACGACTCCACAGGGATCTTAGTAAAGTTCAACGAGATGAAGTGATTAATTTGCATATTAAAACGGATACCAAAATCGAATTTGATGAATTAAAATTCATTCAAAAAGTAATGGCACAATACGGGTATCATCGTATTGTAACACCTTTTCAAGAGATTGTTCGTGCAAAGGGTAATGAGCCTATGAGGTGGCCTTCCCAGGATGGATATGGTGTAAACAACTTTCACCATGAAAAAGATTTAGAGAGTATGAAGGCTATAGCCAAATGGATCCGAATCCGAATTAACGGAAAAAAGATCGTTATTAATGGCAAAGCAACAACGCTTGAAAAATTTGCTTCTTCCCTCGATAAACTTACTGCAAACTGGACGGCAGCTGAATTGAAAAATTTTAAACAAGATGTACAATTACGAAATGTTCCTGACGATTTTCTGGAAAAACTAAATATCGAATACAAAAAAACCAGATTATATAAAGCGAATCCTGTAAAACATGGTCTCATTCCCGATCCTCCCCCACCACCGTCTCAGGTCGGAGAAGTTATTGAGGTGCCAATGCCTTCTTCTGATAAAGAAGTTGTTTATGTGTATGAAGAATTAAAAGCAACTCCATCAGAAATTGAAGAATACAACCGTATTGTACAAAAACTAAATGCTGTCTCCGAAAACGAACGGATTATCAAAATGAAAGACTTTAAAAAGATTAAGGCAATTCATGATAAAATGAGTCATTCACAACGGGATGACGCGCCGCCGTTCCCCAGTATTCCACCTCCGCCACCAATGGACACTATTTTCACCTACAACCGGCTAGCATGGCGGATTCAAACTATTCCCAGAAACAGAAAGGCAAATATCATCTACTTAAAAAAATTGTATGGCGATATGAATGCTTCGCAGAAAAAAAAGGTAAAAAGTCCAAACTCAGTCTTGAAAAACATAAAAGATATTGAGGTGATTGAAGTTGTTGAGGAACCGGAAGAAATTAGAGAAACTCCACCACCGCCACCACCGAAAAGCCCTTTAGATCATATTGTTGATATGGCAAAAAAGGGGGCTACATTCTATGTTGAGGGAAAGAGAGTTTCTTCTGATGAAGCCATTAAGTACGCAAAGGAGCATAAGCACCTTCAGCTTAAAACTAAAGAAATAAACTCACAAAGACCCTCTGTATATATTTCGAAATCTCAAAAGAAAAAAAAGGTTATTGAGATTTTGGAAGACTCTGACAACAGAGGGCCTTCAAATGGAAAAGTAGAAATAATTGAAGTGCCAATACAACAAAATTTATCAAAGCCTACTGCAAAAAATAAGGTAAACCACATCAAAGTAATGAATCGGCACAACGCTACATTTTACTTTAATGAAGACGAAATCACTTACAAAGAGGCACTAAAGCGCGTACGTCAAAATCCATATTGGGATGTTAGTTCAACGATCGAACCCCCAGTTGTTAAGATTAAATCATTAATTGGAAAAAAGGGTAAAAATATTTATTCTCCCAAAGTAGGAATTAAAGGAACCTCATCAAATGGCAAAAAGAAAGCAAGGTCCCATGTTGGTACATTAACTCAAGACTCAAAAAAAGTAGAAACTTACTTTAAAAACGCAACGTTTAAAATTGAGACGGAGCCGGGTAAATTTATTACCAAAACCTTTTATGAATTGACCCCTAAAGAAAAATCCCGACTCTTACTACCTCCGCCACCTCCCATAAAAAGAAAACCATCTAAAAAACAGCTGAATGATTGGAGTTCTGACACAAAATATGGCATTTGGATAGATGGAAAACCAACCTCAAATATTAAAATTGCAGACTTTGCAGGCGATTACTTTGTTCATTATCATGAAAGTAAGCTCATGAAAAATGCAAAGAATTATGGTAAACATTATTATCAGGTGAACCTATATTCTAAACAAAAATGGGAGCGTTATTTTAAAGATGGAAAGCCTAAAGCATTATCTTCATCAGCCGTGGTCATGATCACGTTAAATAATAAATTTTCGGTTGAAGGAACTTAACAAACTGAGATGAATTAAAACACAAAGGGTTGTTAAACCTTAATATTCCACGGTATTTACGTGTAACAAAATGTTCAAAATAGCGTTTCATAGGTATTACTCAATCAAAAACTACTCCCTATGAAACGTTTTTTCTGGATGTGCTCCGGTGCTGATCAAGATGTTTTAGAACAATGTTCTAAAGCTGAACAAATAAAACAAGCTGGTATTGGTGGCACTGTTTTCTTCACCGCAATCATGGCAACAATTGCCGCCAGCTATGCTTTATATACAGTTTTTGATAACATTTTTGCCGCAATTTTTTTCGGATTAGTTTGGGGGCTGCTCATATTTAATCTCGACCGATTTATAGTCTCCACTATCAAAAAAAGAGACAGTAAATGGTCTGAAATTTTCCAAGCAACACCAAGAATACTCCTCGCTATTATTATTGCTATTGTAATAGCGAAACCCTTAGAATTAAAAATATTTGAGAAGGAGATTGATCAAGTTCTATTAGAAGAAAAAAATCAACTCACCCTAGATAACAAGGCCCAAATTGCATTGCAATATAATCCTACAATTGATGCGTTAAATCAGGATATTGAAAAGCTTAAAAAAGAAGTAACAGATAAAGAAGCCGAAGTAAATGCCCTATATAACACATATATCACTGAAGCCGAAGGCACAGCAGGAACAATGAAACTAGGAAAAGGTCCTGTATATAAAGAGAAACGAGAAAAACACGATGCCGAACTTCAGGCATTACAAGAACTTCGAAATGCTAATAACCAAAAAATCGCGGCGAACGAAGCTAGCATAGCCGCTATAGGGGCAGAATATAATGACAAAATCAAAACTTCTCAGCCCATTATAGATGGATTTGACGGACTCATGGCAAGAATTAACGCCTTGGATAAACTTCCATGGTTACCTTCATTTTTTATTTTCCTGCTTTTTCTTGCTATTGAAACAGCTCCGATAATTGCAAAGTTATTAGCTCCAAAAGGGGAATACGATCTACGATTAGAGGATCATGAAAACTCAATTAAAACATGGGTAGCTCAAAAAATTGATCAGCGTGAGCAAATACTTAATACAGATACGGGGTTAAATAACAAGGTATACGAGGATATTGCTGAGGAAGATGAGCTGTACGACTACAAAAAAAAGAAAGCGCGCGAGTTAATGCAACTGCAGGCAGATGCCTTTTATGAGAATCAAAAGAAGATTCTTTGAGACTAACGGGGCATTAAAATGTTTGTTTTTCAAAGCACTTTTTCTTGCTTGTAGTTGTTAACCCTGCTACTTTAAATAATATATGGGTTCTCCAGAAATTTACAAGTAACTGATCAATTAGATTTTGGTGAGATGTTAAGAAGCTAAGTACTGCTAGCTGCTACACTTAACAGCGTCTTTAACTCAAGCTCTTTGACAAATAACAACAGTATCTTCCTTAATACGATTGCTTTTTACTGTGCGTTCAAAATCTACATGTCTTAATAGACCAAACCAAGTTTTACGATAGAAAATCCAACCAAAGGGCTCATTATTTCTATCAACAAAACTAATCTCTCCTTCGGGATGCCTATCGTTATAATCGTTTATAAAATAATAGAAAAGCTTTCCAAACTCCATAGACTCCGGGGCTTTCAATCTAAAGTTACTAAGTTCATTAGTACCTTTATCTTTACTAAATTGGAATGAGATGACCAATGGATTTCGAAGTTCAGCCTCCTTTGGGTCTTTTATATTTTGACCAACTGGGTAAAACCATTTTTTATATACAGCTACAGGAACCGCAATAGCATATTCATATAACTTCACAATAAAGTACGGAATGAGAAAAGCGATACCAGCTGACAAGAACATATACTTAAACTCGGGCTTATACAAATCGACCACCAACATAAATGCAATTAGGGCAATACATGTGATAACAACGGTATATAGTAGCTCTAACCAGAAATCAGTAATTTTTTCAGACAAATCCGGAAAAATTCTGCGCATTGCAAACACATGAAGAAAACCTAATAAGAACAGTATTATTTGAAACCCAATAAAACTATTTAGTGGAATATTATCTAAAACTTTCTTGTTACTTAGAAGTGCCACTGCAGCAAAAAGTACCGCAGTAACTAATAGGTATATGAAAAACTTTCCTTTGTTTTTCATAAACAACTTACGCAAACCACCAACAAGTCCCATAATCAACCCACTAAGAGCGAATACAATCACTCCTAGTTTTAGTGGTCCAGCCCCAATAAGAAAAAGTAAAGCTAGTTTCATATAGTTGTCGTTATTCCCATTACTGGTTGCTCTTCTTGACTTAAAGCAAAAGTATTTTTATTGTTAGCCGCAATAATCTCTATTTCAGTATCATATTCAATCGGTACGAAATAGTCGCAAAAGATACTAATAAATTTTCTTGCCACACCACCTTCAACGTACTTTGAAATGTCCTTATTGTTTATTGGGCCCACTATAATTTTTATATGTGGGTATGCTGTCTGAGTTGTTTCCAGAGCCAATACAAAATCGACTCCCAGCTGTTTGCCATCAGCCTCCGATTTTATGCTCTGCTCCGGATGTTTAAATGAACTTATCATTTGCACCTTGCAACCTAATGCATGTTGTAAGCATCGAGCTGTTAAACGGAGATTTCCAGCAATTTTATATGCTTGAGGAAGCAAACTAAGTAGTTTGATTGTGTATTTTTTGGGCAGTTTTCCTCCTATTTTCCAAAAATCGACCAAAAAATCATTTTTCAGATTACTAAACTGCTCGTTAAGCTCACGCTCATTTTGTTCAATTTTTAAGCGTTGCGTAAAAAATTCGTTTTCTAATGGTGCGAAAAAGCTTCGCGCTTCGCGTTCTTGTTTCTTTTGCTTTTGCCGTAATGCTTTATAACTAATGTTACTTTTAATACTTATTGGGTCATGAAATATACCCTCTGGTAAATTATCATAAAGTCCATTACGAGCAAGATCAAAATTGAGAACGCGTTGTGAATCTGTATTTTCAACAAGCTTAACGTTCATCACGTCGCGTCTATGTGATCGTGCAAAGGTGCTTTGATTTTTAATATTGAAGTTGGATAAATCCAGATCAGTATTCTCCATTAACTCTGCTAACAATACCTCGGCCTTCAAGTTGTTAAAAACAGCTTGAAGTGAATCGTACATTTTTTGCAGGTCTTTCTCCTTCATTAAATCATCTATTTAAGCGATTGTATCGCCTTTGCAATTCCTGGTTTCCTGCCTGCTGCTACAAACAGTTTTTGCCAGTGCTTACTTTTAAAATTACTTATTTGCACCCCATTTTTTCCGTCGCTACCTCTTTTTGCAGTCGAATGCACAAAACGATCATTTGACAGATAAATTCCAACATGAGTAATCGGTTCAAATTCTGACCCTTCTATATTAAAAAATAATAAATCGCCCATACGAATATGCTCTTGCCCAATAAATAAATCAGTATCAGGTGCGTGATATTGCTTACTTGCAGTACGTTCAATTAGCTTATTAAAAACGTCATGATATAGATACAATGTAAAGTATGAACAATCAATACCGCGTTTGTCCTCACCACCTAAGCGATAAGGAGCATCAATCCATCTATCTATAAAATTATATAGTGCAACGGGTTTTACGCGATTTGGCTCAACCCCTAAAGACTTAGCATACTTTTTTTGTATAGGCAAAATAGGAGCCTTCTTAATTTGCTTAACGGTATCTTGTTTTGGTTTTATCGGGATTTTAGAAATAACCTCTTCAGGCTCAGGAATAAAATTCCGATTTCCGCAGCTTATGCACAAACCCACCACTATTAAGAGCAGTATAAATCTATTGTTCATTTTCATAAAATTTGGAACTCAAATATAAAACTTCATTGTAAACCAAGTGTTAAGATAAGATATGTTGATGAAAAGCTTCGATAAAAGTACAGGTAATCATTCTATATGCAGTTTTTTGTGTAGATTGGTTAATAAATCTTATTAAATTGCGTTACATACAGTCTAACAGGACTTTTCTATATGGCTTCAAACTACTATCAAATTCCCCTAAAAGCTGGAAAAATCATACGAAACAAAGAGCTTGATAAAGTAAGCATCAAGCAATCGGTTGTTTCGTTTATTCATCTTATTACTACATCATATTTTGGAGAGTGTCATTTTGATGAATCATTTGGATGCTCAATATGGAACGTAGATTTTGACAACCTTACCAGTACTAATAAGTTGCGTAATATTATCGCTGACTCATTAGTGGAAAGTATATCCGGTAAGGAAACCCGATTAAATCGGGTAAAAGTCGATGTAAAAATTGAGCAAGAGGAGTTTAAAAATAGTAGTAATTTAAATAGAATAAGAAAACGCGTAGACATAAAGGTGAATGGTATGATTAGCCAAACAAGCGAGCCTTTTTCATGTCTTGAGCGTTTTTATATTGCACCATTATCTTTTTAATTGAATTATAGTCGATGAATACGGAGTCAAAACTTCAAATAAAGAATAGAATGATCAAAAAGGCAGCCTCATTATGGGGTGTAGCGCCTAATGAAATTGAGAGTTCTTTTGACCCGATCGTTTCCTTGCTCATAAGTGCATGTGCATCAGAAATTGAAAAACTCTCGGCCGAGTTTGAAAACTCTCAGTCACGTGTAACGGAACAGCTTATACAACTGATGACGCCAGAAATGGTGTATGGAGCAAAACCCGCACATGGTATTATTTATGTCGAACCTGTTGAGACGAAAACGACAATTACCCCAGAGCATTTACTTTTTTACAAAAAAAGAATAAAAACGGCCAATGCCGGACAAGATGTAAAGAACATCTATTTTTCTGCGCTACAGCCCAGTATGTTAGTCGATGCTAAAATAAAAGCAATAGTATGTAGAGATCAATTATTTGAATATGAGGGTAAGCGAAAAACAGTAAGCGACCTTAAAATGACCAGTGGGTTGGATTTACCGCCATCAACTTTATTTATTGGTATAAAATCAAGCAGTAAGAAAATCGACTTAACAGATGTCTCGCTTTATTTTGAGTTAATGGACATGAAGGGGAGAGAACTTTTTTATCACCATTTAAAAAATGCCGATTTCTTTTTTAATGGAAAACCAGTCACAACCAATCCAGGACTGCAACGCATTACTCGCCAAAATGAATTTACACTTCGATCGGTGGTTGCCGCAGGTCAAAATAAAAGCAGGTATCTAGAAGAGCAAATACGTTCATTTTACAATCCGAATTTTGTCACTATTACTTCTAATGTTACATTAAATAATGAGCCGGAAACACCAAAAGAGTTTGAAAAACTTATTGATTTAAAAGAGCACGAACAACTAGAGCAGCTTCATTGGATCAAAATTGTTTTCCCCCGTGTAATAGATGATACCATTTTGAAAGAAGTTTTTTGCTCAATGAATGCTGTGCCTGCGTTAAATAGACGTTGGCAAAGTATGACCTATCAGTTAAAAGACTACGTTAATATAATCCCTATTAACACTCAGGAGCTGTTTCTTGACATAAAAAACATCAGCAACACCAGCGGCAAGAACTATTCGCTAAAACAAAACGAACTATTTCAAGATGACCGTGGAACCTTCACCATAAGAAGAGATAATGTTGGTAAACTTGATTCTCGTAAAGCAAAAGAATATTTGTTGCATTTGCTTGATTTATTAAAGGATGAAAGCGCATCCTTCTCTGTTTTCAACAATGATTTTCTTCAAGCTACTATTAAAGAATTAAACCAAAATATTGCACTTCTTGAAACTAAAATAGCAGATATAGGCTACAGTAATTATGAAACAAGCTATATCTCGATTGTACCTCATAAAAAGAAAGATACGTTGTTAGTAGAGTATTGGGTAACAGACGGAGAAGAAGGCAACCAGATAAAACAAGGCAACGCTTTAAACGTTTATAAAGGCAGTGATCTTAAACAAAGGGGTAACATGTTTTTGACTGCCACCCTACAAGGTAAAAACAACCTTAATATGGATGAACGCCTGAATGCTTACCGCAGAGCGTTGTTATCAAGAAATAGAATCGTTACGAAAGAGGATATTAAAGCCTTATGCTATGAAATTTGTGCTACTCGTGTATCGGATATTGAGGTTAATAAAGGCTTCAAAACAGCAATTCATGAAGAAAAAGGACTGGTTCCAACGGTAAATATTGCGCTTACCCCAAATAACAAAGTACGAACCACTCAACCGGAGTGGGATGCTATGAAAAGTAATATTTTAACTATCTTAGAGCAACAGTCGTTAAATGTTTTCCCGTATACTATATCCATTGTAAGCGCATAATGAAGTTGAATTATTTATGATAATAAAATGAAGCAAACAAATTTTCATATTGATAGAAGTGTACTTCTTTTCTTTTTGGTGATGATTTTAATATCAGGATCTGTTTTTGGGTATCGTTTTTATAACTATACTCCATGTGGGGTTGTTGATTTTGAAGCTGTAGGAAATGAGTATCGGGTGGGAGAGATTATACGTTTTAAAGATAAAAGTACACAGGTTAGTAATCGTGAATGGAGCTTTGGTGATAATAGCGAAGTAGATAAAAGGGTGACCCCATTTCACACATTTAAAAAACCGGGTAAGTATCAAATTTCGCTAAAAATTAACAATCGCTGTATAAAAACAAAGACGATTGTAGTTAAAGAAAAGCTATTTATATTAGATTCAACGAAGCTTGCCAATTTTAACATTCCATCCTCTATCAGGGTAGGGAAACTTTTAAAAGTTGATGAGTTTACCAAAGATGCTACCTCATGGGAGTGGCGTTTTGGCGAAACGGCTGAAGTTAATTCTAAATTAAAAGAGCCTAATTATATTTACAATTCTCCCGGCCTTAAAACTGTAACCCTAATTGTAAACGGGGATCCTCGATATAGCACTTCAAAACGTATTAATGTATTACCTGAATTAGAACAGAATACGCAACCGAGAATTGTAGCTCCTAGACGAAGAACAGAAATTAATCTAATTCCCACGACCGATCCTGATCCTATTGTAGGAATTGATTTGCCGGAGGAGCCCCAAGAAGACACAGAATCAGATACACCTCCACCTTTTAGGGCTCCCGATATAGGAAATACTGCGCTAAGTACACTATTTCAAAGTATTGGAAAGAAAACCGGCTCTATAGCAGACCTAGATAATTATACTTGTGAAAACAGAAATATTCCGATTTCAGCAAGAGGCGACTCGTTTACTTTAAAAGAATGGTGTAAAGTGCTAGAAAAGCGCGGAAAAAAATGGAAAATTACCATCCAAAAAGTGAGTAGAGCCGAAAACAATTGTATTACTGGCATCACATTAACCTATAAAAGATTAAGTTTATTCTAACCGTTATGAATCCAGAAAAACAACCCCATTACCAGGTAAACTGGATTGATGGAATGAAAATAAACAAACAGCATTTTATTGAATCAGAAAATGCTGCTGTTCGCAATAGCCAGCTAGCAACTGCTGCCCACATAAATGCCTTTAACTACGGACTAATTCCATCTACAAGTGGTAATAACGCATTAGAATTGGACGTCAGCCTTGATGGCCAGAATACTGTAGTTGTACAACTAAAACATTGTAAAGCGATTACTAAAAATGGGTATAATATTAATATTACACCTGATATCACCGAAGCTTTGGTAAAGAGTGGAAACAGCATCGATACTTCGATGACAACAGAAAAAGGTGATGGTTCTTATTACGTAGTACTTAGTGTAAACCCATTTGAGCGCATTCCACTAGGCGATGCCAAACCAGACGAAGAACCAGTTCGTCATCCTTTCGTAGTTCCTAATTATCAATTGCACATTGTTGATGAAGCTGATGCGAATGAAGATGAATTTGGATCATACCATATTTCTATAGGAAAAATTGATGTAGTCGATGGTAAAGCCGCTGTGAACGAGGAGTATATTCCACCCTGTACTTGTATTGACAGCCATGAAGACCTTAAGTATATTTATGCTGAGATTCATACTTTCTTTAATGTTTTGGAGAATTACAATATGAATATTATTCAAAAAATATATCAAAAGAAGCAAACCAACGATATGGCACGAATGGTCATGACCATTTCACAGGCGGTTGTGCAATATTTTGGATCAATGCTACCAGAATACAGGCTAACTGCTAATGGCCAATCTCCTGTTTATTTAATTAGCAAGATTATGTCATTGTCGCGTGTAATTAAAAACAACATTGATGTCTATGCAGGTACTGGAAAAGAAGAATTACTAAATTATTTATCCGATTGGTGTGATCTTAATCAAGGGGCCTTTGAAAAGGTTTTGACAGAAATGATTGAGCTTAACTACCAACATAACGACATTAATAAATCACTTCTTTATGTTTCTAATTTTACCAAACTAATGGCGTCTCTTTTCAAAAAGTTGAACGAATTAGAATATATTGGTAAAAAGTCAGATTCGAATATCTTTGTAAAAGAAGAAGTAATTGCAAAACCTGAAGTTAAAAAGCGTCGTAGCTTTTTACTAGATTAATCGTTGTTAGCTTATGAAACCCCAAAACGCAAAGGAAAGGCGAAGTAGTATTTGGAAATTTATCTTATTATTTGTTGTAACTGTCTTACTTATAGTCACAGCTATTTTCTTCGATTTTAACCAAATACCCTTACATGAAAATAAGGTTTGGAGAGAACGGTCTGAAAAAATAGAGAAAGACATCGCATTTCAAGAGCAGTTTTTTAAAGGGATGAAAGACATTAAGGCCCATGTTGACAGCTTAGATGTTAAAGGTCAAAATTTGCAGCATATTAATGTAATGCTATCTCGAAAATTGGTTGATCTTCAAAATTCGATTCCTAAAGAAGACCAAACTTTCCGCTATGATATGTACAAGCAAATTATTAGCTCTTATGTAGAAATCCAAGCGTTAAAAGGCGAACTAAAAAAATTAGAAAATTCGGCACAATTGCTTAAAGACTATGAGACTCAAAACCGTCGCCTTCAAGATAAGCTAAATGAAACTCAACGCTATCTTGACGCATGTAACAATAATAGACGATAATAGCTGTTATAAACAGCCTTTTTAAGCACTTTTTATTATCAGTTCATTTTCAAAAAGTTAAGTAGTACAGCAGACAAATAAATTGTTTTTGCCCACCTGAAAACCAGCATATTAAAAATAATATCACTATCTTCGACGTATATTTTTCCTACCAACAAGCCAAATGTTTTGTAATTTTAAAATAACACAACAGAAAAAGGCATTTTACACAACAAAGTAACTTATTGTATGAGCGTAAACCCCTTACGGCGTATGCTAATGCTGCTCTTTATGTTATGTCTTAGTGCATCTTATGCGCAGACATATACTATTGGTGCATCGATTAATGGAGGTATTACCGATGAAGGTTTCGGTGGTATGGTAACTTTAGATTATAAAATTGGCTGGTTTGATTTCGCTCAAGTTGGTATACAAAGTTATCAAGCAAAAAAAATGGCTTCAACAGGTGATGAAATCGACGTTGATTTTACTGCGGCCAACCTTGGTTATTTTGTAGATCTTATAGGAAACAATAATCGAAAACTAGCCATTTACCTTGGTGCTGGTTTGGTAGCTGGATCAGAGCGTTTAAACAAAGGTGACGAACTTTTACCAAGCGGTGCTTTTTTGAAAGAAGCGAAACGTTTTATATATGGAGGTTTTGTTGGTGCAGATTTAGATGTGTTTATAATACCGACAGTAACACTCAATTTTAAAGCTTATCAATATTATCACGTAAACAGTGAATTGGGGAATTTTAACCCATATGCCGGAGCAGGAATTAAACTCATTTTATTATAGGAAGAGAATTACACTGAATGAAAACCCTCTTACAAAACAAACTAGTCCGCTTTGTCTTTTTGTTATTGGCTATTGCCTGTACAAAGGAGGTGACTGATGATCTACTGATCACCTTTAAGGTCTCTGCACCTACAGAGACACTCAATTGTTTTGTAAACATCGCTCGGCCATTCGAGGTCACCATTCGAGGTATTAATGCAAACACCGCAGGTAGCTACCAGTTTAAATATGCCGTTGATGGCGGTGGCGGATACATCAGCTATCGAGGAGCTATTGTAGAACAAGATAACCTTGTCATGCTTTCAGGAGCTACTAACGAACTACAATTCGTCGGCACTGAAGTAGGGAATGCCTCCTTGATCATCACCGTGGTTAATGGTAGTGGAGAAGAAAAAGCGTTTTCTTTAAAATGTAATGTACAAGAAACTGCCTTTGTATTTGATGTGATCCCTTCTGCAGGTTCGCTATCACCAGATTCCATGATCGATCTGAACATGGCTATTAATGAGATTAATCCGTCTACATATCAAACAAAGTATGAAGTACTCCCTGCCGATGAAGGTACCGTAGCTGGATCTGGTAGTGTGATTGTTAATGGAACTGAATTAGCCAACAACACATTCACTGATACTCAAAGCGGACAGTTCACATGGAAATTCATGGCTGATCAGCTGGGGCCTGTTAAACTAAAGTTCACCACTGAAAATGGATTCGGTGTGGTCGCTGAAAAAGAAATTACACTACAGGTCTCTGAAACACCAGAATATACCTTTACTGCTCAAGCTGCTGCTGACACTCAAGCTAATATCGATACCGCACTCGGTATTGACTTTAATTTAGTTGAAACCTCAGGCACCGCTGCCTATACCATGAGCTTTACCAATACCAGAACAGGTAGTTTAATAATTAATGGTACTAGCTATACCGCTGGAGATAACATCACCATTACACCAGGAGAATTTAGCGGAACCTATACCGGTACTGATGTAGGAGATCACACCTTAACCTTTACTGTTCAAAACTCATTTGATCCGCCTTTAGAAAGAACTGCTACTGTTACCTTCTCCTATATTGATCCTAATAGTAACAAACCTATTATTACCTTAGGAGGTGATGGAGAACAAGTACAACTATGTCAAGACACTCCTTTTGTAGAAACCGTATCAGCAGTCGATGCACAAGGCAATGATATTCCTGTTAGTGAAATAATGATCACCGGTAGTGTCGATCAAACCACACCGGGTAGTTATGTCCTTACATACAATGTATCTGATACTAATGGCAACCAAGCGGATGAAGTAAACCGTACTGTTACGGTTAATGCATTACCCACAGCAGTCATCGGTGCCAGTGTCAATAGCGGACAAGCGCCTTTAGAAGTCACTTTTAATGCTGATGGGTCTACTGCAGCTGCGCCGGCCACC